>CAMHNI010000024.1 GCA_946186505.1 uncultured Prevotellaceae bacterium | reverse complement strand
AGTGAAAAGTGAAGAGTGAAAAGTGAAGAGTGAAAAGTGAAGAGTGAAAAGTGAAACAAATATGGAGATTAGAATCAACGATTTAGAGCATATCGGCGAGGCAGCCCGCCAGTTTACCGAGACCATCGGCGACCGCCGAGTCTTCGCCTTCTACGGCAGCATGGGTGCCGGAAAGACAACGTTCATCAAAGCCGTCTGCGAGGCACTTGGCGTCGAGGATGTCATCACCTCGCCCACCTTTGCCATTGTGAATGAGTATGAGACCCCCTCATCCCCTGTTTATCATTTCGACTTCTACCGCATCAAGCGGTTGGAGGAGGTCTATGACATGGGCTACGAGGACTACTTCTACTCGGGTGCCCTGTGCTTCATCGAGTGGCCCGAGCTGATAGAGGAACTGTTGCCCGCCGATGCCGTCCGTGTCACCATTTCAGAACAGGCTGACGGCACGCGGTTGGTCAGTTTGTAGTGATGAAGTTCCCAAAAATGTGTTATTTTTTTCTGTAAATATCTTAAATTTATAATTGCTTAAATCTTTGCCGGCGCGAATTCTTGGTCAGTTCGATAAAAATATCTAATTTTGCACCTGTAAAATAGCATAACAGCAATGAAGAAAAAGATTCTGATACCATTAATTGTGGTGATACTGGCCATGCTTGGCGGCTTGGCCTATCTGTTTATGAACCTGCAGGAACAGAGGCAGGTGAACGAGGATATGCGTGAACTGGCCCGGCTGGACAAGCAGGAGATGGAGAACGAGTACGAGCGCTTCACCCTGCAGTACAGCGAGATGAAGACCAAGATCAACAACGACTCCATCATTGCCCAGCTGACCGAGGAGCAGATGAAGACGCAGAAACTCTTGGAGGAGTTGAAGAAGACGAAAGCCGATGATGCCCGCGAGATTACCCGTCTGAAGAAGGAGCTGGCTACTGTGCGTGCCGTCTTGCGCGACTATGTGATGCAGATAGACTCGCTGAACCGCCAGAACGAGCGGCTCAGGGCTGAGAATACGCAGGTGAAGAACGAGCTGGCCGAGCGTAACACCCAGATTGTCGGCCTGAGCACAGAGAAGGCTTCGCTGTCGGAGAAGGTGGCCATTGCCGCCCAGCTTGATGCGACGAACATCCAGTTGATAGCCCTGAAGAAGGCCAACAAGCAGGCCAAGAAGATTGCCGACTGCAAGACGATGCAGGTGAACTTCACCATTTCACGTAATGTCACGGCTACCAACGGTACACGCACCGTCTATGTGCGTATCCAGAACCCGGGAGGCAACACGTTGAACGGCGGTGGCTCCTTTGATTACGAGAACCGCTCGCTGCAGTACACGATGAAGAAGAACATAGAATACACTGGCGAGGAGACGTCACTGACGCTTTACTGGCAGGTGTCGCAAATGCTTGAGGCCGGTGACTACCGTGTGAGCATCTTCGTCGATGGCAATATGATTGGTAGCAAAACCTTTAGTTTCAACTAAAATACAGACATGAACATTAGAATAGTCTTTGGCTTTTGCCTTCTGACCTTTGGCTGTCTGCCTGGCGGTGCCCAAGGACAACAGATAGGCGACGCTAACCGCGAAGCGCTTGCAACCGATAGGGACGCAAGAACGTCGGGGATGCGACTGCTGACACTTGATAGCTGTCGGGCGCTGGCTCTGCGCAACAACAAGCAGCTGAGCATTCAGAAGGTGAAGCAGGACGTGGCTGCCAATGTCCGCCGTTCAGCCCGTACAAAGTACCTTCCTCACGTCAGTGCTCTTGGCAGCTACATGCACACCAGCGAGGAAATCTCGATTCTGAATACTGACCAAAAGGATTTCCTGACCAACATGGGAACCAACTTCGTGCAGAGCGAGGGATTCCAGGAAGGTATGGCCGGCATATCGCAGACCATGACCAACCTGACCCCGATGCTGGCTCAGCTGGGAGTACCTTTGGAGGAACTGCAGTCGCTTGCTGCCACCATGCAGCAATTGCCGCAGGGAACTCAGACGACGCTTAATGGGGTGGGCGACAAGATTGTCGATGCCTTCCGTACCGACACCCGTAACATCTGGGCGGGCAGCATCATGCTGACGCAGCCCGTATTCATGGGTGGCAGCATCGTGGCACTGAACCGGTTGGCCGACATCAACGAGCGGCTGGCACAGAACAGTTTCGATGCCAAGGAGCAGGCCACTATCTATGCAACCGACAAAGCCTACTGGCAGGTGGTGTCGCTGCGCCATAAGCAGCGGTTGGCACAGGCTTATCTCGACCTGGTAAAGAAACTGGATGACAATGTCCGGAAAATGATAGACGAGGGCGTCGCCACGCGGAGTGACGGTCTGAGCGTCAGCGTGAAGGTGAGCGAGGCAGAGATGACGCTGACCAAGGTGAACGACGGGCTGGTGCTGTCGCGTATGCTGCTGTGCCAGACCATCGGACTGCCTGTGAACGAGCAGATCGTCCTGCCTGAGGAAGAGGCCGAGACGGTGGCTGCCGTCGTTGTCTCACCACAGTTGGATGTAGCCCAGGCACTTGAAAACCGCCCCGAACTGAAGCAGTTAGAGAACATGGCTGACATGTCGCGTCAGGCCACGAACATCCTGAAGGCGGGCAACCTGCCGATGGTTGCATTGGCTGGCGGCTACTCGGTGTCGAACCCCAACGTGCTGAACGGCTTCGAAAAGAAATTTGCCGGTTTCTGGAATGTGGGCCTTCTGGTACGCATCCCCATCTGGAACTGGGGCGATGTCACCTATAAGGTCCGTGCATCGAAAGGTGCCACCACCATCCTGAATCTCGAACTGGAGGAGACCAGGGAGAAGATAGAGCTGCAGGCCACGCAGACGGCTTACCAGATGGAAGAGGCCAACAAGCGGCTGGCTCTGGCCGATAACAGTGTGCGCCGTGCCGACGAGAACCTGCGCACAGCCAACATAGGCTTCAGCGAGGGTGTCATCACCCCGACCACGGTGATGGAAGCCCAGACGGCCTGGCTGCAGGCAAAATCACAGAAGATTGATGCAGAGATTGACGTGCGTCTGTCACAGGTGAACCTCCGCAAGGCGATGGGAACGCTCACCGCGGAATAACCATTGAAATAACGTAATATCGTCATAACGTAATAACGCAAAAGATTATGTCAGCAAAAACACAACATAACAACATCCTGCTCGCTATCCTTGGATTTGCAGCAGTGGTTACCATCGTAGCCTTGATAGGTTTCTTCACCTTAGGACGTGACCCCGAGATGATGCAGGGACAGGTGGAAGTGTCGGAGTATCGTGTGTCGAGCAAGGTGCCCGGCCGCATTCTGGAACTCCGTGTGAAAGAGGGCGACTATGTGAAGGTCGGCGACACACTGGCCATACTGGATGCTCCAGAGGTGCGGGCCAAGATGAATCAGGCACGTGGTGCCGAGGATGCCGCTTCGGCTCTTGAGCTGAAAGCGCAGAACGGTGCCCGTAAGGAGCAGATACAAGGTGCCTACCAGGTGCTGCAGCAGGCCAAGGCCGGTCTGGAGATAGCCGAGAAGTCGTACAACCGCGTGCAGCGCCTCTTCGACGAGGGTGTGATGTCGGCCCAGAAGCGCGATGAGGCCTATGCCCAGTACAAGGCCATGGAGGCTCAGTGTAAGGCTGCCCAGAGCCAGTATGATATGGCTGTCAACGGTGCCCGCCGTGAGGATAAGCTGGCAGCACAGGCTCAGGTCAACCGTGCCCGCGGTGCCGTACAGGAAGTCAGTTCATACATTAATGAGACGGTTCAGACCGCCCAGATGGAAGGTGAGGTCAGTGCCGTCTATCCCAAGGTGGGTGAGCTGGTGGGAACAGGTAGTCCCATTATGACCATCTCCATCATGGATGACCTCTGGGGAACGTTCAATGTGCGTGAGGACCAGCTGAACGGCATGCAGGTGGGGACTGAGTTCACCGCCTTTGTACCTGCCTTTAACAAGGACGTCAAGATGAAGGTCTATTACATGAAGGACCAGGGTTCGTATGCCGTTTGGAAGGCGACGAAGGCCAACGGACAGTACGACCTGAAGACATTCGAGGTGAAAGCCCGTCCCGTTGAGAAGTTCGAAGGGTTGCGTCCGGGTATGTCATTGGTGGTAAAGTAAAAGCCTACCCAAGCCCTCCCAAAGGGAGGGATGTTTAGATACATGAGAGAGTGTCATGAGTGACGAAACAAACAGTAGGACGGTGGAATCTGTCGATAATCAGGTGACCAGACATCCCTCCCTTTGGGAGGGCTTGGGTGGGCTTATCCTCCGCGAACTCCGCATTCTCTGGAAGAATCCTATCTACGGGTTCTGCATGGTGGTCTTCCCCATCATGGTGGTGCTGTTTTTCACGTCGATGATGAGTCAGGGCATGCCCGAGCAGCTGCCCATCGGCCTTGTCGATGCCGACAACACATCGACCACGCGTGCCCTCACCCATCGTCTCGATGCTTTCCAGAGCACAAAAGTGGTAGAACGCTACGCCACGGTGAGCGAAGCCCGTCACGCCATTCAGCGCGGCGAGATCTACGGATTCCTCTATTTCCCCAAAGGCACTACCGAAGAGCTGCTGTCGTCACGCCAGCCCAAGATTTCGTATTTCTACAGTCTGTCGGCCAAGTTGCCCGGCTCGCTGACCATGAAAGACCTGAAGGTCATCTCCACCCTCGGCTCTGCTGCCGTGGGGCAGGCCACCATGCGTGCCCGTGGAGCCACCGACGCCCAGATACAGGCGATGCTGCAACCCATTGCCGTCGATCTGCACATGGTGGCCAACCCGTGGTCCAACTACAACGTCTATCTCTCCACGGTCTTCGTGCCGGGCATCATCATGCTCTTCATTTTCCTCATCACGGCCTACAGCATCGGTACAGAGCTGAAGTTCGGCCGCTCGAAGGAGTGGATTACGATGGCCGACGGCAATATGCTGGTGGCCGTGTTGGGCAAGTTCCTGCCGCAGGCCATTATCTGGCTGGCCATCTTCTTCGGCTATGAATACTATATCTACGGTGTGCTCCATTTCCCGCACGAGGGAGGCGCGTGGCCCATTATCCGTCTCGGTCTCATGGGTGTGTTCTCGTCAATGGGCTTTGGCATCTTCGCTTTCGGCCTGATGCCCTCGCTGCGCATGTCGATGAGTGTCTGCTCCCTCTGGGCCGTGCTCTCGCTTTCGATGGCCGGTTCGGCCTTCCCCGTCATGGCGATGGACAGTCCGCTGCAGTCGCTGTCGTGGCTCTTCCCCCTGCGCCACTATTTCATGATTTACCAGATAACGGTATTCAACGGTTTCCCGCTGCTCGAGTCGTGGTTCCATTTCGCTGCTCTTGCAGGCTTCATGCTACTGCCCTGGCTTGTCATCGGTAAGATTAAAAACGCAATGCTCAATTATGTTTATATTCCATAACATAGCCGATGTCATCAGCGATGCCGCCTTTATCTGGCGACAGGAGATGCGCCAAGTCCTGCGTGACGAGGGCGTGCTCATCTTCTTTGTCATCGTGCCGCTGATCTATCCGCTGCTCTATTCATGGATATACAATAATGAGGTGGTCCACGACGTGCCCGTGGTGGTGGTCGATGACTGCAACTCCTCGCTCTCACGACAGCTCACCCGCATGGCCGATGCCTCTGCCGATGTCCGTGTGCTGTGCCACGCAGCCGATATCGACGAGGCGAAGTCGCTGGTGAGCCGCCAGCTGGCCAAGGGCATCTACTACATCCCCTCCGATTTCGATAGCAACATCTACGGCATGCGCCAGGCCACCCTCAGCGTTTATTGCGACATGAGCCTCATGCTCACCTATCAGGCTATCTATCAGACGGCCGTGAACGTCACGCAGACCATGGGTGCAGGCATCCAGGTAAACCGCACACGGCCCTTCACCAAGCGCGAGGCCGAAATCAGCGTCCTGCCGCTGGCTGTCAGCGAGGTGCCTATCTTCAATCCCGCCGGGGGCTATGGCTCCTCGGTGCTCCTGGCCGTGCTTATGCTCATCCTCCAGCAGACACTCGTGCTCGGCATTGGACTGTCAGCAGGAACAGCCCGCGAGGTCAATCGCTACCATGAACTGATTCCTATCGACCGCCACTATCAGGGAATCTTCCGCATCATCGGCGGCAAGTTCCTGTGTTATTTCATGATCTTTGCCGTCATGGGAGCCTACCTCACAATGGCCGTGCCATACTTTTTCTCCTTCCCGCAGTTAGCCCGCTGGCAAGACCTGCTATGCCTGATGCTGCCCTACGTGCTGGCCTGCATCTTCTTCGGCATGATTGTATCCTGTATTGTTCGCTACCGTGAGAACGTCATGCTGCTGATGGTCTTTGTCTCTGTGCCTCTGCTGTTCCTTACCGGCATCAGCTGGCCGCTGCAGAGCATCCCTCCGTTCTGGCAGAGCATTTCCTGGCTCTTCCCCTCCACCTTCGGCGTCCGGGCGTACGTGCGGATGGCATCGATGGGCGCTACGCTCAACGATGTCAGGACCGAGTATTGTTTACTATGGGTTCAGACGCTGTTCTATTTCTTCATTACCTGCATGGTCTATCGTCATCAGATTGTCCGTTCACGCCAGCATGCCCTTGACCGTCTTGACCGTATTGGGCGCAAGATGGAGGTTGTAGGACAGATCCGCAATCGCCAGACGAGGAAAAATCGTTAAAGTTTCATATTTTCATACGCCTTAGCGAATAGGTGTCGGGAAAAATCACTATCTTTGCAGGTAGTGTTTATTAATCCAGAAATTTTGCAGGTAGTGTTTATTAATCCAGAAATAATGAGAAGAACGGTATTTACTTTCCTGATGACATTATTTGGTATGGCATTATTTGGACAGACGTATTCGGCGCTCTGGAAAGAGGCTGAGAAGGCAGAGGAGAATGACCTGCCGCGGACGCAGTACGACGTGCTGATGAAGATTGTCAACAAGGCCCAGAAGGAGGGCGAGTACGGACAACTCATGGCCGCTGAATTGGCGGGCAGCCGTGTGATGACCACCATCGCCCCCGACTCGCTGCAGCCTGCCGTCGAACGGATGGAACAGCGCTACCGGGCAGCTACCGACAAGGCACTGGTAGCTGTCTATGCCGTGGTACTCAAAAAGATCTATGCTTATAATAGCCAGCTTGAAAGGCAGGAAGAGCTGGCGGTGACGCTCGACTCGGAGACCTGTGAACAGCTGGCCGCCGTGAAGGCCGCTGCCTACAAGCCATTGGTGACCGAGGGGCGTGACAGCAAGCTGTTCGACAACGACATGCTGAGTGTCGTGGGCTACGAGCTGAGGAACTTCCGTCCGCTGCACGACTACTACCAGAAGTCGGGCAAGCGGGTCGCCGCAATGATGACGGCCTTGGAGATAGCCCGTCAGGAGCGGGTGGAGGGTGACGTGGAGTACGACGATGCCCCCTACATCAAGACACTCGACTCGCTCATCGCCATCTACGGCGACCTGCCCGAGGCCGTCGAACTGGCCATCGAGCGCTATGAATATATGGATGAGCATACTGATGCCACCCTCGACCAGAAATGGGACTACACTGAAGAGGCCATCGAGCGGTGGAACGACTATGGCCGTACCAATGCCCTGCGCAATGCCCAGATAGATATGACCACGCGCAAGTACGACTCAGAGATGGACTGTCAGGTCGGGCTGCCCAACAAGACGCAGGAACTGAGAATCTGGAGCGCACGCAACATTGAGCAGCTGACCCTGCACATCTATCGGGCGAAAGTCAGTGGCAACACCCAGTTGAGGCCCAACTACGAGGAAGACTATAAGAAGCTGAAGCCGCTGTTGACGGAACTGACGGACCTGCAGGTGACCCACCGTTACAGCGGGAAGAAGGCCTACGAGTTGTTCAACGACACGATTGAGGTGCCGGCACTGCCCGTTGGTGTCTATCTGTTAGAGTTGAGAAGCAATCCCGAGACCGAAGGAAACCGACAGTTCTACTATGTCAGCGATGTCAGGGTGCTGTCAATAGCCCTGCCTGACAACAAGATACGCTACGCTGTGGTCGATGCCACCGAGGGTCAGCCCGTCGCTGGTGCCAGCGTCGAACTGCGTGGCTACGTCAACGGACGCAGTGACCAGCTGATGTCCACCCTGACGACGGATGCCAAGGGCGAGGCCATCTACAAGTACGGGAAAGAGCGCCCGTCGAGCATCTATGCCTTCACGAAGACGGACGATGCCTGTCCGCCCACAAGAGAATACGAAAGCTTCATCTACAACGAGTATAAGCGGCGGACTGAACACACGCACCTTTATACCGACCGTGCCATCTACCGCCCCGGTCAGACGGTACATGTGGCCGCCATCAACTACGAGGTGCTGAACGGTTTCGAACAGAAAGCCATTGAAGGCAACCTGCTGACCCTTGTCCTGCGTGATGCCAACTACAAGACGGTGGCCGAGCATAGGGTGACCACAGACAAATATGGTACGTGCGCTGCGGAGTTTACACTGCCGTCAAACGGACTGACAGGTTCGTTCCATATAGAAAGCACCTACGGCAGGTGCAGTTTCCGTGTTGAGGAGTACAAGCGGCCGACGTTTGAGGTGGCGTTCGACAAGGTGACGGAAAACTACAAGGACGGCGACACCATCGAGGTGAAGGCGACGGCCCGCTCCTACGCCGGCGTGCCCGTACAGGATGCGAAGGTGAAGTACAAGGTGGTGCGCCGCCGTTCGTTCTGGTGGTGGAGCTACTCTAACTACTGGAACCGCGGCTACATCGGCAACAGCTCCAACGAAGAGACCATGTCCGAGGGTGAGGCCGTCACGGGCAGCGATGGTACGTTCACCGTCCAGATGCCGATGGTGCTGCCGAAGACCGACTACCCGATGTTCTACGACTTTATCTGCAAGGCCGAGGTCACTGACCAGGGAGGCGAGACCCACGAGGCACAGCTCTCACTGCCGCTTGGCAACCGCAAGACTGTTCTCACCAGCGATCTGCCTGAGCAGATTCGTGCCGACCAGATGCCGAAGGTGACACTTCATCTGCGCAATGCTGCCGGCAACGATATCGATGCACAGGCCAAATACCGTATAAACAACGGCAAGTGGCAGACGGTGAAGACGAACACACCCATAGAGCTGCCTAAACTGGCGAGCGGCAGATACACGTTGGAGGCTATTTGTCAAAAGCTACGGGTAGGCGACGACAAGTCGGGAATGGGTGACACCCTGAAGCAGGAGTTCACCGTCTTCTCGCTTGACGACCAGCGGCCCGCCGCCGAGACCGATGACTGGTTCTACCAGTCGGATCAGCAGTTCCCGAACGACGGCAGTCCCGTCACCATTCAGGTGGGTTCGTCGGCACGGAACGTCCACATCCTCTACAATATTTTCAGCGGCAACCGCATCATTGAGAGTGGCACGATGGAACGTTCCAACCAGCTTGTCAACCGCAAGCTGACCTACAAGGAGGAATACGGCGACGGCTTGACGCTGGTCTTCGCCTGGATGAAACAGGGCAAGTGCTACACGCATACCTCCAAAATCACACGGCCGATGCCCGACAAACGCCTGAAACTGCAATGGCAGACCTTCCGCGACCGGCTGACACCCGGTCAGCAGGAGGAGTGGAGTCTGACGGTGAAGGCTCCTTCTCCTTCGGGGGTGGCGGGGGATGGGGCCTCGCCCGTCGATGCCCAGCTCATGGCGACGCTCTACGACAAGAGTCTCGACCAGATTGTCGGCCACTATTGGTCGTTCTTCCCCTCTTATCGTTTCTATCTGCCTACCACGTCGTGGCAGTTCGGCAGGTGGGGCACACTTCGGCTCAACGGCTCACTCTACCAGTCGCGCCTGTCGGCTCCCGCACTCAGGTTCAGCTCGTTCGACGAGTCGCTGTTCCCCCAGCCGTGGATGAGCCACCGATACATTGGGGGCAGAAGTTTCAAAACCGGAGCTCTCAAGAGAATGGTGGCCAACGGTCTTCCCGTAGAGGAAGTGATGGCGACTCCGATGCTTATGAAAGAATCTGCTGATATGGCTGAGGCTTCTGTGGACGAATTACAGGGTCGCATTGCAGGACTTGACATCGTCGGGAATGCTGGCGACCTTGGCAGCGGAAGCACGGAGCGTCTGAGGGGTGCCAGCAATCTGGAGGAAGAAATCGAAGTGCCCGAGGTGCAGGTGCGTGAGAACCTGAACGAGACAGCCTTCTTCTATCCGCAGTTGCAGGCTGACTCCACGGGACTGGTGACGCTGAAGTTCACCTTGCCCGAGAGCCTGACGACATGGCGCTTCTTGGGTCTGGCCCACACAACCGACCTCTGCTACGGCAGCATTGAGGGCGAAGCAGTAGCCAAGAAGGACCTGATGGTGCAGCCCAACATGCCGCGATTCCTGCGTGAGGGTGACGAGGCCACCATCTCGGCACGCGTCATCAACACCAGCGAACGAGACCTGAGCGGCACGGCCTACCTGACGCTCACCGACCCTGAGACGGAGAAGACCGTCTATACACAGAAGGCACCGTTCACGGTGAAGGCCGGCGAGACCAGCAGCGTGACGTTCAATGTGGATGCCAATGGGGAAAATGGGCTTACTGGGGGCGCACTCCTCGTAGCCAAGGTAATGGCCACCACTGATGAGTTCAGCGACGGCGAGCAGCACTACCTGCCCATCCTGCCCAACCGCGAGCGCGTCACCGTGACCTACCCATTCACGCAGAACGAGCCGGGCACAACAACCATCGACCTGACAAAGTTGTTCAAAGCCCCCCTTTCTTCCCCCGAGGGGGACACAAATGTCCTGCTAGGTAATGAAGCCCCCTCGGGGGCCGTAGGGGGGGCTTCGGGGGTCGTAGTGGGGGCTAAACTCACCATAGAATATACCAACAACCCCGCGTGGCTGATGATTCAGACCCTGCCCACCATCGGCCATCCCAACGACGACTGTGCCATCTGCCAGGCTGCTTCGCTCTATGCCAACATCATCGGCAAGCACATCGTTGACCAGGTGCCGCAGGCCAAGACGGTGTTTGAGCAGTGGAAGCAGGAAAGGCTACGGGTAGGCGACGGTACGTCGGGAATGACAGGCAATGAAACATCCCTGCAGAGTCAGTTGGAGAAGAACCAGGAGCTGAAGGATCTCGTGCTTAACGAGACCCCGTGGGTGGCCGATGCCGACAACGAAAGCGAGCAGCGCCAGCGACTGGCCGACTTCTTCGATGAGAACCTAATGCAGCAGCGCCTGCAGTCGGCCCTCAACAAACTCGATAAGCTTCAGCGTGGCGACGGCTCGTGGAGCTGGTGGCCTGATATGCCCGGCTCTGTCTATATGACGATTTCCGTTGCCGAGATGATGGTGCGCCAGAACACCATGCTGGGCGAACAGGCTGAGACGAAGGACATGCTGAAGGGCGCCTTCAAGTTCTTAGGCAACAGAATGGTGAAACTGGTGACGGAGATGAAAAAGCAGGAGAAGAAGGGCTACAAGCAGTCGTTCCCCAGCTTCACTGCCCTGCAGTGGCTCTACATCTGCAAGCTCGACGGCCGTCAGCTGCCAAGCAGTGTGAAACAGGCCAACGACTACCTCATCAAACTGCTGAAGAAGGAGACCAAGCGACAGACCATCTACGAAAAGGCAATGTCGGCTATCATCCTCAACTCGCCGACCTACATCAAGAGTCTGAAGGAATATACCGTCTATAAGGAAGAGATGGGTCGCTACTACGACACGCCGCGTGCCGGCTACTCGTGGCGCGACTACCGCATACCGACGCAGGTGGCTGCCATCGAAGCCATTCAGCGCCTGACGCCTGGCGACCAGCAGACCCTCGACGAGATGCGCCGCTGGCTGCTGCAGGAGAAGCGTACCCAGGCTTGGGACACGCCGCTGAACTCCGTCGATGCCGTCTATGCTTTCTTGAGCGAAAGGGGTGTCGTGAAGAGTGAAAAGCTGATTGCCGCCGTTCCCACTGCCTTGAAGCTTGACGGCAAGCCCATCGACACGCCGAAGGCTACAGCTGGCATCGGCTACGTGAAGACCGCCCAGTCCTATGCTGGCGAGAAGACCTTCACCGCCGAGAAGCAGAGCGAAGGGACATCGTGGGGTGCCGTCTATGCCCAGTTTATGCAGACCACCAGCGACATCAAGGACCAGGCCAGCGGCGTCAGCATCAAGCGCGAACTGCTGACTGCTGACGGCCAGCCACTGAAAACCGCCCAGGTCGGCGACCGCGTAAAGGTGCGCCTGACCATCCAGAGCGAGCGCGACCTCGACTTCGTGCAGATTCAGGACAAGCGTGCCGCCTGTATGGAACCCGTCAACCAGCTGAGCGGCTACAACTGGCGCGGCGGCTACTACTCGACGCCTCGCGACAACGTGACGAACTATTACTTCGACCAGTTGCCCAAGGGCAAGCAGGTCATCGAGACCGAATACTATATTGACCGTGCCGGACAGTACGAGACAGGCACCTGCACTGTCCAGTGTGCCTACGCTTCGGAGTATCGCGGCACGACTCACTCACAAACCCTTAAAGTAGAATGAAGAAGATACTGCTATTATTTTTCACTTTTCACTTATCACTTTTCACTGCTACGGCCCAGCGCCTCTCCATCACGAAAGAGACCATCGACATGGGCCGTACGGGCTACGAGATACCCGTGACGGCCACCTTCGAAATGCGTAACCGAGGACTGCGCCGATTGGTCATTCAGGATGTGGTACCCGACTGCAGCTGCACGAAGGTGGAATATCCGAAGGGTGAGATTGGCATCGGTGACAAGTTCACCATCAAGATGACCTACGATGCCCGGATGCTGGGTCACTTCAACAAGCAGGCCGCTATCATCTCGAATGCTTCGAAGAAGCCTGTCTATATCACGATGACGGGTGTCGTGCTGGCCGACCTGAAGGACTACAGCGGCTCCTATCCCTACGACTTCAACAACCTGCTGAGCGACGCCAACGACTTGGAGTTCGACAACGTGAAACGGGGCGAGACGCGCACCTTCGAGATGGGTATTATGAACAACGGCACGACCATCATGCAGCCCAACATACTGCACCTGCCGCCCTACCTCGAGGCGCAGGTCTATCCTGAACGCCTGACGCCGGGCCACAGCGGGAAAATCATCTTCACGCTGAACTCTGAAAAGGTCCACGACTATGGTCTGACGCAGAAGACGGTCTATCTGGCACAGCAGTTGGGCGAGAAGGTGAAGAGCGAGACCGAGATCAACGTATCGACAGTGCTGCTGCCCCCCGTTGAACCGACGGCCAACGCCCCCCAGCTGATACTCTCCGACAGCATCCTGAACCTGCAGTTTGGCGGCAAGTCGAAGAAGTCGGGCGAGGTGACGCTGACCAACGCAGGAATGTCGCGCCTCGACATCACGTCGCTTCAGATGTTCACCCGTGGCCTGAAGGTGACACTCGGCAAGAGCCGCCTCGCTCCCGGCGAGACAACGAAGCTGAAAATCACAGGCATCGCCGCCGACCTGAAGAAGGCCCGCAGTGTTCCCCGCGTGCTGATGATCACCAACGACCCGCAGAACGCCAAGGTCGTCATCACAATAAGACCTACCCCCAACCCCTCCCTGAAGGGAGAGGAGTAATTACCACAAGAGAAAATAAATGGATAATAACAACAAAACTACCAACAAGGTGTCTACTCCCCTCCCTCGCAGGGAGGGGCCGGGGGTGGGTCTTGTCCATCCCGAAAATAGCGCCGAATACGCTGGACTGCAAGTGAACAGCGGCGTCGAGCAGCAAAGCATCATTAACCCCTACCTGAAGCGTAACCGCTTCCGCCGCCGTGAGCTCTCCGCCGCCGAGATGGTGGAGGGCATTGTTCGCGGCGATGTCACCATCCTCAGCCAGGCCGTGACGCTCATCGAGAGCGTCAACCCCGACCATCAGCAGAAGGCCCAGGAGGTCATCAACCGCTGCCTGCCCTATAGCGGCAACAGCATTCGCGTGGGTATCAGCGGTGTGCCGGGGGCCGGCAAATCGACCAGCATCGACGAGTTCGGCATTCACGTATTGAAGGAGCATGGCGGCAAGCTCGCCGTCCTTGCCATCGACCCCAGTTCGGAGCGTACCAAGGGCAGCATCCTCGGCGACAAGACGCGCATGGAGAAGCTGGCGCAGCACCCCGCTTCGTTCATCCGTCCCAGCCCGTCGGCAGGCTCCCTCGGTGGCGTGGCCCGCAAGACCCGCGAGACGATTATCCTCTGCGAGGCCGCCGGCTTCGACAAGATTTTCGTCGAGACCGTTGGGGTGGGGCAGAGCGAGACGGCCTGCCACTCGATGGTTGATTTCTTCCTGCTCATCCAGGTGGCGGGCACAGGCGACGAGCTACAGGGCATCAAGCGCGGCATCATGGAAATCTCTGACGGCATCGTCATCAACAAGTGCGACGGCGACAATGTCGATCGCTGCCAAATGGCGGCCACCAACTTCCGCAACGCCCTCCACTTCTTCCCCATGCCCGAGAGTGGTTGGCTGCCTAAGGTGCTCTGTTACAGCGGCTTCTACGGTACGGGTGTGAAGGAGATTTGGGATATGATCTATGAGTACATTGATTTCGTGAAGCATAACGGTTACTTCGACTACCGTCGCAACGAGCAGTCGAAGTACTGGATGTACGAGAGCATCAACGAGCACCTGAAAAACTCCTTCTATCATAATAAGGTGATACAGGATATGCTCCAGCAGGCCGAACAGACCGTTCTCGCTGGCCAGAAAACCAGCTTCGTGGCCGCTCAAGACCTGCTCGACACATACTTTAAGAGCCTACCCAAGCCCTCCCCAAGGGAGGGATGTTTAGATACATAAAGCAAAGAATATGTTTATAAAAGATGCTGAAGCTAATCAGGTAATCCAACACCCCTCCCTTGGGGAGGGCTTGGGTGGGCTTACCATTGAGATCGACAACGGCAGCGGCTTTTGCTTCGGCGTGACGACAGCCATCAAGAAGGCCGAAGAGGAACTGGCCAAAGGCAGCACACTCTACTGCTTGGGCGATATCGTCCACAACGGTATGGAGTGCGAGCGTCTGCGTCAGATGGGACTCGTCACCATCAACCACGACGAGATGGCCTGCCTGCATGATGTCAAGGTGCTGCTCCGTGCCCACGGCGAGCCTCCCACCACCTATGAGCTGGCCTCTCGGAATAATATTGAAATCATCGATGCCACCTGTCCCGTCGTACTACAGCTGCAGAAGCGCATAAAGAGCCAGTACGAGAGTTCGCTCACCGCTAACCCCTCACCGCTAACCCCTCACCAAATCGTCATCTTCGGTAAGAAGGGTCATGCCGAGGTTCTTGGTTTGGTCGGACAGACACAGGGCAATGCCATTGTCATCGAGAGTTTCGATGAAGTGAAGAAACTTGACTTTACCCGTGACATCTACCTCTACAGCCAGACCACGAAGTCGCTCGACGAGTTCCACCGTATCATTGAGTACATCCAGCAGCATATCGCCCCGACGGCTACGTTCAAGAGCTTCGACACCATCTGCCGATCAGTAGCTAACCGCATGCCCAACATCTCGCAGTTTGCCGCCCGCCACGACCTCATCCTCTTCGTCTGCGGTCGCAAGAGCTCCAACGGCAAGGTGCTCTACAACGAATGCCAGCGCGTCAATCCCAACACTCACCTCGTGGAAGGCCCTAATGAGATTGACCCTACGTGGCTCAACGGTGTAGAGACCATCGGTATCTGCGGCGCCACCTCCACCCCCAAGTGGCTCATGGAACAGTGCCGCGATGCTATTGAGGCAATGGCGTAGCTGTCTGGCGATGACAAACTACCGCTATTCAGTTTCCTCCACCCCCTGGAGCAATTTCCTCCACCCCCTGGAGGGAATTGCTCCAGGGGGTGGAGGAAACTGTAACCAGCCGCCTTTTTCGAAATACCCCGCTTGTTGTCGGAAAAAAAACGTTGCTGCTGTTGTTGCTATTGTCGGTTTGTCAGCATCTTTTACCTACATTACTTACATCTTACATACATTGCTTAACATTTTGGTATTCACGTAGTTGCAGTAGAATGTAAGTAATGTATGTAAAAACTAAACTTTTTTATGTAATGTAGGTCTGTGTCATTTTCAGACCGTTAGAAAAGTCAGACTCATCATTATTATTTCTCCAAATTCCCTTTGTTAAATCACAGAAAATGCTTACCTTTGCACCTAATCACTGGCACGATGGTCTCAGCGGAGGTCGCCAGTGGGATTTTCGTTGGTTCCTAAAACTATCATAGCAATGGCAACAATGCAAGAACGTGCGGAACTGCACAAAACTATTTGGAAGATAGCCAACGACCTGCGTGGCAGCGTTGATGGCTGGGAGTTCAAGGCTTACGTCTTAGGCTCCATCTTCTACCGTTTCATCTCAGAGAACATCTGCGACTACATCCACCTGCTGATGGTGGATGCCGGGCAGCCTGACTTCGACTATACGCAAATCAGCGATGAGATGGCAGAGAACATCCGCAAGAAGATGGTCGAGGAGAAGGGCTACTTCATTCTGCCCTCGCAGCTGTTCCAGAACGTGGTGGAGAAAGCCGACAGCGACGAGAACCTGAACGAACACCTCAGCAGCATCTTCCGCAGCATCGAGGCTTCGGCTGTAGGCACGGAGTCGGAGGACGATCTGCGCGGCCTGTTCAGCGACTTCTCCGTAGATAGTCAGGCACTGGGCTCTACCGTCATCAAGCGCAACCAGCTGCTGGCCAAGGTGCTGAAGACGGTGGCCACGATGGACTTAGGCAGTCGCTACGACGATACCACCAACGACACCTTCGGCGACACCTACGAGTTCCTGATGCAGATGTATGCCTCGGAAGCTGGCAAGAGCGGCGGTGAGTTCTTCACGCCTCAGCAGGTCAGCGAACTATTGGCCCGTCTGGCGGCGTGGAACAATCCCAACATTCAGAAGGTGTACGACCCTGCCTGTGGCAGTGGTTCGCTGCTGCTGAAGTTTGCCAAGACGATAGGACGCGAGAACCCCAACCTGAAGTACTTCGGTCAGGAGGTGAACCCCACGACCTACAACCTCTGTCGCATCAATATGTTTCTGCACAATGTGAACTACGACAACTTCGACATCCGTCTGGAGGACACACTGCTGAAACCTCAGCACATGGACGATGCTCCGTTCGATGCCATTGTCTCGAATCCTCCCTATTCGCTGAAGTGGGAAGGCAAGGACAATACCATTCTTATCAATGATGAGCGATATGCTCCTGCTGGCGTGTTGGCTCCCAAGAGCGCTGCCGACCTGGCGTTTACGATGCACATGCTTTGGCACCTCAGCGAACAGGGCACAGCCGCTATTGTTGAATTCCCCGGTGTGCTTTATCGTGGTGGTGACGAGAAGAAGATACGCCAGTATCTCATCAAGAACAACTATGTAGATACTGTTATCCAACTGCCTGCCAACCTATTCTTTGGCGTCGGCATTGCTACCTGCATCATCGTGCTGAAGAAGAGCGCCAAGCCCGATGCCTCTGTGCTGTTTATTGATGCCAGCAAACTCTTTGTGAAGAATGGCAATAAGAACCTGCTGCTGCCCGAGCATCAGGACAAGATCATGGAGCTCTTCCAGAACCGCAAGGACGAGCAGTATCTGGCGAAGTTGGTTAAGAACGACGACATCTTAGAGAACGACTGCAATCTCTCTGTCAGCAGCTATGTGGAGCAGGAAGACACTCGCGAGGTGATAAATATCACTGAGGTCAATGCCAAGCTCGCAACCCTCGTTGCTGAGGGCAATGAGCTGAACAAGAAGATTGACGCCATCATTAAGGAGTTAGGAGAGTAATCTATGGAAGAACAGAATAACGCAATAGTGTCGACAATGTCGACAGAATCTCTGATATTGGATTTGCGTCAGATTATTGAGCAGGCTCGTGGGCGTGTCGCAGCTACAGCCAATTATGCCCTGAGTATTATGTATTGGCATATAGGGGAGCGTATCAATCGCGAAGTGCTTGGAAATCAGCGTGCTGAGTACGGAAAGCAAATTGTCGCATCAGTGGCGCGACAATTGAGAGAAGAATATGGAACTAAGGGGTTTGATGAGAAAAACATCCGTAGAATGATGCAATTTGCTCAAGAATTCCCAGATGAACAAATTGTCGCATCGGTGATGCGACAATTGAGTTGGACACATATTTTACAGGTCCTTTCTTTAAAGGATGACATTCAACGTGAGTTCTATCTAACCCTCGCTGCTTCTGAGCGATGGGGTGTTCGCAGACTCCGCAAAGAGATTGACGGCATGCTTTTCGAGCGTACTGCTATCAGTGGCAAGCCCGAAGAGTTTATCAAGAAAGAACTTTCTACATTGCGCGATGATAATGTGATGAGTCCCGACCTCGTATTCAAAAGCCCGTACTTCTTAGAGTTCACTGGCTTGAAAGGTATGTATAGCGAAAAGACGCTAGAGGATTGTCTGGTCGCTCATTTGGAACAGTTTATTATTGAGCTGGGCAATGGTTTCAGTTTTGTAGCTCGTCAGAAGCGCATGATTATCGATGGAGAGGACTTCTATCTCGACTTGCTGTTCTATCACCGTCGCCTGCATCGCCTCATTGCTATCGACTTGAAGAAAGGCCGTTTCAAGGCAGAATATAAAGGACAGATGGAGCTTTATCTCCGCTGGCTTGAAGCCAACGAGATGGAGCCAGGTGAAGAATCACCCCTTGGCCTCTTGCTCTGCACAGAAGGCAACGAGGAACAGATAGAACTGCTTCAACTCGACAAGTCGGGTATCAAGGTTGCCAAATATCTGACAGAATTACCTTCACGAGAAGTCTTGCAGCGTCAGATACAGAAATCGTTAGCGGCAGCAAAAGCTCGTTTTGAAAATTTCATTGAGGACGAAGAATGAGGGGGTGAATATTATGGTGGAGTGGAAATCAATAGAAGAAATAGGTTCGTATTTCGGAGGTCTTACAGGGAAAACTAAAGAAGACTTCGAGGAAGGTAATGGGAAATTCATTACCTATATGAACGTGTTTTCTAATCCCTCATTGAATCCGTCTGTAGTAGGTGTCGTAAAAATCCATGAAGGGGAAAAACAAAATAAGGTTCAAAGGGGTGATGTGTTGTTTACGGGTTCTTCCGAAACTCCAGAAGAAACAGGTATGTCTTGCGTTGTGACAGATAAGTTAGAAGGCGATTTTTACATGAACAGTTTCTGTTTCGGCCTGCGTCTTTATAAGCCTGAGCAATACAACCTTCATTATTTAAAGCACCTACTTCGTTCTGAATCTGTTAGGAAATCCATTGCCAAAACAGCAAGTGGAGTAACGAGATTCAATATTTCAAAGGCGAGATTCAGTAAGATTCAAATCCCCATCCCATCCCTCGAAGAGCAGACTCGGATAGTGGGCATACTCGATACGTTCACTGCTTCCATCGACAACCTGAAAGAGCAAATCGCCCAGCGTCGCAAGCAGTATGAGTATTATCGTGACCAACTCCTTGACTTTGAAGGGAAAGAAGGAGTGGAGCGTATTGTCTTGAATGAGATTTGCGAAGTTATTAACGGCAGAGCATATAGCCAACCAGAACTTTTGAACGAAGGGAAGTACAGAGTCTTACGTGTAGGTAACTTTTTCTCAAATGATAATTGGTATTATTCCGATTTGGAATTGGAAGATAAATACTATTGTAAGAATGGAGATTTGTTATATGCCTGGTCTGCATCTTTTGGGCCACATATCTGGAACGAAGAGAAAGTGATATATCATTATCATATTTGGAAAATGAATTGTGGTGAAAGACTACAAAAGAAGTTTATGTACTATTGGTTGCAATCAGAAGACATAAAAAAGCAGGCGTTTACTAATCTTCATGGTGCAACGATGGCGCATTTGACAAAGGCATTAATGGAGTCTTTAATGGTTCCTCTCCCCTCTCTTCAAGAGCAATCCCACATCGTCTCCATCCTCGACACGTTCGAGGCAAGCATCCAGAACTTGGAGGCTCAGCTAAAGGAGCGCGAGAAGCAGTATGAATATTATCGTAATAAACTATTAACGTTTGAGTGAGATGAACACTTTACGCCCAGTCCTCGATACTGATGCCCTCGATATGTTCAAAGTGCTTGCGATTATGAGTCACCACCACGAGCCCCTTGGCCTTTGCTGCGCTGCCAATAAGCAGGTCGAAGTCGTCAATCTTCTTTCCTGCCTTCCAGAGCGCAGTCCTCTCTTTGGCAAAGGTATGAACGGTTTCATGGAACGGTATAACCTTCATTTCTGCAACAAACTTTTCCACTTGCCTGAGATTATCCTCAACCCGGTCGCTGTAGTAGGCACCAAACAAAAGTTCAGCCACCACAGCGTCTGTAATATAGCACTCGTCTTCGTCTATCTCATTGAGTCTTTCCTCAACACTGCGTTTCCCCCTGAGCAGGAACACACAGATGCTGGTGTCAAGCAGATATCCTTTCATAGCTCAACATCGAATGTGTTAGTGGTTCGGGCAGAACGAATGTCACTGACTATTTCCTCAGCAGAACGAGAGTCCTTCCATGTTCCTGCGAAGCGGCTTGCCCAGCCTTTCTTGTGCGAGGCAGTTTGCTCATCGGCAACCGTCATGGAACTGCTTAACAGGGCTATCAGCTCTATCTTCTCCGTGTTGCTCAAGTCTTTAAGCTCCGACCAATACCGTGCGCTGGCAGGCGATGTGACATTCAAACCATTTATGCTCATATACATTCTTGTTTGTTATTCCGCTGCAAAGATAAGCAATTTTTTGGAAACCCCAAGTTTTTATTAATAATAATTTAACATGGACGACTATAAAATCATAGTAGAACAGGAGCACTCGACAGTGGCGGCTCACTACGAGGTGGAGGCGAAGCCGGATGGAGGATACCAGAGCGAAGCCAGGTTGGAGGCTGATTTTATCAGGCAACTGCAAGGGCAGGGCTACGAGTACGTCAAGTTAAAGGACGAAGCAGGACTGCTGAAGAATCTGCGTCGCCAGTTGGAACTGCTGAACGACGTGGTGCTGAGCGATGCCGAGTGGTTGCGCCTGCTGCCTATGATTTCGAACGAGCAGATGACCATTCAGGACAAGACGGAGATGATACAGGGCAAGGGCTATGTGCTCAACCTGACGATGGATAATGGCTTGACGAAGAACATCAAGCTCGTGGATAAGCAAAACGTCCATAACAACCGCCTGCAGGTCATCAACCAATACGAAGAAGAAGGTGGTGCCCATAAGAACCGCTACGACGTGACAATACTGGTGAACGGCCTGCCGATGGTGCATATAGAGCTGAAGCGCAGGGGCGTTGACATCAAGGAGGCTTTTAACCAGATTAATCGCTACCTGAGGGATTCGTTTTGGGCAGGCAGGGCGATGTTCGACTTTGTGCAGATTTTTGTGATATCCAACGGCACTGAGACCAAGTACTACTCGAACACGACGCGCTTTGCCAAAGAGCGCGAAGGGAGCAAAGGGCAAGGAGCAAGGGGCAAGACCGACGGCAATACGTTTGAATTTACGTCGTACTGGACTGACCAAGAAAACACGCTACTGACAGACATCCGCGACTTCACGACGACCTTCTTTGCCAAGCACACTATCCTGAACATCTTGACAAAATACTGTGTGTTTAATGTCGATAAGCAGCTGTTAGTAATGCGTCCCTACCAGATAGCGGCTACAGAGAAGATACTGCAGCGCATACAGACAGCCATCTACAATCGTTGGCAGGGAACCATCAAGGCAGGCGGCTACATCTGGCACACGACTGGCTCGGGCAAGACGCTCACGTCGTTCAAGACGGCACAGTTGGCATCGAAGATGGAGAACATCAAGAAGGTGCTGTTTGTGGTTGACCGTAAGGACTTGGACTACCAGACGATGAAGGAGTATGACAACTTTGAACCCAACTGCGCCAACTCCAACTCGTCGGCCCGCATCCTGCTGAAGCAGCTGAAAGACCCGAACGTGAGCATCATCATCACGACGATACAAAAGCTGTCGAACCTGATGAAGCCCAACATCTACGACAAGGACGAAAGCCTACGCGAGATACTGACGAAGGAGAACATCGTTCTGATATTCGACGAGTGCCACCGTTCGCAGTTTGGCGATATGCACAAAGTGATAGTGAAGCGGGTGAAGAAGTACCTGATGTTCGGATTTACAGGTACGCCCATCTTTGCCGTCAACACCTCAGCTGGCAGCAAGTACACAACCACCGCCCAGCTGTTTGGTGGCGAGCCGGATAAGGACGGAAAGCCCACGAAAGCACTGCATACCTACACCATCATCAATGCTATCAGAGACAAGAACGTGCTGAAGTTCCATGTGGACTACAACAGGACGATGCGGATGAAGGACGACGTGGAGCGCAAGCAGGTGTGGGGCATTGATACGGAAGAGGCCCTGCACAATCCTCAGCGCATCAGCATCGTGACACGCTACATCATTGAGCACTTTGCAGAAAAGACGAAGCAGGCAGCCGATGCCTACTCGATGAGCAAACTCGTGAATGTGGAGGAGGTCATCAAGAAAGGCCGCAAGGCAGAGGAAGAGAAGCAGAAGGTGAAGACTCGCGGCTTTAACAGTATCTTTGCCGTTGACTCAGTGAAGGCAGCCATTCTCTATTATAATGAGTTCAAGAAGCAATTAGGCGACAATCCCGCCTTGCGCATTGCCACCATCTACACCTATAACGCCAACGAGGCAGAAGTGGACGAATGGGGCTTTGAGGGCGACGAGAATCCTGAGGACGTTGGAACGCCACCCGACACGCAGAGCCGCGATGCCTTGGAGCAGGCCATCAAGGATTATAATAAGGTGTTTGGTACCAGCTACTCGACTGACGGCGACTCGTTCCAGTCGTATTATAAGGACGTGTCGCTCAGGATGAAGAACAAGGAGATAGACCTGCTGATAGTGGTGGGCATGTTCCTGACGGGCTTCGACGCGAAGACGCTGAACACGCTTTGGGTTGACAAGAACCTGAAGCTGCACGGACTGCTGCAGGCCTACTCGCGCACGAACCGCATACTGAACGCCGTCAAGAACTGCGGCAACATCGTCTGTTTCCGTAACCTTGAAGAGGCGACCAACAAGAGCCTGGCCATCTTTGGCGACGAGAATGCCTCGGGGCTGGTGTTCCTGAAATCGTTCGAGGACTATTACAGCAAAGGATATGAGGATGACCGGGGAAAGTGGCATCAGCCCTATACGGAGCTTATCAGCCGACTGCTGAATGAGTTCCCCGTTGAGGGAATGGCCAGCATACTCGATGAAGAGCAGAAGAAAGCCTTTATCCTGTTGCTGGGCGAGATACTGAGGGTGCGCAACATCCTGGCCGCTTTCGATGACTTCACGGAGGAGGCAAAGCTGGTGGACGAGATGCGCTTTCAGGACTATCTTGGATGGTACAACACTTACTATGAGGAGATTCGCCCCACTACCCCCAAGGGTGACAAAGAAGACATCAGCGATGACATCGTCTTCGAGATGGAGCTGGTGAGGCAGGTGCAAATCAACATCCGCTACATCCTGCAGCTGGTGCAGCAATATCACGACACGAACTGCGAGGACAAGGAGATCATCGTGAAGATACGCAAGCAGATGGATGCCAGCCCGGATATGCGCGACAAACGCGACCTCATTGAGAAGTTCATTGAGCAGATGACTCCGGAAAGCGGCTCAGATGTGGGTGATGAATGGGAGCAATACGTGGAGCATGAAAAGCGGCTGCAGTTAGATGCTATTATAGCAGAGGAACAACTGAAACCTGCGGAAGCCTACAAATTTATGGCACGTGCTTTTGCCGACGGCTACGTGACTGAGACAGGCACTGGCATTGCCAAGATTTTGCCGCCATTGAACCCATTCCTGCCGCAAAGCAATGAGAAGAAGCAGACGGTGATAGAAAAACTGAAAAAATATCTGCAAAGGTTCCTTGGTACTTCAGAATCGGCTTCCCTCATTCTGCCAAAGCCAAAGAAAACGAAGATGGCCGATGGGATACGCATCATTCCGCAAGGCTCTATGCTGGATGATGTGGAGAATGATGACGAGGTACGCTGCTTGGTGCATAACATGATGGAATTGTATGAGGGTACTACAATCATGAATATTGTTGTAGAATGTCAAAAAGCATTCCAAGAGCGCTACTTCAGCATGAAGACTAACGACTGGCGGCATCTATTGCGTGATTATATTAGAAAAGTAACGGAACGCCCCAGCCTTCAAGAAACCGAAGTGTTCAGGTACATTATGGCTGGATAACAGACTTATATATCGTCAGGCACTTGGCATGTTTGAGAAATTACGAGAACAGAGCGTATTGGTGAGTGAAAATGAAAAAATGGTGGCTGGAAGTCCGAAAACCTCCAGCCACCATTGTTGCTGTTATCCTGAATAATACCTTGTTACTCAGCCTTCTTGCCGAACTGGCGGATGGGCTTGGCTGGGGTTGCAGCAGTGCTGTCAGCACCTTCTCCGCGAGTCTCGCGAGAGTAGTAGTAATCGTCGCACCAGGCATCGTAGCCCCAATTGTTGTAGTTGTCCCAGTTGGGCGACGAGGTGTGGAATAGATTGAAGTACACATCGTTGTCACCATCGGCGATATAGCCAGAGAAGCGGGAGTCGGTCAGATGGTAGTCGGCAATGACCACAGAGGTGTCGTCTTCGCGGAAGTGAATGTAGATGTTGCCGTTGTCAACGCGCCAGCTGATGTGGTTGGCCACATAGTCCCAAGGTGCGCCGCTGTAGTAATCGACCCAGTAGCCTGAGCCCTTGGTGAAGCGGAAGGGGTCGATGTCGAAAGTAATCTCTGTGTGGGTGGCGTAGTAGTCGCGGCCATCGTAGTAAGATGACACGTACATATTGCCACTCCAGGTTCCTTCGAGGTTGTCAGCGATGTATTCGTCCTCGCAAGCGGTGAATGTGAGACCCATCAGGGCCATCAGCATCATGGTGTATATCTTCTTCATAGTCGTAATTGTTTTATGGTGATACATTCTGTTTGTTATTTCTGATGCAAAGATATGGCTTTTCGGAATACGTTGCAAGGGAAAAACTATAAAGTAACGGGGGGAATACTACATAACCGCATAGGGGAATCCCTACGCAATCTTAAATTTCTGTAGTGTTTGTGATGGCGTTTTGTTGATTTTAACTATCAATAGTTTGTTCCTTTGCTTTTTTTTTGTATCTTTGCGCCTATTAACACAATGTATTTATGCTAAGGAAAATCAGAACTATACTGGCGGCGGCGGTGCTGATTGGCATCACGTTGCTGTTCCTTGACTTTACGGGGACCCTGCACCACTGGCTGGGCTGGTTGGCGAAGATCCAGCTGCTACCGGCCGTGATGGCACTGAACGTGGTGGTTATCGTTGCCCTCGTGGTACTGACACTGGTGCTGGGACGTATCTACTGTTCGGTCATCTGTCCGTTGGGCATCCTGCAGGATGTGCTGGCGAGGTTCCGTCGGAAGAAGAACAAGTACTCGTATTCTAAGGAAGTGCGCTGGCTGCGTTATCCCGTGCTGGCGGTGTTTATCGTGGCATTGTTGGCCGGCGTGGGCGCACTATTTCAGCTGCTGGCACCATACAGTGCCTTTGGGCGCATTGCGACGATGGTTCTGCAGCCGTTGTGGATGCTGGGTAACAATGTGCTGGGCTTCTTGGCCGAGCGGGCCGACAGTTATGCTTTCTACACGGTTGATGTGTGGATGAAGTCGCTGCCGGTGTTCATCGTCGCCTTCGTGACGTTGGTGGTGCTGATGGTGCTGGCCTGGCGCGGCGGGCGTACCTATTGTAACACGATTTGTCCGGTGGGTACGGCACTGTCCTTCCTGGCCCGCTTCTCGTGGCTGAAGATACGGTTCGACGAGGAGAAGTGCAAGAATTGCTCGATGTGCTCAAGGAACTGTAAGGCGGCCTGCATCGACTATAAGACGCATACGGTGGACTATTCGCGCTGTGTGGTCTGCGGCAACTGCATCGACAGTTGTAAGTTTGGGGCGCTGAAGTTTAAAGCCTCCCCAAGCCCCTCCAAAGGAGGGGATGTTCAGATACCTAACAAGCCTCTGTCTGCCTCTTCAAGTAACCAGACACCCCCTCCTTCGGAGGGGCGTGGGGAGGCTTCCCGCCGCTCGTTCCTCATTGGCACTGCTCTTGTGACTACTGCTGCGCTGGCTCAGAAGAAGGAGAAGTTGATGGATGGCGGACTGGCCGAGATAGAGGATAAGGTGGCACCAAAGCGGCAGACACCACTGGTGCCGCCAGGATCCTTGTCACTTAAGAATATGGAACAGCACTGTACGGGTTGCCAGCTTTGTGTTTCTGAGTGTCCGAATGATGTGCTGCGTCCATCAACAGACCTGATGCACTTGATGCAGCCTGTGATGTCCTATGAACGCGGTTATTGCCGTCCGGAGTGTATGCGTTGCTCAGAGGTGTGTCCCGCTGGAGCCATTAAGCCGATTGACCTTGACGCAAAATCTTCCATCCAGATTGGTCACGCTGTGTTTGTACAGAAAAACTGTGTGGCCGTGACCGATGGTGTGGAGTGTGGCAACTGTGCCCGCCACTGTCCGGCGGGAGCCATCGAGATGGTTGCGCTGAACGAGGATGATGACGAGTCGCCCTGGGTGCCCGCCGTCAACGATGAGGCATGCATCGGCTGCGGTGCCTGTGAGTATGTGTGTCCCGCCCGTCCCTTCTCGGCGATTATGGTGGAGGGGCATGAGGTACATAGGAAGATATAATGGGCCCACCCAAGCCCTCCCGAAGGGAGGGATGTTTAGATACTATTAGTGAAATACAAAACAATAATAGCATAATGAATCATACAGATAACAATCATATAGGTAATCAACACCCCTCCCTTCGGGAGGGCTTGGGTGGGCTCTCCAGACGCTCATTCCTGAAGTTGTTCGGCGCTGGTGCTGTAGGCACTGCTGCGGTTCTGGCTGGCTGCAAGAACAAGAAAATGGAGGAGTTTGGCGATGAGTACAAGAACCAGGTGGAGCCGCCGGTGGGTAAGATGACCTACCGCGAGAACCCGAAGACCGGTGAGAAGGTGTCGCTGTTGGGCTATGGCATGATGCGACTGCCGACAAAGGCTGACAACGACAAGGAGTTCGACCAGGAGATGATCAACCGCCAGGTGGACTACGCACTGGAGCACGGCGTGAACTACTTCGACACCAGTCCCGTCTATTGTATGGGACAGTCGGAGCGCTGCACGGGCATCGCCCTGAGCCGTCACAAGCGGTCAGAGTATTTCGTGGCTACGAAGCTGTCGAACTTCAACCGCGACTATTGGGCCAAGGACAAGGCTATTGAGATGTACCGCAACTCGATGAAGCAGCTGCAGGTGGACTACATCGACTACTACCTGCTGCACGCCGTGGGCGGCGGTATGGACGAGTTCAACGGACGCTATATTGATAACGGCATCATGGACTTCCTGCAGGAGGAGCGCAAGGCCGGTCGCATCCGCAACCTCGGATTCTCGTTCCACGGCAAGCAGGAGGTGTTCGACGAGATGATGGCCCGTCACGGCGAGTATCACTGGGACTTCGTGCAGATTGAGCTGAACTACTTGGACTGGGACTTTGCCAACGAGATAAACGGCGGCAATGTCGATGCCAGCTATCTCTACGGTGAACTGCTGAAGCAGGGCATCCCCGCCGTCATCATGGAGCCGCTGCTCGGTGGACGATTGGTCAAACTGCCGCAGTACCTGATGACAGAGCTGAAGCAGAAAGCCCCCGAACGGTCGGTGGCCTCGTGGGCCTTCCGCTATGCCGGTACGCCAGAGGGAGTGCTCACCGTGCTCAGCGGTATGACCTATATGGAGCACCTGAAGGACAACCTGCTGAGCTACTGCCCATTGGAACCATTGACGGAAGAACAGATGAAATACCTGCACGGTGAAGTGGCTCAGAAGATTGTCGGTCTTGAGAACATCCCCTGCAACGACTGTAAGTACTGTATGCCTTGTCCCTACGGCATCGACATCCCAGCCATCTTCGTACATTATAATAAATGCAAGAACGAGGGTTCGCTGCCGATGGGCGTCGGCGACGCGGATTATCGCAAGCACCGCCGCCAGTATCTCATCTCGCTCGACCGCGTCGTTCCCCGTGACCGCCAGCCCGACCACTGCATCCAGTGCGGCCAGTGCGAGCCTCACTGTCCGCAGGGCATCAAGATTCCCCGTGAGTTGGCGAAGATTGACCAGATGATAGAAGAATTGAAGCGCAAAGCAAATGAGGAGTAAGTCCAACTTACTCCTCATTTGCTTTACGCCTCTACCAGTTACTCTTCGTCATCTTGGCCGAAGGGCAGGTGGAAGTCGTCACGGCCCAAGGCGTCGGACTCATCGGCGATGCCATCTGCCAACGACAGGGCCAACATGTCACAGAGTTCTGCCTCGATGGTGGCTATCTGGGGTTTACAATATGCTTTTTTCATAACCGTTGGTTTGATTATACTTCTCTGAAATCAATGATGGTCACTTCAGCAGCACCTTGACGGTGTGGTCGTTCGTGCGGATGATGTTGATGCCCTTCTGCAGCCTGTTCTGTTTCACGCCGTTGGCATTGTAGATTTCGGCTTGTCCGGCAGTCAGTGCATTGATGGCGTTGATGGCAGTTGCCTCAGCGTCAAGGAGGAAGACGGCGGGACGCACACCGGCGGGAGCCGTCAGGTAAGCATGGTTGGCGGGGACATCGGGTTGCGCCTCGTCGGTGTTAACCTTGAAGAAGCCCACCTTGTCGCCCTGCTTCTGCAGGATATAGGTGTCGTTCTTGGCTGCTTCCCGTGCATAGACGCCAGTGAGTAGGCCGTCGGTGTAGTTCATGGCCGTACCCTGGGCGTCGCCAGTAACGGTAGCGTTCCACGCACCCTCGATGATGTAAGGCTTGTTGGCTTCCAACGCATTGACCGCTTCGAGCGTCAGCGTCGCGCCGTCAACGGCAGCGCAAGTGTAAGCCTTCACGCCCTCGGGCAGCGAAGCCACGGCGAACGGCAGGATGACGGTGCCCCAGCCGGCAGCAGTGGTGTTGACGGCAATGGAGGGCTTCGTGGTCTCCATGAACTGGAAGTTGGCGGTGTTGTTGGTGAACAGGTCGTTGTTGGTGCTGCCATTATGGGCAAGGGGCTTGTTGGCACCAGTGTTCCACAGCAGATAGAGACCTTCGCCGTTGGGACGGATGTCTATCTCCATAGCCTTGGCAGCGTCGTCGGTGGTGCGTATGCCTTCGTACCAGGTGGTGCCATAGCCTTCAGCCTGAGTGGTGAGGTAACGGTCGTTTCCATCGGTATCGACCGCATAGACCTTGTACTTGTTGCCAGTGGTGTGGACGAAATGGAATGCCTGTGCCAGGTTGACGTTGGCAGGAGCCAGGTACTTCAGACCGTAGAGGCCCTGTGTCTGGGCGGGGTTGGGAATCAGCGTTAGGGCATTGCCTGTAGCCGAGTGACCCTCACAGTTGAACACAAGGTTGTAAGCCTGGGTGGCATCGGGCACGTTCAGCGTCGTCACGGCCTCGTAGGCAGCCACGACATCCTCAACGGTAGCCGTGCCCTGAACCAATGCGTTGGCGTCGTCGATGGCATCCTGCTTCACCTGGAATGCCCCATTGCCGATGTTTGCAGTGGGAATGGCGTCGGTGGCGTAGTCAACGTTGCCCTCAATGTCGGGGTCGGCAAGGACCTCACAGAGATAGAAGTCGTCGAAGCTCATGTCGTTGGCAAGCCAGCGGCCACGGAACTGCACGTAGGCATAATCGGCTGTATTGGTGAATGTGCATTTGTGTTCAGTCCAGGATGTGGTCACCTCATCATTGTCATTCGACACCTTTACCGTCTCAGTTCCAATCGTGTTGGTCATTGAGACAACAAGGTATTTTGACTTGTCGTCAATCGTCTTAGAGGCCTTGACCTTATAGCCAAAGATGTACTTTTTTCCTTTCTCTATCTCCCATGCGGTACTGATTGACTTGGCATCGGTGGCACCCTTGCTATCTTTTGCCATCAGGTAATGGCTGTCGCCTTCGGCAACGATGTCGAAGTCGGCAGCAGCCATGTCACCACCAGCACCGTTCTTCCATCCGTAGTATCCATCAGGATATTCGAACGAGCCGTTCTTGATGATGTTGTCGCCAAGGTCATAAATGGTGCGGGTCGGACCGTCGTTGATATAGGAAGGAACCTCCGTCTCCTGGTAGATGGCACTGGTGGGGGCACCGAGGAATTCAAGGGTGAAATGGTCGAACTTGCAGTCGTTGCTCTGATAGTTCTCCAGTTTCACGCCGAAGTTGAGCAGGCCGTCGGTAATTTCGGTGGTGACGCTGACAGCGCCATCGCCCACCACCGTGTTCATTGCGGTCTTGTCGTCGTTGGCGAAGAGCCAGGCACCGCCATAAATCCTAGAGGCACTGGTGCGCACGGAGAGACGGTACTTGCCCGATGGCAGGCCCGACAATTGCTGGGTGATGGTGCGGTTGGTGATGTTGCCCGAGCCTTGCCACTTGTTGAAGTAGCTGCTGCCCACCTTGGCAGGCAGATAGTTGGCGTATTCCACCTCGAAGGCGTCGTCCTGTGAGAGAGTCCAGCCCACGGGTTGCTTGGCGTGGAAGTTGTTGTAGCGGGTGCCGTCGGCATTGGTGATGAGATAGGAGAGGTCGATGGGGGTCTCCTCCGATGCCTTGTCGATGTTCTCGACAGCAGCGGCATACTGGCCGCGAAGGATGGCATAGACGTCGTACTTGCCCATCGTCGTTCCATTGGTGTTGCCGGCTATCTCGTCGGTGGTGTCCCAATGGCCTATGTAGGCACCGCCCTTGTTGTTCTGTAGTGTCCAATAGCCGTCGGGCTGCCAGGCGGCCTTGACATAGGCGCGGTCAGTCCAGCCTTCGCCGTTATTGTCGGCGCGGTAGTTCCAGGTGTTGCCGTCGTATGACTGCAAACAGATGTCGGGATAGCCGGCACTGGTGATGACAAGACTGCTTACGCCATTGCCGGTGGCACCAGAATAGTTGCTGCTGTTGAAGGCGTCAAAAGTCCATACGGCGTATTTGTTGGCCTCGGGATAGACGTTGGCCTCATACCACATGGTCTGGTAGGCACTGCCTTGCTTGTCGCCTGCGGCGAGCACGAGTCCGTTGTCGGTGCCGTGGTCATAGATGGCGAAGAAATATTGGCTCACGTCCTCGGGCAGCGTCTCAATCTTCTGCCAGCCGTGGTCGGCGGCGTGCATCTCCCCGGCCTCCTTCGGTGTGTAGAGAACCACCTGTTCGGCTCGGAACTCCTGTGTCGTCGAACCGTTGAGCAGGTTAGCCTGGAAGCCAATGTAGAGTTCCGTCGTCTCGTCAAGCTGGAAGTAGAGACCCTGTGTCTTCAGGTCGCCGGTGCAGTTGTTGATGCCATAGCTGGCGATGCTTTGGGCAGGGATGTCGGTAGTATTGCAGAGTGTCGTGCTGACAAACATATATGCCTCACTGCTGATGCTGTAGGTGGTGTTGTAGGCAGCACCGAAGTAGTATTTGCCTGCGGGCAGTGTGACTTTCCGGTAGATGCGGGCGTTGCTCAGGTCGCCGGAGGTGTTGCTGCCGGCATCGTTCCACACGCCGAGCATCAACGCCTCGTTGCCTGAATACTTGTCCAAGCCCTGCTTGGTGCCGTCGCCACCGTTGGGGATGTTGAAGTTCTCCACGGTCCAGTTTTTGGGTTTTCCGAAGCGGCTGGTGCCACCTGCCATACGGGTGAAGCTTGACCCCTCAACCAGATACTGTGTGGTCAGGTTTTCATCTACTGCATAACTGAAGGCACCGCCCCTGTTCAAGCCTTCGGACACCACCGAGCGATAAACCTCCGTTATGGCCTCGCGTGCTGCTGTTGCTTCTTCGTCAGTGGCTGTGGCAGTCACGGTCTTTGCCGTTGCGATGGCAGCGCGAAGATTCTCGAGCTTCGCCGCGTTGACCTTGCCCGTGTTGAAAGGGTGGGTCATTGCCGTCAGCACGTTCTCCTGTGTCTCCATCTCGCTGATGACCGACTGGAGCACCTCGTAGGCGCTGCGCTCATCGGCCTTGAAAGTAACGCGGAATACGGGGGCTATCGCGTTGGGCTTGGTGCTTGGCACGTTGACCGTCAGGCCGTTGATGTCCTGTGTAAACTCCACGTCGCCACCGCCCAAGAGCGTCACCTTGTCCACCTCGCCACTATACGAAGATTCGGCCAATGAGAATGCCTTGAAGGTGAAACTGCCTGCTGCCGGCCACTGCATGATGGTGGCATAGACGGTGCCCTCCTTCTCGACGTAGCGCACGTCCTTCGACGAGTAGTTGTTCTGGCCCTCGTTGAAGCCCTGTGCCGTCATCGGGTTGGCAGCCTCGGCCAGCGGTCCCTCGCCGAATGACTTCCAGAGACGTGTGCCATAGATAGACTCGCTGTTGATGTCCATCCACGCCTTGATGTCGGCCAGCACCTTACGCTCCTTGTCGTCGATGGTACCGTCGCTCTTGACGGGTATTGAGAGCAGCAGGTTGCCGTTCTTCGACACGATGTCGACGAGCATTCGGATGACTGTGGCACCGCTCTTGTAGCCGTTGTTGTTGTAGGTTGCCTGGTTGTAGTGCCAGTCGCCGATGCAGGTGCAGGTCTGCCAGTAGTCTGCCTGCGGGCGGTCGGGGATGCCACGCTCCACGTCCCACATCATATATCCCTTCTGCTTCGTGGTAAGTTGTTTGCCAGTCACCACCACCTTGGGGCCGTTGCCGCTCCAACTGGCAGCCTTATTATAATAATGTGTCAGGATGTTCTTGCCCACATTGTCGTCGCAGCCGTAGAAGGGCATCGCCGTGTCGTCGAAGTAGAGTATGTCGGGTTCGTAGTCGTTGATGAGCTCCAGCACGCGGTTCTGGAACTTCTGCTTGTAGGCGTCTGTGGGCAGACTGGCACCGTTGCCCCAATTCCATTGTGAGTGGATGGTGCCGCTGTTCTCCCAGCCCGTCGAGTGGGGGTGTTTCTGGGCGTAGAGTTCCTGCGGGTCCATTCCTTCCCACCACTGGCCGGCACCGTCTTCCTTGGTCAGGTTGCCGTCATACGCCTGCGACGGTTCGAGCCACGTCCAGGCGTGCGAGGCATGGATGCTGACGCCGAGAGGCAGGTCGGCCTTCTTGCAGGCCTCGCTCCAGCCCTTGATAAGGTCCTTCTTCGGACCGACGTTTACCGAGTTCCACTCCTGGTAGGGCGAGTCCCACAGGTCAAAATTGTCGTGATGGTTGCCCAGTGCCATGAAGTAGCGGGCGCCCACGCTCTTGTACAACTTGACCAGTTCCTCAGGATTCCAGTTTTCTGCCTTCCAGGCGTTGCACAAATCCTTCAGTCCGAAGGTTGCGGGGTTGCCGAAGTGACTGACGTGATAGCTATACTGGCTTAAGTTGGAATAGTACATAAAGCGGGCGTACCAGTCGCCTGCCTCAGCGTGACACTGCGGCCCCCAGTGTGCCCAGATGCCAAACTTGGCGTCCTTGAACCATTCGGGGCACTCCCATTCTGAGAGCGACTCCCAATTGGGCGAGAAGTCGCCCGTCTCTACCACTACATTTGCGGTTTGCGCATGTGCCGTCAGCCCAACGGCAAACAGCACCGAAAAGATTAGTTTCTTCATTCTGTAAGAATTGGTTATTTTAATTGTTAGTGTAATAGCTAAATCGACCGTTCTGTTTGTCGCTGCAAAATAACAACAAATTCCCGACATTGGGTTTCACTATTTTTCATAACAATAGGACAAAATTGACATTTTCCTTTGGCCGTGTCCGAAATAATGGTTATCTTTGCAGCCTAACTTACGACAACTATGCAGTTTCCTATAGAAAGTCTGAACCTTCAGATGCTGAACGTGGGCTATGCCCGCCACGACGGTGACTGGAACTGGCAGCAGGTCAGTTCGCCTTTCACCCGTATCTATTTCGTCACCGAGGGTGAGGCCCGTCTCCATCTCACCGACGGGGTGGTAGTGCTGCGTCCCCGACATTTGTATATCATCCCCGCCTATACGAGACACAGCTATGAATGTCAAAGCGTGTTCGGCCACTATTACCTCCACCTGTACGAAGGTTTCAAGAACGAGACCAACGTCTTCGAGATGTTCAGGCTTCCATTCGAAGTGGAGGCAACTGACCTGGAGCTCCAACTCTTTCAGGAGATGTGTTCTAACCACCCCGAGGCGCAGCTGCCGGAAAGCAACCCGCAGGTCTATGACACTAACACCAGCTTCGCCGACTATGCGAAACGCTATAACGCCCTCTCGCTCTGGCAGAAGATGCGGCTACGCGGCATCATGCTGATGCTCTTCGCCCGCTTCATGCGGCAGGCCACGCCACGGGTATGGACCACCGACGAACGAATGACCAAGGTGCTTGCCTACATCCATAACCACCTTTATGACGATATTGACATCGATGCACTGGCCAGCGTAGCCTGCATCACCAAGTCTTATCTGATACGGCTCTTCACGCAGGAATTCGGACAGTCGCCCCTGCACTACATCAACAAGAAGAAAATAGAGAAAAGCCAGCTGGTGCTGCTTACATCCGACCTGGCCGTAAAGTCCGTTGCCTATACGATGGGGTTCAACGACTACTCCTATTTCATCCGCCTGTTCAAGAAGATTGTCGGCATTACGCCTGGCGAGTACAGGCTAAGCTTGCGGTGACCAGTCCGACAAAACCTTGTAGGATCTATTTTGAGAAATAAAAATCTCTTTTCACTTTTCTCTTTTCATTTTTTTTCGTACCTTTGCACCCGCTTATGGGAAGAAAGATTGTTTTGCTGATACTATTGGGCTTGCAGACAGCATTGGCCGGAGCCCAGGAAACGGCCAATGAACGGCAGGCACGCCGCATCTTTAACCAGGCCTACAATATGGTCTTCGGGGAGCAGGGAGCCACCCTTCACTACGATGTGAACATCGTCGGCGTCTATAAGACCAGCGGCACCATCTGGTACAAGGGCAAGAAGCAGAAGTTCATCGATGAAAAGGTTAACACCTGGAACGATGGTAAGACGGCCTATATGGCTTTCCGCAAGAAGAAAGAGGTACACATTCATCAAGCTAACTCTGACAAAAAGGACAAATACAGCAGTAAGTTCAAGTTCGAACTTGACGATTTCGACTACAGTATAGCTGAGGACGAGAACATGCTGCTTGTGACGCTGAAACAGAAGAAGAAGGCCAAGGGCACTGTCAAGATTGTGAAAGCCTGGCTGAAACGGGGCAGCTATGAGCCTGTCAAACTCCGCATCAAGGTGGCTTTCATCTGGACATCGGTTAGTATCAGTAACTTCAAGTCGGGGGGCATCGGCGATGATATTTTCATCTTCCCCCGCAACCAGTATAAAGATTGGAAATTCATCGATAAACGTAACGATTGACAATATGGGAGGTTTTTTTGGAACTATCGCCGACAAGGAGTGCGTGAACGACCTGTTCTACGGCACCGATTACAATTCACATCTTGGTACGAAACGCGCCGGACTGGTGACTTTTGACCCCGAGCGGGGCTTTAACCGCAGCATCCACTCCCTGGAGCGCGACTATTTCCGTTCGCGATTCGAAGACGAGCTGGACTCGTTCCACGGCCATCAGGGACTGGGCGTCATCAGCGATACCGACCCGCAGCCTATCATTGTCAATTCGCATCTGGGTCGTTATGCCGTGGTGACGGTGGCCAAGATCAACAACCAGCGTGAGATAGCCGATGAACTCTTGCAGCAGCGTATGCACTTCAGCGAGATGTCGGCCAACAACATCAATCAGACGGAGCTGGTGGCCCTGCTTATCAACATGGGCAATACGTTTGTTGAAGGCATCAACAATGTCTATCGCAAGATTGACGGCTCCTGCTCTATGCTCATCCTGACAGAGGATGGTATCATCGCTGCCCGTGACTTTTTGGGCCGTACACCAATTGTTATTGGTAGGAAAGAGGGCGCCTACGCCGTGAGCAGTGAGACATCCAGTTTCCCCAATCTGGACTACAAGGTGGTGCGCGACCTTGGACCGGGCGAGATTGTCAGGCTCCGCAGCAACGGTTTCGAAGTGATGCAGCCCGCCTTTGAACGTGAACAGATCTGCTCCTTCCTGTGGGTCTATTACGGTTTTCCTGCCAGCAGTTACGAGGGCATCAACGTTGAGAAGGTGCGTGAGGACAACGGCCGCAGGCTGGGTGAGAAGGATGATACCGAGGTGGACTGCGTCTGCGGTGTGCCTGACAGTGGAGTCGGCATGGCTTTAGGATATGCCGAAGGCAAGGGTGTTCCCTACGAGCGTGCCGTCCTGAAGTACACGCCCACATGGCCCCGCTCCTTTACACCTGGCAACCAGAGCCGCCGAAACCTCGTAGCCAAGATGAAGCTCATTCCAAACGGCGCTTTGTTGAAAGACCGTCGTGTTGTGTTCTGTGACGACTCCATCGTCCGGGGTACGCAACTGCGTGACAACGTCCGCACTTTCTTTGAATATGGTGCCAAGGAGGTCCACTGCCGCATCAGTTGTCCGCCGCTGGTCTATGGCTGTCCATTCATAGGTTTTACCGCTTCGAAGTCCGATTTGGAGCTGATAACCCGTCAGATTATACGTGACTTCGAGGGTGACGACAAGGTCAACCTTGAGAAATATGCCCAGACAGGCTCTCCTGAATATGAGCGCATGGTAGCCGAAATAGCCCACCGGCTGGGGCTCTCGACGCTGAAGTTCGCAAAGCTTGAAGACCTTATTGAGGCCATCGGCATGCCCAAATGCAAGGTCTGCACCCATTGCTTCGACGGTACAAGCTACTGCCACAGTCCTGAGACGGAGAAGTATTTCTGATTGTTTCTTTTTATTAAAACGTTTACGTGTTTTTTTTCTGCGAGAGTGTGGCACATTCTCGCAGAATATATTATCTTTGCAGTGGAATTTGAAAACTTAAAAACATAAACATTGAATAACTTATGAAACAATTCAACGACAAGAACTTCGTCTTGGAGACCGAGATTGCCCAGGACTTGTACCACAACCATGCTGCCAAGATGCCTATCATCGACTATCACTGCCACTTGATTCCAGAAATGGTGGCTAACGATCATAAGTTCAAAAGCATCACTGAGTTGTGGCTCGGTGGGGACCATTATAAGTGGCGTGCCATGCGCACTAATGGTGTTGACGAGCGCTACTGCACTGGCAAAGACACTACCGACTGGGAGAAGTTCGAGAAGTGGGCCGAGACCGTACCCTATACACTGCGTAACCCGTTGTACCACTGGACACATCTGGAACTGAAGACCGCTTTCGGTATTGAGAAGATTCTCAGTCCTAAGACAGCCCGTGAGATCTTTGACGAGTGCAACGAGAAACTGAAGCAGCCGGAGTTCTCTGCCCGTGGTCTGATGAAGCACTACCATGTGGAGTGTGTCTGCACCACTGACGATCCCGTCGATGACCTGCATAACCATATTGAGTACGCCCGCAACAAGGCAGAGGACGATCCCATTATGATTCCCGCCTGGCGTCCTGATAAAGCCATGAACATCGAGAAGCCTGAGTTCGCCAAGTATGTCGAGCAGCTGTCTGATGTCAGCGGTGTTGGTATCACGAAATTTGCCGACATGGTCGATGCCCTGAAGAAGCGTCATGAGTTCTTTGAGGCTCAGGGTTCGAAACTCTCCGACCACGGTATTGAGGAGTTCTATGATGAGGACTACACCGACTCGCAGATTGAGACCATCTTCGAGAAGGCTATGCGTGGCCAACAGCTCAGCGTGTTTGAGGTTCGTCAGTACAAGAACTGCTTCCTGACGGTGATGGCCGAGATGGATGCCGATGCCGGCTGGACACAGCAGTTCCACTATGGTGCCATCCGTGACAACAATACGGCCATGTACCGTCAGCTCGGTCCTGACACTGGCTTTGACTCCATCGGCGAGTTCAACACGGCACGCGCTATGTCGAAGTTCCTGAACAACCTGAACATGAAGGGTAAGCTTACGCGTACCATATTATATACACTGAACCCCTGTGCCAATGAGGTTATTGCCACCATGCTGGGCAACTTCCAGGGTGGCGAGCCTGGCAAGATACAGTTTGGCTCCGGCTGGTGGTTCAACGACCAGATGGACGGTATGATCCGCCAGATGAACGCCCTTTCGGTGCTCGGCCTGCTGAGCCGCTTCGTGGGCATGCTCACCGACAGCCGCTCGTTCCTCAGCTATCCGCGTCATGAGTACTTCCGCCGCATCCTGTGCAACCTGCTCGGCAACGATGTGGAGAAAGGTCTGCTGCCTGACGACCGCGAGCTGTTGGGCAAGATGGTGGAAGATATTTCCTATAACAACGCCCGTCGCTACTTTAAGTTCTACTAAGCCGGCGTGCCGTACTAAATCAAACTACAAAAAACTATCTGCTGCAAAAGAGCCAGACCGTCAAAAAGGTCTGGCTCTCATTTTCGGTGTACTACCATATCCATGCCCCGCGTTCCTGGTTATAGTTGTCGCTACGGTAACATTCAAACTTGTTTTTGAAGACGATGAGCTGATATGCAGTATTGCTGATTTCCATCATTTCTTCCTCTTTTTCACGGTACAGCGCCAATTCATATTTATGGATTTCCGGGTCAAGGAAAAAGATGAAGTCGCTTTCTTTGTCAGCATCCGTGTTGTAGAACTGGTCGTAGGCCTTGCAAATCTCTTTGTCGTCGAACCAGAAATAAGCCGTATAGGCCGACTTGCCGATGTGCCACTGTAGTGCCAGCTTTTGGGGCTTTCCTGCTTTATGATATGCCATCAGTCCACCGTCATGCAGTTTGTCGTGCGTACCGTCATATAGGGATTCCTCGATATAGTCCATCACTGGCATAACTTCTTTCTCACCGTATTCTGTCCACTCTCCGTTCTCCTCGTCCCAATGTTCAAACACCGGCAGGTAGCAGTAGTAGAACTGCTGCATGTACTTGTCGAAAAGATCGAGTGGGGGCAGGCCGTTTTCTTCAAGGTTCTCCAGTACACGCGGGTCATTCTCAATATAGAAGTCGCAGTTCTCGTCCAGCGTCACAGTTGGGTTCAAGGGCATGAAGTCCTTCATATCGACCTCAATCTCCTGGGCGTGGTACCATCCTACCAGCACCGACTTCTTATCTCCGTGCGTCCATACGGCAACGCCGCCATACGGAGCCATACCAACCACGATATGTTCAAACAGGGGTTCGCCATTTTCTTTGTCAGTCTGGCTGAAGAGCTGTTCCATCTGTTCTGTCGGCAGTATTTTCATCAAGGAGTAGAACACACCTTCCGTCACAGACAGCCAAACGATGTCGAGCAAGCCTGGCATAGGATAACGCTCGCGTTCCATCAGGTGGCGGCTCAGAGGCTTTCCCCATTCCCCGCTGTAGGGATAGCGCTTGGGTATCTCCAGTGCTTCATCGCGGTTATAATACAGCAGGCCGAAGAACGTATCGGTGGGATACAATGCTGGCGCTGAGCCGGAGACGAGGATGCGGTATTGCTGTGCTGGCATACGTATAAGTTTAGTTGAGATGACTTAGAAAATAGGATTTCTCCTTTTGGTTCTTGCCATAGAAAATCCGTCGGGTAATGAGAGCCTCATTAGCGGAAATCTGTTCGTGCTCAACCGAATTGACGGCACCGTTAACGCTGAAACTGTCGTTACCAGAATAGTGCAAGTGGTACGAACGTAGTTCCTTGTACTGCGCGTCAGTCAGCGTAGCAAACTTCTGCCCATTCCCGCCAACCATACTATTCCAACTATTGAAGAGGCTCTTGAGCAGACTTCCTTTTATACTATACGATACAGGGATGGCGTTCAGTGGGTTGATTTCATGTTTGCTGACCGCAGCCTTCATCAGTTTCAAAGGAATGTTGGTGTAACCTGGGGCTATATACTTTCTTATGGACACGGAGTCCTTTCCTGATTCGTAGATTGCCCCATACTTTTCGCAGTTCAACTCCTCACTCATATACATCTCCATATCTCTGGATGATATGGCTCCTTCGGGAATCCATCCTATCTCTTTTAAGAGTCTGACTGACACTCTCTCATACTCGTTACGGTTATTGTGGTTCCATTTGTTCATCAGACAAAAACCAGCAGCTACCTGGTGACTGTCAATTTGCCGCCAACTGTCAACTCCGAGGTCAACACCTCCGCCAATATCACTATGACAGCCGGGCAGGAACAGCTCCAGTCCCTGGCCAATAGCACTGCTGATATCTGTCAAGGGAAAATGGCTCCTGAATTCATCCATAGCGCATAAGTGGACCACCCTCTTGGCTTTGTCTATACCGTATAGGTGCAGGCTCTGCGTGTCGTAATACGTGACAGATGCAACGGTGTCGAACAAACCGACAAAGCTCAGTTCCTTGTCAATTTTACTGTCCAATAGGAAGTCGGCATCTTTCTTGTTGTCGGGAATGAAATCATAGGAAAACATACGTGATTCGGTCGCCCCTCGGCTGAAACCGAACGTGAACATTTTAATATGTACTTTACTGATGTTCCTGTCTATGACATATTTGTTGGCTATGCGTGAGACAGCATTCTTGGCCTGTTTGACTTTTTCAAAAACGCCTAAGGAGCCGCGTCCAGTACCACCAGCATAGTAGTCCAAATTACCGTTTTTCATATCAGTACCAACACCTTCCACATAGACCGGGTAATAGTCAGGATCAGTTTTATAGACAGCCTCTAAGATGGCAACATTGGTGTAGGTGGATTTTTGTACATCTCCGCCTTCGTGATCCTTGTATTTCTTCCATTCCTTATCACTCATGCCCTCCTGTCCTGTACTCAGCTCAAATTCGTTGCGTCCTTTCCTGATTTCCTCCATCTGTTTCTTTGTCGTCTTGACTTCTTTGTCCTCAATAGGCTCTTTTTGCTCGGTAAGCATGGCCAGGTGGTCGCTGTTCTCTACGAAGTACGTGTCTTTGCCGGCACCCTCGTATCCAAAGAAGAATTCGTCAAGCTGTGATTTGGAGAATATACCCGTTGTCTCCCAGAAGTCACGTCCAGCTTCACGTATCTCACTGATTTTCCTCGGTTTCCCGTCGGCCCCCCAGGCATGCACATTGGAAGATGCTGCCTGTTTGCCCCTGAACAGTTTCCCCAGCATCACCTGGAACTTGTTGTTGCCTGTGCCATCGAAGAATACGCCGATGTAGATGGTCTTTTCCGTTCCCTGCGTCTCTTGTGGGGTTTTCTTGTCCTTTTCTCTGGCATCAACTACGTTGTTTGACATACTCAGCTTCTTAAATCAGTTGTTTATTTGAAATTCTTCCTGGGCTTCTTGCTCATATCCGCCGAACCAGTATCCTTCTGTCCGTCATCAACGATGCTGATGGTGCCCCCCCACATGCATTGGCAATGGTCAGACTTCAGCAGGGCAGGAAACCCGTCCACAAGATAGTCCAGCTTGCCCGGTAGCCAGGGCATTGGCGTGTTGTGCATACAAGGAGCCGGGGTAAGGACACCCTGATTGGCAGCGGTGGCGGCGGCGGTAGCAGGGAAAGCGAGGGAGCAGCAGCGGCCAAAGCTGCCCAGGTTGACCATCGGCACATGGTCGCTGATGTTGGCCATCGGTTTGCCTGTGAGGTCGGTCCTGTGAATAGGCAGTACCGTCAGGCTGCCCTGATTGGTGCCCATAGTACAGCGTAGGGTTGCTCCGGAACAAACGTATGAATCTGCCATGGCTTATTGTACTTTAACGATACCGGCCTTGATGTCGATGCGGCTGCCTGCGTTGATAACGGCTTGGTCACTGGCCTTGATGTGGTGGGACGTGGAGTATTCGAGCAACTCGTCTTCTGCCTCAGTGCGTATGTTCTCGGCAGTGACTTGCAGCTGGTGCTCAATCTGCTCGTCTTTGTTGTCGCCAATAATGACGAACTGGTTTCCGTTGACCATGAGCGAGTCGTTGCGATCGATGGAGGCGTTGCGGTCATTGCCTGCATGTTCGCGGATGTCGTTGTCGGCGGTCCGCTGTTGGTCGTTGCCGGCCTCTAAGTACATGTCGTTGCTGGCTGTCTCAGTGATGTCGTGGTCGGCAGTAGCCTTGATGTCGTGACCCGCATGCATGATGATGTCGTTTCTGGCATACATCTCAATGTTGCCAGTTGACTCCAGCATGATGAGCTTGCGGTCAGTGGAGAAGGTCAGGATGTAGTTCTCCTTCTTATGGTCATAGATACGGATATACCCGTCGTTGCCCTCATCGTGTATCTCTATGGTATGTCCGTTGCGTGTTCGGATGGCCTTGATTTTGTTGTGGCTGTTCTTGCTGGCCACCCATTTGCTGTCAACATTGTCTATACCATTATATAATGTACCACTGACGTATGGGCGTTCGGCATTGCCGCCCTCAAAATCTATCATCACCTCTTCTCCTATCTCGGGGATGAAGCTAAAGCCCTTTTCACCACCGGCATAGGGCTGGGTGATGCGTAGCCAAGGGGTCATCATCTTCTCATCGAGTTGGGCCTGCCAGTCAAACTGTACTCGCACGCGTCCCATGTTGTTTGGGTCCTCGTTGTCTTTCACCTTCGCACGGCAGGGAATACCTATGGGATAGACCTCGTTGTCGGAGTAGGGTGGGTAGTCACATTTCGCGGGTATGCCGGTGAAGTGGTTGCTGTATATTTCGTCGGCATTGAAACGGTGTATAAGCTCGGTGATGACAATCTCGTCCTGATCGACATCGCTCTTCTTGTTGGAGAAGCTTTCCATGATGTAGTTGTCAATGATGACGAGCGTGGAGCCGACTTTCAGCTTCGAGCAGTATGTCTCGCCTGAATAGATGAGCATGTTGGCCTTCTCGCTGCGGGCCTGTGCCTTCGTCGATATGTCAAGCACCGTTCTTCGGCCGTCAGTATCGGCATATCCGCCAGAGTGCAGGTTCTGTAGCGTCTGTTTGGTGAAACACTGTTCCGACGCGTCATATACTTTCCCGTTCAGCTCATTGAGTGATTTTTGCATCTCACCTTTGCCGTCCTTCTGGCTCGCTTCATATTTGTTGTACGAGGATGCCAGGTGACGGAAGGCAGTATGCTGCATCTTCAAGTCCACACTGTATGACGGTATGTTCCTGCTTGGATAGGACAGACGTACTGCGTCCTGTCGCTTCAAGTTTCCGAACACAAGTTGGGTACCGTCGTTATACAGCCATTCACCATATCGGCGTGCCAGTCGCTGAATAAACTGCAGGTTGGTTTCGTTGTATTGCACACAGTACGGTATGCGTTCTTCAAACCGAGAGTCCACCACAGTGTCGAGCCGTCCCTTGTAATCGTCCAGAATGTCTTTCACAATCTCGTTCAGGTCTTTATCCTCAAACGACTTACAGGTCGGATTGTCATCCAGCAGTGCGTCCCAGCTCCTGGCCTCGACCCGTATGACGTACTCGCTTCGCCGCCTGCTGCCTGAGGCCGTATAGACAAACCCTTTGAACTCAATGTCGGCCACGGTGTCGTTGTTTGTGTTCAGCGATATGTTCTCGATGTCGTCTGTCTGCAGTGTGACGGTGACGTCCTTGCCGATAATATCTCCGCACACAGCGAACATGGTTTCGTTGATGTCTTCATCGGGACTCTTGAGCATGGAGAACGTCAAAGTATTAAAACTTAGCATGTTCTGCCGGAATTCAAAGTCGTCGAGACGGTACTTCGCACCCCCGAGCTCGATATTGAACTTCGATGATGCTGTGCCACCTATGGCAACGAAGATATTTTTGATAGATATTGACACACTCTTAAATATTTATAGTTTTTTACTGCCGTTCTTTGTTGGCTTTGGAAATCGTTTATGCTGGCGGGATTAGAGGTGCCAGATGCATCTGTGAGTTGACGGGAGGGCCAGTAAATATTAAAGTGTTATTCCGCCACGAAGCTGTAGGTCTGGCCAGCTGTGGTTTCCACGTCGTACTCATAGACCTGACGGAGGGACAGGGGCTGGAAATCCTTCAGCTCTGCTGAGTGCAGAGGCTCGCGGATGGCAGCAGGTGCAAAGAGCGGGTTGGGGCAGTCGCCCTCAGCGGGCTTTAGAGTCACGCCCTTCTTGCGTCCCTCAGGTAGCAAGCGTCCTTTGGCCGAGCTTGAAGCCTTGGCCAAGCGAAGCGGAGCATAGGAGCGCAGGCGCAGCGTGCCACCGATAGTGGAGCGCACCACGGCGGAGCGGAGTTTCCCTTCGCTCCATTGCTCATCGACCACAAAACCGCCGCGGGCACGCAGGCCTTTCACCTCGCCCTTCTGCCAGTCGTCGGGTAGGGCGGGCAACAGGTGGACGGCACCGTCGTGGCTCTGGACGAGCATCTCGCAGATGCCAGCCGACACACCGAAGTTGCCGTCAATCTGGAACGGCGGATGGGCGTCGAACAGGTTGGGATAGGTGCGACCGTCAGGATACTGGCGGGCAGCACGGTCGTCGGGCAACAGGTGCAGCATGTTCTTGATAATCGTGAAGGCGTGGTTGCCGTCGAGCATACGGGCCCAGAAGTTGGTCTTCCAACCAAGGCTCCAGCCCGTGGCCATATCGCCGCGCTGGTTCAACGTATTGGCAGCGGCTGTGAAAAGGTCGGGATGGCTGTAGGGCGAAATCTGGTTCGACGGATAGAGACCGTAGAGGTGAGAGATATGACGGTGCTCGTCCTTCGGGTCGTCAGCATCGATGAGCCATTCCTGCAGCTGGCCGTAGCGGCCTACCTGCATAGGCGGCAGGTTCTGCAGCTGGAAGCGGAGGTTCTCGGCAAAGAGGCTGTCGCGTCCTAAGACCTTGGCGGCCTGGAGCGCCTGCGACAGTACGTCGAAGGCTATCTGATTGTCCATCGTAGAGCCGGCAGTAACGTTAGTGCCCTTACCACGGGGACCGTGCTCGGGCGACACCGTAGGAACGGTCATCAGCCAGCCCGCTGCCTGCTTAATCTCACCTGACGAGGGATAGACCTGCATATAGTCGAGCAGGAACTCGGCGGCACCCTTCAGTACGGGATAGTAGTCGCTGAGGAACTGACGGTCGCCGGTATAGAGATAGTGCTGCCAGATATGGGTCGTCAGCCAGGCGCCACCGGTAGGGAACATGCCCCAGGGTGTGCCGTCAACAGGACCGGCAATGCGCCAGAGGTCGGTGTTGTGGTGGGCTACCCAGCCGCGACAGCCATACATCGTCTTGGCCGTCTCAACGCCTGTCTCACTCAGGTCACGGATCATCGAGAACAACGGCTGCTGCGTTTCGGCGAGATTGCCGATGAGGGCAGGCCAGTAGTTCATCTCGGCGTTGATGTTGATGGTATATTTCGAGTCCCACGGGGCATTCATCTTGTCGTTCCAGACACCCTGCAGGTTGGCGGGCTGTCCGCCGGGCTGGCTCGAAGAAATGAGCAGGTAGCGGCCATACTGCATCATCAGCGACACCATGTCCAAGTCGCCCTGTGCCTTCTCAAAGGCCGACACGCGCTTGTCGGTCTCCAAGGCAGAATTCTCCGACTTCGGCAGGGTCAGCTGCACGCGGTTGTACTGTTCTTGATATTTCTTGGTGTGATCGGCCAGCAGCAGCTTGTAGCTCTTGCCTTGCAAAGCGTCGAGCACCTTATTGTTCTTTTGTACGGGATTGCCCGTGATGTCATTGTAGTTGACGAAGTTGGTGGCGGCAGTGATGTAAAGCGTTGCCGTCGTGGCATTCTTGATGTTGAGGTTATTGACACCACACTCTATCTGCCCATCGGAGGCCACACTGAGGCGGCACTCGGCTTTCAGGCCGGCCTTGATGCCTTCCTGCTCCACACCCTCGACAATGGCGGCAAGTTCATAGACCGGGCGCCCCTCACGCTCTTTCCACACGGTACTCTCTGACTTCAGCTGGGAAGTGAAATCTACGTTGAACGACAGGGCACCCTTCTTGCTGGCCGTCAGGCGGACGACGATGACATTGTCGGCCTGCGAGGCAAAGACGGTGCGCTCGTAGCGGACACCATTATATATGTAAGAGGTGGTGGCGGTGGCGTCGCCGAGGTTCAGGGCACGCTGGTAGGCGGTGACATCCTTATGGCCCAACGACAGCTTCACGCTGCCTAACGGGAGATAGCGCATGCCGTGAGGGCCAGGAATAAAATTCTGGTCGATGAGTTTGGCGGCAGCCCCCTCCTTGCCTTCGAAAATCAGCCGCCGCACCTCGGGCAGGACATCCAGCGACTTCTTGGAGTTGTTGTCATGGGGCTGTCCGCTCCAGAACGTCTCCTCGTTGAGTTGAATCTCCTCTACGTCGGTGCCGCCATAGATCATGGCGCCGAGATGTGAGTTACCTACGGGCAGTGCCTCTAACCAGTGCTTGGCGGGCTGGGCATACCATAGTTTGTGTTCCTGAGCAGCGACTGTCAGTGTGAATACGGCTATCAGCAGGGTTGTAATAATACGTTTTTGCATCATTGTTGGTTTTTAGTCGGTGCAAAGGTAGTAAATCTTTTTGAGAATAAAGAATATTATGCCGTATTATTTTGCAGCGGTTACCTGACCACCTGCTTACGTCCGCCGACGATATAGATGCCGGGCTTTGTCGGACGGGCCACCAGCTGTCCGCTGAGAGTGTAGAAACGGTTGTCGGATGTTGCGGCTTTGATGTCGGCCATGTCCGTCATCTCGGCCTTCGGCACGAGGTAGATGGCGCTGACGTTGGCATTGCTGCCGCTCTCCACCTTCATGGCGTTCAGGTGTACAAAGGCGTCATGGCGCGTCTTTCCCTCATTGGTGGAAATGGACTGCAGATCGGCTAAGGGCAGGACGATGGCACCATAGTTGTAGTCCCAGTAGGGGTCGCTCTCGTTGAACGACACAACTATCTGCTTGTACGGGCCGTGGTCGGTCAGTCGGTTGGCCAGAATGCGCAGCCGGTTGCCGGAGCCTCTGAGCACCATCTTGTCATATTGGCTGAGGTCGGCAAAGAGGTTGTAGCTGACGGAGCTGAAGCCGGCTACGGTGCCGCCACCATTGACCAATTGTCCTATGCGCCACTCGGTATTGACGGTTTCTTCCGTCGGTTGGGCGTTGGCACCCGTACCGTTCCACTGGTGGAACATCGAGGCCATGAGTTTCGTCCAGTCGTCGGGAGCTTCGAAGTCGTCGATGCCCACGAAGCTGATGATGCTGCCGAGCACCTGTCCTGAGCGGTAGGGGAAATACTGTGTGAGCAGCCTGTTGCGTTCGGCCATGTAGTGCTCATCGACAGTATAGAGCTGTCCGGCACTCTGCCAGCGGTGGACATCACGGCGGTAGTCTCCCCATCGTGCAGCCTCACAGTACAGGGCCATTGAGATGGTGTTGTAGAGGCTGTCCCACACCTCGACCACATGCTTCTGTCCCAGCATGCCGTCGTCGGCCAGCACTTCCTTGGCCCGGCGCAGGTAGCGGCGGGCAAAGTTGTCATTCTTCAGGAGGTTATGGAAGATGCCCGTAGGGAAAGCGGAACCGTTGTCCTTGCTGAGCACGTTCTCGTTGACGCTCTCTAAGATGATTTCCGAGTCCCAGCAGAGGAAGCGGAACCCCTGGCTGTCCTGTCCCCGACGGCGTATGGCATACCAGTTGTGGTGGTCCCAGTCGGTGTTGCCGCCATACTGGTTGATGAGCATGTAGTCTATGAACTGGTCGATGTCCAACAGCGTGTCCAACTGTTGGTAGTAGCGGTCGTCGGCAGCGTGTTTTGCCGTCTCGACCATGAGGTTCCAGGCATCGAGCGTTCCCTCGGCGGCCTCGATGTGGTTGCCGCCGTCCTCTTCAATCTTGATGACGTCAATGTCGCTCTTGCTGCCGCCCAGATGGTCCTTGCCGTACTGGTCATCTACACGCTCTGCTATATTGTATATTCCCCAGTACATGCCGTTGAGGAACAGATGAACGTAGAGCGCGTTGACAGCAGTGTGGCCCATGCTGCGCTGCATGCGGCGAGCCCAGACGTCGCGGGTGTATTGTGCTTTTGTACGGTTGCCCTCTGCCCAGTGCTGCCATGTGTTACCGAAGTGACAGCGTAGTACCAGCTGGTCGAATTTCTGTGGCTCGTCTTCGCCGAAGACAGGGTACTTCAGTGTCTTCGGTCCGTACTTCTCCTTGAACACCAGACGGAACGAGTGCTTCGGGTTCTTCTCGGCCAGTCGGCCGTGGCCGCCGTGCAACCGTACGCCGCATCCCACCGTCAGGTCGTGCTGCTGCGGGCCGCCTATCAGTTCCACGTTGGCAGGGCGGGTCCAGCCGTGTCCTGTCGTGTCGCCGACTGGTGGGCCGGTGAAGATGTAGATGCCGCCCGTCTCCTCATCGTTCTCGTGGCTGAAGAAGTTGTCTTTGTCTGACACGATACTCAGTATGGGCAGTTGGCTCAGACCCTGCACAATCTTCGGTGAGAGCCTGGAGTCCTTGGTCATCTCCGGATCCATCTCGTAGTCGGCTATGGCCGTGCCCCATATCTGTGAGTATTCGCCCCACTCCGAAGGATAGCCTGCCGGGGTGTTCGACTGTGACAGTACCGACGACGTGAAAATATACGAAGCCGTGGCAACGGGCGACAGCGAATCGCCTGCCACCTCGATGGCTCTCAGGATGGTGGTGCGGGTCAGCTGCAGTGGTTTGGTGTAGCGTGTGCTTTGGGCGGTAGGTGTACTGCCGTCGGTGGTATAGCGTATCTCGCTGCCTTCATTGGCAGTCATGGTCACGGTGATGGCATTGTCACTGTAGAGGCCGTGTGGCTTGCTGAATCGGGGTTGTGCCCCCGTCAGAGCAGTGACAAGCAGAAGGGCGCAGATGGTGTTGGTTCGTTTCATAATGGCTGCAAAAATAATATAAAAATGCGGAAAAAGGCGTTTTGCTGAGCTACAATTTTGCTATATGATACATAAACGAAAGAATGCGACACAAGCGATGTTGGTCTTTTTCCGCTTTTTATGTTAATTTTGCACACAAATTGACTAAACCCTAACAACTTAAGATTTATGAAACATTATTCAAAGATTGCACTTACTGCTGTGTTCGCCGTGTGTAGCTTTACGGCACAGGCACAGTGGCAACAAGCCGACCCCAGAGCTAACGTAGGACTAAAAGACGCCTACAAAGAGTATTTTACCATCGGTGTCGCGCTCAACCAGCGCAATGTCAGCGCCGAGGCTCAGATGGCACTCGTCAAGAAGGAGTTCAACAGCGTTACCGCTGAGAACGACTGGAAGCCCGGAGAAATCCACCCGAAGGAGGGCGTATGGAACTTCGAGCGTGCCGACAAGATTGCCGACTTCTGCCGTAAGAACGGTATCAAGATGCGTGGCCACTGCCTGTGCTGGCACTCGCAGTTTGCCGACTGGATGTTCACCGACAAGAAAGGCAAGCCGGTGAAGAAGGAAGTCTTCTACGAGCGTCTGCGCGAGCACATCCACACCGTGGTGGAACGCTACAAGGACGTGGTCTATGCCTGGGACGTGGTGAACGAGGCCATGGCCGACGACGGTGGTCCCCGCTTCGGATTCGGACGTGGTGGCCAGGAGCCCAGCCCCTACCGCCAGAGCCGTCATTTCCAGCTCTGCGGTGACGAGTTCATTGCCAAGGCTTTCGAGTTTGCCCGTGAGGCCGACCCCAATGCCCTGTTGTTCTACAACGACTACAGCTGCGTGGACAACGGCAAGCGCGAGCGTATATATAATATGGTGAAGAAGATGAAGGACGCTGGCGTTCCCATCGACGGTATCGGCATGCAGGGCCATTACAACATCTACTTCCCCGATGAGGACCAGCTCGAAAAGGCCATCGTCCGCTTCAAGGAGCTGGTGAAGCATATCCACATCACGGAGCTCGACCTGCGTATGAACAACGAGAGCGGCGGTCAGCTGATGTTCTCACGTGGCGAGGCCAAGCCCCAGCCCGCTTATATGTCAACGCTGCAGACCGACCAGTACGCCCGTCTGTTCAAAGTGTTCCGCAAGCATGCTGACGTCATCGACAACGTCACCTTCTGGAACCTTGGCGACAAGGACTCGTGGCTTGGCGTGAACAATCACCCGCTGCCCTTCGACGAGAACTACCGCCCGAAGGCCTGCTACCGTGCCATCCGCGACTTCGACCCCGTGCTCGATGCCCGCGTGCCGAAGGAGGACTTCGTCCCCAACGAGATGAACCAGCCCGGCCAGGAGTATCCGCAGGTGAACAGCGAGGGCTATGCCCGCTTCCGTATTGAGGCTCCCGACGCCAAGTCTGTCATCGTCAGCCTCGGTCTCGGCGGCCGTGGCGGCACCGTTCTGAAGAAGGATAAGGACGGCGTGTGGACTGGTACCACCGACGGTCCTATGGATCCCGGCTTCCACTACTATCATCTGACCATCGACGGTGCCACCGTCAACGACCCCGGCACCCACAACTACTTTGGTTCCTGCCGTTGGGAGAGCGGTATCGAGATTCCCGCACCCGACCAGGATTTCTACGCCTGCCGTCAGGACATCCCGCACGGCACCATCTCCGAGGTGCTCTTCTACTCGCCCAGCACTGGCAAGATGCAGACGGCCAACGTCTATCTGCCCCCCACCTACGGCAAGCTCGTGAAAGGCAAGCAGGAGCGCTTCCCTGTGCTCTATCTGCAGCACGGATGGGGTGAGAACGAGACCAGCTGGCCCAAGCAGGGACACGCCGGACTCATCATGGACAACCTCATCGCCGATGGCAAGATCAAGCCCTTCATCGTCGTGATGGCCTACGGTCTGACCAACGATTTCAAGTTCGGCACCATCGGCCAGTTCACCGCCAAGGAGTTCGAGGCCGTGCTCTGCGACGAGCTGGTGCCCTACATCGACAAGAACTTCCTGACGAAGGCCGACAAGTGGAACCGCGCCATGGCCGGCCTCTCTATGGGCGGCATGGAGACGAAGCTCATCACCCTGCGCCGTCCCGAGATGTTCGGCTACTGGGGTCTGCTCAGCGGTGGCCAGTATGCTCCCGATGAGATCAAGGACACGAAGGTCGTGAAGTACATCTTCGAGGGCTGTGGCTCCAAGGAGAATCCTGACGGCATCAACAAGAGCGTCGAGGCCCTGAAGGCTGCCGGCTACAATGCCGAGGGTCTCATCTCCGAGGGCACCGCCCACGAGTTCCTCACCTGGCG
>CAMHNI010000023.1 GCA_946186505.1 uncultured Prevotellaceae bacterium | reverse complement strand
TAAATAAATAGTTAAATCGCATAATATGTTTGGAATTTACCATAGAATGCGGTTCCTTTTGTGTACACTAGCGAAGCGCTTCAAAATCCCTCATCTCTCCCATCGGATGTCGCAAAGCCCTTTATACAAAGGGCTTTTGCTATTTTCATCTCTCCCGTCATCTCTCCCGTCATCTCTCCCGTATCTCTCCCGTCGTCATCTGTGTCCGCATCAATCGATTATCAATCTCTGCAAGTCGTGATGGGAGAGATATGGGAGGGATAAATAACATCTCTCCCATGCCGAAACCCCTATTCACAAAGGCATTTCAGAAGATAACGGGAGGGATGGAGAGAAAAGTCACGCAACGTGTCAGACACCAAGAGTGACCTGACAATCACGAGCATCTCCTCGCAAATGTTCCCAACCTGGGAACATCCCCTTTGGTCCGACCAAACCCTGAGTTTAGTCCGACCAAACCTCGGGTTTAGTTACGGCAAACCAAGCCCACTATGCAGATTGCGGCATCTTGCTAACTATGCCACTTAACGATGCTATATGGGTTAGTTAGCTTATCTATATGGGGCAGTTAGCCTGGCGGTCACATGGTCACAGCTGTGACCGTGACCGCATAAAAAACATTTTCTGTCGTTTTTCTTGGAACTTTCATTTTTATTTCTTATCTCTGACTTCGTCGAAGATACTCACGCTCGAAAGAAAAAATAAAAAAACTCGTCTTTTTATTTTGTTCTTTGCTCACTTATTCGTATCTTTGCACCATCGCTTGTTAGCTCATTCGTGGGCTGCGGGCGGTCTTAAATATGAGAAAGACGTTTTCGGACGTCTGTCGTTGTGCACCTTGAACTTCGCAACTTCACAGCCACAGCAGACAGATGACAACCAAAGCGTCACGTAGTGCGTTTCTATATACCTATCTTATATAGTTCGTGCTGGCGTGGGCTAACTGCGTTGTCTATCCTGTGTGGCGAGGCAATGCGAAGGCCCAAGGTGCCAGGATGGGCAAAGAAACAGACACCTGCGCCTTTTTTGTATCATAAGCTGAACCTTTGACGAATCTATTAACTGCCGACTCTGGGGTGTGAGGGATGGCGCAAAACAGGGTGTCTATGTGGAAAGATTATAATCCTAGTGTAAAAATTGAAGGAGTTGATGATGAAATGCAGGTGTTGATGCACTCTTTTTTTAATTCAATTAAGAAAGTCACTGATGATTATTTGTATTGGTCAATAAATGATAACGAGGCTGAGAGTATACCCTATGTGGAGAGGGCTTTTGCATACGAATTGTATTTCCAGTGGAATATGAATGATGAGGTTGACGGGGTACCTTTATTTAAAACTCGTGACAAATATAAGATAAATGCAGAAATACGAAAAGATTTTATAGAGAAGATTCCATTAGCGAATGATTATTCATATCCAGACATGGTTTTGCATGGTGGGAACGACTCTTCAAAAAATTATATTGTCTGTGAGATTAAAAGAAAATCAACTATAAGATGCAACAAAGAAGCTTTAACAAAAGATATTAATAAGTTAGGCTTTTTCCTTAGGAATGATTTGCACGCGAAGTACAATATTGAATGGAGCGGATACAAGTATGCGGTATTTCTGTTAACTGACAAATATTGGGGTAACGACGAAAGAGATTTGAAGCCTTCTGATGTCATAGACAATATTAATATAACGGAACTAAAGGTAGATGAAGATTTATGTCCTCGCATAATCTGTGTCCTATACAATGAGAAGACATTGCGATATGAGAGCTTGGACAATTTAATACCAAAGAAATAATAAATATAATATGAAGCGTTTACAATTACTAGTGACATTTCTGTATTGCTCGCTACTGACGTTCGCTCAGTTCTCGGGCACGGTGAGTGATTCGCAGGGAGTCCAGTACACTGCGAATGATGATGAGTCGACCTGCTATGTCAGCGGGCATGAGGATAGCTATAGCAACACAATCGTGATTCCAGAAGTTTATGACGGACGTAGTGTGACGTCGATAGGCGAAGGGGGGTTGGGTGATTGTAGCAGCTTGACGTCAGTGACGATTCCTTCGAGTGTGACGTCGATTGACTTTGGTGCTTTCTATGGATGCAGCGGCGTGACGTCGTTGACGATTCCTGAGGGTGTGATGTCAATTGGCGATGAGGCTTTCTATGGCTGCAGCGGCTTGACGTCGTTGACGATTCCTGAGGGTGTGATGTCAATTGGCGCCCGTGCTTTCGAGAGTTGCAGTGGCTTAACATCGTTGACGATTCCTTCCAGCGTGACGTCGATTGGCGAACGTGCTTTCAATGAATGTAGCGGCTTGACATCCATTGTTGTAGAGGAAGAAAATATGGTATATGACTCCCGTGACAATTGTAATGCTATTATTCGAACTATTGATAATATATTAGTTGCAGGATGTAGGAATACCGTTATTTCTTCAAGCGTAACGTCGATAGGTGACTGGGCTTTCTCTGGTTGCAGCGGTATGACATCGTTGTCGATTCCTTCGAGCGTGATGTCGATTGGCGATTATGCGTTCTCTGGTTGCAGCGGCTTGACATCGTTAACGATTCCTTCGAGCGTGACATCGATAGGCGGAGATGCTTTCTCTCATTGTAGCGGCTTGACATCGGTGACGATTCCTTCGAGTGTGACGTCGATTGGCAATTTTGCTTTCTGGGCGTGTAGCAGCTTGGCGTCGGTGACGATTCCTTCGAGCGTGACATCGATAGGCGAATTTGCTTTCTATGGTTGCAGCAGCTTGAAGTCGGTGACAATTCCTTCGAGTGTGACGTCGATTGGTGAATGTGCTTTCAACGAGTGCAGCGGCTTGACGTCGTTGACGATTCCTTCGAGCGTGACGTCGATTGGTCGTAAGGCTTTCGATGTCTGTAGCGGCTTGACGTCAATTATTGTCGAGGAAGGTAATACAGTATATGACTCTCGCGACAATTGTAATGCTATTATCAAGGCTGCAGATAATACGTTGATTACAGGATGTAAGAATACGGTTATTCCAACGAACGTGACATCGATTGGCAGTAATGCTTTCGCTGGTTGCAGCGGCTTAACATCGTTGACCATTCCTTCGAGTGTGACGTCGATTGGCAGTGGAGCTTTCATTCGTTGCACCAGCTTGACGTCGTTGACGATTCCATCGAGCGTGACATCGATAGGCGAATTTGCTTTCTATAGATGTAGCGGCTTGAAGTCGGTGACAATTCCTTCGAGTGTGACGTCGATTGGTAATTATGCGTTCGAAAGATGCACCGGGCTGACCTCGGTGACTATTGGTTGGGATACGCCAATAGATATTAATGCTTTCCAAAGTTCGAATTACAAAAATGCAACACTCTATGTCCCTAAAGGTACAAAGGCGGCATATCAGTCCACCAGTGTCTGGAAGGACTTCGGTTCAATCGAGGAGTATGAGAAGCCACAGGACAATGTGGCAGTAACCGACGTTTTGGCTATAGACAATGTCATCTATATGGAACCGCTGAAGGTGACGAAGGGTAAGGAGGTGGACATAACCCTGAAGATGAAGAACACGGTGGGGATTCGCGGCTTCCAGTTCGATATGTACCTGCCGATAGGCGTGACGGTGAAGAAGGACGGAAACAACCGCTTTGTCAGTTCATTGAATAACGTACGTCTGCCAGATGGCAGCGTACACACGCTGACGGTGAACGAGCAGCCAGACGGTGCCGTCCGTTTCCTCTGCGGATCACAGTATGACGAGACATTCACAGGTACGAAGGGCGATATTCTCACGGTACGTCTGTGTATCGACGCGCGGATGTTTGACGGTCAGTATCCTGTCATACTGAAGGACGTTAAGCTGACAGAGACGAACATTGACAACTACTACCTGACAGAGACGTTGCAGACTGCAATGACTGTCCTCTCGTACGTCCCTGGTGACATCAGCGGTGACGGTGAGGTGGACGTGAGCGACTACATCGGTGTGGCCAACCATATTATGGGTAACACGCCGGAGGGTTTCAACGTGGAGGCTGCCGACGTGAACAAGGACAACGTGGTGGATGTGCTCGACTATATAGGCATTGCTAACTTGATACTGTATAACTCGGTATACGGCAACACTAATGTGGACGCTTCGCGCAGCACACAGCGACGGGCAGCCACCGATGTCAGTACGCTGAACAATGCCATCTATATAGAACCATTTACTGCTGAAGCGAACGGCGAGACACAAGTTTCCATCAAGATGAAGAATACGGCGGAGATTCGTGGCTTCCAGTTCGACTTGTACCTGCCCGAAGGTATGACGGCCAAGAAGGATGCCAATAACCGCATCGTCTGCGCGTTGAACAACAACCGTCGGCCTGCTGGCGACCAGCACACGTTGACGGTGAGCGAACAGCCGGACGGTGCCATCCGATTCCTCTGCGGTTCACAGTTTGATGAGACGTTTACAGGGACTGACGGCGAGATAGCCACGCTGACCATCTGCGTTGCAGCAAACGTTGCTGCAGGCGAGAAACCCGTCTATCTGCGTAAGATGAAACTGACAGAAACGGATATCAGTAAGTATTACGTAACGAGCGAGGTGGAGACAACCGTGACGGTGACAGGTGCAGCAGACGGACGTATTGTTCTTAGCGAAACGTCTACGACAGCTCCTGATAATGCCACAGGTGCTGACGTCCGAGTGGTGCGTACTATCACGCAAGACAACTGGAGCACCATCTGTTTGCCGTTCGCTATGACGGAGGCACAGGTGAAGGCAGCATTTGGCGACGGTGTGCAGTTGGGTGACTTCACCAGCTGGAGCCCTGTAAAGGAAAGCGAAAGTGTCGTGGGCATCAATGTCGGCTTTACCACGGTGACAGCTATCGAGGCGAACCATCCCTATATTATCAAGGTAGAGGAACCCGTAACGGAGTTTACCGTTGACGGCGTCAACATCGAAGCGAGCGCTAAGCCTAAAGTGCAGGTGGGTACTAAGGCTTCGGAGCGTGGCTATATGTACGGCACCTATACGGCGACAACAGTACCTGAGGAAAGCGTGTTCCTAAGTGGCAACAAATTCTATTATTCAGTCGGTGACTCGCCCATCAAGGCTTTCCGTGCTTACTTCGAATTCAGGGATGTGCTGGATGCTTACTACGATGTAGCCGAAGCCCGTATTACCTTCTCGCTTGATGGTAATACATTGGACGCTACGTTAGTGAATAGTGTAGAAGTGAAGAGTGAGCAGTTGAAGAGTGAGATTTACAACCTAAACGGTCAGCGCATAAGCAAGGCCGGTAAGGGTGTGTACATTGTTAACGGAAAGAAAGTGGTGATAAAATAGGAAAGGAGAACAGAAGATGAAGAATGTATATACGACTCCAGCCGTTGAGGTGCTGGAATACATCAGCGAACAAATGATAGCTGCCAGCGATGCCAATGGTGTCAGCAGCGAAAACGGCATTGGCTATGGCGGCATTGACCTGAGTGGCACGGTTGAGGCTGACACGCGAATAATCTTCAATGACTTCCTGTTTGAATAATACTCTCCCTAACCCTCTGTAATAAATATCCGCCGAGACATCCATTGTGATGCCTCGGCGGTTTGGCCTAAAAGGACGCTTCGCAGTTACGCGCTTTTTTCGTCGCTCGACGCTTGCGTCGCTTGCTTTTTGCAAGAACTCTGCCGTCAAGACGGCGAAGTTTTTCGCTTTGCTCAAGGAAACTCCTACACTCGGCATAAAAAATAAATGAATTTATTTTGTTCTGCGATCGTTTTTTCGTACCTTTGCACCCCGAATTTTAACTTCAAACATATATTGTAGATATGGAAATCAAAATTACTTTCCCTGACGGCTCTGTTCGCTCGTATGAACAGGGCGTGACGGGATTTCAGATTGCCGAGAGCATCTCGCCGGCTCTGGCACGCAGCGTTGTCAGCTGTGGCGTAAACGGTGAGACAGTAGAGCTGAACCGCCCCATCATGGAGGACGCCACCATCGCGCTCTACAAGTTTGACGACGACGAGGGTAAGCACACCTTCTGGCACACCTCTGCCCACCTGTTGGCTGAGGCCCTGCAGGAGCTGTACCCCGGCGTGCAGTTCGGCTTCGGACCGGCTGTTGAGAACGGATTCTTCTACGACGTGCTGCTGCCCGACGGACAGATGATCAAGGAGAGCGACTTCCCCACCATCGAAGCAAAGATGAAGGAGCTGGCTGGCAAGAAGGAGCCGGTGGTTCGCCGCGAAGTGCCCAAGGCCGAGGCGCTGAAGGAGTTCGCCGCCGACGGTCAGACGTACAAGTGCGAGCATATAGACCAGGACCTCGAAGACGGCAGCATCACTACCTATACGCAGGGAAACTTCACCGACCTCTGCCGCGGTCCGCACCTGGTAGATACCGGTGAGATCAAGGCTGTCAAGCTGACCAGCGTGGCCGGAGCCTTCTGGCGCGGCGATGCCACCCGTGAGCAGATGCAGCGCCTCTACGGCATCTCGTTCCCCAAGAAGAAGATGCTCGACGAGTATCTCGTCATGCTCGAGGAGGCCAAGAAGCGCGACCACCGCAAGATAGGCAAGGAGATGGAACTGTTCATGTTCTCAGAGAAGGTGGGCAAGGGTCTGCCCATCTGGCTGCCGAAGGGCACCGACCTGCGTCTCCGCTTGCAGGAACACTTGCGCAAGGTGCAGAAGCGTTATGGTTATCAGGAAGTTATCACCCCGCATATCGGTGGCAAGAGCCTCTATGTCACCTCGGGTCACTATGCCCACTACGGCAAGGACTCGTTCCGCCCCATCACCACACCCGAGGAGGGCGAGGAGTACATGCTGAAGCCGATGAACTGCCCCCACCACTGCGAGATATTCGCCAACAAGCCCCGCTCTTACCGTGACCTGCCCCTGCGCATCGCTGAGTTCGGCACCGTCTATCGCTACGAGCAGTCGGGCGAGCTGCACGGACTGACCCGTGTGCGCTCGTTCACCCAGGACGACGCCCACCTCTTCTGCCGTCCCGACCAGGTGAAGCAGGAGTTCCTCAACGTGATGGACATCATCGGCGTGGTGCTCACCGCCTTCGGCTTCAACTTCGAGGCACAGATTTCGCTGCGCGACCCCAACGACCACGACAAGTACGTCGGTACCGACGAGGACTGGGCACTGGCTGAGAAGGCCATCCAGGAGGCTTGTCAGGAGAAGGGCCTGCCCGCCAAGGTGGAATACGGCGAGGCCGCCTTCTACGGTCCGAAGCTCGACTTCATGATCAAGGACGCCATCGGCCGCCGCTGGCAGCTGGGCACCATCCAGGTGGACTACAACCTGCCGAAGCGCTTCCAGCTGGAATATACCGACGAGGACAACCAGAAGAAGACGCCCGTGATGATTCACCGTGCCCCGTTCGGCTCGTTGGAGCGTTTCTGCGCCGTGCTCATCGAGCACACCAGCGGTCACTTCCCCCTGTGGCTCACACCCGAGCAGGTGGCCATCCTGCCGCTGTCGGAGAAGTACAACGACTACGCCGAGGAGGTCTGCAAGCTCTTTTCGGCAGGTGGTGTCCGCGCCACTATCGACCTGCGCAACGAGAAGCTGGGCCGCAAGATTCGCGACAACGAGCTGAAGCGTATTCCCTACATGGTCATCGTCGGCGAGAAGGAAGCTGCTGATAAGACCGTCGCTGTGCGCCCGCAGGGAGGCGGCGAGCAGAGCGTCATGACAATCCAGGAGTTCATCGACGAGGTGAACCAGAAGGTACAGGAAATGACCAAAGACTTCTAAACACATGACGAAACGACTATTCATACAAATGGCGATGGCCCTTTCGGCCACCGCCATTTGTGCTCAGAACGAAGGGCCGACCATGGGCTGGAGCTCGTGGAACACGTTCGGCCTGAACATCAACGAGACGCTCATCAAGCAGACCGCCAACTCAATGGTGTCGAAGAAACTGCTCGATGTCGGTTACAACCACGTCAATATTGACGACGGCTACTTCGGCGGGCGCGACAAGTCCAGCGGCCAGCTGAAGATTCACCCGCAGCGGTTCCCTAATGGGCTGAAGCCTGTCGTTGACCATATCCACTCCAAAGGGCTGAAAGCCGGTATCTACAGCGACGCCGGTCACAACACCTGCGGCAGCTATCACGGCGGCGACCAGACGGGTGTCGGCGTCGGACTCTACGAGCACGACCAGCAGGACGCCGACCTCTTCTTCAAGGAACTGGGCTTCGACTTCATCAAGGTCGACTTCTGCGGCGGCGACCCCATCCACAACAACGAGAACCTGAAGCTCGACGAGAAGGCCCGCTACGAGGCTATTGCCAAGGCCATACGCAACACCGGGCGCACCGACGTCCGTATGAACGCCTGCCGCTGGGCCTATCCCGGCACGTGGGTCGACGGAGCCGCCTTCTCGTGGCGCACCACCGGCGACATCTACGCCAGTTGGGAGTCCGTCAGGGGCATCCTGGCCGAGAACCTCTACATGAGTGCATATTGCAGCCGCGGCCACTACAACGACATGGACATGCTCGAGGTAGGCGTCAAGACGTGGGACGGCCATCAGCTGACCACCGAGGAGAGCAAGACCCACTTCGGCATGTGGTGCATCATGAACTCGCCGCTGCTCATCGGCTGTAACATGAACACCCTCACAGGCGCCAACCTCAATCTGCTGAGGAACGAAGAGCTGATAGCCTTGAATCAGGACACCCTCTACCAGCAGGCTTACCTGGTGGATTACCAGAACGGTTGCTACATCCTGGTGAAAGACCTGGAGCGCCGCGACAGCACGCTCCGTGCCTTTGCCGTGTATAACCCGACAGATGAAGAAAAGACCGTGCAGGTCAGTTTCGATAACCTGTCCCTCGCTGGCAACGTGAACCTGCGTGACCTGTTCGAGAAGAAAGACATAGGCACCTTTGCCGAGCGCTTCGAGGTGACGCTGCCCAAGCACGGCACTCGCATCTATAAGGCTGACGCCGAGAGCCGTCTGGAACGTGTGCGCTACGAGGCTGAGACAGGCTATTGCGATGCCTATTCTGAAATCACGGGCAATGTCTGTAGCTATTCCCAGTCTTCCATCTGCTCAGGCGGCTACAAGGCAGGCTGGTTAGGCAATAGAGAGAAGAACGACCTGCAGTGGCGCGACGTCTATAGCCGTGAGGGTGGTGAGTATAATCTGACCCTCGGCTACTTGAGTGGCCAGAGCCGTAGTGTCACTGTGCATGTCAACGGCAAGAAGATAAAGACTCTTTCGTTGAATTCGGGTGGTTTCGACAAGGTAGGCCGTCGTACGCTGGCCATTCAGCTGCTGCCAGGCTATAACACCATCCGTTTGTCGAATCCCTCGGCTGACATGCCCGACATGGACTATATAGACGTTGTCTCAACCAAGCCGACAGCGGTTGCTGTCACTCGTGCATCTGCCACCGCCGACAAGGAATACGACTTACAGGGCAGGCGTGTTAACCCAGCCCATGCACGTGGCCTTGTCATCAGCAAAGGCCGTAAAGTCATTCGTTGAGAGAGACTCGGTGAAGGGGGTTCAGGACTGTCGGCATTGCAGTCCCATCTGTCGGGCCTTCTCCATGAGTAGCTGCATGAGGGGTTCGCGCTCGTTCTCCACGCGGTTGTCCAAGACGGCGTCCTTCAGGTACTGCTTGAGGGTACCCACCTCACGGCTGGGCTGCAAACCAAACATCAGCATGATTTCGTTGCCGTCGATGACAGGCTGTAGCAGTCGCTTGTAATCCTTCACTTTCAGGTCGGCCAGTTTCTCGCGGACCATACGGAAGTTCTCGAGGAAGATTTTTTTCTTTACCTCGTTCTTCGACGTGATGTCGGCCTCGCATAGGGTCATCAGGTCGTCGATGTCGTCACCGGCATCGTTCAGCAGGCGCCGAACGGCAGAGTCGGTGACCTCGCTGTCGGCGATGGCCTGGGGCCGCATGTGCAGATCAACGAGTTTCTGGACGTATTTCATTTCAGCCCCCATAGGCAGTTTGAGGCGGCGGAAGATGTCGGGCACCATTTTTGCTCCTATGTAATTGTGGTTGTGGAAGGTCCAGCCGATGGCTGGCTCCCACCGCTTCGACTTCGTCTTGCCGATGTCGTGCAGCAGGGCGGCCCAGCGGAGCCACAAAGCCCCCCCTACGGCCCCCGAGGGGGCTTCATTACCATGCAGGACATTTGTGTCCCCCTCGGGGGACGAAGGGGGGGCTGCGACATTCTCCAGCACTTCCAATGTGTGGTAGAAATTGTTCTTGTGGGCACGTCCGTTCTTCTGTTCGACGATGTCGAGGGCGGCAAGCTCAGGCAGTATGATGTTGAGCAGCCCGGAGCGCTGTAAATCGACAAATCCCTTGCTGGGGTGGGGTGAGAGTATGATTTTGTTCAACTCCACCTCGATGCGCTCGCCGCTGACAATTTTTAGGCGCGGAGCCATACGCTCCAGAGCCTCGAAGGTCTCGTCCTCTATCTGGAAGTTCAGTTGGGTGGCAAAGCGTATGCAGCGCATCATGCGCAAGGGGTCGTCGCTGAAGGTGATGTCCGGTTCCAAGGGTGTGGCGACGATGCCGTCCTCCAGGTCGGCCAGGCCGTTGAAGGGATCGACCAGTTCGCCGAAGCGGTCACGGTTCAGGCAGATGGCCATAGCGTTGATGGTGAAGTCGCGGCGGTTCTGGTCATCCTCCAACGTGCCGTCCTCAACGATGGGCTTGCGCGAGTCGTGGCTATAGCTCTCGCGGCGTGCCCCGACGAACTCCACCTCTGTATCATTGAATTTCACCTGTGCCGTTCCGAAGTTCTTGAACACGCTGAGGTGGGCCTTGCGGCCGAGCATACGCTTCAGTTCCTGAGCCACCTCGATGCCGCTGCCGACGACGACGACGTCGATGTCGTTGCTGGGACGTTCCAGAAAGATGTCGCGCACGTAACCGCCCACGACATAGCACTCCACGCCGAGATGGTCGGCAGCAGTACTGATCTGGTGGAATATCGGCTGGTCAAGAATCTCTGCCAGTTCATCGTCGGAATATAGCTTCATCTCATACTTTGTTTTTTTGCGGGTGCAAAATTACAAATAAATTTTGATTCAGCTTTCAACTTTCATCTTTATTTTGAAACTATGGCAGAAAAAGCAACCTCCTGATGTTTTTATTTCACAATCATCTTTTTACCGCCGACAATGTACAGGCCGGGCTATCAACAAAACAATTGCTTCACATCGCAGAGTCGCGATGCGAAGCAAATGTTACAATTCATCTATACCCTCTGAAGGTCATTCAAAGTTCATCAACATCTCCTCCATCTCGCGAGTTTCTGCTTCTGAGGGTGCTATCTCTATGGTGTTATCGATGATTATCACCGATGCCTCCAGCAACGGTTGTGTTTCCGTTTCCATCATCTCTATGGCGGGTTTCAAGTATTTCTTCATGTCTTGAGCCCTTCCTAATGTGTTATTTCACAATCTTCTTTTTTCCGCCAACAATATACAGACCGGGCTTCAGATTGGAGTTTTCCAGGTCTGAGCTGTAACGTCGGCCCTGAAGGTCATAGACTTGGGCTGGGACAGTCTTCTCGTCTGTCTCAACAGCGTACACTCCACTGGCTTCGCCGAAGACAAAGGTTAGTTCACGGGCTTCGGCAGGAACATTGCTGACGGGCAGGTAGGCCCTTTTAGCGGGCAGCGTGCCTGCTGTGGCCTTCACGAATTTGCCGCCGGATAGGACGTAGGCCTGGTTGGCAGAAAGCTGTGTGGCAGTGGTGACGCCTACCAGTTTGTTCTCTATGGGGCTGGCATCAGTAGCTACCGGCACGGTGTAGGTCGTCTCGTCGCCTGTCCGTTTCAGTATGAGTCCGGTAGCAGCGGGCACGGTGGTTACCTTGCTCAGTGTGGCCGTGGTCTTGTCGGTTGCCGTGACGACGTAGGCCTCCAGTCCTTCGACAGCGGTGAAGTCAAGGGTCTGTGTGCTGCAATAGGTGGTGTACTCCTTATCGATGACGATGGCCTCTCCGCCGACGGTGACATTGGCCGACATCTTGCTCAGACCACCGTATTCGTTGACGGCCTGCACTTGCCATTTGGCATCGGCATCGTCCGTTGGGAACTCCGTGGCCGTGGTGAAGCCCGCAACCTCGCCGTCCTTGGTCACGACGTAACAGATGGCGTATGGTACAGACGGCCAGGACAGTCTGCCGCCGTTCATACTGACGACAGGTGCATCGCAGGCCTCACACATCAGGTCGGGCTGCCAGCCGTCGGTACCGCCGCACACGTTCTTCACGGTGTACTGGGCAGCCTCGTCATCGGTCAGGTGGTTCTTGACGTTGAACTTCTCCACTTTATTGCCTGTGTCGCGGTCGGTATAGTAGTAATAGTCCTCGCGCTGGCTCAGGTCCAGGGGGTTGCCGTTGGCATCGACGGTGTTGTAGTCGGCCCACAGCTCGGGCAGTCCGCCCATAGTGTTGTACCAGCCCTTGGCGGGAATGTTGACGAAGGTCTGCGTGTTGATGAAGACGGTCTTCGGCGTGCCGTGCCAGGGGCGTCCCAGCCATACGTCGGTGACGTTCATGCCTTTTAACGGACGGATGACGTTGTTCATGAACACATAGCCCCACTTCGTGTCAGCCGTGTGGTTGGGGGCGACGATGTATCCGCCCGAGGGACGGTTGATCTCCAGCGTGTCACCATCGAGGAAGACGTCACCGCCGTTGTAGATGAAATCGACGGCACCCTCAATGAGCGAGTTCTTGATGTAGTGGCGGTTCTTCTGGGTCGAGGTGGTAATCCAGGTGTCCTGATAGGAGAGCAGGCGGACGTTGTTCAGGGCAATGCGGTCGCCGCCGGTGTTCAGGGCCAGCGCCTGTGGACCGGCCTGCTTCTCGTGGCCGTAGCTGTTCTCCAGCGTGATGTTCTCGAAGAAGATGTTGTCGGCGTTCACCACGACCGTGGCTCCCACGCTGACGTGCAGGGGATTGTCGCCGCCGCAGAGCTTGTCGTCCTTGACAACGGTCTTATTGCGGTCCTGACCGATGATGTGCAGGTAGGGCTTGTTGGCGGGAATGTCGATGTGCTCCGTGTAGTCGCCGTTCTTGACGAAGATGAGCCACGGCTTGGCCCGGCCGATGGGTGCAGCGTTAATGGCGTCCTGCAGGGTGGTATGGTCACCGCTGCCATCCTTGGCAACCACGGCGTCGTAGAGTCTGGCCTCGGGCTGGGTGCGCTCCATAGTCTTGAAGGTCAGCGTCAGTTCGGCAGCCTTGTTCCCTGAGCGGTCGGCAGTAAAGCCGGCGGGTAGTGCCAGTGTGAATGTCTTGCCGTAGGCCAGTCCGATATAGCTGAAGCTCACCGAGCGGCTGTTCCACTCAGGCTTCATCTCCATCGTCTCGCCGTTGCCCTCGAGCAGGGCCTTCAGCGATGCGTCGCCAGCCTGTATGCGTTCATTGTAGGAGATGGTGATGCGCCCCGTAGCACTAACGTTCTCGGCATTGTCGGCGGGCACGGTACCGGTGACGACGGGAGCTTCCTCGTCGGCCACCACCTCGGCGGTGCCGAGCACATAGACGTTGCCGACGCCGCTCTCAGAGTGTGAGCAGTAGTCGAGTCCGTCGAACTGGTTGTCGAACTGGTAGCTCGACGACAGCAGGTCGGTGCCCGTGCCGGTGATGCGGACATAGACAGTCTCCTGGTCGGCTGCCGTAGCCGGCAGGTCGATGCTGACAGCTTTGGCAATATTGGCCGTCATCTCCCAGGTGGCACCGTCGATGTCGGTGAAGGTCTTTCCGTCGGTCGATACCTGAGCTTTCCACTGCTTGGTGGCCATGTTCTTGGCGGCCATGTCGCCCTCGAACCTGACGTCCGTGAAGCCCTTGGTCGAGAACTGGTACTGCCAGGCGATGTCGGTGGTGCGGTAGCCGTTCTGATAGAGACCGTTGATGCCGCCCAGCACGACGCCCTCACGATTGCGCACTACGGGTGTGCCGCCGTCCTTGGTGTAGCAGAGCGAACCGTCGCTCACCTTGACGATCGAGGCCGAGGCGTTGCGCCCGTTGTCCCAAGTCAGGTCGGCAGCAAAGGGATAGCCCGACGTGGTGGCGTAGGCGTAGAAGTTGTTGACGCTGGCATCGAACACGGCCACGAAGTCCTGTACCTCGTAGTTGGCCGACAGCTCCATGTCGCTGTTGACGGTCAGCGTACGTGTGGCACTGGTGCCGGCGTTCTCGTTCTGGTCGGTCCACTGCATGAACTTCAGTATCTTCGACTCTACAGCCGTAGCGGTAATCTCCGTACCAGCCTCATACTGGTTGTTGTGGTCGTTAGGGACGAGCGTGATGCTGCCCAAGGTGCGGTCGGCATCGTTGGTCACCTTGGTCGTGATGGTATAGACGGGAATGGTCTCGAAGACGGCCTTCACGGTCTTCTCGGCATTCATGGTGACGGTCAGCGTTGCATCGGTTCCTAAGGATGTGCCATCGGCGTCCTGCCACTCGCGGAACTTATAGCCGAAGTTCTTCTTGGCGGTCAGCGTCACTTCTGTACCCTCCTTGAAGGAGGCCATGTCGGGGTCAACGTCAATAGTGCCTGCTTCGGCAGGGCTGACGCTGGTGTTCAGGGCATACTTGGTAACCTGGGCGGCAGCACCGCTGACGGTGCCGGTAACCTTGATGTCGTGGAAGCCAATCTCCTTGGTATTGCCCAACGAGCAGAGTGCAATCCTGATAATCAGCGGATTCTCTGTCGTTGCTGCCAATGAGCTGATGGTAGCAGAGAAATCGTTATAATAAGGTGCAGCAGTGTATGAACCAGGTGCCCAGTTTGTAGCCAGCGTCTCCTCCTTGTCGCCAGCAGAAACCGTCACGTTGAGTGTGCCGCCACCAGTACCGATGCGTGCCGCACCGAAGGAAATCTCAGAGGGAAGGAACATAAAGCCATCGTCAGGCCGAATGGTGAACGTCATGGTGTTGTCGGCACCAGCCGTTGAGGCGAGCGAAGCCCCGCTTTGGTTATACACCTTGTTGCACTTATAGCCGCCCATATCGCGCACGCCACTGATTTTCAGTCCGCTGCCAAGCGAAAGCGTGGTGGCGGCCATCGTGGCTCCTACCTCATTGCTGCTATATTCTGCATCAGTACTTTCACCGACGAAGGGCCAGTTGACGTAGGCGTCCTCTATCGTCACGCCTGCAGCATCCTTCGACTGTCCTTCAATAGCAACATCGGAGATGCATATCCAGCGGCCATTGTCAACATTCTTCGACCAGGGATAGACGCGGATGAGCAGCCGGTCGCCCTCATCGACAGTCACAACGTCGTCGCAGCTGATTTCGTTCCATGTGCCGTTCAGTACACCTGATGCAAAGATAGTCTTCCGCGTGACGAAACCATCTGTAGAGTAATATGCATGGCACTGCAGCGAGCCGCCGCCCTGTGCCTTGATCTTCATGGCAATGCTGGTGATATCGAGTTTCTTGCCTTCAGGGGCGTTCACGGCAAACTGTACATACTGTGTGGGGTCGTCGTCGATGCCGGCAGCAGGCCATGAGCCGCTCTTGCCGTCGCCCGGAGCAATCAAGGCTCCATAACCGTTGACATATCCATAAAATCCCAGTCCTTCGTATTTCACATCGTTGGCAGTGGCATTTCCTGTGACGGTAGCTTTCTCTTTGTCACTGCTGCTCATTGTCCATTTTACGGAAAAAGGGTCGCCGCTGCCCAGTTCGATGACGTTGACGGTCAGTGGAACGCTTACCGTCTTTTCGCCCAACTTGGCTGTGACGGTTCCAGAGAACAGGCCGGCATTGGCCAGAATGACGCGGGCATAGATATTCTGTACGAGCGTGGCGTTTTTGTATTCTACCTGGAGGCTCGACTCCCAGTTTGTCTTGTCAGTAGAGAGCATGATGCCTTCGGTAGCCGTTATGTCAATAGTACCGTTAGAAGGCGAGAGCTCGAAACCGTTGAGCGTCAGTTCCTTCATGGCCGTCTGTCCCTTGTAGCCGTCGCCGAGGTCGGCAGTGGCGGGCGAAATAGAGAGGTCGGCTGGTATGTTGATGTTGTCAGCGAGCAATCCCTGTTCTTTCATGAGCTTGGCACAGAGACGGGCCACGAGCAGCGCGCCAGTGGTGTTGAAATGGGTGGAACCATCGCCGTCGAAGAGTTGCTCGTGGCACTTCGTGTCGCCGTATTTTTCGTAGAGTTCCTTCGTGGCTGTCGTCAAGTCAACGAAGGCCACGTTCTTCTCTTTGGCCAATTGCTCAGAGTGGTAGGCGTAGTCCATGGTGTGGTCGTCGGCAGCAACCTTGTTGCCGGTTGTCGGGCCGTTGGCAGTTAGTAGGCTGAACGAGTCGCCCAGGTCATGACGGCCATTGCGGCGAATCTTGCCGTCGCTGCCGAAATAGCTGCGGCAGACGGGTGAGCAGATGACCGGTATGGCATTCATGGCCAGCACCTCATCTACAATCTTGCCAAGGTTCTCCTTGTAAGTGGTTGAGGGGATACTTCCGCGCAGGTCAACGGCAGCAGCCGACGTGGCGTCGCCGATGCCTTCGTAGTAAGCTTTCAGCTGGTAGCCGTCCATACCTCCGTTCTTCTCGTCGTTATGACCGAAGGTAATAATGACGTAGTCGCCGGCTTGCACGTTGTTCTTGGCGTTCTGCCAGAGTTCGCTGTAACCGGTATAGGTGTCGCGTCCGCCCTTGGCGTAGTTCACACTTGTCCACCCGTCAGTCAGGAAGTTGCCGAAGTACATACCCCAGCCACGTGTGACGGTAGCAGACTCATCATAAGGTGCCATCGTGGAGTCGCCCAGCGTATGCACCTTCTTGGCACCGATGGCTGCCGAGCAGACCATCAGGGCCATTGTCAGAAATGCAGTAATTTTACTTTTCATTGTTCGCAGTCAGTAATTTGTTTGAGATTGCTTTCGACTGCAAAATTATGGTTTTTCCCCGATGAAATGGGGTGAATTTTACATCAAACAGGGGTGAAAAACGCGTCAATGAGCGTTTTTACGCCCCTTCTGACGCATCTGTACTCCCTGAAGAAGCGTTCTTGTACTCTGACGGCGTCTGCCCGATGCTCTGCTTGAAACTGCGGCTGAAGTATTTCGGGTCGGCGAATCCGCAGGCGTAGGCCACTTCAGCAACGCTCTTGTCTGTTGTGCGCAACAGTTGGCAGGCGTGCTTGATGCGTGCTTCGCGCAGCAGGTCCTGCGGCGTGATGCCCATCGCCTGCTTCAGCTTCCGCTGTAGTCCCGAGCGGCTGGTGGCGGCAGCTGTGGCCATGTCGCCCACGTTGGCGTCGTTATTGGCTATGTTCTCTTCGATGTAAGCCATGACGCGCTCCAGCATGGGGTCGCTGACCGATTCGGCAGGTGCAGGAGTTGGCTTGTCGGGCTGCGGCAGTGGCGACTCCAACAGCTTCAGGTAGGCCTCTAACGTCTCGCGCTGCTTGCGCTTGATGCGGCGGATATATAATAAGGTGTAGGCAATGGTGCCGATGACGGTCAGCAGCAGGACGACTATTAGCAGGCGCCCTATCGTCGATTCCCAGAAGGTGGGCGTCACGATGAGTGTCAGCCGTCGCACGTTGCCCGTCCACTGTCCGTCGGCATCGGTCGATTGTATCTCCAATCGGTAGGTGCCAGGCCGCAGGTCAAGCAGGGTGACGGAACGGTTATCGTCGATGAAGTTCCACTGCGTGCTGTCGGGATGTGCCTCTGTCAGCAGTCGGAACTCATAGTGTAGGTTCTTCGAGGCGTGGTGGTCGATGGCGGCGAAGCGGACGGTCAGGCTGCGCTCGTCGGGCTGGAGTGTGAGTGAGTCGAGGGCGTCGGCTCCCCAGTAGTTGGTACCGCCCTGAACGGAGATGCCCGTCAGCACCAGACGGGGACGGTAGGCCGGCTGGTACATCTGCCCGACAAAGGTGAAGACGGCACCGTCCTTCAGTCCGAACAGCCAGCGGCCGTCCTGTAGTGCCAAAGGGTGGGCATCGCTGAAGCGGGCATCGGTGCTCTCCGTCTGGCGTGACGGCTGGGCCGTGCGGAAGTAGCCTGCGTCGAGCACGCGGCAGCTGCCCGTACTGTCGATGACAGTCACCTGGTGGTTGCTGACCACCATCAGCCTGCCCTTGTCCATCGCTGTCAGCGAGAGTGCCACATCGTGGGGCAGTCTGAAGTCGATGTCCTGTCTGCGTTCGAAGTTGGCCGTCGAGTCAGTCAGCTGACTGCTCCTGACCGTGTTGATGCCACCGCTCTCGGTGCTTACAAGGATGCTGCCGTCGCTGGTTTCCAGCACGTCCATGGTGGCGTTGCAGCTCAGGCTTGTCGCACGGTCGGGGTCGCGGACGAAACGGTGGAACAGCATGTCCTCAGCGTTTCTCTCCAATTGTGACGTGACGAGTCCGTCGGTCGTGGCGGCCGTCAGCACCCCCTCCTTGGTGATGTGCAGGTAGCGCACCCGCTGAGCCACGTCGTGGGGATAGTTCTTAGGAGTGGTGAATCGTGGATTGTCGTCCTGCGGCCTTGTCGTGTAGCAGAGGCCGCCGCCCAGGGTGGCCACCCATAGCCGGCCGTTGCCGTCGGCCAGAATGTTATAGATATTCGGGTTGGGCAACTGCGTCAGGTGGTCAATTCTGAACTGTCCGGCCGACAGTCCCCGCAGGCGGTAAATGCCGTCGGGCTTCGTGCCGAGCCACAGCGTGCCGTCATGGCCCTCATAGATGCAATAGACGGGTGCCGGGAAACAGGTGTAGTTCGGGTGCAGCCGTCCGTCACCGCCCAGATAGCCTAACAGTCGGTCGCCGTCTAAGGTATAGACGCGTACGGCAGCATCTTCTCTCGTCGTCACCCAGTAGCGCCGCCGACTGTCCATGAACAGGCATTTCACCTCCGAGGACCGCTCAATAGGCAGCCGCTGGGTGCGCTGTATGTCGGTGCAGAATTTGTAGATGCCGTCGCTGCCTAAGGCCCACAGGTTGCCCTGCCGGTCGGTCAGGGTGAACGTTATCTCCTGCAGTTTCTTCTCCAAGGGGTAGTTTATTGCCGGCTGTCCCTTCTCTTTGTAGCTCAGCTGTCCGTCTTGTGTCAGCGTCCAGCTGGTGCCGTAGGTGTCGGTCCATTCCACCCGTCCGCTGCTCTTCATCGATTTGCTTGTGCGGTAGCTGAGAAGAGCGTCAGCCGCCTGGCGGGTCTCCTGCTCTGTCAGGTCACGGAAATGGTAGGTGTGGGTGTCGAACAGGAAATAGCCATCGTCCACGCGGCACGTGATATGGCCGTCGGGGCGCAGGGCGATGTTGCGTATGCGGTCGGTGGGCATGTGGCAGCCGTCGCCTGCCTGCATCTTGAAGTTCTGGAACTCATAGCCGTCAAACCGGCACAGACCGTTCCAGGTAGCAAACCACAGAAATCCCTGTTTGTCTTGCAACAGTTGGGTGACGTGTCCATGTGGCAGTCCGTCTTCCTCGTCGTAGTAGGTAATTCTGCACAGCGGTTGGCCGGACACGGCGGTGGCGAGCCATGACAAGAGGGCTGTCAGTAATATCAAAGGGACTCTCGTAATCTTTTCCATAGACAATCCTTACCGTTTATCCGAAACCTTCAACACCTTCAGGAAACTGCATGGTGCAGCAGTGGAGCGAGCCGTGCTGGCGGATGATGCTGCGGCAGTCGATGCCGATGACATCGCGGTCAGGAAAAGCCTGGCCGACGAGGCGCAGGGCTTCGGCGTCAAGGTCGGGCTGTGCGTAGGTGGGCACGAGGACGGCGCCGTTGATGACCAGGAAATTGGCGTATGTGGCAGGTAAACGGTCCGCGCCGTCATAGATGGGGCGGGGTAGGGGCAACTTCAGCAGGCGGTAGGGCTTCCCTTCAACGGTACGCAGCTCCTGCAGTTCTTTCTTCATGGCTATCAGGTCGGGATGGTCGTCATCGGCCCCTACGTATAATAAGGTGTCATCGGGACAGATGCGCACCAGGGTGTCGATATGGCCGTCGGTATCGTCGCCGATGAGGCTGCCGTGATTGATCCACACAATGCGCTCGGCACAGAGCGTCTCCTTCAGCCGCTCCTCAATCTGCTGCTGCGTCATGGGCTGGTTGCGGTGTGGTGCCAAGAGGCACTGCGTCGTGGTGAAGATGGTGCCTCGGCCGTCGCTCTCGATAGAGCCGCCTTCAAGCACGAAGTCGAGCTGGCTGACGTATTCCCCCTTGATGCGCCCCTCGTCGTAGAGTCGGCGGTTGATGGCATTGTCCAGGTCGGCAGGGAACTTCTCGCCCCAGCCGTTGAACTTGAAATCGAGCAGGAGCGGTTGTAAACGCGGAGATGCAGAGTCACCAAGGCCAGCCTCCTCCTTTGCGTACTCGCGTCGTTGCGTACAACAAGGAACCAGCGTGATGAAGCCGTGGTCGCGTGCCCAGGTGTCGTTGGTGGGCGGCTCGACGATGAGCACCGGCTCATACTGCCCTATGACACGCGCCATCTCTCGGTAGGTCTCAGTAATCTCGTCAAGCATCGGTGCCCAGTCCGTTCCCTCGTGCGGCCAAGTGAGCTGAACACCGCTCTGCGGCTCCCACTCAGCGGGTAATCTGTAGTTTTCTTTGGTAATCATGGTGCAAAGATACAAAATAATTGAGAAATGAGAAATGGATAATGAGAATTATTTTGTAACTTTGCAGCCAGATATGAAAAAGATTCTTTGGATTATGCTCGCTGTCGTGCTGATAGCATGTGGCGACGACAAGCAAAAGGAAGCCGAGGCCATGCTCACGAAAGCCAACGGACATTTCGAGCAAGGACAGTACGACCGTGCGCTCATCGTCATCGACTCGCTGCGCAAGGTCTATCCCGGTGCCATCGAGACACGCAAGCAGGCCTTGCGCCTGCAGCAGAACATCGAACTGAAACGGTCGCAGGAGGAATTGGCCTTGGTTGACAGCGTCCTGCAGGCTGTCAAGCACAACTATGAATACCTGAAACAGAAGGTAGAGAAAGACAAGCAGGAGTTGCGTGCCACACCCGAGGAACTGACCCTGCTGACGAAGACCCGCGTGCGCCGCGACTCACTTCAGACCCGCTTCGAAACCCTCTGTGCCAAGATCCGGTACATACACAAAAAGCAGAAAGAACTGTAGGAAAGTGGTAAAAATAGGCTAGAGGCAGCAAATTTTTCACTTTTCACTTTTCACTTTTCACTAATTTTTGTAACTTTGCACCCTGATATGGATAAGTTCGAACAGACCAATGCCGAATTTGAAAAGGCAATCGCCGAATGTCGGGCACTCTTCGAAAAGAAACTGCACGACTATCGGGCATCGTGGCGCATCCTCCGTCCGACGGCACTCACCGACCAGCTGTTTATCAAGGCCAAGCGCATACGCTCGTTGGAGGTGAAGAAAGAGAGCAGGGTGGGCGAGGGCATACGGCCTGAGTTCATGGCACTTATCAACTACGGCATTGTGGGACTGATTCAATTGGAGAAAGGCTATGCCGATACGGTGGATGTCAGCAACGACGAGGCCATGGCCCTCTACGACCGCCATGCTTTAGATGTCTTAGAGCTGATGAAACGCAAGAACCATGACTACGACGAGGCTTGGCGCGGGATGAGGGTCAGTTCATATACCGACCTCATACTGACCAAGATAGAGCGTATCAAGGAGATTGAGAACCTCAGTGGCGAGACGCTCGTGTCGGAAGGCATTGACGCCAACTACATGGACATTGTGAACTACGCCGTCTTCGGGCTGATCAAACTGACGGAGCGATGAAGAAACTCTGCGTCAACCTATGCCGAATGGTGCTCGCCGTCACGTTTATCCTTTCCGGATTCGTCAAGGCGGTTGACCCGTTGGGAACGCAGTACAAGATAGAAGACTACCTCGAGGCCATGCATATCGGCGCGCTGCTGCCCGGCTGGGCTACTCTCGGGGCATCGGTACTACAATCGGCAGTGGAGTTCAGCCTCGGCATCTTCCTGCTGTTTGCGATTCGGCGGCGGCTGACATCGAGACTCATCTTACTGATTATGGCGGTGATGACACCGTTGACGCTGTGGTTGGCACTGACCAACCCTATCAGCGACTGCGGGTGTTTTGGCGATGCCGTGGTGCTCACCAACTGGCAGACGTTCTGGAAAAACATAGTACTCTTAGGCTGTGCCGTCGTTGTGGCTCTGTGGCCGAAGGAAATGTTCCGCTTCGTTAGCCAGTCGAACCAGTGGATAGTCATCAACTATTCGGTGCTGTTCGTCCTGGCCATCTCGGCCTGGAGCCTCTACTATCTGCCTACGTTCGACTTCCGTCCGTACCATATCGGAACGGACTTGCGCACGCAGTGGCAGCGGATGATGGACGGTGAGGATCTGCCATACGCCGACTTCTTCATCGAGAGAGTGGATGACGGCGAGGATATTACCGAGGCCGTGCTGGCTGACACCAGTTACGTGTTCCTGTTGGTCTCGCCTCATCTGGAGCAGGCCGATGACTCGCGGCTCGACCTCATCAACGAGCTGTACGAATATGCCCATGAGCATGGGTACCCTTTCTATTGCCTGACGGCCAGCACTCAGCAGCATATCGACCGGTGGCATGACATTACGGGAGCGGAATATCCGTTCTGTCTCACAGACGAGACGACGCTGAAGACCGTTATCCGTAGCAATCCCGGCCTGTTGCTGCTCAAGGACGGCACGGTTATCCGCAAGTGGAGCCACAACGACCTGCCCGCCCTTGACGAGACTGCGACAGCGCAGCCTTTGGAGAGACAGGAGATCGGCCAGATGCCGGGCGACAGCGTGGCAGGGAAGATAACAGCCATATTGCTGTGGTTCGTCCTGCCGCTTGCCTTGCTCTCGCTGGCTGACCGTTTGTGGATGTGGACGAAGTGGCTGCGCCGCAAGTCGCGCAATGCTACTGAGCCCCATGAGTCCCATTAGCCCCATTAACAACCCTTAAAATAAAAAAAGAACATGAGAAAGAAAATTGTTGCAGGAAACTGGAAGATGAACATGAATCTCCAGGATGGTATCGCTCTTGCTAAGGAGCTGAACGAGACACTGAAGGCTGACAAGCCCAACTGCGGTGTGGTCATCTGCACACCGTTCATCCACCTTGCCTCCATCGCCGAGTTCCTTGATCAGGACATCATCGGCCTGGGCGCTGAGAACTGCGCCGACAAGGAGAAGGGTGCCTATACCGGTGAGGTGAGTGCCGAGATGGTAAAATCGACCGGTGCACAGTATGTCATCCTGGGTCACTCCGAGCGTCGTGAGTACTACAAGGAGACCCCCGAGATTCTGAAGGAGAAGGTGCTGCTGGCCCAGAAGAACGACCTGAAGGTTATCTTCTGCATCGGCGAGAGCCTCGAAGAGCGTGAGGCCGGCAAGCAGAACGAGGTGGTGAAGGCTGAATTGGAAGGTTCGGTGTTCAACCTTTCAGAAGAGGACTTCCGCAAGATTGTCATCGCCTACGAACCCATCTGGGCCATCGGTACCGGCAAGACCGCTACCGCTGAGCAGGCTGAGGAGATTCACGCCTACATCCGTTCCATCATCGCCGAGAAGTACGGTCAGGCCGTAGCCGACGACACCACCATCCTCTATGGCGGTTCGTGCAAGGCCTCGAACGCTCCTGAGCTGTTTGCCAAGCCTGACATCGATGGCGGACTCATCGGTGGTGCCTCTCTGAAGGCTGCCGACTTCAAGGGTATCATTGATGCTTGGAAGAAGTAAGACGATGAGACGATTTGTCACCATAGTAATGTTGTGCATGGGTTGTCTGGCGACAGTCCATGCACAAACCTTCACCCAGCGCATCCAGAAGGACAGTAGGGCTGGTGAAGGAAAGGTGACCATCAGCCATGACAAGAGCATCGATGACCTGGTAAATAGCGGGAACATCAGCGGGAACGGACAGCAGGAACGGAAAACCGAAGAGCAGCCCACCCGTACCAAGACTGAGGTGAAGGTGCGTGAACAGCACCGCGATACCACCAGCCTCGACACACAGGTCATCGACACGCGCCGCAAAGTCATGCGTGGCGGGGTCAAGATCAATGGCTACCGTGTGCAGGCTTTCGCAGGCGGTAATCAGCGCAAGGACCGGCAGCAGGCTGAACATGTGGGAAACCTCATCAAGAGCCACTATCCTGAAGAGCCCATCTATGTCCATTTCTATTCGCCACGATGGATTTGCCGTGTAGGCAACTACCGCACTTACGAGGAAGCCCATGAGATGCTGATGAACATTCGCAAACTTGGCATCAGCGGTGCTTCTGTTGTAAAAGGAAAAATAACTGTACAATACTAAATGTATCCAGAAAACGAAATCTTCCGCGAGGGACTCGATACGCTCGCTGCACACTATAAGGACATCATCACACTGCTCGGTGAAGACCCGGAGCGTGAGGGACTCCTCAAGACTCCCATGCGCGTGGCCAAGGCCATGCAGGTGTTGACACGGGGCTACGGGATGGATGCCCACAAGGTGCTTACCGACGCGCTGTTCAAGGAGGACTACAACCACATGGTCATCGTCAAGGACATCGACTTCTTCTCGCTCTGCGAGCACCACATGCTGCCTTTCTACGGCAAGGTGCATGTGGCCTATATCCCTAACGGCTACATCACCGGGCTGTCGAAAATTGCCCGTGTGGTCGATATCTTCAGCCACCGTCTGCAGGTGCAGGAGCGTATGACCATGCAGATACGCCAGTGCATTGAAGAGACCTTGCATCCGTTGGGTGTCATGGTCGTGGTCGAGGCCCGGCACATGTGCATGCAGATGCGTGGCGTGGAGAAACAAAACAGCATCACCACCACCAGCGAATTCAGCGGTGCCTTCGACCAGGCCAAGACGCGTCAGGAATTCATGAACCTGATTTCACACTAACCAAAACTTGTCATTTATGGAACAGACTGACAGAGGAAGCTACAAGAGCTACAGAACCCAGGAAACCTTGGCTCAACAGTTCTGGCACAGCTGCTTAGGCAAACTTACTGTTCTGGCAGCTATTATCGGTGTCGCTCTTTTTATCGCGTATCTTACCGTCCCTGACGAGCAGACCATGATGGAGGAGATGACTGACAACATCCGTCAGTGTATCGAGGCCAATGACAGCATCAAGACCGACTGGATAGACGATGCTGTCAATAACGTCAGCTACATCTTTACCCATGCCGACTCTATCCCTGACGGCGCGATTGACGAGACCTTCGACAAGTACAACAAAGTGGTATATAAGCGTCATACCTTCTATGCCTCTGCCATGCTCCTCAACAACTTCCGTCCAGAAGGTGTCTGTGCGGGCATTGGGGTCTTCAACATCGTCATCCCCACAGTCAATTTCAACGATTTCCTCATGCGTGTCGGTCCTATGCACAAGGGGTACGACCAGAAAATCCTGCAGCGTACCGTTATCAAGGGGTCAGAGAGTTTCGGTTCCGACCCCGAATTAGGTCTATAGTCACTGTTCTGTGATGTAAACGTTTACGATGGAAAAGCGGTGGCTTTTCCATCGTTTCTTTATATTTTTGCGTACTTTTGCAGCGCAAAAAGAACTAATACTAAAATACTAATGATCAAGAAGTACATTATGCTGTGCCTTGTGACTCTGCTCTACAGTGTCACGTCGCACGCTGCGGCCGTCACCATCACCGGACAGGGCGGCTGGTTTGAGAGTGGTTATGTGACCTGGATGCCCGAGACTGGGCTTGGCTACAATGTCTATGTCAGTCCTGCCACGTCTGACAGTTGGACTCAGCTCGATGACGAGCTGGTGCGCGAATACCCTACTTACGGCCGTGCCGATGCACTCGGGCTAAAGGCCGGCAGCTACAAGTTCAAGGTGGTGCCCGTCAGCGACGGTAGCGAGGTTACTGCCGATGCAGCTGTATCCGATGCTGTTACGGTGAAAGCACACGACCGTTCGGGCTTTGCCCACCAGCAGGCTGGTGCTGAGGGCATCGGCGCCTACAACAATGACGGTACGCTGACGAGCAATGCCCGAGTGGTGTATGTCTGGGCAGACAACGCCAAGACCGTCTCACTCGACGTTGCGAAGAATGCCAAAGGCGAGACAGTGACTTACACAGGTCTGCAGCAGATTATCTACGGCTACCAGAAAGGCGATGCCAACGGCAGCTATGAGAAGCGTCCACTCTGTGTGCGCATCATCGGCACCATCAAGGATGCTGACATGGACGAATTCGGCAGCTCGGCTGAGGGCCTGCAGATAAAAGGCCAGAAGGCCTATGGCCCGATGAACATCACCGTCGAGGGCGTTGGCAACGACGCGGCCATCTGGGGCTTTGGTATCCTGATACGCAACGCTGGCAAGGTAGAGCTGCGCAACTTCGCCGTCATGCTCTGTATGGACGACTGCATCAGCATCGACACCGGCAACACGATGATATGGGTACACAACATCGACTTCTTCTACGGCAACACGGGCGGCGACGCCGACCAGGCCAAGGGTGACGGTGCACTCGACTTCAAGGGTGACTCGAAGTACTGTACGTTCTCTTACAACCATTTCTATGACACAGGCAAGTCCAACCTCGGCGGCCTGAGCGAGAGCGGCGATAACTACATCACCTTGCACCACAACTGGTACGACCACTCCGACTCGCGCCATCCGCGTATCCGCCGTATGTCGATGCACATCTACAACAACTACTTCGATGGTAACTCGAAGTATGGTGTGGGCATGACCACTGGTGGTTCTGCCTTCGTTGAGAACAACTACTTCCGTAACTGTAAGTACCCCATGCTTATTTCCATGCAGGGTTCCGACATCGCCTATGGCAAGGGAACGTTCTCCAGCGAGGATGGCGGTATCATCAAGTCGTTTGGTAACTATATTAAAGGTGCCAAGACGGTGGTGACCTATCAGCAGAATGCTACAGAGTTTGACTGTTGGGAGGCTTCGGCACGCACTGATCAGGTTCCCGCTACCGTTAAAGCCAAGGCAGGAGGGACGTCCTACAATAATTTCGACCAGAACCTCTACAGCTACACTCCTGACAAAGCGGACGATGTGCCCGCCATTGTCAAGGGACAGTACGGTGCAGGACGTATGCAGCACGGCGATTTCAAGTGGACATTCAACAATTCGCTACAGGACGAGAACTACGGCGTCATCAGCGAGCTGAAATCTACTTTGCAGAGTTACAAGTCAACACTCGCCGGATTCTTCGGGCAAACAATTAAAAACGGCGGGGCCACGACAACCGTCGATGGTGGTGACGGCAAGGGACTCACCGAAGCACAGCAGGAGTACACCCCCTCATGGGCTGGTGGCGGCGGCGGTTCTGTGACTACAGGCCATCCCGACCCCCGCTTCTGCGGAGCTGAGACCGAGGCTGGTAGCGGCAGTTACGACCATCTATGGTTCAACGCTGACAACAAAACCGCTATCGAGAGCTATATCACCGATGGTTGGCTGACTTATTCTGAGGGAGCTTCATTCAATGCCACCCGCGAACTGAAAAACGATGATGGTACCATTAAGAGCAAGTACACTGGCTCAGTGCAGCTGCCAAAGGAAACAGGAACGGTAACGTTCAAGTGCGAGAAAGGATTCAAGTCCATCAGCATCAACATCTTCAGAACGGGTAGTGCTAAAGGTGAAATCCAACTCTCGACTGACGGCAATAGTTTCGAAAAACTGACAGAGTACACAGCAAATAAAGGCGACGCTACTATCAACGCTACCGGCAACGTAGCAAATGGTCCTGTCTATATACGCGTTACCAACAAATCTACGGGTTCGCTTCATATTACCGGCGTCAAAATCATGTATCCTGATGCAGAAGGCGGCGAGGATGATCCGATAGACGACCCCATCCCCACTACATCGAACGACGCCACCGCTGAATTTTCTGTCAATGGCGAAGACATCAGTTTCTTCAATGATTCCTACACGGAGACCATTGCATTCGATGATCCTACGTCGGTCTTCACGGTCACTGTGGAGCCTAACTCCGAGAAAGCTACCGTTAAGAGTGTCAGTGGAGCAACGCTCTCAGGCGACGGTTACGTCTTCCAAGCTCCTGAGGCAGGAAAGAAAGTGTCGGCGTCCTTCACCATCCAAGCCGAGAACGGTACAACGACCAAGACCTACACCATTGAAGTGTCAAGGGATGTTGACGCCTCCACAATCCCCGTGGAGACTGGCCAGATACTGCTTCAGTCTGACAATGTCCCTGAAGGATACAAAGTTGACGGTTCTTCCAATGTCACTGCATACACATACAGCAGCAATCTCGTGACTGGTGCAAAACTGATTAAGGTAGCAAGCGGACAGCATACTGTTACCCTTCCGGCCAATGCCAAGATAACCAAAATCACCATGTATGCCGTTGGTGACAACAATACGGCAAATAAAGGAAAGATTACGGAACTGGCAGGTCAGACATTTGAAGTCAGTCTGCCCAGCCGTAAATCTGGCACAGAACTGGCAACGGCAACTGTTGAGAATGTTAACATTACTGGCAGTTTCACCTTTACAGTATCATATAACGCCGGTGTAAAGTTTGCCTTGACCGTCGAGAAGGGTACTTCTGATGACGGCCCTACGGCCACCATCGCAGATAGCGGTTATACCACTCTGGTCAGTGAACAGGCTTTGGATTTCAGTGCTGACGCTACACTAAAGGCTTATATTGCTACAAAGGTTGACAAAGATGCTGCCAAAGTCATATTGACAGAGGTGCAGTCGGTACCGGCAGGTACACCTGTCATCCTGAAGGGCGTTGAAGGTAAGACCTATGTCATCAGTACCACTTCGGCACCTGCCGCCCTGCCCTCAACTAACTTGCTTGCAGGCTCGCCTACGGCTACTACCACTCTCGCTGCCGGTGAAGCTTATATTCTTGTTGGTGGCACATTCCATCTGAATGAAGCCGGAACGATGCCTGCTGGCAAAGCCTATTTGCCTGCCAGTGTGGCTGGCGATTCCCGTGAACTCTCTATTGTCTTCGACGGAGAGGCTACTGCCATAGCCAGTGTGAATGTCAATGATGGCAGTGCTTCAGAAAAGGTCTATAACCTTAGCGGCCAGCGTGTGGGCAGTATCAACAAGGGTATCTATGTCATAAACGGACGTAAAGTCGTTGTCAGATAACTAGTAAAAAAGGAAAAAAGCTATGAAGAAATATCAACGTCCGACACTGGAAGTGCTGACAATCAGTAGTGAACAGGCTATGCTGGAGTCATCTGTGGCTATCGATATTGTCGATGACTTCCAGCCCATCGACCATCAGGATGCTCGTCAGGAACTTTTCGATCGCTTGTTTCCCTTGCCATTCTGATTCCCTTTCAATAAAGTGACTGAATAGATAACTCCTTTATTCCTTCGTTCCGGAGCTTCCGGAACACCATTCCAGGGGCTTTGGAACAGTGTTCCGAAGCCCCTGGAATGGTTGTTAATGCGCCGTTTCAGGGCGCAATGATTACCGTTTGATCTCTATGTCGCGCCGTACATTGTTGCGTATCTTCGTCAGATAGGCTTTCATGTTGTCAGCATCCTTGTTGTCGATAATTTCAAGCAGTTCCTTCAGCTCGGTGCGGATCTGCGAGACCTGATCGTGGGTGTAGGGGTTGAACAGGATTTCCTGCAGCAGGTAGTCATCCTCATTGAGCACGCCTTTGGCAATGCGCATATGGCGTTTGAACGTGGTACCTGGCGCGTCCTGATGCTTCATGACGGCAGCAAAGACGAACGTGGAAACGAAGGGAATAGACAGCGAATAGGCCACCGTGCGGTCATGTTCTTCGAAGGTGTATTCATAGATGTTCAGTCCCAACCGCTGATAAAGGTCCTTGAAGAAGATGCGCCCCATGTAGTCGCCTTCGCTGATAATGATAGCATTCTCTTCTGAAAGTTGCTGAAGGTTGGCAAACGTAGGACCGAACATCGGGTGTGTAGAGACGTAGCGCATGCCTGTTGACTCGTAGAAATCCTTCAAGTCGGTCTTTACCGAGGCAATATCGCTGATGATACACTCCTTCGGCAGGTAGGGAATGACCTCCTTGAATACGGGAATCGTGTATTTCAGCGTAACGGCATTGATCATCAGCTCTGGTTCAAACTCCTTGACTTCCTCCAGCGTCGTAAACCGCTGGCAGTTGTAGGTGAACCGCATGCGCTTGGGGTCGCGCTCAAAGACTGCCACCTCGTGGTCGAAACTCAGCAGGTCGATGAAGAAACTTCCCATCTTGCCTGCACCCATGACTAATATTTTCATAATTGAAAGCCCACCCAAGCCCTCCCAAAGGGAGGGATGTTTAGTTACATAACTCGGTGGATTTATTTATTGCTTTTTGTTGTTTATGATATAATCTCTCATTCCCCTTACCCTTTTCATGTAATCAGACATCCCTCCCTTGGGGAGGGCTTGGGTAGGCTTCTATTTGTTAATAATCTCAATCTGTTGTCTTACAGACTCTTCGTGAATGTTCTCAAACACTTTGGCAACAAAGTCGGGGCCCATGCCGCAGAGCGACCCCTGCACGCCACGCTTCGACAGTATCTCGTTGTAACGCGAGGCCTGCAGCACGGTCATATTGTGCTCCTTCTTGTAGTGGCCGATTTCACGGCAGACACGCATGCGCTTGGCGAGGATGTCCATAATCTGGTTGTCGAGCTCGTCAATCTGCTTACGCAGGCTCACCAGTCCCTCGGTGGTGGTGTGCTCGTCGCGGATGACCAGCAGCGAGAGAATATAGTCAAGCACCTCGGGCGTTACCTGTTGCTTGGCATCGCTCCACGCTTTGTCGGGATCGCAGTGGCTCTCGACGATAAGTCCGTCGAATCCTAAGTCCATAGCTTGCTGGCAGAGCGGGGCTATCAGCTCGCGACGGCCACCGATGTGTGATGGGTCACAGATAATGGGTAGCTCTGGTATGCGGCGATGCAGTTCAATGGGAATCTGCCACATCGGTGCATTGCGATAGATTTTCTGCTCATAGCTTGAGAAGCCGCGGTGGATGGCTCCCAGACGCTTGATGCCAGCCTGGTTGATGCGCTCCAAAGCGCCAATCCACAGTTCGATGTCGGGGTTTACGGGGTTCTTCACGAACACGGGTACATCGACACCCTTCAGCGAGTCGGCCAGTGCCTGCATGGCGAAGGGGTTAGCTGAGGTGCGGGCACCCACCCAGAGGATATCGATATCATACTTCAGGGCCAGCTCCACGTGCTCAGGGGTTGCCACTTCGGTGGAAACTAGCATGTGGGTCTCGTCCTTCACCTGCTTCAGCCATACCAAGGCAGGCTCTCCGTGACCCTCGAAGCCTCCGGGCTTGGTGCGGGGCTTCCACACGCCGGCACGGAAGTTATGACAGCCTTTCATGGCCAGCTGTCGGGCGGTTTCCATCACTTGTTCCTCGGTCTCGGCGCTGCAAGGGCCTGCAATCACGAAGGGACGTTCGTTGTCACTCGGAAGATTCAGTTTTTCTAATTCTAATTCCATATAAAGCCCACCCAAGCCCTCCCCAAGGGAGGGATGTTTAGTTACATATAGGGTGCTCCATTTATTTAGTTAATAATTGTTCTTATTGATTATTCACGGTAGCCCACTATTCAGACACCTCTCCCTTTGGGAGGCTTCTTGCTCTGTCAAGCGACCTGAGGTCGAGTGGGGTGGGCTCTAAGCTTTTAATTCTCTCTAATGCTTGTTGTATCTTTTCCTCCTTCGCACACAGGGAGATACGGATGTAGCGCTCACCATTAGAGCCGAAGATGAAGCCTGGGGTGATAAAGACGCGGGCCTCGTGGAGCACACGTTCCGTCAGGTCTTCCACGTTCTGCACAGAGGCGGGGATCTTGCCCCAAAGGAACATACCCACCTGATTGGGGTCGTATGTACAGCCTAAGACATCCATAATCTGCTCAGCGTATTTGCGGCGACGGGCATAGCGCTCGATGTTGGCCTCGCGGTGCCACTCGTCGCTGTTGCGATAGGCCTCGGCGGCAGCTAACTGTATGCCGCGGAAAGTGCCGCTCTCTATGTTCGACTGTACCTTTAGAATCCACTGGACAAACTGCGCGTTCGAGGCACAGAGACCCACACGCCAGCCGGGCATATTGTGCGACTTCGACATGGAGTTGAACTCTATGCAGCAGTCCTTGGCGCCTGGCACCTGCAGGATGCTCAGATGTTCCTCGCTGAGGATGAAACTGTAGGGGTTGTCGTTGACGACGACGATGCCGTGCTCCTGGGCAAACTTCACGAGACGCTCATAGGTCTCGCGGCGGGCGCGGCCACCTGTCGGCATGTTGGGATAGTTGGTCCACATCAGCTTCACGCGGCTCAGGTCCATCTTCTCCAACTCGTCGAAGTCGGGTTGCCAGCCGTTGTCCTCGCGCAAGTCGTAGTTCACGATCTTGGCACCTAATATTTTAGACAAGGAGGTATAGGTGGGATAGCCTGGGTTGGGCACCAGCACCTCGTCGCCAGGATTGACGAAGGCTAACGTGACGTGAAGGATACCTTCCTTAGAACCGATGAGGGGCAACACCTCGGTTTTGGGGTCGAGGTCAACGTCGTACCAGCGCTTGTAGAAGGCGCTCATGGCCTCGCGCAGCTCTGGCGTACCCATCGTGGGCTGATAACCGTGGGCATTAGGCTGATGAGCCACCTCGCAGAGCTTCTCTATCGTCTGCTCCGACGGCGGCATATCGGGACTGCCTATGGCCAGGCTGATAATGTTCTTGCCCTCGGCGTTCAGTTGGGCCACCTCCTTCAGTTTGCGGCTGAAGTAGTATTCCTGTACCAAACTGAGACGGTCGGCAGGAGCCCACCCCAACCCCTCCCCAAGGGAGGGACTTTGATTACTTTTGCTATTGATTGTTTCCATATTCTTTGTTTTATATCATGTATTTAAACACCCCTCCCTTTGGGAGGGCTTGGGTGGGCTTTTAGTTTGTCTGCCTCCCATCCTTATACTCTCCTAAAATCTTTAAGTCCTTGGTCAATGGGATAATGGCGTCAATCGACTGACGGTAACGCGTCAGGTCGTCGTACATCACATCTACATAAAAGAGATACTCCCACTCGCGCCCGATAATCGGCAGCGACTGTATCTTTGTCAGGTTGATGTGGTAGAATGAGAGAATTGCCAGCACGTGAGCCAAACTGCCCTGCTCATGGGGCAGCGAGAAGACGATGCTCGACTTGTTGGCTTCTGTCAGCGGACGGAGCATGTCAGCCTTGTTGGGATTGCTGACCACGAGGAAACGGGTGAAGTTGTGCTTGTTGTCCTCGATGTGGTCCTCTAAAACCTTCAGCCCATAGAGCCGTGCAGCCTCAGCATGGCAGATGGCTGCCCAGCCGCGATGCTGTCCCTCGGCAATCATCTTCGCCGAGCCGGCCGTATCCTCAGCCTCCACGTTCTTCAGTGTGGGATGCTGGGCCAGGAACTGGCGGCACTGCATCAATGCAACAGGGTGGGAGTGTACTTCTTGGATGGTGCTCCAGTCGTCCTCTGGCAGGCAGCAGATACAGTGGGTGATATGCAGCTTGTGCTCACCAACAATGGTCGTCCCTGAGTCGCGCAGCAACTCGTAGTTGTGCAGCAGGCTTCCGGCAATGGTGTTTTCTATTGCCAGCATGCCGATGGCCGTCGGGTCCTGCTTAATGTTCTGAAAGACCTGTTCGAATGTTGAGCAACAGATGAGCTGTACCTGCTCGCCCTCAAAATAGAGATGTGCTGCAATATCGTGGAACGACCCCGTCAGTCCTTGAATGGCTATTCTCTTCATTCCTTCGTTTTACTATTTGACGATTTACTATTTTACTATAAAAAACTCCGCTTTCACCTTTTCGTGAAGCGGAGCCTTATTATTTCTTTCTTCAATGTTCAATCTTCAATTTACATACGGCCTACCGCTTCACAACTCGTTGCAAAGTAAAAGTAATAACCGTAAAAGTAAGCGTTGTGATTCAACATTTGTCTTCAGTTTTCGTTTATCGGGTACAAAAGTAACACTTTTTCTCCATTCCCGCAAATAATTTGCAAGAAATTTTCATTTTTCTCTTTCATTTTATCATATTATCGGGGACATAACTGCTATAGTCCCATTATCTGTAATCAATCGCAGGTCAGAAAAGATGATATTTCGTGTGCAAAAATACTAATAAAATGAGAACTATCCCAAAATGCTACAAACTAAAGTGATAACGAATGAGGAAGAAACGAAGAAAATCCTTGAAACATTTGTGGTTTCGGGGATTTTTTTGTAAGTTTGCAGCAGAAAACGAAAGGTGTCAATGAATTGTATTACATATATGAAATTAACAGGACTGATGGCTGCAGCCGTGTTGGCCACGACGGCGGTTTCAGCTCAGGACGAGGTGCGCTCCTCGTCGAGCATCTATCTGCCAGCCTTCAAAAAGGCTGATGTCACCGTGGCCTTCGATATTAAGGGCGAGGGCAAACGCTACGAGCCGACCTGGGGACTTGATCAGGCTTGGATTAGTGAACAGAACATGAAAAAAGGCATCAACCACATGGGAAAGGAAAATGTGGGGATAGGCCGTTCTGCTTTCTGCTATACCAACGTGCTCACGAACGATTCTGTGCTGGGCAGTGATGACCTCAGGGTGTTGCGTCAGCGAAACAGCAACCTCAACCTGGCCAGTGTGACACTGCCGATAGTCCTCACCGCCGATCAGGGTGCCTTTGAAACAATCACTCCTGACGAATACTATGTCAAGAATAATATGGCCAACAACGAGCACTGGGCGGCCATGATTAACAGTCATGTCCACTGGCTTCAGCAGAACACGAAGCATCCTGTCGTAGGCATCTCGCCTTTCAACGAAGGCGACTATTGGTCGCGCGAGGAAGGGGGCAGCCCTTTGAAGCAATGGCAGGTGGCCAAGCTGCTGAAAGAGAACTACCCCAGCTGTGCTGACGTAGCTATGGTGGGCGGCAACACGCTGAACAATGACAAGGCTCTGTCTTGGTACACGCCAGGCAAGCAGTACTATGACTGGGGCAACACTCATCAGCTGGCCGGCTCGTTCGATACTTTTGCAGGCTTCTTCCAGCAGTTGCAGAAAGACGGCAAGGTGGGCTATGCCGACGAGATGCACAACGTGGGCGAGGCAATGATAGGTCTGGAGTACGGCATGACCGTCGGCATCTGGTGGGGCTTTGACAGCCGTGCCCGTGGCGAATTCTGCCAGATCAGCCGTCAGGGTGAGCGGCTGGCCTACGGTGAGCACCGCAACAACTGGACAGCAGCTTCGGTCTATCGTCACGATGACGGCCGGGTGAAAGCGTTCATAGGTTCAAGTGAGCGCCAGGCCTTGACCACCAATTATCAGCTGGTTTCTACAAACCGCGAAGTCTATTATGACGGTTACGGCCCTGTGCGTGAATACCTGACGCAGATGAACGGCGGTACGGGCTATCAGAAAGGACAGACCAATGCCGAGCGCGTCATTGATGTGACGTGGGGTGAAGATGTGGCTCCCGGCGTGCTTGACGGCGTCTATAAGATAGTGAACAAGAAGTCTGGCAATGTCGTCAGCTATAATGCCAACCGTGGTTATATCCTGCAGCAGAAATCTGTAGCAACTAACAAGAGGCAGCAGTGGACGGTGAAACCCTGCACCAAGCGTTCGGGTGGCGATTTGAGTTTTCTCGATATCGAGTCGGTTGACAATAGCAATATCCGCATCAATGTGCGTGACTTCTCAACCACGACAGGTTCGGATATCATAGCCTGGACTCAGGACCTGCCTTCGAGCAACGAGCAGTGGTATGTGGAGTATGCCGGCAATGGCTACTACTATATCCGCAACCGTGAGAGTGCTCTTTATATGGCTGCTGGAGGGGATGGAGCCACGGCCCGCATCATACAGTCGTCGATGCTGCCTGAGTCCACCCGCGACCGCATGTTGTTCCGTTTCCTTCCCGTTGACGTCAACTACGAGACAACAGCTCCCGTCCAACCGACAGGCCTGACGGCCGAGGCTCTGACTGCTGCAGTTTCACTGAAGTGGACACCTAACACTGAAGAGGACCTGGAGGGCTATATGGTACTACGCGCTCCGAAGGGAACAGAAGACTGGAACACCATTGCCCGCAAGCTGACTACTACACAGTTTACTGACAACACGTGCCAACCCGGGACTGCATATATATATAAGGTAAAAGCCATAGACAGGGCGCAAAATCTGTCGGAGGCATCAGAAGCGGTGGAGTCATTGCCCACGGGCGAGCGTTCGCTGGTTGCCCGCTGGAGGATGGAGGACAACCTGTGGGACGACACTGAGAATATGATGGACGCAGCCTACGAGGGGACGCCTACTTTTGTTGATGGCGGCAAGTCGGGAGCAAAGGCACTGCGCCTGACGAACAGTTCCGGCAAGTATGTGCAGCTGCCCTACGAGGTGGCCTCTACCGACGAGCTGACGATAGCCATGTGGGTGTTCCTGCGTAACAGCAGCCAGTGGCAGCGTCTCTTCGACTTTGGCAACGACACCGGGCACTACATGTTTCTGACTCCCAACAACAGCTATACCAACGTCATGCGATTTGCCATCAAGAACGGCGGAACCGAACAGACCGTCGATTGCAAGACCAGGCTGGTGACGCAGCAGTGGAAGCATGTGGCCGTGACCATCGGCCGTGAGAAGACCACCATCTATGTTGACGGCGTAGAGGCCGGATCGGGCACGGGCATCAGCATCAGTCCCCGAGACCTGCATCCGGTGATGAACTACCTCGGGCGCAGTCAGTTTGCGGCAGACCCGCTGCTGACGGCTGACATCGACGACGTGCGCATATACAACTACGCCCTGAACGGCGATGAGGTGAAGTCTGTGATGGACGACACCGTCGATACGGCAGTGCGTGATTTGCATGTTGACACAGCCAGTTCGCAGGTCTATGGCGTTGACGGTGTGAAGCGTGCTGCTCCGCGTCGTGGCCTGAACATTGTCGATGGTAAGAAAGTGATAAGATAGATGATGTTTTTGGGCTAATTTGTTGCAGGAACGAATCTTTTTGTGTAATTTTGCACCCGATTTGACAGAAAAGATGACATCATGGTACAAAATATCTTCAAGGGATTAGGTATTGCGCTGATTACCCCGTTCAAGGAAGACGGCTCCGTTGACTACGACTCGCTGAAGCGTTTGGTTCAGTATCAGTTGGACAACGGTGCCGACTTCTTTTGTATATTGGCAACGACAGGAGAGACACCGACGCTGACGTCGGAGGAGAAGAAAACCATCAAGGACTTGGTTGTTGAAATTGTCCAAGCGCGGGTGCCCATCCTTATGGGGTGCGGCGGCTACAACACGGCGGCAGTCGTAGAAGAGCTGAAGACCGGCGACTTCAAGGGCATTGATGGCATCCTCAGCGTCTGCCCCTATTACAATAAACCTTCCCAGGAGGGACTCTATCAGCACTTCAAGGCCATTGCCGCTGCAACGGAGTTGCCCGTAGTGCTGTATAACGTGCCAGGACGTACGGGTATCAACATGAAGGCCGAGACCACCGTCCGGCTGGCCCGCGACTGTCGTAACATCGTTGCCATCAAGGAGGCCAGCGGCAACTTGGAACAGGTCGATGAGATTATCAAGAACAAGCCCAATGACTTTGATGTCATCTCGGGCGATGACTCGCTGACGTTCCCGATGGTGTCCTGCGGAGCCGTGGGTGTCATCTCGGTCATCGGCAATGCCCTGCCCAAGGAGTTCTCGAAGATGATCCGTCTGCAGATGCGCGGTGAGTATGACCCTGCCCGCAAGATTCACCACCGTTTCACCGACCTCTTCTCGCTGCTCTTTGTCGATGGCAATCCCGCTGGTGTGAAGGCCATGCTCCATGAGATGGGTTTCATTAAGAACGTCCTGCGCCTGCCCCTGGTCCCCATGCGCATCAAGAATATGCAGCGCATGTCGGAAATCCTGAAAGAACTGAAGATTTAGTGTGGCGTATCAATCAGCATCTTTTTGAAGCAAATAAGGAACATTCTCTTTGCGGCTGTGCTGCTCACCTCATGTGCGGAAACGAAGTACGTGCCGGAGGGGCGCTATCTGCTTGACGAGGTGAAGGTGACCGTTGACGGCAAGTACAAGGACGTGAACGGGAGCAAGATGAAAAACTATGTCAGGCAACAGGGGAATGTGAAGTGGTTCTCATTGGTGAAGCTCCCATTGGGGGTCTATTCCATGTCGGGCCGCGACTCTACGAAATGGATGAACCGTTTTCTGAAGAGGATGGGTGAGCCACCCGTCCTGTTCGACTCGTTGAAGGCAGAGCAGACCGTCGTAGATTTGCAGCAGATACTCTCAAACTACGGCTATTTTGACAGCAGGGTGGAACTGTGGACCCGCAAGAAGGGCAAGAAACTGTCAACCATATTCAAGCTTTATCCGGGAACACCCTACAAGATAGGCGCGCTCGACTACAAGATAGGCGATGAGGTCATCATCAACGAACTGGGACTGTACGACCCCGGGAATTGGGGACTGAGGACTGGTATGCAGTTCAGCGTTGACGAACTGGACAAAGAACGGAAGCGCATCACCCAGATGCTCAACGACCGGGGGTATTACCGGTTCCACAAGGAGTATATCCGCTATGAAGCCGACACGGTAGGCGGACGCAACGTCAACCTGACACTGACGCTCAACCCGAACAAGACGAGAGACGGAGCTGACACGCTGCATACCCGCTATATGGTGAGGAATGTCACCTTTGAGAGCGGAGCCAAGGATGACAGCGTCATCCACCTGCGAAGGAAGGTGCTTGGCGAGAGCACCTATATCAAGGAGAACAGCTACTATTCTGGCAGTGACTTACAGAACACTTATAACCACTTCGGACGCCTCGGGGCAGTGAAGTACACCAATATCCAGTTCCGTGAGGTGCCTGACACGACGCTGCTTGACTGCCGCATTCAGTTGCAGACCAACAAACCCTCGACACTCAGTTTCCAGCCTGAAGGCACTAATACGGCGGGCGATTTAGGTGCGGCTGCAACGCTGAGTTACCAGAACCGGAACCTGTTCAGGGGAGCCGAAAACCTTTCCATAGAGCTTCGTGGTGCCTTTGAGGCCATCAAGGGTCTTGAGGGCTATAGCAACCAGGACTTTATCGAGTACAGCGTGGAGACGAAACTGAAGTTCCCGAGGTTCATCATACCGTTTGTTAATGCCGAGACCCGTCGCAGCATCAATGCCACGAGTGAGGTCTCGCTGCTCTATGACCTCCAGGACCGGCCGGAGTTTCACCGCCGCTTGTGGTCGGCTGGGTGGCGCTACCGCTGGGCACCGCCGACAGGCCGCTATCAGTATCAGCTCGACCTGATTGATGTGAACTACGTGCTCATGCCCTGGATCAGTGATACGTTCAGGCGGTTGTATCTGGATGACGTGTCTTCGCGCAATGCCATACTCCGCTATAACTATGAGAACCTGTTCATTACAAAGACGGGTTTCGGTTTTGCCTACAACAACGGACGCATGGCCCTGAAGACGAACATCGAGACGGCAGGCAATCTGTTTAATCTGATTTCGGAACTGTCGAACTCCAGCAAGAACGCGCTGGGACAGTATAAGGTGTTCAATGTCGCATACGCGCAGTACATCAAGGGCGACATCGATTTTACACGCATCGTGCAGTTAGACTATACCAACCAGGTGGTGTTCCACTTCGGACTGGGTGTGGCCTATCCCTATGGTAATTCCACATTGCTGCCGTTCGAGAAGCGCTATTTCTCGGGCGGAGCCAACTCACTCAGAGGATGGTCGGTCAGGGGAATCGGACCGGGACGCTACAAGGGGACTGACGGGCGTATAGACTTCATCAACCAGACGGGTGACATGAAGCTGGACATGAACGTGGAGTACCGTACACACTTGTTCTGGAAACTCGACGGCGCACTCTTTGCAGATGCAGGTAATATCTGGACATTGCGGGAGTATAAGGACCAGCCCGGCGGGCAGTTTACGCTGAAGGATTTTCCTAAACAGATTGCTGCCAGCTACGGTTTGGGCTTCCGCTTCAACTTCGACTATTTTATTGTGCGCTTCGACTTAGGTATGAAGGCCGTCAACCCTGCCTTCGACGAAGAGCACTACCCAGTATTGCACCCACGGCTCAGTCGCGACTTTGCCTTTCACTTCTCAGTGGGCCTTCCATTCTGACGTAGTATTTCCCGTCGCGAAGAACCAGGGTCAGACGAAATATCCCCTGATCGGAAATCGTAGCGGTACGGTTTATACTGTCTTTTTGCAAGTAGTTCTCCACCAAGACAGTGACTATTGAGATGGTGTCGTTGACATACTGATAGTCGTCAATCTCCACAGTGGCAGGTTCTTCCACACTGTTATACAAGTCAACGTCTTCCTGTGTGACGTTCGATGCGGCGAACTCAAGCCATTTCACAGACTCTTCCGTAACCAGTTTGCGGGCACTGGTGAAGTCGTAGTTGAAGTATGCCCCGGCAAAGGCGGTTGCCCGTTCCCTGACCATCTCGTCAGGATAGGAACTGTTTCCCTCGCAACCCAGCAGACAGCAGGCGCAGGCTAAAAAAAAGAAGATACCCTTCATCTCGTAATTCTTAATAAAGTACAAAGGTAGGAAATAATTATGAATTATCTGCTACGAATTATGAATTATTTTGTACTTTTGCAGAAAATAACAACCAAAATGCTAAGATTCATATCCTTTGGCAGTGGCAGTAGCGGCAATTGCTACTACCTCTACACCGAAACGGATGGCTTGATAATAGATATTGGAGTAGGCATCAGGACGCTCAAGAAGCAATTCAGGGACTACGGGCTTAGCCTGAGTTCCATACACTATGTGCTGATTACTCACGACCACGCCGACCACATCAAGTCGGTGGGGAGCATCAGTTATGAGTGCCACCTGCCCATCTATGCCACACAGAACGTTCACGACGGTATTGACCGTAACTACTGCGTTGCCCGGAAACTGACTTCTGACATGAAGCGTATAATGCAGCCGGGGGAACCGGTGCAGCTGGGCAGTTTCAATGTTACCCCGTTCAGCGTCCCCCATGATGCTACAGAGAACGTGGGCTACCAGATAGAGGCTGAAGGCGTCACCTTCTGTATCATCACCGATGCCGGTTCCATCACTGAGGAGATGCGCCGCTTTATTGCAAAGGCCGACTATCTTGTGATAGAGGCCAACCATGATGTGGAGATGCTCATGCAGGGACCCTATCCGCAGCATCTGAAGGAGCGTATCCAGAGCAATACGGGACACTTGAGCAACAAGGACTGCGGCATGGCTATTGCTGAGAACATGAAGGAGGAACTGAAGCATGTGTGGCTTTGCCATCTCAGTGAGGAGAACAACCACCCAGAACTGGCTCGTAAGACTGTGGAATCGGTATTGCGCCAATATGGTATTGTGGCAGGCAAGGATTTCCTTCTGGATGTGCTGAAGCGTAAGACCCCGACGGGTGTCTTCGAACTTGTATAGGAGCCGAGGCGTGTCGTGATGCCTCTTTCCTTGTCATTTGTATGAGAGTACTACTGACTATACTGACGCTGCTACTGGCAGCCCCCACTACCTTCGGACAGAAGCAGAGAGTGGGCGATTTCATTGAATCAACATCCTATAACCTCGACAAGATCGGTGTCGAGCGTTCCCAGCAGTATTTCCCCGAAAGAGGGGCGTTCGTCTGTGAGAACGGTTCGAACCGCTTCACGCGGGCTTTGTACGGCAGTTCGACGGACTGGCGCTTAGAGACCAGCGACCGTCCCGTTTTCGCAGTTGTGAAGAAGGGTCGCCACCGCAATGTCCGTTTCCGAGTGAACGGTGTGGCACTCGACTCGACAGACTACTGCAAGGCAACCTATATCAACGGTATGCGTATATACAGTATGAAGGACCGCCGTTGGGGCAGTGAGGCCGAACTGGCCCTGCAGGTGGTGGCACTTCCCGACCGAGAAAGGCTGCAGGTAGGCGACGAAACGTTGGAAGTGGGAGCCGTCTGGCTGTTCGATGACCGTCGCTTTGCTGCTCCTGCCCACTTTGAGGCGCGTGTCTGTGCCATTGCCAACCCCAAGCTTCACCGTAACGGTGACATTGGCGCCGACAAGCCCGGGGTCTTTGAAGCGGCACCCGATGAGGCCGACTTGGTGACGAAGACGTGGCGTGGGGGAGGTGAGACATGGTTCGTCATCGATGCCGTCAACCAAATAGCGGATATCGGCAATGACGAGGCACGTAGCTTATTCCTGAAGGCGGTGATACACAACGGCCAGCTCTCCGAGCGCATAAAGTTCGAGACCCCCGACCCCTATATTAATACCTTGGGTTCTGCCCTGGCGTTTGCTGCCGACGGCGACTGGGACGGCCAGACGTGGCTGCACGGCTGCATCGGCTGGCGCATGCCGCTGGCGGGCTGGCGGGCTGCCTACGTGGGCGATGTCCTTGGGTGGAACGACCGCCAGCACTCCCACTTCGATGCCTACGCCAAGAGTCAGGTGACCGATGTGGAACCCACTATTCCGCATCCCTCGCAGGATTCCGCATTGAACATGGCACGCGCTGAGAAGCGGTGGGGCACGCAGATGTACTCCAACGGCTACATCTGCCGCAATCCGGAGCGCAACGACCAGATGCACCACTATGACATGAACCTGAACTACATCGACGAGTTGCTGTGGCACTTCCAGTATGATGCCGATACGGCCTATATGCGCCGGATGTGGCCGGTCATCACCCGCCATTTAGCGTGGGAGAAACGCAACTACGACCCCGACGGCGACCACCTCTACGATGCCTACTGCTGCATCTGGGCCTCGGATGCGCTATACTATAGTGGTGGCGCTGTGACGCATTCGTCGGCTTACAACTATCGCGGCAACAAACTCGCTGCCCGTATTGCCGAAATCATCGGTGAAAATCCGCAGCCCTATCGCGATGAGGCTGAGGCTATCTTGAAGGCGATGAATGAGCGTCTTTGGTTGAATGAAAAGGGCGTATGGGCTGAGTATCAGGATGCTATGGGTTTGAAACGGCTGCACGAGAGTCCTGCCGTATGGTCTGTCTATACGCCCATTGACTGTGGTGCCTGCACCCCTGAGCAGGCTTACCAGGCTACCGAATGGGTGATGGCGCACATTCCACACATCAAGGTAGAGCGCACGGGCTATCGCACCATAGCCACCTCCAACTGGATGCCCTACTCCTGGAGCATCAACAACGTGGCGGCAGCCGAGGTCATGCACACGGCGCTGGCGTTCTTTGAGGCAGGTCATAGTTCTTGGGGCTATGAGCTGCTGATGGGCAACGTGATGGACCAGATGTACTACGGACAAAGCCCGGGAAACTTCGGACAGATCAGCTACTACGACGCGGCCCGTGGTGAATGTTATCGCGACTTCGGCGACTGCATCGGCATCTCTTCGCGCACGCTCCTGCAGGGTCTTTTCGGCATCGTGCCCCAGGCTCTCGACGGTGTGTGCTATATCCGTCCGGGCTTTCCCAGCTCGTGGGACAGCGTCAGCGTCTGCACCCCTTATCTTTCTTATAAGTTTACGCGCAAGGGTGGGGTAGAGCGTTACGAGATTACCCAGAACTTCCGTCAGCCGCTGAAGATTGTCGTCCGTCAGAACATCGACCGCTGGTTCTGTCACGACACCGAGGGCACCAGCGAGCTGTATCAGGTCATTGAGTGCAAGGTACCTCAGCAGGTATTGAGGTTTTCTGACCCGATTGTGGGGGAAAAGCCTGAGCTTGGCCTCAATATGCCGGTATTTACACAAAAGGAACTCTTTCTGTGCAATTTCGACAAGCTGTTCAATGCTAACGTCACGGACATCTTCAATCAGCAGTATCTCTCGCCACGTCCGCAGACCACCACGCTGCAGATACCCGTGCAGGGCATTGGCGAATGGTGCCATCCGCAGCTGACGGCCGACATCAACGACAGCGTCTTCCGCTCTCTCGTCAAGAAAGACAACGTCGAGCTTGCCGGCATTCCCTTCCGCACACCTCGGAAGGGGCGTAATATCATCTACACGAGCCTTTGGGATAACTATCCCGACTCTGTTGTCATCCCATTGGAGGGTAGGGCTTCAACGGCCCATCTGCTGATGGCTGGAAGCACCAACCACATGCAGAGCCGCATAGACAACGGCCTCGTCATCGCTACCTATGACGACGGAACGACAGACACTATGCCGCTGCGCAACCCCGACAACTGGTGTCCCATCGAACAGGACTACTACATTGACGGCCGTGCTTTCTATGCTGCGAAGCCCCGTCCTCTGCGCATTTGTCTGGGTAAAGCCACTGCCGACGGCCAGCCCCTCGTCAGCCGGGACCTCGGCCGCGAGCTGAATATCAAGGGTGTCTATGGCAGGGAAATACCAGGTGGTGCAGCCCAGATACTGAGTATGCCGCTGAACCCGCAGAAGAAACTCAGGTCACTCACCCTTCGTTCCCTCTCTAATGACGTAGTCATCGGCTTGATGGCCGTCACGCTGCAGTGAATGGAAGACGGCCGACAGGTTCATCTGAAGGAACCTGTCGGCGGCTTTTCGCACCGTTGAATGTGAATAAGAAGGCCGGATAATGATACAGTTGTTACCGTGTTACTTATGCGAACTTTCCTTTGAAAACGATTAATGGGTGCAGTCTTGATTTCGACCTGCACCCATTGCCTTCGTGATTCCGGCGGGATTCAAACCCACAACCTTCTGATCCGTAGTCAGATGCTCTATTCAGTTGAGCTACGGAACCTCCGTTTTCTGTTTGCGGGTGCAAAGGTAAGGACTTTTTCGGAACTGACCAAATTTTTCGGCGTTTTTTTTTCTAAAAGAGTCATTTTTTTCCAATATGTGGCGTTTTCTTGACTATTATTCGTAAATTTGCAGCCGATATGAAGCGACTGTCATCCATCATACTCACCATTGCAGTGGTAGCCGCCCCGGCTACGACTTTGCAGGAGGAACTGAAATATTACCTCGACCGCCATAATGTGCAGGACGAGGGGTATGAAATGGTGACCAACTATGCGCATCATGGCGACACGCTGCTGACACAGCTGCCCGAAACCCCGCTGCAGTTGCTGAATATTGGGCACTGGAGGGGAGTAAGCCGGAAGGGTACGGGTATGGAGCGCGACACATTAGGGAGAATCATCATTGGTCACTACGAGGAAGACTCTCTGGCTAACGGCGTGAGAATCGATACGGCAGCCATCTATTCCGGCGCTTTCGGCGTTGGACTGGCCAACGGTCACGGTTGCTGTCTCACGGCCGATGATGTGTACTACGAAGGTCAGTGGACAGACGACCAACGCAACGGCTTCGGTTTTTCGGTGGCACCAAAGACACATATTCGTGTAGGCCAGTGGAAACACGACAAATACTTAGGCGAACGGATGAACTATACCAGTGAGCGCATCTATGGCATCGACATATCACGTTACCAGCACGGCAAGGGCAAGAAGAAATACCCCATCGTCTGGGACAGGCTCTGCATCTCATACTTAGGCAGCAAAAACCAGCAGCATGCTACAGGTACGGTGAACTATCCCGTATCGTTCGTGTTTATCAAATCAACCGAAAGCATAAACATCCGCAATCCCTTCTACGCACAAGATTACCTGAAAGCCCGTCAGAAGGGCATTCCTATCGGGGCTTACCACTTCTTCTCGTGCAAGGTTTCCGGTAGTTCGCAAGCCCAGTACTTCCTGAACAACACCCTGTTCCGGCGGGGCGACCTTCCGCCCGTGCTTGATATAGAGCCGTCGCCCAGCCAAATAACGGCCATGGGAGGGCCTCAGGTTCTCTTCAGACATGTCAGGGCTTGGTTAGAGGCTGTTGAGCGTCGTGTAGGCGTGAAGCCCATACTCTATGTCAGCCAGACCTTTGTCAACCGCTATCTGCCTGAAGCGCCAGACTTGAAAAGCTACTATCAGGTTTGGATAGCACGCTATGGCGAGTACAAGCCAGACGTCAAGCTGGCCATCTGGCAGTTGTCGCCCAATGGTCGAGTCAACGGCATACACGGCGAGGTCGATATCAACGTCTTCAACGGCTACCAGATGCAGTGGGAGGAGTTTCTGGAGAATATGACCATCAAATAGGGAATACACATTAATTTATATAATGACTGAGCATAAGATTGTCAACGACCCGGTGTTCGGGTTCATCAAGATTCCGCGAGGACTGCTTTACGACATCGTACAGCATCCTCTAATGCAACGCCTGAACCGCATCAACCAGTTAGGGCTGGCCTCGGTGGTCTATCCTGGGGCACGGCATACGCGCTTTCAGCACTCGCTGGGTGCGTTCCACTTGATGAGCGAAGCCATATTGTCACTGCAACAGAAGGGAAACTTCATCTTTGACTCAGAGGCTGAGGCGGTACAGGCAGCCATTCTCATGCATGACATTGGCCACGGCCCGTTCTCACATGTGCTGGAGAACACGCTGATTCGGGGTATCTCGCACGAGGACATCTCGCTCTTGATGATGGAGCAGATAAACCGCGACCTGAACGGACAGCTGAATCTGGCCATCAGCATTTTCAAGGGCGAGTACCCCAAGGGCTTCCTGCACCAGCTCATCTCAAGCCAGTTAGACATGGACCGTTTGGACTACCTGCGCCGTGACTCGTTCTACACCGGCGTTACGGAGGGCAACATCGGTTCGGCGCGAATCATCAAAATGCTGAACGTCGTTAATGATTCTCTGGTGGTGGAATCAAAAGGAATCTATTCACTTGAAAATTACTTGACAACTAGGCGGCTGATGTACTGGCAGGTCTATCTGCACAAGACGGCCGTGGCATGTGAAAAAGTATTGGTCAATACACTGATGCGGGCGAAGGAGCTGGCAGGTCAGGGCAAACCAGTATTCGCACCCCCGTCATTAGAGTATTTCCTCAGGAACGAGATTGATGCATCATGGTTTCAGAACCACGGTGAGGAAGCTCTCAAGATGTACGAGGACTTGGACGACGCAGACATCTGGAGTGCCATGAAAGTATGGAAATACAGCGATGACAAAATACTCTCGACACTGGCCGCAGATATGCTGAACCGCCGTATTTTCAAGGTAGAAGTACACGAGAATCCAGTAGAAGAGGAGCACATAAATGGCATAGCTGAGGACATAGCCCGGCAGATGGGGATAAGCACAGATGACGCACGCCGCTACATGATGAGCATCAACACCATCCAGAAAGATATGTATAACGTGGATGATGATAGTATCACAATTCTTTACAAAGATGGTTCGACAAAGGATATTTCCGAGGCATCGGAATTGCTAAATGTGCAATTACTTTCCAAAAAAATACGAAAATATTACCTTTGTTATCAGCGATTTGAATAATTTTCATTATCTTTGCAGGCAAAAAGTACAATCATCCTATGGAGTTTACAGCAAAACAGATTGCAGAGTTCGTGGAAGGACGTGTCGAAGGCAACGAGAATGCCACCGTTAGCGACTTTGCAAAAATTGAGGAAGGCAAAGAGGGAACGCTTTCTTTTCTATCGAATCCCAAATACACCCACTATATCTACGAAACAAAGTCAAGCATTGTACTCATCAACGAGGACGTAGAGCTTGAGAAACCCGTTGAGCCAACCCTTATCCGTGTGAAGAACGCCTATGAGAGTGTGGCTCGGCTGCTGCAGCTGTACGAACAGATGAAACCCAAGAAGACGGGCGTTGACACATTAGCGTTCGTATCGCCGTCGGCCAAGATCGGCAAGGATGTCTATGTCGGTCCGTTCACCTATATCGGCGATAACGTCGAAGTGGGTGACGGCACCCGTATCTTTCCCAACGTCACCATCTACGAGGGCTGCAAGATAGGTAAGAACGTCACCATCCATGCCGGTACGGTCATCGGTGCCGACGGTTTCGGATTTGCCCCCAATCAGGAGGGTTATGCAAAGATACCGCAGATAGGCATTGTCATCATCGAGGACAACGTTGAGATAGGTGCCAACACATGCATCGACCGTTCGACAATGGGACAGACCATCATCCACAAGGGTGTGAAGCTGGACAACCTCATCCAGGTGGCCCACAACTGCGAAATCGGCGAGAACACCGTCATGTCGGCACAGGCGGGCCTGGCTGGTTCCACGAAGATCGGTGCATGGTGCATGGTAGGCGGTCAGGCCGGTTTCTCAGGACACATCAAGGTGGCCGATAAGACCTTTGTGGGTGCTCAGTGCGGTGTCATCAAGGACACTAAGGGCAATGGCGAGACGCTGATAGGCTCACCGGCTATGGACCCGAAAATGTTCTTCAAGGCTAAAGCCATCTATTCGAAGCTGCCTGACATGTACCGCCAGATTGCAGCCATGCAGCGTGAAATTGACGAAATGAAAAAGAAACTATCATCAATATGAAACAAAAGACATTAAAAGGAAGTTTTTCTCTGTGTGGCAAGGGGTTGCACACAGGCCTCAGTCTGACGGTGACCTTTAACCCCGCACCCGAGAACTCTGGTTACAAGATTCAGCGCATTGATTTAGATGGCATGCCCGTCATCGACGCCATCGCTGAGAACGTGGTGGACACCCAGCGCGGCACAGTATTGGGCAAAGGCGAAGACTTCCGTGTATCTACTGTTGAGCACGGCTTGTCTGCTCTATACGCCTTAGGCATTGACAACTGCCTGATTCAAGTGAACGGTCCCGAATTTCCTATCCTTGACGGTTCTGCCATACAGTATGTTGAGAAGATACACGAAGTGGGCATCGAGGAGCAGAACGCTCCCAAGGACTGGTACGTCATTCGCAAGAAGATAGAGGTGAAAGATGAAGAGACGGGCTCTTGCATCACTATCCTGCCCGACGAGCAGTTCTCCATCACGGCCATGTGCTCGTTTGAGTCGAAATTCATTAACTCGCAGTTTGCCACTCTCGACAACCCTCAGAAATATGAGGAGGAGATTGCACGTGCCCGCACATTCGTCTTTGTACGCGACATTGAGCCGTTGCTACAGGCCAACCTTATCAAGGGCGGCGACTTGGACAACGCCATCGTCATCTATGAGCGTCAGACCACCCAGGAGCGTCTTGACATGCTGGCTGACATGCTGCACGTCGAACACCGCGATGCCACCGACTTGGGCTACATACAGCACAAGCCGCTGATGTGGGAGAACGAATGTACCCGCCACAAGCTGCTTGACATCATCGGCGACATGGCATTGATAGGCCGTCCCATCAAAGGGCGTATCATTGCCACCCGTCCTGGACACACCATTAACAACAAGTTTGCCCGGCTGATACGCAAGGAGATACGCAAGCACGAGATACAGGCCCCTGTCTATGACCCCAACGACGAGCCGGTGATGGATGTCAACCGCATCCGCGAGCTCCTACCTCACCGCTACCCCATGCAGCTGGTAGATAAAGTCATTGCCTTAGGCCCCACGAGCATTGTCGGCATCAAGAACATCACAGCCAACGAGCCGTTCTTCCAGGGACACTTCCCGCAGGAGCCAGTCATGCCAGGTGTACTGCAGGTTGAGGCTATGGCACAGTGCGGCGGTCTGCTGGTACTGAACACCCTTGAGGAACCTGAGCGCTGGTCAACATACTTTATGAAGATTGACAGCGTGAAGTTCCGCCAAAAGGTGGTACCCGGCGACACGCTGATCTTCAAAGTCGATTTGCTGGCTCCTGTCCGTCACGGTGTATCGTCGATGAAGGGCTATGTCTTTGTTGGCGACCATGTCGTATCCGAAGCCTGTTTCACGGCCCAGATAGTGAAGAACAAATAATAATAGGTAACAAACTTTATATTGACGACTGGACAGGGGAATACTGTTCAGTCGTCAATGATTTTGATACGGCTCTGAGGCTCACTGTAGGCCTTTCCTGTAGTGCCGCCAAGCACATTGCCCAAATAGTCAGACAGAGCCTCGTAGTAGCGCAGGGAACTCTCAAAGAGCACAGGGCATGACTTGAAACAATCAAAGAAGCCGCCACCCTCGTGGTTGTAGTCCGTCAGAGCAACACTATAGGTACGCTTCAGGTCGAGTGGGGCATAGCTGCCATCATCCTGAAGTACGGCAATATCGCTGACGGTATGGCTACTGCTATGAATGGTGAAGCGCAGGCCGGAGCACTGCGGGAAGTTGCCGTCCATCAAGGGAACCATCGCCGTACAGCGGATGAGCATAGCCCGCAACTGTTCGCCACTGACCATGATGCGTCGCAGAGTGTTGTCATAGGGCAGCATACCGATAATATCACCGTAGGTAATATCGCCGGAAGCAATGTTGTTGCGAATGCCGCCACCATTCTCTAACCCTATGTCAGCTTTCAACGCATGACGATAGGCATCGGTAACAAGGTCGCCCGCATTGGTCTCCTGGTTGCGTACAATCCACTGTTCGTTCTCATCGCTCACAAGAAGCTGGTAATCACTATGACCGACAATCTTTGACGTGACAGCATTCACCATTTGGCGGATGCTGTCAGTAACCTCAGTTATCTTCACATTCTCGTAAGGAATGTCACTGCTCTTGATGAGCTTGGTCATGCATCTGCCGTCGGGCGTGATGACCAGCTTGCCGACACAGGCAAACTGTGTCCCCGTCTGCGTGACGGTTATCAGTTTGCCGTCAAGGTCCGGAACCTTGGCACACTCGATGATTTCATGAGAATGGCCGTCAAGCACCACGTCAATTCCCCTGGTGGCACTGACGAGGCGATGGGAACTGAAGCCCATCGACTGCGGTGTCTCACCCACATGCGACAGCAGCACGACATAGTCGGCCCCTTCGCCTCGGGCTGCATCCACCGCCTGCTGGACAAGCTGGTAGAATGTCTTCGGCTTGAGGTCGTAGAGCTGGATTCCGTTGGTATCATAGAACGAATAGCCCTCGAGAATCATCGTCTCAGGTGTGCAGACACCGATATAGGCCACGCGTTTGTCACCGTATTGATGAATGACGTATGGAGCATAGATGGGTTGAGGCTCGCCAGCCTCGAAGAGATTGGCGCAGACTACAGGAGCGCCAATCTCTTCCAGCAACTGTCTCATACGAGGCACGCCATAGTCAAACTCATGGTTGCCTAACGTCAGGGCATGATAGCCCACATGGCGCATGATGTCGGCAATATACTGCCCTTTGGAGATAGCTCCCGTGGTATTGCCCTGCAGGAAGTCACCCACACTGACAGCTGCCACGTATGCCGTATCAGAACGGCTGATAGCATCGCGCAGACCCGCTATCTTTGTATAACCGCCGATGCCGCAGTGTACATCGTTCTCGTAAAGAATCACGATACTCTTCTGAGCCTGTAAGGCCACGCTTCCCATTGTGAAAGCCATTAAGCCTAAGAGCCTACTCAACAAAAATGATTTCATATTATCTTTTATCATCGCTGCAAAGATAAACAAAAAAAACGAAACCAACAAAAATTAGGCTGAAATAGTTGGCACCGCATCCTGTATTCAGGATAAACCGCTTAGGCTTGAGATCTCTTCGTCTGCATGAAATAAACACCTATGTTTGCAATCCGGGGGTAAAATTACAAATAAATAACAGAAGAAACACATGAGAAATCGTTTTTTTTGCAAAAAGTCGCCCAAATGTTTGGCGGTTCCAAAGAAAATGCCTACCTTTGCACCCGCAAATCGCCAAAAGGTGCTTCGCTCGTCGAAGAAAGCCTTGTGGACATTGCAATTGTTCTCATCATGGTGCCCGTAGTTCAGTTGGTTAGAGCGTCAGATTGTGGTTCTGAATGTCGACGGTTCGAGTCCGTCCGGGCACCCAAGATAAAGGCTTGTAGGTCAAATACTTACAAGCTTTTTTGTTTCCTTTTTAGAACATGGTTTTAAGTTAAATTTAACTCAATTTCCGTTAAATTACTGTTAAATTGTGTGCTTTTGGCGCAAAATCGCCGCAAAATCGCCGCAAAAATCCATTACCCTATTTTTATCCATTCCTAAGACATTTTTATGCCTATTTTATTTTCAAAAATGAATCTCATAACCAAAAATGGAAACGAAAATTGTGAAGACACGACATTCAGACGTGTATTCTGAATGCTTAGACATACTAATTTACAAACGGTTCAGATCTTTAGTTACCATATCAAATACAATTTTTATACGGCAAAGATAGCATTTTTCAAGCAAAATTTAATGAATAAATTGAAAAATAACGTTCTTTTCCTCAAAAAAAAAATTACTAAGTCAATTTTGCCACTCTTTTTTTGTATTTTTGCAAAGTAAGTTGAATAATAGTCATCAAAGTGATAAATTAATTCTCATTCTGAAATGAAATGGAAAAGCCGCGTGTATTTGCCCCCCGAGGGCGAGTTGTGCTGACCCCATCGGG
>CAMHNI010000022.1 GCA_946186505.1 uncultured Prevotellaceae bacterium | reverse complement strand
TATGGATGGCATGGATTCCCATGTCATCATAAAACATCCGAAGCAGCATCTTGTCTTGTGCCACAGTCCATCGTTCGTGGCGACCAGTCGGTTCTGCTGCCATCGAAAATGCATTTTCATCAACGAGATTTACAACATCATTTCGTCCTGCCAACAGGGGAAACACACTGCCATTCTTATTTATATAGCCACAAACGACATTCTGACAAAGTGAAAGCACATATTCGTTTCTCAGTCTTGGTGTAGAACCTTTTCCCCTTGGCTCATCGCGTCTGAGGATAACGATGAGCATTCTGTTCTCCTTTAATGCCTGCTCTATTTGAATATTATTTACGTCAGTGAAGCGGTTCATGACAAACAAAATGGTTGGAACTTTAGCAACGAGCAGTGCCTTCAGCACCTCCGACTCCATATCTGTTGAATTGAAACAAACAACGCAATCTTTTTCAGTTAGGCTATCCGTCCACTTGAATACATAACCATACAGCCCTATCGGGGTCATCTTAGAACAGAGGAATAGTGTCTTTTCTCTATTCATCAAGTTTTTATTGCCTTTAGTTTCAATTATCTGCATAGCCTAATACTTTTGTTTACTCGGAATCACGCCGCGCACGCCGCCCTTTGGGTTTGGCACGTCGCCCTTGTATCTCGGGATGATATGCATGTGACAATGGAAGACCGATTGCCCCGCAGCCTCACCAATGTTGATGCCGACATTGTAACCGTCGGGGTGGAAACGCTCGTCAATCTTCTTCATAACATATTCCTGCACCACATTCATCGCCTCCTTTTCGTGGTTCGTCAAATCGCGATAGGATGCAACGTGCCGCTTGGGAATTATCAGCGCATGACCAGGCGAAACGGGATAGCCATCGTAGAAGGCAACACAAGTAGCCGTCTCGCAGATGATTTCAACATATCGGGCAAGATTGCAGAAATGACATCGTACCCCGTCTTTCCTCGGCAGTTTGTTGAAGTGGTTATACTGATAGAGTTCGTAACTCTTATTAGCGACGAGGCTCTTGTATGGCAATTTGACGTTGCACTGATAAGTCCACTGCTTATGAATGGCATGCAGCCGAAAGCCTTCTTCTGTCAAGTCGCGACGAACGGCGAAATAAGCAGTTCCTTTTGGTGAGAGCAGGTTGGTTACATTCATCAACACCTCTGCCTGTGCATACGGCTCCAGTACATTCAACACATAATTGCAGATGATGGTATCGAACTTTCCTTCAGGGAAGTCAGGACGATAGTAATAATCATAGCCAATTATATCATGCCCTTGCTTCTTCAGTTCATCCGTATCGAAACCATAACCACAACCGAAATCGAGAATCTTGCCTTTCAGCAGATCATGTTCCAAAAGGTATCGGGTAGGAACAGACATAGCCGTTCGCTTAATTGCCGTTAGATATGGATGGTTTATAATCGGTTCCATAGTCAATCATGATTTAATGTTCGGAATCCCATGTTCAATGCCATTTGGCTGAGTGGCGAGAAAGTCTTGCGGTATGTGTTCAAGAACTCTTCCTTTGTCATCGCCATGAGGTCGTGCGGCGAGACACCAAGGGCAAAATACTCATTTACGATGGCATCACGGCTACTGCTTACGGGAATGTACAACCGCAATGCACGATGCTGAATCCCTGCCATCTTAGGCAAGTAGTAATCAAGGTCAGGAATGCGGTTGCTTTTAGATGAGTTAAAACTTCCATCGGCGGGAATGAGATTCCAATTCTGGTTATGCGAAACGAAACTCCACGGCAAAAAGTGGTCAAGGTCAAAGTCATTCACGCCAAGCGGATGATCAGTATAGATGCAGTCTATTGTTCCACCTAATTCAATCACCTTGTTCCAAAACTTCTTCTGCTTCGTCAATGGCTCACGTTCCTCTGGCCTCAACAACTTGCCTGATATATTCGGTACATTCGGATTCCTTGCCTGTAGGAACAGCGTGAGATTCCATAACGTGAAGTCACGTAAAATCTCATAGTTCGTGTTCAGATACTCACTCCACTTCGGATTCACTGTAACCGTCAAATCCTCGCCCCATCCACTAAGTGAATACAAGCAATCATTTTCCAACGTCTGGGAACGACGAATCATTTCATGCTCATCGTTCGTGTCAATCCAAGGGGACTGAAACCAAAAAGGAACATTCCGCAACAAAATCTTTATTTCTGCTTTTACCTTGGAATTTTCACTTGTGGCTTGCATGATAAGATCAGTCTTGTTGTCCAATCTGTCATCAACTGTAATACCAGTTAGTCCTGCTACCTTTGGGATTATCTGAGCCATACGGTCACCCTTGCCAAATGACAATCTGAAATATTCTATCGGATACCATGCGTATGCTACCATTCGTGATGCGACATCAAGGGCAAACATTACTTCCCTTTTCTCCTTGACATACATATCAAGTAAAGACAGCATCCAATAAAACTTGTATGTCGCCGTGGTTTTATCGAACACACGGTTCATTATGCTGGTGGAAATAGTTTTTGATTGCGGTATTGTCATACTTATGCTGCCATTTGATATCTATAATTCGCAATCTTAAAGAGTTCAGGATGCTGCTCGTAGAACCATATCCATTCTATCTTTTGCTGGAAGAAACAGAAATAGCAGCCAGAACGACTGCGGCAATAGGTGCCCGTCTGACCATCCACTTCGAAGGGGATTTCTTCATAGTAGGCCGGTACACCCACGCCGCTTTCACGCAGCAGACGGAAGATGTCGTCCTTCACAAGTACATCGGTATTGTCGAGCAAGGGGAATGAGTCGAGTTTGCCCACTGGATAATCGGTGGTTTTCAGGAAATCGAACACGGCATGATTGAACAGACGAACGTCGTAGTCCAGCAGGGCGTTCATCTTCTTCGAGTAATAGAACTGCTTGGTGATAGGCTTCTTCACCGTCTCTATAATCTCGTCATGCAGGAATCCTTCTGGGGTAAGTCTTTCATATATATCCACTATCAGCTCCAAGTTCTCCTTATGCAGGAACTTATTGATAACATCAATGCTCCAGATGTTCTTACGGAATGGGAACACGGCTTGGATGTTGGGCTTAGAAGAGATATAACCGTCACGGTCTTCATCGCCACGGATACCTACATACGACACGGCATAGTCATCGCCCACATATTCTTCAAACCTGTCGAGCTTCATCTTCTTCGTACACCAGCGGGCTTGTGGTGAAGGCAGAAAACCACCCATCGCTTTCAGATAATGCTCAAACGGATTATCAATGACTGATTCTTCTGCAGCTTTCAGCCTTACTATTTTACCAAGATAGGCCTCCAGATTGTTTATAAGTTTCTCTGTTTCCTCCAATTCACATTTCGTATCTGAATTATAGTACTCGATTTTCAAATTCGGGTACTTCTGCTTCAGATAGATGGCGAGAGCCGCACTGTCCTTTCCGCCTGATATGCCTAATATATGTCTCACTCTCATAATTGTTCCTTTTCTCTCATAAACTCATCGGCCACATAGAGATCGCCGTATAGATACAAGCCTGTTGACTTGTCGTGCAAATCCTCACAGGTTTTGCTCTCATAGAACATCTGCAGGGCTTTAACTGGCTCAATGTTCATCCGCTTGGCCAGTTCCACCGAAATGGCACCTATGCGGTTGCTCATGATAATCTCCTGTATGACGGGAGACTTGACGGGGTCATCGTATTTTCTCTGTTCCATCGAAAGTCAAATATTTATCCGTTATTTCTTGATTAAGCAGGCACATCTGGTTGTTAGGCTGATGCTCTGACAAGCGACGAAGGGCAGTTGCTTTGTCCATCAGACCTGTCATGTAGAGGTTGACGGTGTCAACAACACGGTCGTTTGCTACACCACCTTCTATATAGTCGTATGCGTCTGCAACTGGCTGTCCCTGACGGCTGGCAACGATGAACTCCAGCCAATCCTCATCGTATGCCTTGAACAACTTACAATGACCCTCGGCTATTATAGCTTCACGATTGAGACGATATCTGTTGAGAACAGACGCAGTTTTTCTGCGGTCAGCCATTAACTTAGCCCAGTCTTCCGCTTGCTTGCGGATGTCAGTAACGTAGAACCCCTGGCCAAAGTCAAGGTTCCGACGTCCGCATTTGCAGTCGGGATGTTCTACTATCTCTGTTCCGCCATGATATACTATCATTTCTTTCCCTCCCAGCTTTTAAGACATTCAACCATACCTGCTGCGATGTTTTCACGGCTTTCACTATGTAGAACCTCATAGTGGGGTAAGATATAGTGTTCTATCAGCCCCACATTCTTCATCCGTTGGTACACATCCTTATAAGAAGCGTTTAAAAGTCGTGCAGTTGCCTCTATACACGTAGCCACAAACGCCATCATAACCTGAGACTTTGGTATTTCGATGATACTCTCCATACAGCTATTTGTTTTTTTACTTTGTTATTTTCTTATTTAATATTGATAATAGCGTGCAGACATCAACGTTTGTGTCGCCTGAAAGCAGCTTATTGATTCGTGCTTCTAAGTCCGCGGCCTGCTGTCTGTCCTTTTCCGGTAGGATATAGGTCTGGGTGCGCACCTCCGTGCCGTGATTTGTCACCATGTCGAACGAATAAGCATCACTCTTGTCGTGCTCGTCTGTCTTTCTGGAAATATCGGCATACTTCTCACAAGAGCGAAACATGTAAACAAGGTCATCGAGCAACTTGTCTTCTTGTTCATCACGTAGCGTATCGAGCCGTTGGTCCAAGACCGTGTAACAGATGGACTGATACCACTCCGCCCGGTTGTCATATTCCGTGATGGCATGAGTATAGAACTCTCGCTGTTTGTCAGTCATCAGATAATCTTTGGTGTTGCCCAGCCTGTCTCTGATTTCATGAATATAATCCCCATACTCTGCAGAATCCAGTTTGAGTCCTTCTACCAAACGCTCTTCTATGCGGTCAATCAACTTCGTATAGCAAGAGCGCAGTTCACGAATAGCACGCTGAATGATGTTGCCATACTCGTTGACGAACTGTTCTTGCTCTAAAGATTCCCTGTTATACCCCAATGCTTCCGGGAGGTCTTCAAAGAAGGCTTTCTCCGGATCTTTTGCTGTGGCTAGGACTTCACGGAAGCGGAGGGTTGATGAGTGGTCGAACTTTTGCGTATGCTTGGCATAGTCATTCAGTTGACGATAGAAAAAGAAGAACGGCTTAATCGTCTCAATGAACTTTTCCGTAGTAATGCTTCGTTCTTCGCCTAATCGCACGAATTGACGGTACTGGTTGAAGAAACTCAGTTTCACACCATCCACTGCGTATGCTTTCAGTTCAAAGTCGGCTGGATGCTTGGGTAGCAGGTCGAAAAACTCCATATTCACTTCGGGCATAAAGGCACCTTTCGATGCACTATAGAGGGCGAAGTCCTGACGACGGATAAAAAGATAAGTGGGAACCCAGAAATCGAGGAATCCCTGCTTGAGTTTATAAGGCTGTTCTGAAAGCATCTTAATAAGTGCAGAAACCTTGCGGGGTTTGCTGACAGTGCTGTGCAGAAAGTCTTCACAAGCCTTCCATACAGACATGAACTCAGGATTATTCGGCTCGTCGGTAAGCGTCCCGTCACGATGTAAGCCCGTATTCTTCAGCAGAGAATAGTAGATCGTTTTCTCTGGCGGGAACTTATCAGACTCAAAGCCAAGTTCTGGTTCGTTGTAATGATTCAAAAGTGCCGTAAGATATTTCACACGAGCAGAAGAAATCGTACCAGGGAGTTTGTGGCGATTAAACAACTCATTGTTCATCACCGGCGTCAACGAATAGACATTGTCACAGACTTCAGACAGCAGCTTGTTGAAATCGAGAAGCGAATTTATCTTCTTCTCTTCACCCTTGAAGAACCATTTTACGTTTTTTGTATATTCAAAGAGATTACTACTGATCGCTTTTACAAGAAGCGTCTCTTCGTATGTCTTCAGGCGGGCAATCTCCTGGGTAGCCACACGGTCACTCTTGTCAATCAGCACCTTCTCAGCTATGTACTCATAAACTTTGATACGATGAAGGTGCTGGATAATGTCATCGGCATTATCGAAGTAGGCAAAGATAAGTGCATGGTCGTTGTTAGCACTAAAGTTTCTTACGTCCAAGAGCGTATCCTTGTCTGAAAATATCAGTTCAATCACCCCATCGGTGTCGCCAGTCGGAACAATGTCTATCGGCTCTTCACGAATCATATACTCAAAATAACGAGGCGTGCCACGCTGATAGAAATGAGCCTTGACGGGCGATATGCGGTTAACGAAATATTTTTCTAAATCTACGATATACGAGACTGGTCTTGGAACAATATTTGTGGCTTGTCTAATCTCCAACTCCAAATCCACATCGGTTCCCTCAAACAGCAATAGTCGCTGCTTATATGCAGCAAATCTGATTATCTTAAACTGCTCCAACTTATGTAAGATGACAGAAGCGTCAGGGATGTCCATAGCAAGTTTCGCATAGAGTGACATCTGTTCTGCCGTCAACTGGAAAGTGGCAATTGAGAACAAATTAAGCAATCCAATAGCTTTGATGAGTTTTACTGCACTCATCAACGATTGTTCGGAGTCCCAATCCAAGCCCTCGGCTCTTTCTATCGACACCTGTATGGAACTCCATGCCATTGAGTCGGTATTAGCGTCCTTCAGATAGGAATAGAAATTGTAGATTATATAATCATAGACGCGTTCAAGATTGTATGTCAGATTTGCATCGGGAGTAAACTCGCTGAGCGAGTTTTTCCCTTTGGCCGCAAGAAACGTAAAGAGAGAACGTTCATTCTGACCATACCGCTGAATGGCTGAGGTAATGGCAAAGGCAGAGAACGGATCAAGAGGCGACAGATGCTCAGCCGTCTCATAGGCGAAAGCAGCAGAAACGTATTTTGTGTCATGCGCAAGCTGAAAGAGTTCTTTGATATTCTTTTGCCCTACGTGTGACATGTGCTGCGATGAAGCCAAATAGAGTATCTGCTCAATAGGCTCCACGAAGGTGATTTCCTTGAAACGTCCTTTTACCTTCGTCCATTCGTTGCGCTGTGCTTCTGAAAGACCTCTGGCGTATGAACTGAAATTTTGGTGAAGTGTCGTGAGCAGCAGAATCTGACGAGAGGGGACATTCACGAACTCGGCCAATTTCTGCATGAAGTATAGTTCCTGCTCAGGATTATTCTTGGCGGCATGCTCCAAGACTTTGCCAAACTCGTCGACAACAATCACCAGGAATTTTCCATGTGCATGCAGATACTGATAGTAGGATTTTAATTCGTCGATTACACTCTCTGCACCACCCTCTACTCCCAATGCTTGACGCAGAAGTTTCGAGAGGTCTGCATAATCTCCGACAATATTCAGCAGATCGTATTCTTCGGCATCAGAGATAGATTTCGGATTGAACAAATGCTTGAGTCGAGTTGATGTTCGCAAGTCCTCCTCCAATGCCAGAAGGAAACTTGATTTTCCCGTTCCGTATGAGCCTATAATAGAAAAAGAATGTATGCCTGTGTGATAATCATCAATAATCGTGCCAATAGCCTTGCGGGCATTGGGTGTCACAATATACTGCATCCCGTCTGGGAAACCATTCTCTATGTTGGCCGACAAACTAAACTGCTTCATAATGATAGTCTAAAATGCTACGGTGTTCAACTTGATTCGTAATAAGTACCTGACGAATACCAGCCACATCACTATAGTGAATCACATCGGGGTATCGTTCAGACAGGAGTCTCAACATGTCTATCATTTCAAGGTCTGTCATGCAGAAAATGAGCCCTAACTCTTGAAGTGTCTCAAAAGGTATTGAGTTATCTGCTCCCTTGATGGTCATTAGTCCGTAGAAAAAAATCTCGGGTGTTACCGATGCTTTTCCTTCGCTATTGAACACATATTCTTTGGTATCCTCTCGGTAGAGAAGAAGATGCAGGTCTAACAGCAGCGCTGAAAAATCTTCGTGCGACTGAATTTTACGAGGCATACAGTAGTTTTGCATCAGTACGCCAACGTCGCGCTTAACCGTATTAAGATTGAACTGCTTTTCTTTTCCATCCCCAATCATTCTGCGCTTGACGTATGTGGTAAGATGCTCACGCGTAAATGGTTTCCTGCCTTTCTGGAAATCCGTAAAGAACCAGTTATAGAGTGTGGCCTCAGCCCGAAAGACCAGATGAAAATGCAAGAGCCATAACGTTGCCAAGTCCTCCAGATACTTGTCTTTTCCATTTGTTTCATTAAAGAAATAGTTACCTAACCATGTTGGCTGATCGTTTTCGCAGATGCCAAAAACTCTCAGCCAGAAGCGAATGGAAGCAACCATATTCTTCCCAACTCCCAGTTCAATCACAGCCTCAGGGCTATTGAAGTCTTTCCCTTGAACTATGAAGTCATATCCTTTTTTCAGCCAAAGTGTTTTGCAAGGGAATGATTCATGTCCGGAAAATGTATATCTTTGTTCCATTCTATTTTTCATTAAATCGTTTCTGAGAATCTCTTGTTGACTAATTCTCCCAATTCTACTTCAAGGAGTTTTGATATTTTGAGATATGTCTCCATCGGTGGCTGACATACATTGGACACCATTTAGAAACTGTAGTAGGCGCACAGCCCAGTTGCTCTGCCAGCCACTTATTGGTTCTCTTCTTTTCTGCAAGCACCACTTTGATGCGATTGATGTCTTTGTCCATATTAGGATAATGATATGTTGTGGGTACAAAGATAGTCATTTTTGTCGAAACAAAAGCAAAATATCACGATTATTAACTTTAGCACTCACTAAATTGTCTTTTTTCTCATTTATAGTTTCATAATTCACCTCTGGCTACGACGATTGGTGTCTTCAAGAACAATTGCCTTTGCAAAAGCAGACACAAGGGTACACCCTAATTATATACGTGATGCTTAACCAACGAGAATAAGTTCATAGGTTTGCTTCGAAAATCTCCACACCTTCGGGTATGTGTTTTCCACGCATTCGAGAAACTGGATTCTTGCTTTATAAAGCAATATTTCAATTGCGGATCTTTTTACCCATATAAAGAGTGGGAAATCGTGCAGAAAGAATATGTGGAACTATTCGATAGAGGTATGGCACTAATACCACATTAGTTTCCGCATTAGTTTCCTCACTATAAAGGCTTACATGGTCATTGCACATTCTTGGTATTCTTCTACTTGATTCGATGGATGAAATTTCCGCATTGAAATCAAACGATAATAGTTGGTCACCGAAAGGCTGTACTCCATGATGACATGTAACTCCAAAAAGGGTGTATTTGATATGCTATTTTGTTCCATTGTTTGTGCAATTGGGAAGTCATCAGCCAGACATGTCAACTACCCAATATAAAACAAATTTCACCAACAGGAAAGACCTTGATGGGATACAATATCATCATGGACTTGACGAGGAACTTTTCTACGACAACCTAACGACCCCGAAATCATTTCTTGCCTATGGGAAAAACGTTGGCCAAGCAATTTCATTTCTACTCAGACTTGCCATTAACACTAAGACTCTCGTCATAGATTGCCACTGCAAATCATCACCCCGAATGCATACATTTGGGAAAGGCTATTTTTCGTCATCTTTCATGTGCATTTAGAGTTTTGTCGGATAAACGTTTGGTGCGGGGTCTCGGGGTGTCCCTAAGCCTATTCAGCCAATGAGCTTGCTCAACCTTGGTTTATGGCGGTAACTTTGCGGGATTTTTCCCCAAGGTTAGTAGTAGGCTACCCCTATTGCGGAATTTTCGCAATACGCGCAAGCGCCTTTAGGGAAATTTCGACACTCTACGAGGGTTGTTGGAAAAGTAGTGTGACGATTCCGATAATACATGTGCGAAAAGAGTGCTGTTACACGCTACCCGATTAAGGGCAATGTAACAGCACTAAGGACGTCAGGGTTTTAGGGATACCACTAACAGCGGTATTCTGCTTCAGAGGGCATCTATGGTGCCTTAGAATGGATTATTAGCCGATAGTACAGTTCAGTTTTAATACTGCACGTTTCCCTATGTCGTAACGACTAACCGCCCCAAACTTTTCCAGATCCGTAATAAAGGCACTCGTGGTATCTCTATCCCAGTGCCAGGCTCTCGACAGGCTGCTTATACTTCCGAAGATGCATTCGTTCTCTTGCTGTAGTGCAGCATACTGCCGCTCTATAAGATCGTGGAATGCCTCTACACGCGTAAGTTTTTCTGATGAGTTTTTCTGTCCACGAAACAGGTAGCGCCATAGCTCTCTGCTCGTTGAAATAGTCATTGAAAATTCCGCATACTGATTTTGTCGATTTACTTGTTTCATACTAATACGATTTTTGTTTGACATTAACTATTTTTATCCAGCATTGTGTTCCGCATTGTATTCCTCAAATATTTCTGCGGATTGATATGTGGAATCATCTGCAGGATTTCGAGTACAAAGATATGCGGAGTTTTTATTTCAGTGTTTTCTCGTATGCAGCCATCTTGTCAACTACAGTATCATCGAGCATATTAGCATAGACTTGCTCTGTAACTTTAAAGGAGGAGTGACCGCAAATCTTAGCAACCGTCTTCAAATCCATGCCGCCTTCATTGAGTAGTAATGTTGCACCAGTATGCCTTGCCCAGTGGCTCGATACGGGTTTGTCAATGCCTGCTGCTTGAGCAATAACCTTCAGGTACTCGTTATACTTAACGTTACTGATGACGGGCAACTTATTCTGATACTTTTTCAGCACCGCCATGGCTGGTGATAGTAGTGGGATTGTGAACGTCTGCTTCGTCTTTGCCCGGTTACCAACGTAAACCTTCATTCCTTTCACTTCCTTAATTTTGCTCGCATCGAAGTCGTGTAGGTCGGTGTTTGAAAGACAGGTGTAAGTTTGGAAAACGAACACGTCGCGAACTCTCTGAAGACATTCAGAAGGTAATGCGACATCGCAAACCTTCGCAAACTCTAATGGAGAAAGATACTTGCCAATGCCACCTTTCGATTTCTCCTTGTCAATACGAATCCATTTGTAAGGATTACGTTTCAAGAATCCTTCGTCAATAGCATCCAAGATGAAGGAATTAAGGAACCGATGGTAGTTGTTCCACTTAGAGTAGGGCTTCAGTCCCTTCTTCACCAGATGTTCATCCAATGCCAAGATGTTTGCATCGGTGACATCCTCGAAATAGCGAATTTTACCCCATGCAGAGAAGAAACGCATGAAACGGTTGTAACGCTCCTTACTGTCATCAGCCTTGCCATACTGACGGATCTTTGTCCGCTGTTCGCAGAACTCCAAAAACGAGATAGCACTTGCTCGTTTACGCTTCAACCTCTCCTGAATAGAAAAGATGTCCATTACGCTCTCGCCCATCATGTCAAGAATGACCTGACGAACCTCAGCCATGAGTTTCTCCAGCGTCTCGTTCAACTCACGGGCATCAATTCGATTTACCACAGCACCCCTGTGCCAATGCTTTGGCAGGAGTCTGATGCCTGTTGTCATGTACTTCTGTTTACGCTCAAAAGTGATTCTGAGTTCAACAGCTGCCTCCCTGTTCGTTGCCGCAGTCTTTTTGCGGTTGTAAACGAACTCTAATAACGGTGTCTTGTTCATTTTTAACTAAAAGTATTACTTTAAACTATTGACAGCGGGGGGCGGTAATACATCTGGTAATACATTCCGTGCTTATAATAGCGGAAGATGTCCAATGACTGCTTATGTCATTTTTGGGACGTTCCTCCCTCTATATAGCAGATTTTCAATGGGTTAAAAATGCAAGTAGTTGATTTTCAGGCACGAAAAAAGGGAATCCGTAAGGTTCCCTTTTCATTAAAAAGCGGAGAGAGAGGGATTCGAACCCCCGGCACCTCTCAGTGCGGCAGTTTTCAAGACTGCTGTAATCGACCACTCTACCATCTCTCCAGTGCTCGTTTGTCTGAAAGCGGGTGCAAAATTAGTATTATTTTTCCAAATAAACAAATTTTTGGGCAACTTTTTGCTTATTTCGGCAAAAATTTGTTCACTATCTAATGAGAAGCGATGATTTCAGGAATCATGGGGTTCTTTGTAAAGACAAACAGATTATCAGACCGTCAGAAACAATATATTTTTTCCGATTATTTGGATAGCACCATAAAAGGAAATAAAAGGAATAACTTTAATTGTCATAATTATATTACCAGCAAGTATGCAGATGTACAGCCAAAATATTGTTAATTATGAATATTTCTTTCCGAACTTCGGGAAAATGTCGTATCTTTGCGCCATCATACCAAACGAGCCATGAGACAGGACAAATGCTACCTTTGTGGCCAGAATTTCGATTGATAACTCTTTTCCAATAACTATGACAACAGAATTTATTCTTCGTATTTTCATTGCCGGACTGCTTGGCAGTGCCATCGGATTGGAACGCGAGTACCGCGCCAAGGAGGCGGGGTTTCGTACTCACTTCCTCGTGGGACTGGGCAGCGGCCTTTTCATGATTCTTTCAGCCCACGGATTCAGCGACGTTGTCATCAACGAGGCTACCCGTCACGACGTGTCGCGTATTGCCGCCCAGGTAGTGTCGGGCATCGGCTTCATCGGTGCCGGCTGTATCATCTTCCAAAAACATGCCGTCCGAGGACTGACTACCGCCGCCGGTCTGTGGGTGGCCGCCGCCATCGGCATGGCCGCAGGAGCTGGCATGTACGCTGTGGCCACTGCCGCCACGGTGATGGTCATCGTGTGCTTAGAGCTGATGAACTTCTTGCATCACCATGTATTCCCCCACCATCAGAAGGACGAATACGATGCTGATGAGGAGGAAGTTAGCGGGAGTTAATAGGGAGTTAGCGGTTCTTGTGCTTGAGAAACCACTGGTGGGTGTAGTAGTTGTACATCAGAAGAGCAGCTACGGCAAGCACCATATCAGTGATGAGCAATCCTTTGTCGTCGTTGAAGAACAAGGCGTAGCCGATACCTATGCCGAGGGCTATGCCCGTCTCCCAGCTGAGGAAATACATGCTCTGTGACGTGCCCCTTTGGCAGTGGCGGCTCAGCTTGATGAAGAACAGCAGGAAGCGTGAGCAGATGATGCCGATGGACAGTCCCAACAACAGAGGGGCAATGTACCACACGATGGGCAGCGGACGGGTGAAGACCATGATAAGCACAGCTATCAGCAGGACAAGGCCAGTGATGACCTCGCTCTTCAGCTCGGCATCGCGGAACACGAAGCGCTGGGCCAGCAGTGCCAGCAGGAAACCGGCCATGATGACACCGTAGAAACGGTCGCTCAGCCCCAACGACATGATCATGCCCACCGTCACGGCTATCAGCAGCAGGTTCAGGAAGAGCGGCATGCTGCCGGGCAGGATGAAACGGTCGAGACTGAAAATATGGTAGCAGTCGCTTGGTGTGCGAAAGGGGAAGTTGACCGTCAGGATGAGGATGATGGCACAAGAGGCGCAGAATACGGAGGACAGCAGAACGGCATCGAAATTCTTGTAGTAGAACATGACAAGTCCAACGATGGGACCTAACGACATGGCAAACCGCGAGAACCAAGCCGATGAGTGGTTGGCCTCGGTGCGCTTGTCAGACTCGCTGGTGTCGATGATGAGGGTGCTCGACAGCACCATCTGTGCCAGTCCGAAGGTGGCTCCGAGGAGGACACGATGAAGCAGGATGACCCAGAACTCGATAAAGTCGCTCTGCAGACCGTGTACATAATATAATATGGATATGCTTCCTATGAGAGCCGCTATCGAGTAGATGCAGATGCGGTTGCGGCGGAAACGCTGCACCAACCACGAGCAGAAGGTGCCGAAGAGATACAGTCCAAGCGCGAAGGCTCCCATGGAGACACCCACCTCAACAGGCGTGAACTTCTCCGTCTCGAGTAGCCATATCGGGAACGACGGCACCAGGATGTAAACTGACATGGCCAGCAACATGTTTGCAATGGACATCAGCCAAAAGTCGCGGTGCCACAGTCGGACATGAACAGGTGTATTTTGCGAATTCATATTACGCTCTTTTCAAAAATCGGGTGCAAAGTTACACGAATTTCGGCGAAAATCAAAGGAAAAGCAAGATTTTCTTTCCTATAGAACTGAACGGACGATGCAATAAAGTGGTTCTTCCGACGTTATAATCAAGAAATGGACTTCAAACGGCACATACTCACCATCTGCCTGCTCGTGCTGACAAGCTGCAGGCTCGTTGCCGACGACTTCACGCTGAAAGGCAAGGTCGTCGATGAAGATGGCAACGCCATGGAACTGGCTTCCGTCACCTGCATAGAGCAGGGCAAGCTGACGATGACGAACCTAAAGGGAGAGTTTAAGTTGACGCTACACTCGTCTGACACCGTGAAAGTTAAGTTTACAATGGTTGGCTACATGCCACGTGTCCGCACCTTTATCCATCCCAGGGGGAACCTGACCGTACAGATTGTGATGCACGAGCAGGAAGCCCTACAGGGCGTGACCATCACCGAGCGGCGGCGACAGACGACGGCCACGGAGCAGTTGGACATCAAGGACATCAGGAACGCTCCCTCGGTGACGGGCAACGCCGTCGAGGAGATGATACAGCAGCAGGCCGGCGTATCGACTCACAACGAGTTGTCGAGCCAGTACAACGTTCGCGGCGGTTCGTTCGACGAGAATGTCGTATATATAAATAATGTGGAGGTCTATCGTCCGTTGCTCATCCGCTCTGGACAACAGGAGGGCCTGTCAGTCATCAACAGCGATATGGTCGAACGGGTCGGCTTCTCCACCGGCGGCTTCGAGGCGAAGTACAGCGACAAGATGTCGTCGGTGCTCGACATCACCTACCGGAAACCGGAGCGCACAGAAGCCTCGGTGACAGCTTCGCTACTGGGAGCCAGTGGATACGCAGGCGTCGCTGGCAAGCATTTCACCATGAGCCACGGACTGCGGTACAAGACGAACAAGTACCTGTTGGGATCGTTGGAGACGACGGGCGAGTACAAGCCGAACTTCTTAGACTACCAGACATACATGAACTGGAAGCCGAACCAGCTGTGGACTGTGGACCTGATAGGCAACATCTCGGAAAACCGCTATGAGTTCAAGCCCAAGGACCGCGAGACGAGCTTCGGCACGATGGAGGACGTGAAGGCGTTCAAAGTCTATTTCGACGGCCAAGAGAAGGACGTGTTCCGCACCTACTTCGGCACGCTCTCCATCGCCCGCCACCTGGGCGACTCCTCCACCGTCAAGCTGATAGCCTCGGCTTTCCACACCAAGGAGCAGGAGACCTACGACATACAGGGACAATACTGGCTGGATGACACCCAGTCATCGGAGAACCTCGGTGTGGGCACCTACATGGAGCATGCCCGCAACTACCTGACCGCCGACGTGCAGAGCTTGAAGCTGATGGTCAACAGGAGGTTCAGCAGACACGACATAGAGGCCGGACTGACGATGAAATGGGAGAAAATCAACGAGCAGTCGCGCGAATACGAGATGCGCGACTCCAGCGGGTACTCCATACCCCACACCGGCGACCGACTCGACCTCATCTACACCCTGTCGTCGAAAAACGACATGTCGTCAAGGCGCATAGAAGGCTATGTCCAGGACACCTACCGATGGAACACGGCCGACGAGACTTTCTACACCCTGAACTACGGCGTAAGGTTCAGCAACTGGTCATGGAACCGCGAGACAACCGTCTCGCCACGGGCCTCGATAGCCATCGTTCCGGCGTTCAACCAGGACCTGACCTTCCGCATAGCCACGGGACTTTACTATCAGGCACCGTTCTTCAAGGAACTGCGCGACACGACAACCATCGGCGGGCGCACCGTGGTTACACTGAACGAGCACATCAAGAGCCAGCGGTCGCTACAGCTGATAGCCGCCATGGACTACCGCTTCAAGATGGCCGAACGCCCGTTCCGCTTCACCGCCGAGGCTTATTACAAAGCCCTGTCGAACCTCGTACCCTACAACGTGCAGAACGTGAAGGTGACCTACTACGGCGAGAATCTTAGCTCGGGCTATACCGCCGGACTGGACTTGAAGCTATACGGGGAGTTCGTGCCCGGCACCGACTCGTGGATAACCTTCTCGTTGATGAAGACCGGGCAGAAGATGGACGGCGGCGACTACTTCCCCCTACCCACCGACCAGCGCTACGCTGTCAACCTACACTTCACCGACTACTTCCCCGGCACCGAGCGCTGGAAGATGACACTACGACTGGCATACGCCGACGGACTGCCCTTCGGCGCACCCCACAGGGGCATCGAACAGCAGAACTTCCGGGCACCAGCCTACAAGAGGGCTGACATCGGCATGGCCTGGCTGGCATACAAGGGCGTTATCAGTGAGAAGTATAGAGTGAAAAACGTATGGATAGGACTGGACTGTCTGAACCTCTTCGGCATCTCCAACGTCAACAGCTACTATTGGGTGACCGACGTCACCAACCGCCAGTGGGCTGTACCCAACTACCTCACAGGACGACAAATAAACGGGAAAATCACCATAGAACTATAAAAAATCTTAAATGTTGTTATGTCACAACGGCCTTTCGGGCCATATTACACATTATTTTTATATTTTTGTAGTTAAATAATTAATCAAGACATCAACACAATGAAAAAAACTGTTTATTTATTGCTGCTCGGTACACTCATCATGACCAGTTGTTCCCAAAGGGAGACCGATCTCTATGACGAGAATGCCATAGATCAACGCACCATCAACTCGAATGCTGACAAATTCTTCTCAGGAAAGATTGACCCGAAGCAGGACTGGTGCCCCATTACATACAACAAAATCAGCATCAAGGCCGATGCCAACCTCTCGGACATTGTGAAGGTACAGATTCTGACCGAGTCGCCCTACTTCAATGAAGATGCCAGAGTGCTGAACGAGACAGAGGCCAAGAACGGACAGACCGTGACCTTGAGCTATGATGCCCCGAACATCTACAAACAGCTGGTGGCCGCCTGCGTCAACAGCAAGGGCGTGTACTACATCCAGGTGTTCAACGTCGGTGACAGCCAAGTCAGCTTTGCCTCGGCCAACTCAAGGGTCACCAGAGCCACGGCCAGCGAGGTGCCTTCACTGAGCGGCATCAAGTTGGGCGCACCCTACAAGTCGCTGAACGCCCTGCGTACCCTGCAAGGTGACGTATGCATCATCAAGAACGACAAGAACAAAGAAGTGGAATACACCGTATGGGCCAACTCTGGCTGGAAGGACGAACAGATGTGGGAAGTCTCAAACGGCACGCTGGACGGCGGATGGAAAATTGACGAAGGAACCATCTACCGCGACATTAACGGATTCGATGGGGATGAGCAGACTGTCGTTGCCAAGATTATCAGCGACTTCCTGGTCAAGGAAGGCAGTGACCCCGGTTCCATCAACAGCTCAAAGCGTAACAACCTGAAACTGATACGCAACAGCTCGTATTTCAAGCTGAACCAAAACTATCTCTATACAGACGGTACGACTCCTGTGACACTGATTCCCATTCAGGCCAACAGTACCGAGTTCAAGCTGAACAACATCTACTACTATTACTACAAGCCGGAAGATGTCGTGGGTGACGAGGTGGACTACATCAAGTCGCTGCCAAAATTCAAGGCCATCCCCATCATGCAGGTACAAGCCACGGTCGACATTGGCAAGGTGTTCAGGAACAAGGAGTTCCTGCTGCCGTTCTACGGTGACGGCACCCCGGCACAGGGAGCAAGTCCCGTGAGCGCCGTATTCCCCAAAGGCTATAAGATAGGATTCCTGAACATGAAGCATCCCAAGGGCAACTTCAACATTGCCGAGTGTAAGAGCGGATGCACCTATGGCGACGGTCGCCTGAACTACGAGGTCAACCACATCCAGGGTCACTTCAACAGTGCTATCGATAAGGAGAAGGGCGGCGGTACTGTTGCTGGTATGGACTATACCGACCCACGCATCGCCATCTTCACGGCCAACGACAAGACCTACATGTGCTTCGAGGACGGTGCTGACTGCACATTCTGCGACATGATCGTAGAAGTATGCGGCGGAACGGAAAAGATAGAAGAGACACCTGAGGTGGAGGCTGCCGCCTACACTATGTGCTTCGAGGACAGACCCGAGAAAGCCGACTATGACATGAACGACGTGGTACTTCAGGTAACCCGCGTCAACAAGACTCACCTGCAGATAGCCGTGGTGGCCTGCGGAGCCGAGGACAAGGTGGTGATCCACGGACTGACGGGCAGCCGTTTCGACGGTCAGGAGATTCACGACATCTTCATGCTGGAGGAAAACCAACACTTCGTGAATACAGAGGCCAACGGCCTGCACTTGCACCCAATGACCGACGGTATCACTGTGCCTGAGAACTTAAGCATCATGGACTACCTGAAGAACGTCTATATCAAGAACGAGACAACCAACAAGGAAATCAAGATGCCTCAGGCCGGAAACCCGCCATACGCCATTATCGTACCGCTGGAGTTCCTCTATCCCATGGAAGGCAAGAGCATCACCAAGGTCTATAAGGATTTCTTGAAGTGGGCCGCGGACATCAATGTGTCAGGTGACTGGTACAAGTACGGCGATGCCGACCAGATCTTCTCGGAACTGTTCAGAGAGTGGTAGCCGCCTATACGAGGTGACACATGAAAAAACTCAGTGGTTGCTGCAATACGACTTGCAGTAACCACTTTTTATATAAAAAAAACAAAAAATGGGGGCGTTTCTTCTTTTTCTGAGGTTAAATTAGTACCTTTGCACAATAATATAATCATTTAAATGATAACAACATGAAGATTTCACACATTGAGCATCTGGGCATTGCCGTCCAGAGCATTGAAGAGAGTCTGCCGTTCTTTAAGGACGTGCTGGGACTGGAGTGTTATGCAACAGAAGTAGTGGAGGACCAGAAAGTGAAGACGGCCTTCTTGAAGTGTGGTGAGGTGAAGCTGGAGCTGTTAGAGCCGACATCACCTGAGAGCACCATCCAGAAGTGGCTCGACAAGGGCAACAAGGGCGTCCACCACGTAGCTTTCTGCATCGAGGATGGTGTGGCTGGTGCATTGGCCGAGGTCAGCGAGAAGGGCGTGCGCCTCATCGACCAGGCTCCCCGCAAGGGTGCCGAGGGTCTGAACATCGCATTCCTGCACCCGAAGTCAACCTGCGGCATCCTCACGGAGCTGTGCGAACATTAAATTTAAAGCCCACCCAAGCCCTCCAAGGGAGGGGTGTCTATTAGATAATAAAGGGTGAGGCGATAAAAAGTAATTATTTTAAAAGTATAATAATAAAAAAGGAGCACCCTATATGTAATTAAACATCCCTCCCTTGTGGAGGGCTTGGGTGGGCTTATTATGAGTAAACAACTTGAGAAAATCAAACAGTTAATCGAGAAGCGCGAACAGGCGCGGCTTGGTGGTGGTGAGAAAGCCATTCAGAAACAGCACGAACGCGGTAAATATACTGCCCGCGAGCGCATTGACATGCTGCTCGACCAAGGGTCGTTCGAGGAGTACGACATGTTCAAGGAGCACCGTTGTCACAACTTCGGCATGGAGAAGAAGCAGTTCCCCGGCGACGGCGTTGTGGCAGGTAGCGGAACCATCGACGGTCGTCTGGTATTTGTCTTTGCACAGGACTTCACCGTGCATGCCGGTTCACTGTCGGAGACGATGTCGCAGAAGATTTGCAAGGTGATGGATATGGCTATGAAGATGGGCGCTCCCGTCATCGGTATCAATGACTCTGGCGGTGCACGTATTCAGGAGGGTATCAACGCCCTGGCCGGCTATGCCGAGATTTTTGAGCGTAACATCCTGGCGTCGGGTGTCATCCCGCAAATCAGCGGTATCTTCGGTCCCTGTGCCGGTGGTGCCGTTTACTCCCCTGCCCTCACCGACTTCACGCTGATGATGGAAGGTACGAGCTATATGTTCCTCACGGGTCCGAAGGTGGTGAAGACCGTCACGGGCGAGGACATCGACCAGGAGCACCTCGGCGGTGCCTCTGTCCACTCAACGAAGTCAGGTGTTACCCACTTCACCGCCAAGACCGAGGAGGAAGGTCTGCAGATGATCAAGACGCTGCTCTCTTATATTCCTTCTAATAATATGGAGGTAGCTCCTCGCCGCAAGTGCGAAGACCCCATCAACCGCTTGGAGGACTCGCTGAACGAGATTATCCCCGAGAACCCCAACGAGGCCTACGACATGTACAAGGTCATCCTGGCCGTTACCGACGACCATGAGTTCTTCGAGGTACAGCCCAAGTTCGCCAAGAACATCATTGTCGGCTTTGCCCGCTTCAACGGTCAGAGTGTTGGTATCGTGGCCAATCAGCCTACGTGCTATGCCGGTGTGCTCGATGTGAACGCAAGCCGTAAGGGTGCCCGTTTCGTCCGTTTCTGCGATGCCTTCAACATCCCCATCATCTCGTTCGTTGACGTGCCCGGCTTCCTGCCAGGAACAGGTCAGGAGTACAACGCCGTCATCCTGCACGGTGCCCAGCTGCTCTACGCCTATGGTGAGGCAACTGTGCCCAAGATTACTGTCACCCTGCGTAAGTCGTATGGTGGTTCGCACATCGTGATGGGTTCGAAGCAGCTGCATACCGACCTGAACTACGCATGGCCCTCTGCCGAGATTGCCGTGATGGGTGCCTCAGGTGCTGCTGCCGTGCTCTATGCCAAGGAGGCCAAGGCCAAGAAGGAGGCCGGTGAGGACGTCAAGGCTTTCATCGCCGAGAAGGAGGATGAGTATAACGAGCTGTTCGCAAATCCCTATCAGGCTGCTAAGTATGGCTATATCGACGATGTGATCGAGCCACGCAACACGCGCTTCCGCATCTGCCGCGGACTGGCCCAGTTAGCCACCAAGCGCGATGCACTGCCCGCCAAGAAGCACGGAAATATCCCCATGTAAAATGAGAAATTTGTTATTAGTAATGAGTAATTGTGGTTACTCATTACTAATAACTCATTACTAATTAAGATATGAAAGAAAACGAAGTTTATGCTGCCATTGCCCTTGCACTGCATGAGCACTTAGTGAACAACGTCCACGACGTGGAGACCGGCATTATCACCATTGCCGATCACCAGACGATGTGGAACCTTGCATCGCTTTCCATGACAGCCCACCCCTAAATCATTTGAGAAATGAAAGAATACAAATATACCATCAACGGCAACAAATACGAAGTTGCCATCGGTGAAATCGTTGACAACATTGCCACACTTACCGTCAACGGCGAAGAGTTCAAGGTAGAGATGGAGCGTGAGGCCGAACCCGAGAAGAAGAAGCCCGTGGTGCGTCCAGCAGCCTCTTCAGAGGCATCCGATGCCCCTGCCAACGGTGCTGCCGTTAACAAGGCCGGTGCCTTGAAGTCACCGCTGCCCGGCGTCATCACCGACATCCTCGTCGAGGTGGGTCAGGAAGTGCAGGCCGGCGACAATGTCATCGTGCTCGAAGCCATGAAGATGGCCAACAACCTGCAGGCTGAGAAAAGCGGTAAGGTCATTGCCATCTGCGTGAAAGTTGGACAAAGCGTGATGGAGGACGAGGCACTTGTTGTCATTGAGTAAAAAAGTAGGAAGAACAATAAGACATGATTACAGTCACAAATCTGGCTATTCAGTTCGGTAAGAAGACGCTTTACAAGGACGTGAACCTGAAGTTCACCGCAGGCAACATCTACGGTATCATCGGTGCTAACGGTGCCGGCAAGTCAACACTGCTCCGTGCCATCAGCGGCGAACTGGAGCCCAACAAGGGTTCGATAGAGTTGGCACCAGGTGAGCGTCTGTCAGTGTTGGAACAGGACCACTTCAAGTATGATGAGTTCACGGTCATGGACACTGTGCTGATGGGGCACCAGCCGCTGTGGAAGAACATGAAAGAGCGTGAGGTGCTCTACGCCAAACCCGAAATGAGCGATGAGGACGGTAACCGTGCCGCAGAACTGGAGATGGCTTTTGCCGAGATGAACGGCTGGGAGGCTGAGAGCGAGGCTGCCCAACTGCTGCAGAACCTCGGTGTGCAGGAGGGACAGCACTATAAGCAGATGAGCGACATCTCGAACAACGAGAAGGTGCGCGTGATGCTGGCCAAGGCGCTGTTCGGACATCCCGACAACCTGCTGCTCGACGAGCCTACCAACGACCTCGACCTCGACACTGTGCAGTGGTTGGAGGAGTACCTCTCGAACCTAGAGCAGTGCGTCCTCGTGGTCTCACACGACCGTCACTTCCTCGATGCCGTATCGACGCAGACCGTCGATATTGACTTCGGCAAGGTGACGCTGTTCTCGGGTAACTACTCATTCTGGTACGAGTCGTCGCAGTTAGCCCTGCGCCAGGCGCAGAACCAGAAGATGAAGGCCGAGGAGAAGCGCAAGCAGTTGGAGGAGTTTATCCGCCGGTTCTCGGCCAACGTGGCCAAGTCGAAGCAGACCACCTCGCGCAAGAAGATGCTGGAAAAGCTGAACGTCGAGGAGATTACACCATCGACGCGCAAGTATCCGGGCATCATCTTCCAGATGGAGCGCGAGCCGGGCACCCAGATTCTGGAGGTGGAGGGTCTGAAGGCTGTCGATGCCGACGGAACGGTGCTTTTCGACGATGTGTCGTTCACCATCGAGAAGGGACAGAAGACCGTCTTCCTTTCGCATAACCCGAAAGCAATGACCGCGCTGTTTGAGATTATCAACGGCAACCGTGAGGCTCAGGCCGGCACGTTCAAATGGGGCGTGACCATCACGACAGCCTACCTGCCGTTGGACAACACTGAGTTCTTCCAGTCGGAGATGAACCTGGTGGACTGGCTCTCACAGTGGGGACCGGGCAACGAGGTGACGATGAAGTCGTTCCTCGGACGTATGCTCTTCAAAGAGGAGGATGTGCTGAAGCACGTCAACGTGCTGTCGGGAGGCGAGAAGATGCGGTGTATGATTGCCCGCATGCAGTTGAAGAATGCCAACTGCCTGATACTCGACACGCCGACGAACCACCTGGACCTCGAAAGCATCCAGGCCTTCAACAACAACCTCATCCAGTTCAAGGGGAACATTCTCTTCGCCTCGCACGACCATGAGTTCATCAACACCGTGGCCGACCGCATCATCGAGTTGACACCAAAGGGAACCATCGACAAGCTGATGACCTACGACGACTACATCTACGACGAGGCCATCAAGGAAAAGAAAGCCGAGCTGTACGCATAGCAGCTCGGTTTTCTCTTTGGCACGGTTTTTGCATTCAAGCCAGAAAAACAACTAAACAACGTTTATTATGACAGAAAAAGACATCAACATCGAAGAAGAAGAGAACCTGCAGGAAGAGCAGGACGTGAAGACCGAAGCAGAAAGCAGCGACGCTGAGGAAGTGGCTGCCACAGAAGCCGAGGAAGAGAAGGACCCGATGGAGGTGGCACAGGAACAGATAGCCGACCTCAAGGACAAGTACCTGCGCTCAGTGGCTGAGTTCGACAACTACCGCAAACGTACGCTGAAAGAGCGTGCAGAACTGATCTTGAACGGCGGTGAGAAGGTGCTGACTGCCATTTTGCCAGTTGTCGATGACATGGAACGTGCCATCGAGAACGGTACGAAGACCGATGACCCGCAGGTGTTGCGCGAAGGCGTGGAACTCATTTACAACAAACTGATGAAAGTGCTTGAGTCACAGGGCATAAGCTGTATTGAAACGCAGGATGCCGATTTCGACACTGATGTCCATGAAGCCGTGGCAATGGTTCCTGGAATGGGTGATGACAAGAAAGGCAAGGTCATCGATTGTCTGCAGAAAGGATACAAACTGAACGAAAAAGTAATTCGTCACGCCAAAGTGGCAGTTGGACAGTGAGGCGCTTCGCTGATGAAAAGTGAAAAGTGAAAAGTGAAGAGTGAGCAATGGCACAAAAAAGAGACTATTACGAGGTGCTGGGCGTCAGCAAAGGCGCATCAGAGGACGAGATCAAGAAGGCATACCGAAAAATAGCCATCAAGTACCACCCCGACCGTAATCCCGGAGACAAGGATGCGGAAGAGAAATTCAAGGAAGCCGCCGAGGCATACGACGTGCTGCACGACCCGCAGAAGCGCCAGCAGTACGACCAGTTCGGATTTGACGGTCCGATGGGCGGCGGATTCGGAGGCTTCGGTGGAGCATCGATGAATATGGACGACATCTTCTCGATGTTCGGCGACATCTTCGGCGGCCACGGCTTCGGAGGCTTCGGTGGGGGGTCGCGCCGTCCGCAGCAGCACCGAGGCAGCGACCTGAGACTGAAGGTGAGGCTGACATTAGAAGAAATTAACCAGGGAGTCACCAAAAAGTTCAAGGTGCGTAAGGACATCCCCTGCCAACATTGTCACGGCACGGGAGCTGAGGCCGGCTCCGGCAACGAGCAATGCCCCACCTGCCACGGTTCAGGTGTCATCACCCACACAACGCAGAGCATTTTCGGCATGATGCAGACCCAGGGCATCTGTCCGACCTGTGGTGGCGAGGGTGTGGTCATCAAGAACAAATGCCATGAGTGCGGTGGCGAAGGTGTTGTCAAAGGTGAAGAGGTAGTAGAAATCAAGATACCTGCCGGCGTGGCCGAGGGCATGGTTGTCAACGTTCCAGGAAAGGGTAACGCCGGAAGACGGAACGGTATTAACGGAGACATCCAGGTGTTTATCGAAGAAGAGAAGAACGAGTCGTTTATAAGAGACGGTAATGACCTTATATACAACTTATTGCTCGACTTCCCTACAGCAGCACTTGGAGGTGAGATAGAGATTCCGACCATCGAGGGCAACAAGCTACGCGTCAAAATTGAGAACGGCACCCAACCGGGTAAGACGCTCCGTCTCAGGGGCAAAGGTCTGCCCGCCGTACAGGGTTACGGCAGCGGCAAGGGCGACTTGGTGGTGAACATCAGCGTCTATATTCCCAAGACCCTGAGCCGTGAAGAAAAGGAAGCTGTCGAACGGTTCAAGAACAGCGACAACTTCAAGGGCGACAAGCAGACGAAGGAAACCATCTTCCAGCGCTTCAAGAACTATTTTAACTGATAATAAATAGCGTATTTGCGCACAATAATGTTAAGATGAACTACGAGGAGACCTGCGAGTGGCTGTTCTGTAAGACGGCCAATTTTGAACATCAGGGCCAGACTGGCTATAAGGCCAGTCTCGACAACATGTTAAAGCTGGATGAGCACTATGGGCATCCGCACAGGAAATTCAAGTGCATCCACATTGCCGGTACCAACGGCAAAGGCTCTGTCTCACATACACTGGCAGCCATACTCCAGGTTTGCGGCTACAAGGTCGGACTATACACCTCGCCCCATCTGGTCAACTTCAACGAACGCATCCGGGTGAACGGACAACCCGTGAGCGAGGAATACGTCAAGGAGTTCGTGGAAGAAGGAAAGAACTTTTTCGAGTCACTCGGCAACACATTCTTCGAGATAGCCACCGCGATGGCCTTCAAGTACTTCAGCGACAGCGATGTTGACATTGCCGTTATTGAGGTAGGCTTAGGCGGCCGTCTTGACAGCACCAATATCATCACGCCCATTCTTTCGGTCATCACCAATGTCGGTCTGGACCACACACAGATTCTCGGCGCATCCGTTGAGCAGATTGCAATGGAGAAAGCAGGAATCATCAAGAACGGCATACCTGTGGTCATCGGCGAGACCCTGCCAGAAACACGCCCAATCTTCGAGGCACTGGCACAGGAGAACCACTCACCCGTCACCTACGCCGAAGAGGATGACGAGGTCGTTTCCGCCGAGCAGATGAGCGACGGCAGCGGCATCTACTACAAAACGGCACATCTGGGCGAGTTCAAGGGTCAACTGTGCGGTACATATCAAATAAGGAACACGCGTACCATATTATGCGCCGCCAAAGCTTTAGCCAAAATGGGGTATCTCTGCGAGCCCACAGCCCAGCAAACCTGGATTATCATCCAAAAGGAAGTGAAAGACGCTTTCCTGCACGTCACCGAGATGACCGGACTGAAAGGACGCTGGCAGACGATGAGAACATCACCCACCGTCATCTGCGATATCGGCCATAACCCCGCTGCCTGGGAATATCTCAGCAAGCAGCTCAACGCACTCGAAGGCGGACAGCTGCACATCGTCTTCGGACTGGTCAGCGACAAGGATGTGTACGGCATCATGTCGCTGATGCCGAAGAACGCCATCTATTACTTCACAAAGCCAGGCACGAGCAGGGCCTTGCCGGAACAGTCGCTCCAGATATTCGGACAACAATTCGGACTGGCAGGCGAGTGCTACCCCACGGTGAAGGAAGCCTACCACACAGCCATAAGAGCAGCCGAAAACAACGACTTTATCTTCGTCGGGGGCAGCAATTATGTGGTGGCAGAATTCCTAAAAACAAGGGATTAGGTGTTTTTAACACTCTCGTAAGCGTTTTTAACGGCGTTTCATTCGTTTGTTTGGTTTATTTTTTGTTACTTTGTAGGCAAATATCATTAACTTAAAACAAACAGTTATGGCAAACACAACAGAAAATGCGAATTTATGTGGTCTGAAGCGTGAGGACTTCCAGACCACTATCAATGGTAAGAAAACCGACCTTTACATTCTAAAGAACCGTAAGGGCTACGAAGTTGCTATCTCCAACTACGGTGGTGCTATCTGTGCAATTATGGTTCCCGACAAGGATGGAAAAGTAGGCAATGTGATTCAGGGACATGCTAATATTCAGCAACTTACGAGCGGCAATGAGCCTTACCTCTCGACCCTCATCGGCCGCTGGGGCAACCGAATCTGCAAGGGACAGTTCACACTGAACGGCAAGGAGTACCAGCTGTTCATCAACAATGGCCCCAACCACCTGCACGGTGGAGCCGTGGGCTTCAACGCCAAAGTCTGGGACGCCCGTCAGATGGGTCCCCGTTCGCTGGCACTGCACCGCATCTCCAGCTATGGTGAAGAAGGTTTCACCGGCGAGTTGGACGTCACCGTAGAGTTTACGTTCACCGACCTGAACGAGCTGGTGATTGAGTATCTGGCCACGACCAACAAGAAGACCATTGTCAACCTGACGCACCACGCCTTCTTCTCACTGGCAGGTACCGCCGACCCCACACCCACGATTGACGACCAGATATGCGAGATCAACGCCGACTTCTATCTGCCCACCGACGACACCGCCATTCCCACAGGCGAAATTCTGAAGGTCGATGGCACGCCGTTCGACTTCCGCACGCCGAAGACCTTCGGTCAGGAGATTGACGCCGACAACGAGCAGATTAAGTTTGGTAACGGCTACGACCACAACTACGTGCTGAACAAGCAGGAAGAGGGCGAGCTGTCGTTTGCCGCCCGCGTGACAGAGCCCAAGAGCGGCCGCACGCTCGAGGTGTTCACCACCGAGCCAGGCATGCAGCTCTACACCGGCAACTACCTCAACGGCTACAAGGGTGCCAACGGCGCCACCTTCCCCCGCCGCTCGGCCGTCTGCTTCGAGGCCCAGCACTTCCCCGACTCGCCTAACCGTCCCTACTTCCCCAGCGTCGTACTGAATCCTGGCCAGCGCTATAAGCAGAAGACCATCTACCGCTTCGGTGTTGTCGAGTAATATTATCATTTGATTTAAGTATTGAGGTTTGAGATTTGAGATATCCAAATACTTCTGGTATAGTCCAAGCTGCTGGAACAAGTCTCAATTCTCAAACCTCAAACTCAAATCCCAAAAACCAAACCTTAAAACTATAAGAAGTTATGTCACAAAAGCAAACTCCGAACTACCTGTTCCCGTTGATTATTGTGTTCATCGTGTGCTTCCTCATCGGATTCATCACGACGATGAACAACTCCATGATTGCGTTCCTCTCTGAAGCTTTCCACCTGACGGCTCAGCAGGGACAGTATGTCAATACCGCCTTCTATGGTGCCTATCTGTTGGCAATACCGTTTGCAATGCTTATGAGCAAAATCGGCTATAAGGGCACCCTCCTTTTAGGTCTTGCCGTTGCCGGTATCGGCTTCGTTATCAACTCTTTTGGTATCAATGCTGCAATCTCTGCTGGAAGCAATGTCTATGTTGTTTTCCTGCTCTCTATGTGTATCGTGGCTATGGGTGTGGTGATGCTGCAGAATGTGGCCAACCCCTACGTGATGGTGCTGGGTAAGCCCGAGAGCGGTGCTTTCCGCATGACGCTGTCCCAGGCTCTGAACTCAGTCGCCACGACCGTTGCACCTATCTTTATCACGACCGTCATCATCGCCGGAAAGGCACCTACGCCTGACGCTGTTCCCGGACCGTTCCTCGGATTGGGCATCTTCACGCTCATCATCTGTGGTATTCTCGTGTTCCTGAAGCTGCCGAAGATTGACGAAGGCAAGCAGGCCGAGGAAGAGTCTGGCGAGAAGAAGGAGTACAAGTCGAGCGTGTTCAAATATACCCATGTGTGGCTCGGCGCTCTGGCCATCTTCATGTATATGGGTGTGGAGATCGGCGTTCCCTCGATGCTCCCCTATCGTTTCTCGCTGCTCTATCCCGACATGAACCCTGCTGAGTGCGCCTCGATGGCAACCTCTTACCTGGCCTTCTACTGGGGCGGTATGATGGTAGGTCGTTTCGTCGGTGCCGGCATCCTCACCAAGTTCGAGCCGCGTAAACTGCTGACGGCCTGTCTGTGTCTCGGCGCTCTCTGCATCGCCTTGTCGCTCATTCTCTCTACGTCAATGGTCGGCATCTGGCTGATGCTCGCCGCCGGTCTGTTCCACTCTGTGATGTGGCCCCTCATCTTCAACCTGGGTTTGCAGGAGCTTGGTCCTCATACGAAGGCTGCCTCTGGCGTTATCAACACGGGAGTTATCGGCGGTGCTCTGCTCATGCCGGTCATGGGTGCCATCGTTGATGCTGCCGGTGTCATCATCGCCCTCTGCGCCATGTTCGTATTCTACGCCTACATCATCTGGTTCTGCAACTTCGGTAGCAAGATTGGCATCAGTGCGAAATAATAACAACATCTCTAACATATAACTAAAAATAAAAAACATGATTGACATTGAATTTGTAAGAAGCCGCTTCATCAAGCACTTCGACGGACAGACGGGTAACGTTTACACATCGCCCGGTCGTATCAACCTGATTGGTGAGCACACCGACTATAACGGCGGATTCGTATTCCCCGGAGCCGTTGACAAGGGCATCACCGCTGAAATGCGCGTCAACGGAACAGAAGATACCGTCATGGCCTACGCCATCGACCTGAAGGACCGTGTGGATTTCCACCTTGACGACCCTGCAGGCCCCAAGGCCAGCTGGGCACGCTACATCTACGGTATCGCCAAGGAGTTCCAGAAACTCGGCGTTCCTGTAAAGGGATTCAACATTGCCTTCGCCGGTGATGTGCCCCTCGGTGCCGGTATGTCTTCTTCTGCCGCTATGGAAAGCTGCTTCGCCTGCGGTCTGAACGACCTTTTCGGTGAGAACAAGGTCTCGCAGTGGGACATGGTGCTGGCCGGACAGGCTACTGAGCACAACTACTGCGGCGTGAACTGCGGTATCATGGACCAGTTCGCCTCTGTCTTCGGCAAGGCCGGTTGCCTGATGCGCCTCGACTGCCGCAGCCGCGAGTTCGAGTACTTCCCCTTCAAGCCCGACGGCTATCGTCTGGTGCTGCTCAATAGTAAGGTGAAGCACGAACTGGCCGGTTCTCCCTACAACGACCGCCGCAACTCCTGCGAGAACGTTGTGAAGGCCATCCAGGCCAAGCACCCGGAGGGCAAGTTCGAGACCCTGCGCGACTGCACCTGGGAGCAGCTTGAGGAAGTCCGTGCCGAGGTTGGTGAGGAGGACTACACCCGTGCTCACTTCGTATTAGGCGAGAAAGACCGCGTACTGGCTGTCTGCGACGCCCTGCTGGCTGGCGACTATGAGACCGTTGGCCAGAAGATGTTCGAAACCCACTATGGCCTGTCAAAGGAATACGAGGTCAGCTGCGAAGAGCTGGACTACCTGAACGACCTGGCCAAGGAGAACGGTGTTACCGGTTCTCGTATTATGGGTGGCGGCTTCGGTGGCTGCACCATCAACCTGGTACGTGCTGACTTGTATAACAAGTTCATCGCTGATGCCAAGGCTAAATTTGCTGCCAAGTATGGCCATGAGCCCGAGGTCATCGACGTCGTCATCGGTGACGGTTCACGCCGCCTCTGCTAAATGCTTAAGCAAGATACATACTAATTATAAAAAGACATCGAGAGTCTGCTCCCGATGTCTTTTTAGTATAGACCAATTCTCATCATTTCACATTATACCGTAACAGTATGAAGACACTGCTGATACTGGTCGGTAAGACCACTGACAAACATTTTGCAGCCGGCATAAACGACTACGTCGAGCGCATCGGCCACTATATGCCCTTCGAACTGATGACCATTCCCGAGCTAAAAAATACTAAGAGCCTGACGGAGGAGCAGAAGAAGACCGCCGAGGGCGAACTCATACTCAAGCAAATACAGCCGTCGGACACCGTCGTGCTGCTCGACGAGCATGGCCGTGAACTGCGCAGCATCGAGTTTGCACGCTGGATAGAACAGAAACGAAATACGGCCCGCCGACTGATCTTCATCATCGGAGGGCCGTATGGCTTTTCACCTGCCGTCTATGCCCGTGCCAACGAGCAGCTGTCGCTGTCGCGGATGACATTCTCACATCAGATGATACGGCTCGTCTTCACCGAACAGGTCTATCGTGCTTGCACCATCATCAAGGGCGAGCCTTACCACCACGAGTAATTACAGGTCGTTGTAGTTCTTCACCGCGAAGGTCGAAGTGTTCATATCACCCGTCTCATAGCCGCGACGCAGCCAGCGCTTACGCTGGTCACTGGTGCCGTGGGTGAATGACTCTGGCGTAGCACGTCCCTGAGCTTTCTTCTGCAGCCAGTCGTCGCCGATGGCCTTGGCCAGTTCGAGACCTTTCTCCAAGTCGCCGTACTCCATCGAGTGGTTCATCTTATCCTCATAGTGTGCCCAAACGCCGGCATAGTAGTCGGCCAGCAACTCCAGGCGGACGCTGAGCTGGTTGGCCGTCACCTTGTCCGTCTGATTCATAGCCGAATGGGCTTTGTTCAACGTTCCCGTCAGGTATTCCACATGGTGGCCTATCTCGTGGGCAATGACGTAAGCATAGGCAAAGGTATTGCCTTCGACACCGAGCTGACGTTTCATCTGGGTGAAGAACGAGAGGTCAACATACAGTTTCTGGTCGCCCGAGCAATAGAAGGGACCGACAGCAGCCGAAGCCGAGCCACAGGCCGAATTGACCTGGTTGGTAAACAGCACCAGCGTCGGTGACGTATAGGTGCCGCCCATCTGCTGGAACACTTCAGTCCACACATCCTCGGTCGAGGCCAAGATTTTCTTACAGTCAGAGGCAAGCTCCTGCTCCTCCTCGGTAAAATTCTGCTCGTCAATGGTTTCCGTCTGCTGCGACATCGACTCCTGGACACCCTGGACAACGGCCTGCATCGGGTCGCCACCACTCATCCATGCAAACAAGGCAGCAATAAGGATACCACCCAAGCCTAAACCGGCTTTTGTTCCTGTGCTCATACCGCGGCGATCTTCCACGTTTGAGCTCTCTCTTCTTCCGTCTAATTTCATATCAGTTTGTTTTTAAATGGTTATTCTGTTTGCAAAGTTAAGAAAAAAATAATAAAACGGCAAATTCGGGCGCATTTTCTTTGCTGTTCGCCCGCTTTTTTGTACTTTTGCACACAAATTTGGTAAATAGAAAATTTGTAAATCGTAAATTGACTTTATGTTAACACTCAAACTTATCAGTGAGGAAACTGAACGTGTCGTAAAGGGACTCGAGAAGAAACACTTCAAAGGTGCCCGCGAGGCCATCGAGCAGGTGCTGGCAGTAGATAAACAACGCCGCGAGGCTCAGCAGGAACTGGACAAGAACCTGTCGGAGGCCAAGAAGATGGCCGCACAGATTGGTGCGCTCATGAAGGAAGGCAAGAAAGCCGAGGCTGATGCCATCAAGGAGAACGTATCCAAGATGAAGGAGACCAACAAGCAACTGGAGGAACAGATGGCCAAGGCCCAGCAGGATATGAACACCCTGCTCTGCCAGATTCCCAACATCCCCTACGACGAGGTGCCCGAAGGTGCTGCCGCCGAGGACAACCGCGTGGTGAAGTCAAACCTGAAGGAGTGTACGGCTGAGGACACGGTGGGCAACTGGACGGTCAACCCCTCCTTGGGCATTGACAATCCACTGCCCCACTGGGAACTAGCCAAGAAGTACAACCTCATCGACTTCGACCTGGGCGTGAAGATCACGGGTGCCGGCTTCCCCGTCTATATCGGCAAGGGTGCCCAGCTGCAGCGTGCCCTTATCAACTTCTTCCTGGCCGAGGCTGCCAAGAGCGGCTATACGGAAATTATGCCGCCGACGGTGGTCAACGCCGCCTCGGGCTACGGCACTGGCCAGCTGCCCGACAAGGAGGGCCAAATGTACCACTGCGAGGTTGACGACTTCTATCTCATTCCTACAGCAGAGGTGCCTGTAACGAACATCTACCGCGACGTCATCCTCGACGAGGCCCAGCTGCCCATCAAGAACTGCGCCTACACCGAGTGTTTCCGCCGCGAGGCCGGCTCGTATGGTAAGGACGTGCGTGGCCTGAACCGTCTGCATGAATTTTCGAAGATTGAGATTGTGCGCATCGACAAACCTGAGCACTCCAAGGAGAGCCACCGCGAGATGCTGGAGCACGTTGAGGGGCTGCTCAAGAAGTTAGAGCTTCCCTACCGCATTTTGCTGTTATGTGGTGGAGACCAGTCGTTTACCAGTGCTATTTGCTACGACTTTGAAGTTTTTTCGGAGGCTCAGGGCCGCTGGCTGGAAGTATCTTCGGTATCCAACTTCGATACCTATCAGGCCAACCGTCTGAAGTGCCGCTACCGCCGTCAGGACACCAAGAAGACCGAACTGTGCCATACGCTGAACGGTTCGGCGCTCGCCCTGCCACGCATCGTCGCTGCACTCCTGGAGAACAATCAGACTCCCGAAGGCATCCGCATACCCAAGGCCCTTGTACCCTACACAGGCTTTGAGATCATTGACTGACACTACGCGACCGAGGCTGCTGATGTACGTCAGTACGTCAGCACCTCAACGCCGTGGTCGGTCATCAACAAGGTATGCTCCCATTGTGCACTGGGCTTCTCGTCTTCAGTGATAACTTCCCAGCCATAGGGATCGTCGGCATCTATGAAGACTTTCCACGTTCCCATATTAATCATTGGTTCAATAGTGAACACCATTCCGGGAACAAGTAGCATGCCCGTTCCTCGATGACCGTAATGATCGACATCAGGTTCCTCATGGAACTGCAAGCCCACGCCGTGACCAGCCAAGTCTCGCACAATACCATAACCATATTTCTTACAGTGCTTTTGAATGGCGTGGCCGATATCACCCACAAAACCAAACGGCTTGGCAGCTTCCATACCTATCTCCAGACATTCACGGGCTACACGTACCAACTGTTCTTTCTCGGGTGTCGTCTTCCCTATGATAAACATACGAGAGGCATCAGCATAGTAGCCGTCAAGAATAGTAGTGAAATCCACATTGATGATATCACCCTCTTCTAACACATCCTCAGCCTTGGGTACTCCGTGACACACCACTTCGTTGATGCTCGTACAGACCGACATGGGAAACGGAGGCGTTTCCTCGTCACCGCCATAGTTCAGACAGGCCGGAATAGCATTGTGCTCCTCGCAGTAACGGCGGCAAATCTGGTCAATCTCCAGCGTTGACATACCGGCATGTATGTTCTTGGCCACCTCGTCAAGCACACCGGTATTGACAACACCCGCCCGGCGGATACCCTCAATCTGCTCAGGGGTCTTAATCAGTTCACGGGTTGGCACCAGTTTCCCCTTACTTTCCCAGTACATTACCTGCCGGTCCAAGTCTGTCGGTTCCTGACCGGACAGGCAGTGCCATCTTCTCTTTTTTGACATAGTGTTCATCTCTGTTATTTCTTATACTCAGCCAGCTTAAGACGGTAAGACTTCCTCAGCCGCCGGATAGCACGGTTACGGATCTGACGGACACGCTCACGCTTCAGTCCCAGGTCTTCGGCAATCTCGGCCATCGTCTCATGCTCACGGTCGAGCCCGAAGAAGCGGTTGATGACCTGCGACTCGCGCTCAGTGAGCGACAGCAGGGCAAACTCAACGGCGTTCTCAATGGCCTCGTTATAGACGCGCTCGTCAGCCTGGGGAGCATCGCGGTTCACCAGGACAGAGAGCAGACTCATGTTGGAACGACTGCCCAACGGCGCATCGACGGAGACAGGCCGCCCGTCACGGAGAGCCTGACGGCCGGCGTCCTTAGGTATCTTGTATATACCATTCTGTTGTTCAATGGCCCGTTCTATCTGGCGGCGAACGTAGGGTGCAGAGAAATTGACAAAGCGCGTGCCGTGACGGGCATCGAACTTCACCGAGGCGGCCATCAGACCGATATTGCCCTCACTGATGAGGTCGTCGAGTTCAAGACCCTGTCCGCGATAGTACCCCGCAATCTTCACCACAAAACGGAGATTGGCCTGCACCAGCCGGCCTGCAGCACGCTGGTCGCCTTTCAGGATGCGCTCGCTCAGCTGACGCTCCTCTTCGTCGGAAAGTAGCTGTTCGCGCCCTATTTCGTCTAAATAATTGTTTAAGCTGTTGTCTGTCATCTTAAAAAGTGTATTTATGTGTGCAAAGATACGACTTTTTTCGTATTTTTGCGGGCAGAAATGAAAAGATTTATATTATTTTTAATGCTCGGCTGCTGGCTGACAGCCAGTGCCGACCGTCCGAAGGTTGGATTAGTACTGGGCGGAGGCGGTGCCAAAGGTGCCGCCGAGGTAGGTGTATTGAAAGTCATAGAGCAAGCGGGCATACCCATCGACTACATCGCCGGCACGTCGATAGGCTCCATCGTCGGCGGACTCTATGCCGCCGGTTACACCGCCACAGAACTCGACTCCATGTTCTGCCAGCAGCAGTGGCTCACACTGCTGACCGACCGTCGCAGTGACATCGGCGGCGAACCCTACAAGGTGAAGGACGGCGTGACCTACATCTTCGGATTCCCCGTCATGGGCGACCTGAAGGAGGGCGACATCGGCGGCTTCGGCATCATGCGGGGCGAGCAGGTGGAACAGCTCATCGACTCTATGGCCCGACGCAAGGGTTGCCGCGAGATGGACGAGTTGAAGGTTCCGTTCCGCTGCGTAGCAGCCGATTTCAAGTCGGCCACGGAGATTGTCATCAAGAACGGTCAGCTTTCAAAGGCCGTCAGGGCCTCGATGGCCATCCCTGGCATCTTCAAGCCTGTGCTCCGCGACGGCAAGGTTCTGGTTGACGGCGGGATGATGAACAACCTGCCCGCAGATATCGTAAAAGACATGGGTGCTGACATCATCATCACCATCGACCTGCAACAGAACGAGCAGAAGCCCAAGAAAAGTGAGTACGACCTGGGCATGCTCAGCTCGCTCGGCAGCTTCTTAGGCATCGGCGGTCTGCTGAACTGGGTCACTACTCGCCCCGACATCACCAAATACACGGAAAACGTCAAGTTGTCAACCATCTATATCCACCCGCCCCTACCCGATGCCGATGCTTCAAGTTTCGGCAACAAGAACTGCGCCCGCATGCTGAAAATCGGTGAGGAGGAGGCAAGGAAGCACTGGGATGAACTCATAGAACTGAAAAAACGCCTGGAACAATGATCAGCAAGAATCAGGTCAAACTCATCCGGCAGCTGGAAACGAAGAAATTCCGGCGGCGCGAAGGACTGTTCGTGGCCGAAGGGCCGAAGGTGGTGGGCGACCTCATGGCCCACAGCCAGCCCGTGGCCGTTTTTGCCACCGAGGACTACACCCCACCCCGTCCCACAGACATACAGCGCATCAGTGGTGACGAACTTCGAAAAATCAGTTTCCTACAGCATCCCCAGCAGGTTGTGGCACTGTTCCCCCTGCCACAGCCGCAACCTTACAAACCGTCACCCTCTGCCCTGACCATTGCCTTGGACGGTGTTCAGGACCCCGGTAATCTGGGTACCATTATCCGGTTAGCCGACTGGTTCGGTATCGACACCATCGTCTGTAGTGAGGAGACTGCCGATGCATGGAATCCAAAAGTGGTACAGGCCACTATGGGCAGTATAGCAAGAGTACACATAGTTTACACCGACCTGCCAGCACTGCTCGACCAACTACCCTCAGGAACACCCGTCTATGGCACGTTGCTCGACGGCGACAACCTTTACGAACAGGAGCTCTCTGACGGTGGCCTCATCATCATGGGCAACGAAGGTAACGGACTGACAGAAAAAGTCAGGCAACGGGTTAACCGTCGCCTGTTAATTCCTTCATACCGTACAGATGATACGGCAGAATCGTTGAACGTAGCCATAGCCACCGCCATCGTCTGTGCCGAGTTCAGGCGCAGGACGCGCTGACACTGTAACACTGTAACAACTGTAACACTGAACGCCGAGCTAACCTCCAAGACCAAAACGTTCGAAGAACCAGCGGGAGGCGGGGGGTAGTTCCCCCGTCTCGTCAATTCCGCCGAATTCTATGCCATTATCACCACTGACAGCACTACCAGCCATCAGCTCCTCAGCTATGGTTGCCAATACTTCCGTTGCAGGCTTTATATACGTCTTCTTCATAATCTTCATTTTTGATGTCTATTTTACGAGAACCTTGCGTCCATTCACAACATACACGCCTTTTCCAGGCACAGCAACGCGCTGGCCGCTAAGATTATAGAACTCTCTATTGCCATTTCCGTCAACCATTAGTTCACCGACATCGGTTGTTTCGTTGCCAAATTCCAATACTACACGTGTTTCGGGACGAGTAGTCCTGAAGTCGGGCAAGACGTCAGCAAAATCAAAGAAGGCACGGTAGCCCTGCATACGAGTGCGTCCGACAGAGTACCAGAACCTGCCACCATTGAGGAACAGACCGCCACTCTTAACAACTGTACCGTTGACATAGTTGCCGACCAGTGCCTTCGGTTTGTCTTCAGTACCCATGTTGAGCACAAGATTAGAAGCAGGTGTAACAACCACGCTGTTGACTGTGAACGCGCTGACAGGCTGAGCGACCTTGATGATATAGGGACGATTGGCCGAAATAGCCGTCACCTCATTGAAGTGTACGATTATGCCGTTCCCGTCATTCAGCAAGTCATATCCTGTGAAGTCACCAACCTTCACATTGTTGCCGAACACCGACTTCAACTGAGCCTCATTCATGGCGAAGGGCAAGCAGATGGTACTCCACTCATTAGCCTTGAAAGTACGTTTTACAGTAACATTCACAGCACCGTTAGAGGAAGAAGGCTCCGTTGTCGCGTTCTCGTCAAGCACGACGCTGAAAGCGTTGGGATTCTCCTTGAAGTTGGCCACATAGTGATAGTTTCCTCTCACGAAATCCTTTGTTGACTGTAAAGCAGAGAAAATTTCACCATCGCGTTTCCAAGACTCAAACAGGAATCCTGGCTGTGGCTGGGTAGCCAACAGGACTTCTTCACCATAAGCATAGATACCAGACTCAGAACCTTTAAGCACACCATTATCGCCACACTCGATTGTAACGGTAAACATAACCGGAGCAAAATGCGCCGTCAACGTCTGAGCCTTCCACACATCAATCGTCAGTTCCTTACTCGTCGAAATGTATTCACCACTGCCATTAGCGTCTGTCCAGCCCACCAGTTCGTAACCCGCAGCCGGAGTTGCCACAAGCGTATGCTGGCCATAGGACATATCACCCGTAGCAGGACTGACACTACCGTAGAGCACATCGGGAGCCACATTGATAGTAATCAGTGCCGAACCGCTCAAGTTCTCTGTCCAGTTGACAGTCTTCTCGCCAACCACCTTCTTGCCGGTCGGTGTCTTCACCTTGTTGGCATCAATGGTGAAGGAGTGACTTCCCGGCACCTGAGGCAGTGCAGAAAGATCGAGTGTCCAGGAACGGTTGTCGGACGAACCTTGTAGCGAGGCACCCATGAGGTCCTGCGCCTCACCATGGGCGACGTACATCAAATGCTTGAAGAACAGCCTGCTTATGCGGTCATTGAACGCCACCTGTATCTTCTGCACAGCCTTCGTGGTAGTTCCGCCGTCAGCCACTTCGTTGCCTTCGGCTGTAAAGAGTTGGACAGACATAATCCTGATGTCGTCAGTAGGCCTTGCCACAAAGTGCAACTGGTAGGTTTCCTCAACACCTGTCAGCAGGTCAGCAAAATGCAACAGGTTCTCCTGCAACATGGTATAGTCAGGCATCGGTGTACGGTTAGTCTGCCAGAAGTTGGCCAGGCTTACCTTCGCACCATCACTGACTCGCGTGACGCTCTCTAACCTCATCAGGCCGTTCGTCGGGTCGTGCAGCCTTCCATAGACCCAGCCCGCCTCATCAGCATGAACCGTCAGCATGTAGTCGCCCACATTACCCGTGGCTGTAGTGGCGCTGTTGCTGCTGACCACCTGTAGCGGTTCCTCGATGCCTTCTGCCGTCATGACAGCATCCGGCTGACGCCAGTCGTCCTCGATGTCATTCACCAGGTAAGTGTTACCCTCGGCCATAGCCTGTAGCTTCAGTTCCAGTTCACTGGCCTCAGCCTCCGGCGTACCGGGTACGATGTTGCGCGTGGCTACGGCACGTATCAGCTCATGAGGCTTTCCCACGATGACAGCGGCACCGGAGCCTGTTGCAGCCGTGACACCATCCGTCAGCGTGCTTATGCTCCGCACGTGTGCCGAGACATCACTGGTGTATAGCCACTGCGCTGCTACCGTAGCACCTCCATCAATGTTGTCCAGCTGGAAATCCGTGTACGTGTAGTTGCCCGGATTGCCATCAACGGCAGCATATTGGGCATCATAGCGCACGGAACGTGAAGAGCTGTTACCTACCACGATGGGCTGACTGGCCTGTATTCTCAGGTTGTCAACGGCCACGGGGCCGAGGTTGCGTGCCAACAGGGCCATCATGGCCGGCTCCTCGTCCTCTATGGTCTCCGTGTCAGCATCGTCACCGAGGAAGTTGTGCTGGACGAGGTATGTCAGCTGCACGTCTCCCGACGGCATGACAGTGATGGTAAACAGCGGCATAGAGGCTGAGTTATGTATGCCGGTTCTGCTGTCGATGTACGACACCAGTCCACCAATATAATAAGTACACGGACCGTCTGCTGCTGCACTGGCCAATGGGGTGAGACTCAAGTTCAGCTCGCCCTCCGTCTGTGCGTCCAACCTCCAGTAACTACCATCGGCAGTGAAGCCCTTGGCATCACCCTCGGCATAGGTGAAGAGCGATGTACGGTCCTCGTAATCCGTATCACTGACCTGCGGAATGAAGCGCAGGCTGCGCAATGCCGACTTCTCGCCGTTCTTCACACGCAGCACGGCTTTCAGCGGCTGTCCGCAGCGGATGTTCTCCAGATCCTCGAACTCCAGTTTGACCCAGCTGTTGTACGTAGGCAGTGCCAGTCCGACACCATTATCTTCTTCTTCATCTTCCCCGTCGTCATCAGGTCCCGGTTCGGGCTTAGGTTCGGGCAGTACGGTAGGCGGTTCTGGTGTCTCTCCCACAGCGGTGCATCCCACCAATGTCTGGTAGATATCTTCCTCGCTCAGCGTCTCTCCCCTGACATCAAACTCATAATGCAGTCGCATCTTGGCAATCACCCGGTGGTTACCCGTCGATGGACCGGTGTAGGCCACCTGCAGGATGTATCTGTCACCAGACATCATGACCGACGGTATAGCATTGAGTATCGTAAACTGATAGCCGTCCACGACGGGCAAGCTCAGCTGGATATTTCTGGCCGTACGCGGTCCGTCGTTGCGCAGCACAATCTCCATCGTTTCGCTGTCACAGCCAAAGCCGTCATCAGGAATCTCAGCCACGATAGTACCCTGTGGTGCCTTTCGATCTACGTCAATATACTGGCGCATCATGTACTGGTTTGTGGTGAGATCCTGGTCCACCACGAAGTCGGTCAGTACAGCCCGGTAGGGCATCAGCATGGTCATTGCACAGTCCTCGCCGGGACCGACGGAAAGTTGTCGTGATACGGTCTTGTGACGATTGGCCTTCAGTGTCACCTTGTATTGTCCTTCCTTCATCTGGTCGGTCTTCCAGTGCCCGTCGCTACCGATAGTGCCGGTCAGGAACACCTTGCCGGTGCGGGTGTTCGTCACCGTCACCTCGGCACCCTTCACATGGCTGTAGTCACCTATAGCCTTGCCATAGACATCAGTAGCAAGAAGGTCGAAGTTGCACAGTTCGTTGCCCGTAGCAGTGACGGTGATAGGCAACGAGGCGGTACCGCCGTTCTCCGGCGTCAGCTGCAGGATGGCATTATAAGTGCGGCCAACATGCATGTAGTCCTGTGCCAGCAGTGTCAGGTGCAGCGTTGTTTCCTCACCAGGCTGCAGCGTACGGTTATTTCCGAAGTCGCTCATCACGAAGTCGCCCTTGATCATCTCAGAAATCTTTCCAGACGCCTTCTTGCCGCAGTTCTTCACCTTGACGGCCACCCCTTCACGGTCAGCATTGAACAGCATGGTTGTCTTCAACTCGCGCGGCGTGAACACCAAGTATGCACTGGTAGCCTGGCAGAGATAGCTGATAGTAAGCGTTGACTCCAGTCCCTCCTGGCTGGTAGCCGTCACAGTGAACGACTGGCGTTTTGCCGAAGGCTTCAGGCCCTTCACCGTATAGGGAATGGTTGCCTCGCCACCGGCAGGTATAGTGCCCAGGTTGCGGGTATCAAAGTTTATCTCTGCATCATCAGGCAGTGGCTGGCTCGTCTTGAAGTCGGTGATGGTAATAGGCTTAGCCGACATGTTCCTCAGCGTCAGCCTGCCACTCTTGGCAATGTTCTCATCCACAGTCCAGCTGCTGTTGTCGGCACCCAGCCTCATGTTATAGACGTGTACCTGGGTCGTCTTTGCCGGCTCAGTCTGTCCCACGGCCAGAGCCTTCACCGTCATATAGCCGTAGGCCGAACGGTCAACCCTGACGGCCACATTGAAGTTGCCGGCAGCATCTATCTTGGTCTCGGCCTTCGTACGCTGTCCGGAACCGTCCAGCAGCACCTGTACGGTCTGGCCGTTCAGATAGCTTCCCGGCACCGCCCTCATGCGTCCGGTGACAGTGACGATACTGCCAGGCAGACAGTCTTCGGGTGTGGCCGTGACGGTCTCCACCTCGAAAGGAGCAGCAATCGTGATGGGACAGAACACCTGAGTCAGGTTGTTGCCAGTACTGAACTCGGCAATCTTGTTGTCGGTGTTCAGACGGGCATAGATCCACCACCTGCCAACCAGCTGTGGCAGCTGTGCCTGGAATTCAAACGTCTCAGCGTCACCGACGGCAATCTCCTTGTCGGTGGTTGCCTGGAAGAAGTCGTATGTCTTGGTGTAATAATAGAACCCGTTGGTTGAGTTGAGATAGAAGTTGATGTTCATTCCCTTCGGCAGCACGCTGGTACCCACGTTGCGGATGGTGGCACGAACGGTGGCCTGCAGCCCCGAATAGAACGGAGCCCCCGTTGCCTCTATTGACGGATTCACGGCATCAGGCAATGTACGGTCGGTAATCAGCATCTCCAGCAGGCCGTCGTTCAAGCCCGTAGCCTTGGCCGTAATCATCACCCGGCGGTCGTCACCCTCCAGCGTGTTGCGAGCCACGTTCATGGTGGTCGTGGCAGAAGTACTGCCGGCCGGTATGGTAATGGTACTCTTGCTGAAGCTGATACCCTTGTCATCACAGCTCAGTGTCACGGTCAGCGGTTGTGATGTGCTGGGCATGTAACGGCGCACGGTCAGCGTGGCCGACGCCCCTTCGCCGACAGCCTTCACCCATGATGAGAGCGTCAGGTATGGCTCCTCGTCATCCACGATGGTCAGTCGGCACTGGCTGTTGGCACGGTCACCCACGGGAGCCGACCTCAGTTCCGAGGTCAGATAGAGGGCAGCCGTCAGCGTGGCGATGCGCTGCCCGTCCACGGCACTGTTATCAGTCACTGTCAGTGGCACTTCCACCTGACTGCTGCCAACAGGTATGACCACCTTGTTCTGTTCAAAGGTCACTTCATTGCGCGAGGAGGTGAGCCAGACGGTCATCTCCTGTTCCACCCCCCGGTCGCGGCTGATGGTGGCCACCAGTGGCTGTGCTTCTGCATCGCTTGCCATATTCTCTATGACGCTGCTGCGTGAGAGCGTCATCGTCAGCGCAGGACGGTCGTCATCGTTCAGTCTGACGGTTGTCGAGGCCGTACGATAGTCGTTGGCCGATAACGACAGGCTGACGGTGGCATCCAGCTGAGGCGTGTCATCCTCTATGACCGTGGACGAGGCGGTAGCCACTTTTTCGCCGACATTGAAATGCAAAATCATCGTTTTGTCGAAACGCCCGGCCTTTGTATTAGACACCCGCAGTGTCAGTTCATCGCTCAGTTCACCGCCACGTGTGGCTGTCAGAGTCAGAGCATCACCCTCGTTCAGCGATGCTGGCGAAGCGGTCAACGTCAGCGGGTTGACGTCATCATCCACCCGTTTCAGATGTATGCTCTGGGCCTCGTAGCCATTTACAGCCTCAACAGTGATGTCGGCTTCACGCGCACGGACGATGTCGTCATCGACGGCGGCTATACGAAGCGTGGCACTGGCAGTACGGGCGGGTATTGTCACAGTACACGGCATAACCATTCCGTTACATGTCATCAGGTTGTTCACCGAACAGCTGATGGTGAAGGTTTCTGCCAGCGACCAGTCGCCGGAGCGCGACAGAGTGAACGTGGCATAACCATATCTGTTGCCCTCGCGCACGGTTGTCTTGTCAGTCGTCAGCAGCAGGCGCTTCGAGAGTTCCAGCTTGCCTTCCGACATGCCTGTGTTATTGCCTTGGTCAGCAGTCAGTTCGCCGGTAGCACTCGTGGGCACCACCTCTACGACCACGCTGGCCTCGCCATCCATGTGCAGCAGCGTAGGCAGGTTAGCCTCATAAGTGCGCTGGGCGGTAGCTCCGCCAGCCAGCACCGACTCATAGGTCTGACTGCCAATATAGGTCCGGGTACCGTTAGTTGATTCAAGGTACAACTTCTCCGTCCATCCGGCACGGGTTGTACCGGTGCCAATGTTCTTCACATCATAGTTTATCCTCACCAAACCGCCAGGAGCACACTGTTGGGTCAGGATTGAGATGTTTGACACCGTCAGGTCCGGCAGATCTGCATAGCTGATGGAATAATATCCCTTCACACTGTTGTCAGTGGCTATGTTATTACCCTGATCATCGGTCAGCACGATGCTGGTGATGATAATAGGATAAGGTTTCACGGCCGGGTTGGCATCGACCTTCATCGGCATACGCAACAGCAGTCCCGCATTGCCACGCAACGGACGGTTCTCCATGTTGATGATCACCACGCGATACTTATTGCTGCCCAGTGAGCTGAAACTCACCGAGTGCATATCCGAGCGGTTCGACAGCGTACACACGCCGTCGCTGGGGACGGCGAAGGGAAGCTCGATATCAAACTGTGCCGTCACTACCTCGTCGGCATTCTCCAGATAGATGGGCACACTGACAGTCTTGCCCACGCCACCCTCGAAGTCGTTTATCACCAGATTGTTCGTAGTTGTCTGGGCATTCACACCCATGCCGACCGTCAGCAGCACCATGAGCATCAGCAGCCCTTTAATCTTATTATATATATACTGATTCTTCATAGTCGTCATTGTTTTCATTATAATTGTTTCCATACTGCTTTCAGGTGTTTATTTCACAATCATCTTGCGTCCGCCATTGATGTAGATTCCCTTCGACGGCTGGATCACACGCTGTCCGCCAAGATTATAGTAGCGCTCGCTGTCGGCATCGTCCTTTCTCACAGTCTCACTGATACCCGTCGGGGTAATGCCCACGGCTAACATCACAGGCTGGGCCTGCGGGTCGGCACATTCCACTGCAACCGGTGTCCCGGCACCTGCCAAGCGTAACACAGCAGTAGCCTCACCGACAGGTATCGACTTGCCCGTAGGCGAGAAGATGACATATCGGGAGCCCCACTCCGTATCGCAGCCAATCATCTGGTAGTCGCGCTGGTTCAGCAGCAGGGCTACCTCGTCCGTACCGACACCCTCCAAGTCAATGTCAATAGCCGACACGTCCTTGTCAGCCTCTATCATGATACGTCCCTGTCGTGTATAGACGTAGCCATCTGCTGCCGTTTCTTCCTCATCCTCTAATCCGCGTGCCGAGGGTGTCAGGTAGTCGGGCGTGCGGGGACGGCCCAGGATGATGTTCACCGTCTGGACGATGTCCTGCACGTTCACCTTATCGTCGGTATAGGTGTTGGCCGCCGAGTAGTTGAAGTAGCTCAGCGTCGAGGGGGCAAGGATGTAGTTCAGCGTATATTGCACATCCTGCACGTTGGTCACGCCCGTCATGTCGGCATCACCCTCCACATAGCGCAGTATCACCGCATAGGCCGAGTAGCGGTCATAGCCTCCGACCTCATCAACGGCTGCCACACGCAGATCCTGCTGCTCACTATAAACTCCACTGAACGAGAAGCCATATCCTGAACCATGACTGTTCAGCGTTGCAAAGACTGACGCAGGCGATGTCAGCTTCCGCACATGCAAAGTTGGGCTGAGGTTATGGTCTTGAGACTTGAAGTTATAGGTATAGAGCGTGGGTAGCGTCAGGTCCATCTTGGCACCAATCGTATATACCGGGGCTTCCATAGTTGCCACATTTGCCGTAAAACCGGCGGTCGTGGGACTGCTCGTCGTGTATTCCCGGTTCTGGTAACGCGTGTTGATCGTTGACGAGAAGCCCTCGGCAAAGGCTGTCTTACCGTCGAGCGTTGTCAGACGGTTGTAGCTCACGTCGAGGTTCTTCAGGTTTGCCAGCTCATTCACCAGAAGTCCCAGGTCACCAGTTATCTGGTTGCGCTTCATGTTGAGTGTCGTCAGTTCCGACAGCTGCGGGCTGCTCACAAGGAAGCACTCGCCCACCAGTCCGTTGTTCTCCAGGTTGATGGCCGTCACGCGTCCTTCGTCAGTGATGGTCACGCCGGGGAAATCTTCCTTCTTATGACCGTTATTTGCAAAGCTCCACTTCGTTGTCCAGTTGTCACCGCCAAATGCCTGGTAGATATTCTTCAGGGCGAGCAGGTCGTTAGGCTCCACCTGCCACTCGTCACCGCCCGGTCCGGGATTGTCACCACCACCGGGATTCGTCGTGTCAATGCCATACTGTATGTAGGGGAAGCTGCCCGACCACGGGCCGCAGTCGCCCCCATCGTTGGCATAGCCCTTGGCGGGAGAGTTCTCGGCTAACTGATAATAGGTATCAGCCCTGCCTCCGGTACATGCAAACAGCACGTCATCACTATCTCCATACCCCGCCTTGTTAGTTGGCCAGTTGCCTGAATTGCTGGTGTCAGAGTGTATGTTATACTCAAATTTCGTGGCTTCAGCTGCTACTGAACTCAGGATGTTTCCTGTGAATTCCGAAGAGTAAAATGGGTCCTCTATAATAATATTATTGGTGAACGATGGTTCTGTCAGAGGGAAAGGATTATAAGCAGCACGCGTCAGACGACTTCCTGTAATATTTTGCGGCTTTTCTGTATAGACGATTATATTATGGTCAATAGTGGCTCCATCTAAGTATCTTATAACACCCATATCACGACTAATCGGTATTAAGCCAAGATTATATCCTTTATATAATTGAAGTATTTCCGGTTCACCGCCAATGATATTATTACTGATATTCCATCCGCTCAGATAGTAAGACTGGTCGCCACTGATACTGAAGATTATCTGGCATCCGCGTATCGTGATGTCCTCTGGTCCATAGTCACTGACAGCACTGACATTGGAGATACGGCACCGTTCTATCACCGCATTATCATTTTTTATATATATGTTTCCTGCATATAGGCTTTTCACCGTTACGTTTTCTTGATCGATATACAACGTCGGACAGTAGCCGTCATATTGGCTCTTATAACCATTACCCAGAATGGTCACCGCCTTGGTCACGTTTTGCGCGGCAGAGAGTTTCGTTCCTTTCAGCACCTGCAGCACGTCACCGTCCTTCACGCGGCTGTCACTCATGGCAGCATTGATGCTGGCGAAATCACCGCCCGCACCGACCGACCAGTCGTAATCTGACGCGCTGTCCCGTCCTGACAGGGTGCCGCCATTGGGATTGCTGATGGTACCTGTAATCCATCCCGACACATAGCTGTAGGTGTCCTTGTCGGTATCTAAATAGATGGCAGTGCCCGTTCCATCATCCGTGCCGGTAACGCTACCACTCTGACAGAACGTGCTGCCCTCATAGATGCCTACTGCAGCCTTACAGGCAGTACTCGTAGTGGCAGATGCCGTGACAGAGGCAGTCTTGTCGAGCACCACCGTCGCACCGCCATAGACTTTCAGCAGGCATGTGCCGCCTGCATAACCCTCTGTCGCCGAAATGGTTCCGTTGGTAAACTTCACGCTGGCCTTGACGGTCAGCTCCTTTGTCCGTGCCTGGTAGTCGGCAAACTGAGACAGATCTACTTCTGGCAGACCCACAGGAATGGTCACCGACTCCTTTTTGCGCACCGGACTGCGTGACGGCTGTGCCGCCTGTTCCTCGGCTATCTGGTCGAGGTACGCCTGCAGGGCGTCCACCTCCTGGGCGCCGGCCTGCTGGGCAAGGCCTGTCAGCAGCAGCACCGCCAACGCCAGCCTTTTCAGTTGTCTGTGTTTATTCATACATCATTATTTTTATTGGTTATTATTTCTTTCACTTTACCGTATATTTTCTGCCGTTGATAATATACACCCCCTTGGGCAGCAAGTTCAGTTCCTCACTTCGCATGACACCAATCCGGTTGCCTGACAGGTTATAGACCCGCAGGCTGCGGTCATCTGTCGTGGCCTGACTACTGGTAATGTCTGTTGCTACACCATTGACTTCTATGGTTAAGCGCGATGCTTGGTTCTCCGGCCCTCGAGCATACCAGCGGAATGGTGGTAACATCTCATTGTCGCTATTAGGAATGGACAGCGCACCTCCTTGCAGCCGATAACGTTTAAAGGTATTCATCTTATACAACTTCTCATAATTTCCTATGATAGCAGCGGAAGCAAATGAGGTTGTACCACTTGTCTTGTTCACATCGCCCGTCACGTTCACTGTCAGCGTAGCACCGTACTTCGACTTTGCCCGAATCAGGTAAGGGTAGTTGGCCTCCACCTTGCCACTCTCCACCATCGTAGCCTCCAAGACACCACCCTCAAGTCCTGCAGGGAGTCCTTCACCTGTTGTCATACGGAACCCACTGACGCGGGCCACCTCAAACTTGTCAGACCAGTCGCTGTAGTCCATCTCAAAGGGGATGTACAACGCCTGCCAGTCGCCATTACGGAACGTCCGCTTATAGACGTTAGCCGTCAGTTCGTCCTCTGTGTCGGTCAAGGAGTTTAGATAACGCTGTAGCTCGTCGGTCTCCCCATCGGAGCTAACAGGCTTCTTGATCTTGAAGCTCACAGTCACCGTTCTGCGATGGAACCAGATGTCGTAGATGTTGAAAGTGAACGTACCTTCAACGTCGGAATTGAAGTCCCATATCCTCTCTGGGGCAGCCCTACGACTCATTACGATATTTACAATCTCGTTGAAGGTGTTAGCCTTAGTACCGTCACTTTTTGCGAAATAAGGGTTATAATAAAAGTCTTGATAATTGAATCCGTCAGGTGAAGCGACGTTGCATTTCAGCGAAGTCATATCAACCCAGAAGTACGAATCGGCAATCACGTCAGCCAGGGTGCCTACACCTCCTTCAGCATCCGTCCATGAGGCTGGGAACTGCGTATTGAAGTAGGCTTGATAATTGCCCGAAGCATACCACGCTATATTTTTGAGTTTGAACGTCGCATCAGTTGCATTGACAAAAACATCCGCATTGTACGCAAAAGCATTCTCTGTAGCATCGGCAGCCATAACCACTGCGGCATCGAAAGCACAACTGAAGGAAGCTACAACCTGTTTGGAACCTGCCATAACAGGAACAGGCGCTATGACGTAGTCTTGATTCTTAACATTGAGTACCTTACTGTTGGTCTGCCCGTTCTGAGGAGCAAGAAACTCCTCGCCCGTAACGTCAAGCTTAGCGGAGATGCCCCGATAGATGTAACCTGCCTCTACATTCTTCGACTCGCCTACATGGCTCCAGTGAATCTTAGGCAATTGGTAACAGCCACCATCAACGTCCTCTGTGTAAACCGCAATGGCATCAGCGTCCTTATATTGCCCATCGGAAGCTTCGGTAGCATCAACATCGGCAGCAGCAAAATCGCCGGACTCCTTGAACACAAAATAGTAGTTCTTGTCTATATTGTATTCCTCTGGCAGAATCATTCCTGTGAACAGCTCTTTGAAGTCGAAAGGACGAACGTCCACTCCCCAGCGGCAATTATGTTCAGCAGGAGCCTGTCTATCGCTATCATCCCAAGAAATCTTCCATGGACTGTCGGTAGCCGTTTCGCCATACTCAACGCCAGCATACGGACGGAGATAAAACGGCCATACACCATTATCAAGTTGGAGGGGCCTGAAACCGAACTCCGCAGGCATAGCGGTCGGCATCACCTTGGTGATATCGATGTCGTAGCTATTGACCATTGTCCACACATTCTCGCCATCCTGTCGTTGCATAGTCATCGTTACTTTATAGGTGGCACCATCAATCAAGCGGTTTGCCACGCCTGATCTGATGGCGGCACGCATGCTCTGGGTGTTTATGTTCGGAACCAAGAAACCGTCCTTGTCTTTCTCATTGAACTTTACCCAGTCGTTGGCCTCGGCTGTTGCATCTGCATTGGCAGAATAGCAGAAGTCGAAGAAATCTTCTACCTTGAGGTTACTACTCCCCGGAATCAAGGCATTGATATTGTTGTCGCCAGCTCCTCTGATGGCGGGATTGTTGTCTCGCCAGGTATAGGCCACGCGGTACGACTGAGCTTCAGGCGAATTGGCATCGTAGGCAGGACGGTTGAAGAATCGGTCGGAATTCTGAGCACCCTCCATCTCTGCATTATAGGCAGCTATTGGGTTCACACCATCCACAGCGTCCTGCACTGCGTATGACTCAAGCGTATCAGCCAAGATTGTGAACGACAACTCATGACTCGTCACCTCGTCCTCAATCGCCACCACTTCCTTGAACCCACTCCAAGGCGCCGTTGATTGATAGGCTGCGACGGAGGCGGCAGGTACATGTAGGGTGGCGTTGGCGATGTTGGAGCTTCTGAACACATCCCATTGGGTATCAGGGACACCGCTTGCATAACAATACATGTCAGTTAAACCACTACAACCTTGGTATTTGCAACACGCTGTGTACCAATATGTTTTGATTAAAACGGTAGAAAGGGGATTACGGAGATTCTGTAGTTGGGGGAAATGATGAAGAATTAGCGTATTTAACTTTTGTAAACCATAAAAATGAAGGAAGTGTGCAGATTTTGTATAGTAAGTTATGCTTGCAAGGAATAACCTTGGCTGGTTACGTTCTTTTTAAGTATACAAGACACAAAATCTCTTAATAATCTCAAAAACACATTCGTTAGTGCCATTTTTGAATTAATGTTCTTATGTTGTCGATTATTTTGTGTATCTTTGCGTTCAAATTAAAGAGATTTGCAAATGAAAGATTTGAATCGTATCAAAGTTGTACTCGTTGAAAAGAAGCGAACGGCTAAGTGGCTCGCAGAAGAATTGGGCAAGAACCCTGCTACTGTGAGCAAGTGGTGTACCAATGTGTCTCAGCCAGACCTATATACATTAGACAAGATAGCAACGTTACTTGACATTGATAAACGGGAACTTATTACAGGAAAGGATTAAACGTATGGCAGACATTATCAAGCACTCGGCAAATCATTTTTCAGAAAACTTCGAGACGTTAGTTTCTCAGATAAAGAGTATAGGTGACGCATTACAACAAGATGCCCGTGTTGTCATCAATCGTAATATAACAACAAAAGCATGGTTGACGGGCTATTATATAGTAGAATATGAGCAGCATGGAAAAGACAGGGCCAAATATGGTGAAGGTCTTCTTCAGAAACTTTCAAAACGCTTAGGCGGTAAAAGTTATAGTGCTACCAACTTACGCAGTTACCGTTTGTTTTACATACTTTATCCAGAATTACGCTCCGTTATAGCCAACTACCTTTTCGAACGCTTTGGTGGGGAAACGGTGGAGTCCTCCCCAATAGCATTTCTTCCTCCACAGATTCAGCAGTCACTGATTGCTGAATTACAAGACGAAGGAAAACAGCAGTCGCTGACTGCTAAATCTGCAAGGGCACAAGAATCATTGATTGTTACTGGGATTTCTCCTGATGGCTTTGCCATGAGTTTGTCTGATGGGAGTGTAAAAACTGTTCCACAGGCTTTATTCGACCGACTTTCTTTCACACATATTGTTCAACTTCTCCATGTCGAAGATCCCATGCAGCGAGCATTTTATGCTATTGAGGCAATGCGTGGACCTTGGAGCGTAAGAGAATTACAGCGACAGATAGACACCAACTACTATGCCCGTAGTGGGTGGAGTAAGAAGCCTGAATTGCTCAGTAAAAAGATAAACGGAACAGCTGAGCGACCAACCTTTGAGCAGGATGTCAAATCCCCTTATTACTTTGAATTCCTGGGGCTTTCTTCCAAAGATGCAATAGATGAGAATGATTTGGAAGCAGCAATCGTAAGCCATCTGAAAGATTTCATCATGGAATTGGGCATGGGTTTCTGCCTTGAAGAAGAGCAGAAGAAGTTATTGATAGACGACCGTTATTACAAGGCAGATTTGGTGTTCTATCATCGCATTTTGAAATGCCATTGCATCGTGGAACTCAAAGCCCATAGGCTGGACTATGCAGATGTTGCACAACTCAATATGTACATTGAGTATTATCGCAAGCACTATATGCAACCCGATGACAATCCACCTGTAGGCCTGCTCCTATGTACAGAGTATGGGCAGGAAATGGTGGAATATCTTACTCCATTTACAGACCCCCAACTATTTGTTGCCCGATATGAGTTACAGTTGCCAAGCAAAGAAAAGATTCGAAAATTCTTGATGCAGGAGAACGGGAACACAAAGAGATGAGCCAAAAATAAGTGATTTTTTCAATTCGGTGTAGGTGGATGAAGGTCGGTGTAGGTGAATGTAGGTTGATGTAGGTAACCTACATGGGGGTAACGCCCTGCATCATAATATGTTGCGACGGATAATGTAGGTAAACCGGAATTTGAGTCAACCAATCGTAAGCATTCTGAATAAACAGAAATCACCTACAAAAAGAGGCCTGCATCAAATCCCGATGCAGACCTCTCTTATGTTTTTTGCTTCACGATGTCATTATTCCACAATGACCTTACGTCCATTCACAATGTAAATGCCTTTCGCAAGACCGTTTAGTGTTGTCACCTTTGTGCGGACTAGGATGCCTCGCATATCGTAAACATCAACGGGATTGTCCATGCTTACGTTTTTTATCCCCGTAGTGCCGGGCGTAACCTTATAGCTATATAGCAATACGCTGTTGGCACTAATTGCACGCGTCTGAACCGCATTAGTTGATGCGGTGGAGGCATATAGGTAGATGTAGGTTGGTACGGTGACGCTGTATGTCACATCCGCTGTGCCGCGTGTAGAGCGTGTAATTTGGCTGGGCTTGGCTTTTCCTATCTGGACATTCAGCACATGAGTGCCGTTCGTCTTTGCGTCTATAGTAATGGTACCACTGCCTGCTGCCACCTCGAAAATGATGCCTTTATAGTTTTGTCGTATGGCAGCATCTCCTATCTCTGCATTCACGATACTCTTCATCTGACTTTCTGTAGTCGTTGAATTCAATACGATCGCCTGTTCTGCAGTATCATATCCGTCACCATTTGCGCTATTCAGCGTGTAATAAGTGTTGTCGATAACAGTATTCGACAAATCCGTATCGGCGTTGATAGACTCACTGAATGAGTTTGTCTTCTCAGTAACTGGTTCCACATCGATGGCAATAATCGTCAGTGTTCCCTTAACGTACGAGATGTCATAATTGTTTGCAGCAGCACCGCTGACTATGATGTCGTATGTTCCTGGCTCGCTTGCTGATGTGGCCGTAGTCCTGACAGTTGGCTGTGTGCTCAGTACGCTAGCAGTTTCATTGTTCTTGAAGCCGCTATACTCTGCCTCAAACGTTGGCAGGGCATCGCCCTGCTTTATGGTATAGCTCTTGGCGGTAACGGTAAGCGGAGCCTTAGTGATGGTCAGCGTTCCGGCAACGTAGGTTGTCTTGGTGTTCGTCACGCTACCTATGCCCACGTTGATGGGATAGGTGCCAACAGCTGAAGTTTTAGTTGCCGTGGTTGTAAGGCTCGGAGTTCCTTCAAGAGTAGCTCCCTCTGTCTTGTAGGTCAGCTCCGGAACTTCTTCACCATAGACCATTGTCAAGTTGTTGGCTGTAATGGTAACAGGTTGCTCGGGTCGTTTCGCCGTAATAGTGAACGAAGTTCCGTCTCCTTCCTTGCTAACAGCATCCGTATCAGAAAAGCGTACTGTACTTAGAGACCCGCTGAATGTTCCTTCAGTAGTTCCAATAGTAACGGGAAGAATGAGTAACTCTCCGTTCTGAATGCTTCCTAAATTCATGTCGAATATCACGATAAGGCGTTCGCCACTATCCAGACTGCGCACTTCATAACCGTGGTTGCTTGCTGCTGTTCCTGTAGAGATTCCTGTCTCATTGAGTGTTACGCCGTCTGGCATTGCCAAATTAAACTGCAAGGCAGTGGTGTTTGCCTCAACGCCGCCGATACTCACAACGACATTAGCCTGCGACCCTGCCTCTGCTTCTATTGATTGCACAGACAGTGTCTGAGCATTAGCACTAACAGCTAATGCCGTCAGAGCAAAAATAGTATTTCGTATTAATGTTTTCATTGTATATTCAATATTAATTATTATATTTGCACTCGTTAACAACATC
>CAMHNI010000021.1 GCA_946186505.1 uncultured Prevotellaceae bacterium | reverse complement strand
CGCTTCTTGTACTACTTGTCTGTTTATGGAAATCTTTCAAAGAACTCTTTCTTATAGCCTTCGTTCTGAAAGCGGGTGCAAAGGTACAACTATTTTTGTTACGCTCCAAATTTTTCGATAGGAAATTATCATTTTTTAATAAAAAAAGACATCCTCTTGACATCAATCAAGAGAATGTCCCATTACACCTTATTATAATATATAGATTATGCTATTCCTGCGGTGCCTGACCTATGAGATCCATGAACTCATCGAGCTTCGGTGTGACAATAATCTGGGTGCGGCGATTGCGCTGCTTGCCCACCTCGGTATCATTATCAGCCAAAGGATTGTACTCACCGCGTCCACCGGCGGTCAAACGTTTCGGATCGACGCCATACTGGTTCTGCAAAGCCTGCACGACAGACGATGCACGGAGACAAGAGAGATCCCAGTTGTTACGGATATTCTCACGCGTAATGGGTACATTGTCTGTGTTACCCTCAATGAGCACATCATAATCCTTATAGTCCTTGATAATCTTAGCAATCTTCGAGAGAGTTTCCGAGGCCCGGCTGTTAATCTCGTAAGAGCCGCTCTTGTAGAGCATATTGTCAGCCAACGAGATATAGACAACACCTTTGAGAACCTGAACATCAACCTCCTTCAATTCCTCTTTAGAAAGCGAGCGGGTGAGATTGTTCTGGAGCACCAGATTAAGAGAGTCGCTCTTAGACTTCACCTCGACAAGATGGCGGATATACTGGTTAGACTCATTGATCTGATCCACCAGTTTCTCAATAGAGATATTGTTCTGCGAGGCATTGGTGAGACTCTTGTCAAGTGTTTTCTGTAAGGCAGCATAAGCCTTCTTCTGTTCAGCCAAAGCTTTCTTCTGAGCCTCGAGTTGCTCTTCCAAACTGGTCACACGGGCATTCTTAGCAGCCAGATCTTCTTTGGTGGCCTGCAAGTTGGCCGTCAGTGATTTGTTTTCGGTCTGGCAATTCACCAGGTCCTTCTTACTCGCGCAACTGGTCAACAAGAGACCAGCAACAACGGTCATCATCAAAACATTCTTTTTCATATACCTATTTTAATTTAAGTGATACTTTTTTGTGCACAAAGCACGGTTTTACGACTGCAAATTTAGTCATTGAACGGACAAATGCGAAGTTTTGTTCATTTCTTTATGTTTATTTAACCTCCACTAACGGTAGGCGGGGTAAGCATATCAATGATTTTTCGTACCTTTGCAGGCAAATTATCCGACAATGAAAAGTATTTGTACACTACTCATCATGTTATTCTGTCTGACAGGAAGCATCTGTCACGCACAGAAACGCAGGCACGCCGTTCCAGAAAAAGCGGCTGAGGTGCGGACTACCATTGTCTCAAATGTATGTTATGACCTGACATTCTACGTACCCTCCACTTCCACTGAGAAGATGACAGGAATGGCTGTCGTGTCTTTTTTCGCCCCCGTAAAGGCGGATGTCACCCTGGACTTCCAAGGGCGCTTAACCGGCACTTTTCTTGTCAACGACAAAAAGCGGAAGATTCTCCAGAGGAATGGTCGTATCACCATCCCGATGAAATACATAAAGCCAGGTCCCAACAGGTTAGCCATCAGCTTCGAGAGCAAGGATGATGCCTTGACACGTGGAGGCGAATACCTATACACCCGTTTCACCCAAGGGAAAGCCAGTTCGTGTTTCCCTTGTTTCGACCAGCCCGGCATAAACGCGACATTCATAACCCATCTTAATCTGCCGACGGGTTGGGCGGCTATGACAAACCAAAGCAGCAACCCCATTTCCACGGACCTGTATTCATTCATCGCAGGGAAGTTTGAAGAGCAGCGCCTGCAACGGCAAGGTCACACGATGCGTGCGCTCTACCGCAGACAAGACATTGCGGATGAAAGCCAGCTACCAGCCATCCTCGAGGAAGCCGCCCATGCAGTCAAATGGATGGAAGACTACACAGGAATGCCCTACCCGTTCGATGATTGCGGCATACTCATTCTTCCCCCTTCCCTGTCGAGCACCATTGGGTATGCCAGTGCCATCAGCCTGAACGGTCATGACATCTTCACCAGCGCCCGTTCCACCCAAGAGGAAAAACTACGAAGAAGAGAGTTGATCAGCCATGAGATAGCCCATCTGTGGTTTGGCAACATGGTAGCGCCGTGCAATTCAAGTGAAACATGGTACAAAGAGGTTCTTACCAACTTCCTGACGGCTAAGATGACCCAAAAGCTACATTCGAAGTCAAACTACGAGATGGAATTCCTGACGACCTGTCAAGCGCGGGCAATGGCGATAGACGACAGCAAGGACGCATACCCGATAGCCCAGCAACGCCAGGGTACTGACCACAATTTCTATCTAAAAGATCCGATTATTAGTGACAAAGGAGCAGTGATGATGCGTTTCATAGAGGAGATTGCCGGTGAGGAACAGTTACAGACAGCTTTGCAAGTTTTCCTAAAGAAATACTATTACAGTGTCGCCTCCTGGAACGACTTCATCACCATCCTGAACGAAAAAGTTCCCAATAGCGGCATGAACCAGTTCGGTGACACATGGGTTAGACAGAAAGGCTTACCCACCATCCATACCACTTACCAGGATGGCCAGCTCCTCTTTACCCAGAAAAATCCTAACGGCGGAAGCGGCTTCTTGCCCCAGAAATTCGAGGTACGCCTTATCTATGACTTCGATCGCAGCCGCACAGTTTCTGTAAACATGCTACAGCCTATCGTAAGCATCAAACTGAACAAACAGCCAAATACTATTATTCCCAACTACGACGGGCGTGGCTACGGACACTTCACCATGGACGAATCGTATATGAGAAGCCTGCCCTTGAGAATCATAGTCACCCGAGACGATTTGAACCGCTATGCCCTGATAAATACCGTATTCGACAACTACCTGTCAGGACATGTGCCACCCAGTTACTTCGGCGAGTTGTACCGCGACATGACGAAAGAGAAGAATCCACTGATTATGCGAACAGCCATCGACCACATGATGAAGATTGCCATGGATCGCAGCGTCCAGTCAGAGCGTTATACTTTGGAACAATGTATTATGGACTTGCTGCCAGAAAACAAGCGGACTGACTGTCGCCAGGCTATTATCCGCAAGATGGCCACCTGCGCAAGTGCGCCAGAGGTATTGAGTCAATTGTACAACATCTGGCAGTCGCAGAGCGACCCGAGCTTCGACGAACACGACTATATGGAATTAGCTTACCGGTTAGCCATCACACATCCTATGGAGTGTAAAGATATTCTCAACCGTCAACGGCAGCTGCTTAAAGACGACTTGGCACGCGAGGAGTTTGACTTCGTCAGCCGTGCCTGCAACCCTGACATCCAAGCCCGAAAAGCATTGACGGCTTCGCTTAAGAAAGTGCAAGACAACAAACAGAAACCGTGGGCAGCACATGCCCTGCGGCTGATAGAAACCAGATAGAAAGAACAGTAATAAATTATAGTATGATTCTCTTTTTCAAAACCCCACAGAAGAGCGTGATTGCGACTGAAACCAGCCGTCAGCTCACGCAGGACGAAATCAAAGAACTCTGCTGGCTCTACGGCGAAGCCGAGCTGCAGGATGTTGAAAAGATGGACGGCTACTTTGTAGGTCCACGCCGTGAGATGGTTACGCCTTGGTCAACCAATGCGGTGGAAATCACCCAGAATATGGGCATCACGGGCATCAAGCGCATTGAGGAGTACTACCCCGTCAGCAGCGAGGATGCAGAACACGACCCGATGCTCCAGCGTATGTACAAGGGTATAGACCAGAGCATTTTTACCATTAACATCAAGCCCGAGCCTATCAAGCACGTGGAAAACTTAGAGGAGTACAACGAGCAGGAAGGCTTGGCACTCTCACCCGAGGAGATAGAGTACCTGCACGGACTGGAAAAGCAGAACGGCCGTCCACTGACGGACAGCGAAATCTTCGGCTTTGCACAGATTAACTCTGAGCACTGCCGTCACAAGATCTTCGGCGGTACCTTCATCATCGACGGCAAAGAGATGGAGTCATCGTTGTTTGCCATGATTAAGAAGACCACGCAGGAGAACCCCAACAAGATTCTGTCGGCATATAAAGACAACGTTGCCTTTGCACAGGGTCCCATCATTGAGCAGTTTGCGCCGAAGGACCAGAGCACGAGCGACTATTTCCAGGTGAAGGACATCGAGAGTGTCATCTCACTGAAGGCCGAGACGCACAACTTCCCCACCACCGTGGAGCCTTTCAACGGTGCTGCTACGGGTACTGGCGGTGAGATCCGCGACCGTATGGGTGGTGGCGTCGGTTCATGGCCGATTGCCGGTACAGCGGTTTATATGACGGCCTATCCTCGTCTGCACGATGACAATGGCGCAGCCCGCGATTGGGAAGATATTTTGCCTGTTCGCCAGTGGCTGTACCAGACACCGCAACAGATTCTGACAAAAGCATCAAACGGTGCCTCCGACTTCGGCAACAAGTTCGGTCAGCCTCTGATTTGCGGTTCTGTGCTGACCTTCGAGCATCAGGAAGGTCAGGAGAAATACGCCTACGACAAGGTGATTATGCTGGCTGGCGGCGTGGGATATGGTACGAAGCGCGACTGTCTGAAGAAGGAGCCGCAGAAGGGCAACAAGGTGGTGGTTGTCGGTGGTGACAACTACCGCATCGGACTTGGTGGCGGTTCGGTGTCGTCAGTGGATACGGGGCGTTACTCGAACGGCATCGAGCTGAACGCCGTACAGCGTGCTAATCCCGAGATGCAGAAGCGCGCCTATAACCTGGTGCGTGCCCTCTGCGAGGAGGACGTGAACCCCGTTGTCAGTATCCACGACCACGGCTCAGCCGGTCACCTGAACTGTCTGTCGGAACTGGTCGAGGAATGCGGCGGCGAGATTGACATGACAAAGCTGCCTATCGGCGACCAGACGCTTTCGTCGAAGGAGATCATTGCCAACGAGAGTCAGGAGCGTATGGGCTTGCTCATCGATGAAAAGCATATTGAACACGTCAGGAAGATTGCCGAGCGTGAGCGTGCCCCACTGTATGTGGTCGGCGAAACCACGGGCGACGCCCACTTCTCGTTCAAGCAGGGTGACGGCGTGAAGCCTTTCGACCTCGACGTTGCTCAGATGTTCGGCCACTCGCCGAAGACCATTATGCGCGACACGACCGTGGAGCGGCACTACGACAACGTAACGTATAGCCAAGACAGTATAGATATTCTTGATTATCTAGAGCGTGTGCTCCAGTTGGAGGCCGTTGCCTGCAAAGACTGGCTGACCAACAAGGTGGACCGCTCCGTGACGGGAAAGATTGCCCGCCAGCAGTGCCAGGGCGAAATTCAGCTGCCGCTGAGCGACTGCGGCGTGGTGGCTTTGGACTATCGCGGTGTCAAGGGTATCGCCACCGCCTTAGGCCATGCCCCGCAGGCTGGTCTGGCATCGCCAGAGGCTGGCAGTGTGCTCTCGGTGGCCGAGGCACTGACGAATATCGTCTGGGCACCGTTGAGCGAAGGTCTTGACAGCATCAGCCTCAGCGCCAACTGGATGTGGCCCTGCCGCAGTCAGGAGGGTGAGGATGCCCGTCTGTACAGTGCCGTGAAAGCACTGTCGGACTTCTGCTGCGACCTGCATATCAACGTGCCTACGGGTAAGGACTCTCTGTCGCTGAGTCAGCAGTACCCCAACGGCGAGAAAATCATATCACCGGGAACGGTCATCGTCTCGGCAGGCGGTGAGGTCAGCGACATCAAGAAAGTGGTCAGCCCCGTCTTGGTGAACGACAAGAACGCCAGCATCTACCATATCGATTTCTCATTCGACGAACAACGGCTTGGCGGCTCGGCCTTTGCACAGTCGTTAGGCAAGGTTGGCGACGACGTTCCCACGGTAAAGAACGCCGAGTATTTTGCAGATGCCTTCAACGCCGTACAGGAGATGATACAGCGCGGTTGGATTTTGGCTGGTCACGACATTTCGGCGGGTGGTTTGATTACGACACTGTTGGAGATGTGCTTCTCCAACACAAAAGGCGGTATGCACATTAACCTGCACGACCTTTGCCAAGATGGAGACATTGTTAAGACTCTGTTTGCAGAGAACCCCGGCGTGGTCATCGAAGTGAGTGATGAACATAAGCAGGAGTTCAAGGAGTTTATGGAGGAGCAGGGGATTGGCTATGCCAAGATTGGCTATCCCGTGGAGGACAGCCGCGAAATTGTGGTTGTTTATCCTAGTCAGTCTAGTACGACTAGTCAGACTAGTTCTATTATTATCGACATTGACCACCTGCGCGATGTATGGTATAAGACTTCGTACCTGCTGGACCGTAAGCAATCGTTCAACGGCAAGGCCGCCGAGCGTTTTGAGAACTACAAGCAGCAGCCCTTGGAGATGAAGTTCCCGAAGAACTTCACTGGCAAGCTGTCACAATATGGTATCAGCGCCGACCGTCGCGAGCCGACAGGCATCAAGGCCGCCATCATCCGCGAGAAAGGCACCAATGGTGAGCGCGAGATGGCCTACTCAATGTATCTGGCCGGCTTCGACGTGAAGGACGTGATGATGACCGACCTGATTTCTGGTCGCGAGACCTTGGAGGACATCAACCTCATCGTCTTCTGCGGCGGTTTCTCCAACAGCGACGTTCTCGGCTCGGCCAAGGGCTGGGCAGGTGCCTTCCTCTTCAACCCGAAAGCCAAAGAGGCGCTGGATAAGTTCTACGCCCGCAAGGACACCCTCTCACTCGGTATCTGCAACGGCTGTCAGCTGATGGTGGAGCTGGGACTCTGCGAGGCTACGCCTCTAATGAATAAAGAACAAAGAACAATGAATAAAGCCAAAATGCTGCACAACGACTCGCATAAGTTTGAGAGCGAGTTCATCACACTGCAGATTCCACAGAACAACAGCGTTATGTTCGGCTCACTCAGCGGTTCAAAGCTCGGCCTGTGGGTGGCTCACGGCGAAGGAAAATTCTCTTTGCCTGAAGCAGAAAGTGCATATAACATTGTGGCCAAGTATAACTACCACGGCTATCCCGCCAATCCCAACGGCTCCGACTATGACGTTGCAGGAATCTGCTCTGCCGACGGTCGCCACCTGTGTATGATGCCACATTTGGAGCGCGCCATCTTCCCGTGGCAGAATGCGTGGTATCCCGCTGACCATCGGAACGACGAGGTGACTCCATGGATTGAAGCATTTGTAAATGCCCGCAAGTGGATTGAGGAACACGACTAAAAGCCTCTCCAAGCCCCATTCCCCAGAGAGGCTCGCCTACCCGTAGTCTTTCGCAAGGAGGGGATGTTTAGATAGTAAATGTCATGCAGAAACTACAATCAGAACATGTAACCAAACATCCCTCCCTTTGGGAGGGCTTGGGTGGGCTTTTCACCACTTTCTTCCGCATCGGCCTGTTCACTCTCGGAGGTGGATATGCCATGATTCCTTTGATAGAGGAGGAGGTGGTGAATCGCCACAAATGGGTAACTAAGGAGGAACTGATCGACCTGATTGCCATTGCACAGAGTTGCCCCGGTGTCTTTGCCATTAACATTGCGGTCTTTATTGGCTACAAGTTACGGAAAGTACGCGGAGCCATAACCACCGCATTCGGCACTGCCCTACCCTCTTTCCTCATTATTCTGGCTATCGCCATCTTCTTCAAGCAGTTTGAGGATAACCGCATCGTGGCAGCCATGTTCCGCGGCATACGCCCCGCTGTCGTTGCCCTCATCGCCGTACCGACATTCCGCATGGCACAGCGGGCAAAGATTGGCTGGACCAACTGCTGGATTCCCGTTGTCTGCGCACTGGCTATCTGGCTCCTCGGCGTCTCACCTATTTATATTATACTGATTGCCGGCATCGCGGGATACCTCTACGGCATGTACATCAAACCCACGGAGTCATGATATTCCTCGACCTCTTCATCACATTCTTCAAGATCGGGCTCTTTGGCTTTGGCGGCGGCTACGGCATGCTGTCGCTCATACAGCATGAGACGGTAGAGCGTGCCCACTGGCTATCCACAGCCGAGTTCACCGACATCGTGGCCATCTCGCAGATGACCCCAGGTCCCATCGGCATCAACTCAGCCACCTACTGCGGCTATACGGCTATCCACAACGCCGGCTACGGCGAAGCGATGGCGATGCTCGGCTCGGCCACAGCTACAGTGGCCTTGGTGCTGCCGTCGCTCATCCTCATGGTGCTCATCAGCAAGCTGTTCATGCGTTACATGAACACGCATCCTGTGCGCTCCATCTTTGCAGGTCTGCGCCCTGCTGTCGTTGGCCTGTTGGCCGCAGCCACGCTGCTGCTCTGCAATGCCGAGAATTTTTCTACACCCACCGCCAACACCTGGCAGTTTTGCATCAGTTGTCTGCTGTTCGCCGCCACTGCCTTCGGCACAGGCTACCTGAAGATCAACCCCATCCGTATGATCTGCTACGCTGCTTTCGCCGGACTACTTCTCTTATACTAAATCCGTAAAAACTATATGAACAAAAAACTACTAACAACCGCATTATGTGCGGTGGCAATTCATGCCACCGTCGCCGCCCAGCCCCGCCACCGCCGCGAGGCATTCAAGACCGATACCGTAATGGCCCACGACCCTGTGATGGCCTTTGAGGATGGCAAGTATTACCTGCTGGCCACAGGCATGGGCATCAGTTGGGCCACATCGGACGACCGCAAGACATGGACGGTGCAGCCCACAGCCTTCATCAGGGACATTCCGCAGTGGACCCGCGACAGTGTGCCAGGGTTCCGCAATCACGTATGGGCACCCGACATTATCCGCAAGGACGGGCTGTGGTGGCTGGCCTACTCGTGCTCGACGTTCGGTAAGAACACGTCGGCCATCGGACTCATGGCCAGCGAAAAACTCAGCGGCCCGTGGCGCGACTGTGGCCCTATCGTCTGCTCACGTGAAAAGCGCGACCAGTGGAACGCCATCGACCCGAACTTCATCGTCGATGAGGCGGGTACGCCCTGGATGACCTGGGGCTCATTCTGGGACGGCATACAGATGGCACGACTTGACCACACCATGCACTTAGCCACCGCCCCCAAGACCATCGCACGCCGTGTGGCCCTGCGCGACACATCGAAGACCGAGCCAAACCCCACATCGCGCTATGCCGGCCGAAACGCCATCGAAGCACCGTTCATCTTCCACCATGGAGACTGGTACTACCTGCTGGTGTCGTGGGACTACTGCTGCCGTGGTGCAAAGTCAAACTACCACGTCGTCGTCGGACGCTCGAAGGCAGTCAGCGGCCCTTATCTCGACCGTAACGGACGGGACATGGTTCAGGGCGGCGGCACCCTCCTCATCGAGGGCGACAAGCAGGAGTTTGAAGCCGCCGGCCACTGCGCCGCCTACAACATGAACGGCGAGGATATCTTCATCTGCCACGGCTATGCCACCAAGCAGAACGGCGCCGCCCTGCTGGTGCAGCGCCAGATAACGTGGACTGACGACGGCTGGCCTGTTTTGGCGAAAGTCGCCAACCAATAACATCGCACATAAGGCGGCAAAGTTGAAAACGCTTATCACTTATCACTTTTTGATATTAACGAACTGAAATACAATGTGTTGACAAGTGACAAGCACCATTTAGCTTGTCACTTACTTGTCACTTCTGGTTTGCAGGTGGAAGTGGGCGGGTTGACGGCCTCAAGTGGGCGGGTTGACGGCCTCAAGTGGGCGGGTTGACGGCCTCAAGTGGGCAGGTTGACGGTCTCAAGTAACCAGGTCAACCCTTATCGCATCGTTCCAAAGGCCGCGGAACACCGTTCCAAAGGCAGTGGAACGCCATTCCAGGGTCGCCGGAACATCGCTCCAAAGCTGCCAGAACATGGTTTCAAAACCGTTGAAACGGCATTAAGGCGGGCTACCACATGGCAGAAGTGGTAATTACCGCACCTGACTAACGAAAAAGAGGCAGATGCCATACAGACATCTGCCTCCAGATTATTATCAGCATTCAACGCGCCACGGCGTCAGAAGCCTATCTTACCCTTCCAAGTCAGATACCAGTTACGCTGATCTGCCAGTCTGCTGATGACAGCCTGCATAGCGGTGCGGTCAGCATATCCATGACGTGCACCAATAATTTGCCCCATCACCTGTCCGGGATTCGACTGTCGCAGGGCATAACGCATGACATCGTAGTAGCGTGTGCCCTCGAAAGCAAATTCCAACGCACTCTCGTTCAGAATGAGGCTATCGACGTATGCTTGATGCTCCTTGACGAGCTGGGCGCGCTTCGTGGCATCCACCTCAACGGTGTCATGAGGCAGCACGTAGAGCGTGTCCATCGGCGTGAAGCCGCAACCACGTGCGTGGATACCCATCTGGTTGTGAGTTTCATCGCTCACCCTACCACTTGCATACTCCATGGCATCAATGACGGCATAGCGAACATCGGAGAAGTCAAACTTAGCGAGATAGGCAGAGTCCTCCTTTGAGACGGTCAGCGTCTTAGCTGAATCAGTGTAATGGATAACTTTCTCGTTGATAGCCTCATTACTGAGTCCCTCCGTCAGAATCTGGAAGGCCATGCGCGGATAACCGGCAGCATTCAGCGCCTCAGCCATGCGGAGATAAACCATGGTACGGCGGTAAATATGCACATTACGCTGCGAAGAGTACTTATAGATATACTGTGTCTCAATACGATCACCTGAGGCCGGGTCTCTCGTCCAGTCTTCCCTCCATACATCCTGCAAGCGGAGGTCGCCCGACATGTGGTCTGACAATCCCTTGGGTGCGTATGCCATGCTGCTACCATTGGTAGAGAGCACACAGTTGTTCTGTGCCTCAGAGATCTCGACAATACGTCGTGATGGCTCGATGCTCACCTTATAGTCGTTCTCCTGACGCGAGGTGAAGAAGTTGCGCAACTCGCTGTAGTGACCTTCAGCACGGATGGAGTCACCGGCAATCATGGTGATGAGCTCTCCTTCGGGGTCATAATACTCTCCGATGGGGAAAATAATGCCTTCGGGAACCTGCCAGTTAGCGGCTCCTGCCTGCCAATAGCAACGGTCACTCATGGTGGTGGGATAGGCAGAGTTGACACCATTGCGCTCGCTGATGTACTTGTAGTAGTTCTCGGCAGCCTTCTTGTAGTGGTTGGTGTCGTGAGTGAAGGAAGCGAGCCACAGATAGAGGTCGCCACGGACAATGCTCAATGGGAAGTAGAGCAGCTTGGACTCTACGCCACGAATGGTTCGATAGCCGGGCAGCTCGGTGTTATAACGCTCTGGCAGCGAAGCCAGGTCGTCGATAAAATAGTTGCAGACGGTCTGGATATCAGCTCTGGGCTTGCTCTCGGCAGCCTCAGCCTCCTCCTTGCTGAGCATAGGCTCGGTGTAGAAGGGGATGCTGCCATAGTTGATGGCGAGCTGCAGGTACGTCCAGGCACGAATGGCCTTGACAGCTGCATACTCCTTCATGAAAATATATTCGCCACGGTTGTTGCGTAGAGCGGTGTCGGCCTTGGCAATAAAATAGTTACAGTTGTTGATGACAGCATAATAGTCGCTAGGACTGTTATAGACATTGTCATCACTGATGCTGAAGTCAGAAATCTCGCGTAGATCCTTGTTGGCAACATCGGTCAGGCCAACCAAGTCACCACGCAACTCACCGAGAAGAATGGTGCGGTCGGCCAAGGACTGCAACTTGGTCATGACACCAATGACTGAGTAGATAGAGTCCTCAGCAAGATTGAGATGCTCCTGGTCAGCATAAAGCACGTCGCTGCTCTCCTGAGCGAAGAAATCCTCACAAGCGGTGAGCAGGGGAAGAGCCATGAGGGCTGCGACAACGCCGCAGCACACTGAACTGGCTCCTTTACGATATTTATTCTTGAAATTCTTCATATCTTTGAATTTTCAACTTTCTTTTTTCTATTATCAATCTCAAACCAGAATTACAGGTTAATCTTCACGCCAGCCACGATGCTGCGGCTCTGGCCCTGACGACCCAGGTCGATGCCCTGACCGATGACGCTGGAGGTCATGGTGAACTCCGGATCACTGCCGAGATACTTGGTGAAGGTAAGCAGGTTGTTGCCCTGCACCCAGAATTGGAAGCCCTGGATATATTCCGACTTCACAGGCAGATCATAGCTCAGGGTAACGGTCTTCAGGCGCAGGTAGCTGCCATCCTCAATCCAACGGTCGCTGAAACGCGAGTTGCCAAGGGGGTCCTGGAAGGCGATGCGCGGGATGTCAGTCGTCTGTCCCTCCACCTGCCAGCGACGTATCAAGGCCGTTGTCTGGTTCATGAAGCGGCTTCCGCCCTCCAACTGCGAGCGCATGTAGTTATAAACGTCATTGCCGAGAGAGTAGTTGAAGCATACATCGAGCTTGAGGCGCTTCCATGCAAAGGTGGTGAAGATGTTACCATAGATGTCGGGATTCGGATCACCAATGAACTCCTGATCGGCCTCGGTAATCATGCCGTCACCATTCAGGTCGGCAAAATGCACGTCACCGGCCTCGAAATAGACGCGATCCACACCATTGTCGCCAAGGAAGTAGAGTCCCTTGGGGTCAGCTGTTCCTGCGGCCTGTGCCTCAGCCGTAGAGCTGAACACGCCGAGCGTCTTGTAACCATAGAACATGTTGGCAGCCTGTCCCACCTGAGTGCGGATGGTGGCACCATAGATTTTGTTGTCCATATACTGAGCGCCGTCGGGCAGTTCCTTGATCTCATTCTTGTAGTGGCCTGCACTGGCCCCAATCTGCCACTGGAAATCCTTCAGAGCCAACACTTTAGCATTGAAGCTCACATCGAAGCCGTTGTTCTTCAGCTTACCGCCATTCGACCAGTTCATGTCTAGTCCGCTGAGGAATCCCAACTGCTGACGGGTCAACAGGTTGTCGGTATTAGACAGGAAATAGTTAAAGCCTACGCTCAAGCGGTTGTTCAGGAAGCTACCCTCGATACCAGCACTCAGCCGGCGTGTGGTCTCCCACTTGATCTTGGTATTGCCGATACCTTCGAAGGCCAGCCCAGAAATAGTCTGCAGGAACTGTGATGCACGGAAGTACGAGCGGGCAGCGTAGTAGTCTATATCATCGTTACCACTGATGTCATATCCCAAAGCGACCCGCAAGTAGTCAATGCCATTGACCTTGGCCATCCAAGCCTCGTTGGTCATGACCCATGAAGCCTGGATGCCGGGGAACACGGCCCATGCAGCTTTGAGCAGTCTGAAGTCACCGCCGTCCTGTCCGAATCGTGACGACCCGTCAACGGTCAGGTTAGCCTGTAGATAGTAGCGGCCCAGATAGTTGTACTCAGCCTGTGCATACCAAGACATTGAGTTCCAACTCTCATTGACGCCGACCACAGACTTGTCCTTCAAGCTACCGCTCATGAAAGGCGTCTTGTCCGAACCAGTGTTGTAGCCCACCTGAGCTGTCGAGGTGAAGTCCTCCCAGTTGATGCGGAGACCGCCAAAGACATGAATGGCATGCTCATTGTAGCGGTTATTCCAGTCAAGGCGGGTATCGCTCATCACGGAATTCTGCTTCGAAGCCAATGAACGCACCTCATTATCACGGTAGCCACCCAGACTGGTGACATAGTAGCTTGGCGTGCCGTTGATGGGAATATAGAACATCTCATTGGTGTTGACAAGGTTGTAACTGAAGTGCTCGCTTGCGAAGAGGTTCCTATTGATTTCAAACTTTGGTGTGACGGTCAGGTTCAGCATAGACGTCTCAAAGCGGTTCTTCGTCTCAGCCTCGGCATAGTAGTTGATTGCGGCGGGGTTGCCCAACTGCCAGTTGTAGTTGTTATAACCGGAAAGTGCCTCACTGAGGTAAGACTCCTGGTCAATGTCGTAGTGCTCGTCAGAGAAACGGCCCGAACCAGTCTCATCGTGACCATAGCTGTAGGGGCTCAGGAATGGGCTCTTGACGTATGCCAGGAACGAAGGCGCGATAGGCGTGCCCTCGTCGTAGGTCTCTGGCGCACCGTCATTACGTATATCGCGTGTCTGGTTGGCAAACGAAGCGTCGAAGCGTACCTTCAACTTCTGGGTGAGGTCAATATCAGTGTTGAATCGCACGTTCAGGCGGTCCATGTCGTTGTATTTCATGGTGCTCTGAGCCGACGTGTAGCCCACAGACAGGTTGTAGTTAGCAACAGCATCACCACCCTCAACGTTGATGCCGTAGTTCTGGGTCATCGCCGTGTGATAGACATAATCCTTCCAGTCGGTGCTCTGGTGGTACTGGTCATAATAATAGTACTTCTGCCCCCTCTGGTCGAACTCGTCCTTCAAGAACTTAAACTCACGGAGCGTGGTGCTGGTGGATTTGAGCATTTCAGAAGCATAGCTGCGGTACTGGCCTGCGTCCATCACGTCAATATATTTAGGCTCCAGCACGACACCCGCCGAGATGTTGGCCGTAATACGTGTAGCCATCGACTTATTGCGTCGCGTCTGAATCAGAATCACGCCGTTGGCACCCTTGGCACCATAGAGAGCCGTACCATTACGCATCACCGTCACCTTCTCGATGTCAGCAGGATTGAGGTTGGAAAGCACGTCGTTATAGAATCCGTCGTGCAGAAGCATGCGTCCATACTGCTGGTCGATGATGACGTCATCAATGACGACAAGCGGCTGGGCATTGACATTCAGCGAGTTCAGACCCTGGATGTACATCACGCCACCAACGCCCGGTGTACCGTTGAAGTTGACGGCATAGACCTGTCCACCCAACTGTTTCTGAATTTCTTCCTTGATATTGATGGCGTTGGTGTACTTGAAATCAGTAGCTTGATAGTCGCCACGCACATTGGTCTGTGTACTGTACTCAGGCGTGAACGTCGAAGGATAGAGACTGACCAGCTTCTGCTCTACACCATCGACCACACCAATTTTCACCATGTTGTAGTCGGGCGAGCTGATGGTGATGGCCGACGCGAATACTGGCAACTTCAACTCGTAAGCTCCGTTATCATCAGTCAGCACACTGTAGCCGTCAATCTCTGCGGAACGCACAATGGCACCCGAAATGGGTTCGTTGGTAGTCGCATCGACCACCTTGCCTTTCACGGTGCGAGTCTCATACTGCTTTTTCACAGTCATCTTGCGCTTAATCTGAGCAACCTCCACCTCTTCTTCGTCCGTGTCATCGTCCTGTGCAACCACGCTCAGCGGGAAGGCCATCAGCAGCGAAAATCCAAATAAGATATATCGTTTCATATTGTTCTTTCTTTATTTAGTCATGTGAAACACTATCGTAGCATATACCACGCCTTATAGTCCCTGTCGTCATATTTTCCGTGAGGATACAACAGGACACCAGGCTGTCCCTGTGCAGATGCCGGAATGATGGTTTTCTTATCGCCTTCTCCCACCGATCCGGGTAACGAGCCAACCACCTCCAAAGATCCATGAGGCACCAGCAGGACACAATTGATACGCATGACGCGGCTATAGGTCTTGTTTCTCAACTGGACACTGGACACACGTGTCTCAATCTGCATGACCGCCTGTAAACTCTCATCTGCAACACCGTAGGTACACTTGGGGAACTTGAAGTCCTCAGCCAACAATATGTAATCAACGCTGTCACGACTCGTCTCATACGTACCTTTCTTGTAATGAGGGTCGTTCTGATTATCCATCACCACGTCCGACATTCCCGGAGCTTTCAGTGTACACCTCAAAAGCGTCGGCAGTTTTTCGTCCTCAGAAGCTGTCTTGGAACTATTGTTGGCAGCCGCAGCTGGGGCACAGACCAGATAGATGTCATAGCCAATGTTAGAGAGCACGTTGGAGAGCGTATAATAGACAGAATTGTTCAGTGTGGCGTAATTTGGCTGGAACTCCAGGTAGTAGTTGTCCCACAACTTATTGTAGAAAGCCACGTTATCAGACGACACCTGCACTCGGTTGATGGTCACGGTATTGACCGAGTCGTCCTTTTCCTTTGTCTTACTTACCTCCTTCAGTGCATCGGGACCAGACAGAATATACTTATGGAACGTCATCCGCTTGTCAATGTTCCATTCCCTTGCCTTGCGCACCTCGCCATTACTGCATGCCATTATCTCTGTCTGGTTCAGCGCGCCTTTGGCGTCAAGCGGCTTATAGTACTGATAGTACTCAAAGGGTACGTCCCAGTAGAACTTGCGATCATTGTAGTTCTTAGCAGCACTGTTCGACATCGCCGAGTCATTCAGTGCTTTCGCTGAATTAAACGTGCGGCTGAAAGTAGTTCCATTGACAATGGCCAGGCGCGGCATCGTGTAAACCATGGAGTCGCGCTGATCATATTTCTCAGGATAGTCAAAATACGGTTCATACTCCTCAATCAGCTTCGTCCACACCTCGTTTGTAGGAGCTGTCATGATATAGCTACTATCCTCAGAATTAATCTGCCCCAGATAAGAGAACAGCTCGTTACGCTGTGAGAAAACAGAGTCGAGATACTGCATCTTACCATCGACGATACTGCCAGGAACACTCTGAGAAGGCATAAACACCTTATAATAGAAGTGGCTGTTGTAAAGGAAGCTATAGATGCTGTCGTATTCCTCGTCCTTGCGGAAAGATTCAAAGACATTAGGCAGATAGGTAATCTTGTCACTCAGCACATTGAGCACACCATTGCTGTAAAGCTGATTGAACTTCGTCATCTTTACACCGCTGATAGTGGCGTCGCGATCCAAGATGGCATACTTGCCATTCATCAGTACCAACGTATCTACACGAAGGTCAGAGAACGAATGGTTATAGAGTGACATGTGGTTGTAAATGAACTCCTTGAGCACCGTATTGTTAGCCTGCAACACGGTTTTAGCCTGTTCCTTGTAGTCGGCAATAAGCTGGTCTGCTTCAGCGGCTGAGAGCTTGGCGTTGGTCGGTGCAAAGACAGTGAACACCTGGCTACCGTCAAGAGCTGGCTTGACGTTACACTCCTCTAACACACGAGCAAAATTGCTGAGATCAGGGTCACTGGAGATGGCCTGCCACAGGGTACCGTCATGCATGCCAGTAGAGGAATCTCCCAGATTCTCATAATGGTCATCCCAAGTGTCGGAGCAAGCGACAAAGGTGAGGGTCGCCAATGCGAGCCCTAACACCATATTATATGTTTTAATCTTGGTAATCATAACTTTCAATTTTCAATTTACAATTTTCAATTTACAGGTCGTCTTCCATGGCATCTTCACCATCGACCGCATAGACCGACTTGGGCACCATTTCCCAGAAATCGAACATAAACTCGTTGTTGTTACCCTTACCGTCGGAAGCCACGCGGAAGCGGACGTAGTGATCCTTAGTGGCATCGATGTAAGTCTGACAGAGGATACGACGATACATACCGGATGCATTGCCCAACGGGTGGTCTTTCTGACCAATCCACTGGCTGCGTCCGTCATCGTAGGCACCCATGTTCTTCAGAGCCTTCTGATACTCAGCCTTCTCCTCATCGGACATCTTCATATAATTATCATAGTTCTGGTAACGGGAGCCCAAATACATTTCCGTATTCAAGTCCTTGGTCATATCCAGAGGAATACCCTGGGGCACGCCGTCAAAATACACCTGCATGACACCACGCGTAGGAATCGAGCAGAAGCCCAGACGCAACTGCCATTCACCGCTGAACGGCACCGGCGGGATGCGGAAAGTCATATCATAGTCACCGAAGAGGTTCCACTCATCACCCTGCCAAGACCAGTAATAGAGATGGGGGCGGCGCAGCACCAGATGACCATCATTATTGACGGTCACACCATCCAGATAGCCGTCGGGGAAGTAGCGGTTCTTACCGTTCTTAGGATCATTGCTATCGTCAGGGGTATTGTCAGGATCATCGCCTAAGTAGTTACCCTCATCGCGCATGTCATTGGTCATCACCTCGGGGAATACGGTAGAGAAGTCCATACGGATACGCATGTTCTGAACCTTGTCAATCACGTCCTCGTCAAACTTCACCAGGTCATCGACATAGAAGTAGTGACCGTTGACGGCATCATGCTGGTAATCTGATTCCACATTGTTGTCAATCAGCGTACCACGGATTTGGAAGTCTGAGGTCTCACCATAGCGACGGTTGAGGAAAGCACGCTTCACCTTGTCACGGTCCGTGCCACGGCAGTCGCGTCCCTGCTCATCCCTGTTCATAGTCAGCATCGACACCTTGAGCATGGTGTGAGGCAGCAGCGTAACGTACCATTCCGTCGGATTCACTAATGAGCCGTCGAAGCCGAAGGGATATTTGCCGTGCTCATCTATCTGCATCGCAAACAATTTGTCAGCGCCTGGCACATAACGGTTCATGATATGATACTGAATAAAGCGCTTCAGCGGGTTGATGCTGTCGGTCAAGTTCTCATACTTCCAACCATCCTTGGCGGCATCATTGAAAGTCTCGGGGGATCCATAGATGGGATAATAAATCTTTGCAGCCAAGTCGTAAAGGGCACGCAACGTATCATTATTGCTAATGGTGATGCCGTACTCGTCGAACTTCTTCAGATAAATTGTGTCTGGCTCAACGAAAGCGGTAAAGCCGTACTTCTTACGATCGGGCACCCAACCCACCTCAGAGTGAGTGTGTGAGCGGTATCTGTATTTGGGCTGGTTCTTCGAGTAGGTCACGTCCTCAATCTTCTCAATCTCCCGACGGACACCCGTCTGGGTGAGGGCTTGGTAGAAGAGGTGGATCTTGTCGTTGTCGCGCAGGATGTCAGCAATATAGCAATTGGATTTCTCAATCACCATATTGACGGGCTGCACGATACCATTCTCCACTGAGTCGTTCTGGTGAACAATTTCGCCAGTCTCCAGTGTGTCACTGAAGATGATGTAGGCCAGGCCCTCAATCTGAATCACCGCATTGCCTTTCTCGTCTTCTACTGCCTTGGTAGCCAGATAACGGCCCTGCAGATTATAGGTGGGCAGGAAGTCAGTATTCATCTCGAAAGTAGAATACATATTCTGCACCAGATGGGTACGGGCAATCGTATCACAGTCAGCATCAGACAACTGATCAACACTGCTCAACCCGCGAGACTGCAGAAACGCATCCACAGCCTTGTTGTCAGGCAGGAAGCAGGTATATCTTCCGTAGGTTGACAACAGATCCATCAACTCAGCTCGCTCAACAATGGTCTTAAACTCGCTGTACTGCTTACGATTGCTGATATAATCGCTCAACATCTCACCCGTGAAGGTGTAGAAATATTCGCTGTCAGGCTCATCGGAGCAACTCGTCAGCGGCCCTATGACCATGCAGGCCGCCATCGCCATCAAAGCCACTTTCAACTTATTCTTGATATTCATAATCTCTTTGTTTAAGCTTTACACATTAATTCGTCTTTTCGTAACTGGAGTTTTCGCCGCTGCTGAAGGCAGGGTTGGGCACCAGGTTACGGTTCACCTTCATTTCGTCAATATTATAGGGCCAGAAGATGGCATCCATCTTCTTAAAGAAATTCTGGACGAATCCCTTGTTTACATCTTCACGATGTCCTACTGCATCTATCAATTCGTCGGTGTTGCCGGCACGCAGAGAATAGCGCACCAGGTCGAACCAACGCTTACCCTCGTACATCAGTTCACGCTGACGCTCACGCTTCACAAGCTTTGTCATCAAGTCTTTCGATGCGTAGTTTGTAAACTGCAGGGTATCAGTGCCCGTCAGTTCTTTTTTGCAGATAGAACGCTTGTTCACCACATTGGCCAGCTCGAAAGCTTTCTCGAGCAGCGGCTTGTTGTAGGCAGCAATAACAGAGTCTTCCTCAGCAGTCGTTCCTGGACTTGAACTTCTCATCTTTTCGCAAAGTGCCTCTGCCTTCATGAGCATAATATCAGGCAAACGGTAGAAAATCCACGTGCTGCTATTGCTGTTGTTCGCATAGGTAGAGTACGTCGCATCGGGCGAAGAAGTCGAAGCATTGATACGTATTCTACTTGAAGACATCTTCCTGATACGCGGTGCATCGGAAGTGGCATCACAGTTGGTGTATATACGTGCATCGAGCTTCTTGTTGGCATCCTCATAGACCGTTCTCTGCGAAGTCAGCTCGATATCCTCCTTCAAATACTTTGAACCGACGAGCAATGGTGAACCGGTCTGACCGCCATAAAGCGATACAACAGCCGAGTTGGCAGGCAGTTGCGAACTGGCAGGAGTCCTGTCATAGCTGAGTTCAAAAATGGTCTCCTTGCTGGAACCGTCTGCAAAGATTTCTTCATAGGCATCACCATAGGTGGTAGTTGTCAAGTTGTCATAGACCAAGGGATAGTCGCCAAGGCGCACCTTCACGCGGGCCTTCGTCTCAGCTGAAGACCTGCGCTTCTTCTCCTTTTCCTCTTCTATGTCCTGCTTCGACTTGATGACGAGGTCAGCATAGCGGATGCTATTGTCATAGTCACCCTTCCAGAGATACAGTTCGCAGAGCATGGCATGAATAGCATCTTGCGTGATTCGCCCTGTCTGATAGCGGTCCTGATCACTGTTATAGCTACCCTCAGGATAACGTTTGACAGCATTGTCCTTGACAGCCTCCAGGTCTTCAATCAGGTAGGCAAGCACTGTCTCGAAAGGTGAAGCAGGCAGGTCCATCTTCTGGTTGTCATCCGTGAATGCCTCACGAGAGAAAGGCACGTCGCGGAATGTGCGAATCAGATAGAAATAGCATAGCGAGCGCAAGGCTGTCACCTCAGCGATGGTTGCGTTCAGGTCGCCCATTGTATAGGCCGGGTCCTTGGCAGCCACCTCGGGTGCATACTTCAATACCGTATTACAGCGGTTAATCACGTCATAGAAGCCATCCCATGTGGTATAGGAGTTCATGGCCGTGATGTTTTCTTTCAGGATGTTATGTAGGTTCACATCACCATTGATAGCCACACCATTGGCCATCACATTCTCACTTCGTGCCTCACCCCAGATCATCATGCGGCGACGCACACCATCGTCCTGCAAGCGTGAATAGCAACCTGCCACCACGTTTTCGACGTCAGCCTTCTCATTCCAGAAATCCTCCAGAATAATCTCACTCTGGGGCTTAATCTCCAAGAAGTCGGCACAGGAAGAGAAACCGCAGATTACGCAGATTGCGCAGATTATATTACTATATTTCTTTTTCATAATCTTTAATTTCCAATTATCAATCTTCAATTTTCAATCTTCAATCTACGTTAGAGTTAGAAGTCAACCGTGATACCCAGAGTAAAGGAACGCGAACGAGGAGTCTGTGCCCAGTCGATGGCAGGATCCTCACCACCAAAGGCGATATCGGGGTCAACACCTGAGTACTTCGTCAGAACAAACGGGTTGTTGATGGATGCATAGAACGAAACGCGGTTCAAGCCAATCCATGTCAGATACTTCTTCCTAATCGAATAGTTCAACTGTGCATAGCTCATACGCAGGTAGCTGCCGTCCTCTACGAAGCGGTCGCTAATCAGAGTATTGAAGTTTGTATTACCATTCATGGCGCGTGGAATCACGGTCTCGTCACCCTCCTGACGCCAGCGGTAGTTCACAGCCTGCGACTGGTTGTCGTTGCCTGTCATCGCCTCAGCGCTCAGACGAGCCTTGTTGATAATCTTGTTACCCACACGGTAGGTGAACTGGGTAGAGAGTCGCCAGTCGCCATAGCTGAAGGTGAAGCCAAAACCACCAGTCAGCTTAGGCAGTGAAGAGCCTAAGTAGGTGATATCGAGGGCGTTGATCTGTCCGTCGTGGTTCAGGTCGGCATAGATGGCATCACCACCGTTGAAGCCTGGGAACGTACCGTCATGACCAGTATCGTCGGAACGATAGTCATACATCATGCGCTTTGGCACGTTGTTACCTTCGAGAATGATGTCGCCATCAGCATTCACAGCCACAGGAGCGGTCTTGCCCTGTGCAGTAAACTCCCTCCACCAGGCATAGATCTCTTCCTTGCTCATTCCCTCCACAGCATTCTTAACCGTGTTGTAGTTGTACTGATAGACACCCAGGTACTTGAAGCCATAGATGGCACCGAACGGGTTATGCAACTGCACGCGGCGCAGCGTCTCGCCATTAGCATAGCCATAGACGGAGTTTTTATTTTCCAGAATATAGGGGTCCATTTCGAGGATTTCATTACGGTTATTACCGAAATTCACGTTCATATCCATCATGAACTTGCCTTTCTGGACAAGGCGGTTGGTATTGATATGGAACTCCCAACCCGTGTTGCGCATCTTACCGTTGTTGTGGTAAGGCACGGTGGTGAAACCAGTATTTGAAGGAATACGGAAGCCGCCCATAAGCATGTCGGTCGTGGTTGACTGATAACCCTCGACAGTCAGGTTCAGCCTCTCATCGAAGAAGTGAATATCGAGTCCGAGGTTATAGCTGGTCACAAGCTGCCACTTTAGGTCGCTTAGACGGATGTTCACCGGCTTCATGGCTGCCATATCGATGTAACGGGTGGTTGATTCGTATTTCGAGGTGAAGAGGTAGTTCTGACCCGGCTGGTTACCCACACGGCCCCAAGAGGGACGAATGGCTAACATAGAGAGCGTAGGCTTGGCCTTCTGCATCCAGGGTTCGTCACTGATAATCCACTTGGCTGACAGTGAGGGGAAGTAGCCCCAACGACTGTCCGGTCCGAACTTGGTCGTACCGTCGGCACGCAGGGTGGCGTCCAGCACGTAGCGGCCTTTGTAAGCATAGTGCATGGAGAACGTGTAGTACATGGAGCGCCACTGACTGTAACCTGAACTCATGCCGTTAATCAGGCCGCCAGCAGAAGGACTGACGATGACACGGCCAGAAGAAGGCAGACCGTAGCCATCAGTTGACTGCGAGCTGCTGTTACCAGATGTCAGTTCAAATCGACCCATTGCCATCATCGAGTGATCCTTATTGGTGAAGGCGGGAGTAAGCGTCAGCGTCTGCTTCGTGTTGAACGACACGCTCTTCGACGAACTTGAAGCAGAGGTGTTCACCTTGTCTTCCCATCTCTTTGAAACCAGTTCCTGCGGATAGAACGAATCATTATAGTGATTAGAGATATTCATATAGACAGAACCGCGCCAGGCCAACTGCCAGTGATCCTCATCCAAGCCCAGGAGATTGTAGTTGATGATCAGCTCAGGGTTCATGTCGTAGCTACGGTGCTGCTTCTCAGCCAAATGGGCAGAAGCCACGGGGTTCACATAGTTACGCTGGTCACCCCCGAAAACATCGCCTCCACGTAAATCTCTCTCTGCATCCGTCAACTGCTTCACAGTATAATATTTGTCGGTGTTTTGACCTGTGACAGGATCCTTCTCGTAGATACTCAGGTTTGGCATCTTTTTCAGGGCAATAGACAGCAGGTCATCGGAGTTCTGGTCGTTTTTCGTATAGGTCAGCGAGAAATTGGTGCTGACACGGATACGCTCCGATACAAAATAGTCAAGGTTCACACGCGTTGACAGACGGTTCAGCACCTGCTCGATAATTGTACCCGTCTCATGGTCGTAACCGGCACCGATACGGAAGGTTGCTTTCTCACCACCACCACTGATGGTCACATAGTGGTTCTGGCGGAGACCAGTCTGGGTAACAGCATCACGCCAGTCGGTGTTGTCACGGAACTGACGCCATTCGGTGAAGTTGTCTGTGTCGTCCAGATAGTTGATTTCAGGGATGCGTTCCTTGTCAGAGGCATTGTCATCCTGACGGGGGTTGAAGTAGGCCTCCTTCAGCATCATGGTGTAGTCATCACCGCTGAGCAGGTCGTAACCCTTCGGCTGGTAGGTTCCCGTAAGTTTCAGTGAGTAGGTCACCTTTGGTTTGCCTCGCACACCACGCTTGGTGGTCAGCTCGATGACACCATTACCACCCTGTGAACCATAGACAGCCGTAGCGGCAGCATCTTTCAGCACGGTAATCGTGGCGATGTCCTCCGGGTTGATGTTCAGCAGCTCGGCAAACTTCTCATCGTTGGCACCTGCCATATCGAAGCCGTCGAGGTTCACCTCGCGGATGTTTCCATCGACCACAATCAGGGGGTTTGAGTCAGTGAGGGTCGAAATGGAAGAGGCACCACGCAAACGCATGGTAGAACCTGAACCGAGGTTACCAGAGTTGCTGATAATGTCCAGACCGGCAATACGACCCTGCAGGGCCTCATCAATCGAGGTGATACCCAGACCCTCGAATTCCTTCGTCGAAATGGTCTGTGTAGCACTGGAGATTTCGCGCTCGGGAATGGGCAGTCCGTTACCCGTGGCGCGTTTCTTCGACTTCACCACCACCTCCTTGATCTGCGTGACAGACGTCATTTTCAGGTTATAGGTGGTCTTGTTGATAGGCTGTGTGACCGTCTGCAGACCCACATAGCTGAAGCGGATCTTATCCTTCGGGTTCTTCACCTTCATCGTGAAGTTACCATTCAAGTCGGTGATAGCTGAGTTGATGATACGTCCGTTACCGTCAATCTCGCACACCGTAGCACCCATCAGCGGTCCCATGTCGTCGCTCAGCGTTCCATGGACTGATGTTATCGTCTGTGCACCGGCTGTCATCGCAAACAGCAGTGCTATCGACATGATTATGAATTTTATTCTTCTCATAGGTTAATTCCTCCTCTCTTAGTTAGTTAGAGCTTCTTCCACGATATCAGTCCATTTTCTCATGGCTTCGAACTTCAGCACACCGTCAATCTGGTGTACCACAACATCGCTGGCCATGTACATACGGGCTGTATTACCCGTGCCCTCAAACCAGTACTCACGGCAAATCAGATTGTATAGTCCTCCTGTCTTCACCACATGACAGGCGTTATCCAACGCATCGGTCACCGTCATATTGGCAGCATCGTAGTCAACCTTAATCGGGTAGAACTTACCCGTCTCGAGATTGCGCTTCATGCTCTCATAGTTTCCGTCGGAACCCGTCTCACGTGCCATACCAATAGCCAGCGAGCGGTCTTGAACGTGATAGCGCACGAAATCAGAAACAACATTAGTAATCACGGCAGCCACCTTCTTACGCACCTCTAACGAGTCAGAGGCCTTCGTGGCACCAGCCAGTTTATACCAGCCTTTATCAAGACAGATACTGTCCAACACAGGGTCGGCACCCGTCTTGGCGTCATAGTCACCACGGTCCAGTTCAGCTTCAGTGGGCAGGTAGCCCTTATCCTGCAGATCCTGAATAGCTGAATTGGAGGGCACATAGACCGTGTAGTTATAGTTGTCGAGCAAACGCAAGTTCTTGCTGTTTTTTGAGGACATACCAGCATTGTACTTATTGCTCAGCTTTTGAGACAGCAGGTTGTTATAGTCGTTATCAAGAATGGTCAGGAACGACGAGAATTCCGGATGGGCTTGCAACGTCGTATAAACCGTATTCTGAGCGCCCATCGGTACTTGTGAGCTCACCATATACGACTTACCATTGGTCTTCACATATTCTCCTGTGCTCAAGATGTCACGATTGTGCTCCATCTGCCAGCCTCCCTGGAAGGCAACGGTACCGTCCACAATGGATGCCTTGACAATGCTGCCACCCTTGGTCTTGAAGTAATGATAACCCTCGGCAATATAGTCCTCCAGCGTCTTGCTCTGGTCGGGGATGACGATAATCAGCTGATCCATCATGCTGTCAAACAGTTTGTTAATCACCTCTGATGTAATATTCTGCTGCATCCTTTCGCCCTTGGTGATAGTACCGTCGGCCGAAACGAAGCCGTTGTAGCGGTCGGCCTTGATCTGCTTGGTCGAATTGTTATAGCTGATCTCAATGATATTGGGGTTTTCCACAATCTCACCATTATCATCCTGAGTGCTCTTGCCGTAGGTGCTGGGATCCAGATAGTACAGCATGGCATCATTATGCGGCAGTATCAGTGCATACTTCGAGTCCATTGAAAGCAGGTAGGGCTTGAAGTTACGGTTGTCAATCACATAATAAATGATGTTCATTTCAGAAGCATGTGCCAAAGCGGGATAAGCCACTGACGAGAACAATGCCGGCGTGAACACCTTATTAGTCTTGTAGATAACACCATTACAGCCCATGTAGCAGCCCACGACATCTTCCTTCTTGATACCGAGAGGCTCCTTGGCATCGTTCAGCACGCTTCCAAACTTGGAAGGTACGAAGCTGGAGAAACGGCTCAGCATGTTCACGTTGATAAGCTCAGCGATGATGTTGGTGGGCACTGAATCAAGCGAGTGATATTCGTCCTGCAGTTCCTTACCTTCACCGTTCCACCATTCGTCCATAGCCTGGTCAGTAGGAACAATCATCATACCCGCGTCGGCGTGCATGTCTATATCGGTGTTGTCAAGGATATACTGGTTCCAACCCGGATCATACGACAAAAGCTCCGTAGCATCGACAGGATTATTGTCAGGGTCATAAATCTTAACGTTAGGATAGTTGGCCACCACTCTGGAGCCACCTGAAGCCGACCACCTCCACATGTTTTTGCTGAGATAGCCCAGCACGAAGAGGGAGTCGTTCTTACCGAAAGTATTGTTGTAGCGGTCAGACAGCTCTTTATAATAATAAGGTGCAGAGAAACGATCGAGCAGACGGCTCCAGGTCTGAGTGTTCTGATCCATCTTGATCAGCTCAGCCATGTTGGGGCTGTACTCAATGACGTTCTCCACTTTCTGGATATAACCGTTCTTACAGGTGATGTCGTAGTCAATCTTCTTGCGAGCAGGATCGCCAGAATTCACTACCTTTACACCGTTGACCCAAGCCTCGTTGATACTGGTTGCTCGACCGTTGGTCAGCACGTTCAAGTCCTCTGCCGTAATCTTGTTGTTCTGCAAGTAGGCAGGCAGGAAGTGGATCATCGGTGCCTCGGTGGCATCCTTCAAGATTGGCATGCCGTGACCGCGCTGGCGGAACTTCTCCCAGTACTTGGTCTCGGGCATTTCCGAAACAGGCATCACATACACTGAGTCGAAGTAAGACGAAGAGGTCTCACGACGCATGGTACGTCCCCACTCAGGTGTAGCAGCGTCGCCAGTAGCCTTCTGGTTCGACATCAGCTCCAACAGGTAGGCGTTGCTGATCATGGAGTTCTTCAACAGCAGCTTTTTTTGCGGGATGTTGAGATCCTCGTACTTGCTGACGTTCCACCCGTTCTTCTTGAACCAGGCATCGTAGGCACTGTCAGAAGCCACAAACAATGTACGCGAACCTGTGTGACTCAGCACATCTTTCTCACCAAGGTCGTCAATCAGACGCAGGGTGTAGTTGTAGTTCCCCTCATCCTGCAACCGCTCATAGATGGAGTTGCCCAACCACGAGGGTTGCCCGGTAAGTATCATGTCGTCGTCTTTACAGGACTGGAACGACCAGACACTCATCAGCAAGCCGCAGGTGACCAGTGCCACTCGTCGTCCTTGTCTCACGATTTGTCTTTGTTTCATACTTTTAGGTTTTTATGATTATATATGTTATATTTTCGAATTTTCTATTTAGGTTAACCGCCTGAAAAAGCAGTCATAAAGTGTTATTCTCTCATGGTAGTTAGAAAAACGGGAACCGGAGACGGCTCTTCAGGCCGCCCCCAGTCCCCATTTACTGGTTGTCAGAGTTATTAATCTGCATTAAATAGTTTTTTCAACTTACTTGATGGTTACCTTCTGAACCTTAACGCTGCCATCCTTCATCATCTGCTTCATAACGGCAACTCCCTTACCGGGCTTGCTGATACGGGCACCATTGAGGTTGAAGAACTCGGTGGTCACAGCGTCAGCCATGATACCTTCAACAGCCGAAGGATCGCCGTCAGCTGCCTGTGAGCTGTCCTTACCAAGGTAGAAGATCTGCCAGTTGTCAAAGATAGTCCAGTTATCGGTCACGTTGGTGGTCTTCTTCAGACCGACGCGCAGGATGTCACCAGCACCAATCTTGACATACACCTCATTATTGTACTTACCACCATCAAACTCGTAGGAAGCACCAATCATAGAGTTAGGAACGAAGAGACCGTCACCGGCACCCTCCTCAGAAGGATCCTTACAATAGACATACTGGTCGTAAACCTCGCCCTCGGTAGCCTCGGCTGCCAGACGGACAAGAGCCTTAGAACTGGTCAGGGTGTCGGTACCGTTGATAGCCGAAGCATACAGGAAGCCATGGTTGCCAGATGTGGGATCAGCAACATAAGCGGTATAGTCATCCTTGGCAGGACCCAGACGATAGAACGCCTGTACAGTTACCTTATAAGTACCCTCGGGAAGACCGGCAATCTCCTGATAGTAGTCGTAGTTGGCACCGAAGATTTCAGCACAGGTAGCACCGCCGTTATACTGTTCAGACGAACGTCCGGCATTTGTACCCTTCCAACCACTGAGGTTCTCATCATACGAAGGATTCACGATAACAGCAAGTTCAACGGGCTTAGCGTCAGTAGCGTTCTCATAACCATCGGGCAGACCCAGCTTGGTAACCGCTTCTGCAATCTCACTCATCAGGCCCTCGACCTCTTCGTCAGCAATGCTATGACCTTCGATGCCGTCGGAAATCTTCTTATTCAGCGCATTAGCTTCACTCTTCGTAGCAGTGGCTGCCTGAGAATTAGAAATGGCAGAAGCCAGATTCTCGTTGGCAGTATTCAGCGATGCGAACAGCTCTACAGAAGTAGAAATTGCCTCAGACAGATTATAGACTTCAACAAGAGCGTCGAACATCTGCTCACCATCGTTGGAAGCAATGGCAGCCTGGGCTGCCTCCTTAACCTTAGAGACCTGCTCAAACACATTGCTACCCATAGGCTGGGTCAGGTCAAGCTTCTCAAGCTCTTCCTTCAGGATCGGGCCTACCATCTCAGCGGTCGGTACGCGATAGGTCAGCTTGAAACTATCAAAGATACACCACCAGCCCTTATCGGTCTTACCCTTCACACCAATACGGAAGGTGTCGCCCTTCTTGGCAATCAGACCGTATGCTGTTGACTTATAGAGTCCCCAACCAAAAGCCTGAGCAGCACCGCCCATAGAGTTAGGCCAGTCATTTCCTGCTGCGTCCGTGTTCTTTGTCCAACCTTCAACGGTAACATATTCCTTATCTTCAGGCTTCGGGTCTGAGAAGATGTTGGGGAACTTAGACTGAGCATTGTTCATATACAGAGATATTGGAGAAGCGGGTATTTCCTGAGAGTTATCATCCCATTCGTTGCCCATTCTGTTCCATATTTCGATAGCAGCGTCACCATTACCACTCATCTCACCTTCATAGCGAACATAACCCTGGACATCTAACTGATACATACCCTTAGGCAGATCAGTAATCTCCTGCCAGACATCAAAGTCTGAACTGTGCCATGCCTCGAAGCAGTAGTTCATATAGCCAAGAGCGCCCTCCATCAAGTCCTTGTTACCCTGACCGAGAGGTCCACGTGTGACGTTACCGCCGCCTCTGCTATCAATAGTCCAACCTTCAGCCTTACCAGAATTGATGTCCTTGTCTTCATCAAAGCCAGGATTGGTGATGAAGTCAGTCATGTCGTCACCGTCATTGTGCTGAGTAGCTTTCAACTCATCGATGATGGCCTGAACCATGTCGGCAACCTTCTGAATCTCAGCTTCAAGCTCCTCATTGGTCAACTTGTGCTCGCTCAAGATGGTCTCCATACCAGGACCGCCATCAGCAGCCATATCCATATCATGATAGTCAGTAAGGTCGCCCGTAGCATTGAGATCCTGATACTTTGAATCAGTACCATATTTAGTATAGGCATCTTCCAAGTTTGTCTGCCAAGTCTTCCACAGTTCAATATTCTTCTCAAGGTCATCCTTGGCAGTGGCCAGACCACCGAGGACTGCATTCAGCTCTTCCAGGTTGTTAGCAGTTTTCTCGCCAGACATAGCGTCCGTGTAAGCGGTCAGGTACGCCTGTGTATAGACCGTACCTTCATCAATGGTCACTTCACCGAGATTCTTCAAAGTCTCATCGAGCATCAGCTGACAAGCGTCAGCACCAGCACCATAATAAGCCAAAGAGAAGTCATCGAACAAAGACCAATCTTCGCCAATCTGCGTGGTCTTCTTCACGCCGAAAGTAAGCACACCAGACTCGTCAACAGTTACCAACAGCTTGTTAGCATACTGATTTAGGTTATGGAAAAAGTGATCTCCTGCCACCATGGTGTTGGGAGCATAGACGGTTACATCTTCCTCAGTCTCAGGATCAGTATAGGTCACTTCAACATCGCCCACATTTTGCTGCTCGGTCTGTGCACCGCTAAACACATTGGCGATGGGCACCTCATAATAGTTCTCGCCTACCTTTCCGTAAAACTTGGCATACTTAGACGCCTCGTCTTTAGCCAACCAGTGCTTAATTGCTTCTCCATTGCCAAAGCCACCAGAACGGTAAAAACCATTCACTCCAATAGCATAAATACCAGGAGTCAGATCTGTTATCTTCTGATAAGTGTCATAATTCTTGCTATAGTGCTCTGCACCGTCAGCAACCGCGCCTCCACGTCCAAAAGCGTCACCGCTCCATCCAGTAGTACAGTCGCCGTTGTCGAAGTGCGGGTTTACAATCTTTGAAGTCATGTCTGCAGGATTCTCAACAGAAGCGTGAGACTTACCCCACTCGACAAATGCGGCGTTCAAATCTTGAATACCCTTTTCCAATTCTTCCTTCGTGGCAGCCTCGTTGGCATAGAGAGCCTCATAGGTCGCTGTCTCGGTGAAACCCTTGGAACTAACCTCATCAATAGCTTTCTTCAACTGTTCTGCTGCCTCGTAAACCGCAATCTCAGCAATAAAAGCAGAATACACTTCTTCATCTACGAAAGCCCAGTTGATGCAATTCTCATCAGCAACAGGCAAATAGGGTACACAAGCAGTGCTGGAGCTGCCCTTTACCCAACCCATGTACATACCCTCACGGTAAGCGGGATGCTCTGTCTCCTCACCAGTCTCTTCGTCGATAGTAGTATCCCAACCAGGGTTACCATCCTCCTCGCCAGCAGCATAGAGGCGGAATGTCTCGCCATTGTCCTCTACGCCCCAACGATAGTTAGCCTGACCATTGTGGTCAACGAACATAGCATTCTCATTGTCGAAGAACACCTGCTTCCAAGCCTTCTTAGCAAGTGAATAATCGTTAAAAAGATAAGCAGGTCCTTCACCATCAAGTATGAAAGCAGCTTTCAAACCTGTAGATCCAAGACTTACCTGAGTTCCCCAAGAGTTGCCCTCGGTAAAGAAGGCTTGGGCATCGACATTGTACAGATAGAAGTAAGTGTCGGTCGTCTCACTTGCCGCGAACCCCTGCGTGGCAGAGGGAACTGGCTTTACGCGTACACCATCTACAATGGCAGCCATTGCACTGCCAAAAGACAGACAGAGCGCACTCAGAACGAGTAGTTTTTTCAATCTCATAAGCTTTAAGTTTTAGAATAAAAAAAGTATATAAAATAACGTTATTGGTACCGTCAGACTACAGTTTTTGAGACTGCAACTTCGGTTTATGGCGCAAAGATACACATTTTTTTTATAACTAAAGCATTTTTTTAAAAAAAATTTTGCGTAAAGTGTAAATTTAACAATTATGCCCCGTAAACGTTTGCGTTCACGACTTTAATATGGCCTTACTAAGTGAACAATTTAGCATCACTAACTGGGTGAGTTAGCAACGCAAAGTAGGCAATTTAACATGCCTAAGTCTATGACTTTATAATCTTAGATGACAGATGACAGTAGAATATTTGAAATTAATAGCGTACATATATGCGCACGTACGCATGGCTTTTCCAAAAACCATCTGTCATCCGTCATCTGTCACTCATTGCTCTTTTTCTTTTGCAAAGTTAATAAATTTTTGCGGCAAACGGCAAATCCAAAGTTTACAATAGGGAAATGAGTTAGAAAGCAAGAACCAGCGATTGGCGGGGCTTCAGCTCCAGGTCTGTGGAGAGGTCGAAATAGCGGCCAGTGAGGACATCACGGGCACGAGTAGCAGTGCCGATAACCTCCTGATAACGCTTCACCTGCATGGTGGCAGGCTTTGTCGTTCCGTTAAGAACCGTTAAAGCAGTCTTACCTTGATACTGGCGGGCAACGACATAGACACCCTCATAGGGAATGAACTGCGTCTGCTTTCCCTTAATGATAATAGGATTGTTCTGGCGCCAGTGCAGCAGGCGGCTCAGCCACTGGAACATCGACTGTTCGGCCTTCGTGCGTCCCTCTTTCGTGAAGGCGTTCTTGCCTTGCAAGCGGCCGTCGGCCGAGCGATGCCAGTCGCCGGGGAATCCGCCGGGGAAGTCCTTGCGCACATTGCCGTCGGTCACTTCCTTGGTGCCGTTCATCAGGATTTCCGTACCGTAGTACAGTTGGGGTATGCGGTTGACGGTGAGCAGCAGGGCCAGCGCCTGCTTCAGCATCAGTGTGTCTTGGCCGTTCTTCAGGTAACGGTCGGTGTCGTGGTTGTCGATAAAGGCCATGACACTCGAAGGATTAGGATACAGATAATCGTAAACGAACGAGTTATAGAGCAAGTTCAAACCGGCAAACCATCCGTCAGTCTCTTCGGTAGCCGCACGGTTAATCTTGTCGTAGAACGAGAAATCCATCACGGTCTTTAGGTAGCTGTTCTCCTTGGAGAGCTTCGAGTCCTTCTGCCAAGCCGCCGTATAGGCCGGTTCCGTCACCCAAGTCTCGCCAACGGTATTGAAGTTGGGATATTCCACGTCAAGTTCCTTCATCCAGTCGGCCATCGCGTCGGCGTAAGCATAGGGATAGGTGTCCATACGGATGCCGTCGATGCCGACGGTCTCTATCCACCACTTGGAATTCTGGATGAGATAGCGCATCAGGTGGGGATTATGCTGGTTCAGGTCGGGCATCGTGGGCACAAACCAGCCTTCCACCGTCTCCCGCAGGTCAATCTTTGAGGCGTATGGGTCTTTCACAGGCGTCAGCTTGTAGCTGGTGAGGATGTAGGAAGCCTCCCCAAGCCCCTCCAAGGGAGGGGATGTTTGATTACCTAAAGAAGCAGAAGTGTCATTGGTATCATGTAACTTGACACCCCCTCCTTTGGAGGGGCTTGGGGAGGCTTTCCGTTGCACATTCAACCAATCCTTACTTGGCATATCGGCCGTCCACGGATGCTCGAAGCCGCTGTGGTTGAAGATTATGTCCATCACCACCTTCAGTCCCTTGGCATGAGCCTCGTCGCAGAGGCGGCGGTAGTCGTCGTTGGTGCCGAAACGGGGATCCACGCGGTAATAGTTGGTGGTGGCATAGCCGTGGTAGGTCGAGAAGCCGTTTTCATTGTCGGGCGAGTCGTTTTCAAGGACGGGCGTCAGCCAGAGAGCCGTCACTCCGAGGTCACAGAAGTAGTCCAAGTGCTCACGGATGCCGTTGAGGTCGCCACCATGACGCAGTGAGGGCTGTGAACGGTCTTCTTTATATGGACGCATACCCTTTACCTGCGGGTTATGCCCCTGGCCCTGCGCAAAGCGGTCGGGCATCAGCATATAGAGCACGTCAGCATTGGTAAAACCCATACGCTTGTCGCCGCTCATCTCGCGCTGCTTCAGCTGGTATTTCACCTTCTGCTTGTCAAACTTCAGCGTCATCGTGCCGGGCTGGGCGTCACGCAGGTTCATATAAACCAGCAGATAGTTGGGCGAATCGAGGCGCACCAGACTGTCGATGACGACCCCAGGGTAGTCGGTGGTGACGCTCTGGACATCGCGAATGCCCTGACCATAGACCATCAGCTGAACCGTCGGGTTCTTCATGCCGACAAACCAGTCGGTAGGTTCGATACGATCAATCACAGTTTTCTTTGCTGCACTCATAGTTAGCATTTGTATCACAAGGGCGGTTAATAGTATAAGTCTCTGTTTCATAGTTGTATAAGTTTAATCGTGTAAAATTAAAGCCGACTGCGGACTGACCGTGGTGCGGCGACCGAAAATTTTCTGGTTGCTTTGTTCGTTGATTTCGCCGTCCTTGCAGACTACGGTGTACATACCCTTGGGGATGCTGACGGTGGCCGTTTCGGGATTGGCATTGAGGATGACGATGATGTTGCGCCAGTCGTCACGACCGGCGTAGTCCTTCAGACGGAAGGCGACGACACCGGAGGGGGTGTCGAGGAACTCCAAGTGCTTACGCACGAGACCAGCATCGCCAAGGCGGAAGGCGGGATGGTTCTTCCTGAGGGCAATCAAGTCCTGATAGTACTTGAAAACCTGTGGATAGCGCTCCTTGTTCTGCCAGTCGAGCTGGTTGATGCTGTCGGGCGACTCGAAGGAGTTATGCACACCCTGCTTCGTGCGCAGCAGCTCCTCGCCGCTGAGCATAAAGGGCGCGCCTTGGGAGGTGAAGACGGCGGTCTGAGCCAATAGGTCGAGACGAATCAGCTCTTCCTCCGTAATGTGAGGAATGCTGGCCTTCAACCTGTCAACCAGGCACATATCGTCGTGACAGGAAACGTAGGCCATCATTTGGGTAGGCTCGGTGGCCCACGGCTGCTTGGAGTAGTTCACCTTCTTCATATCCACCTGGGGATGGCTTATGCCGCCGACAATGCCGAACTTCAGGCTCTCCTCGCAGTCAGGCGCACCGCCTAACCAACCGCATTTGGTATCGTCGTCAAACGGACCGCGTATGGCATCGCGAATCTCATCGCTGAAAGCGGCGATACGGGGCATCTGCGGGATGTTGGCCTTCACGCCGAGCTGTTCGGTGGGCAGGGCGCACTGTCCTGCACTCCAGCCCTCGCCGTAGATGAAGATAGAGGGGTCTAGCTCGTCCAAGGCCTTGCGGATAGCGTTCATCGTCTCTATGTCGTGACAGCCCATCAGGTCGAAGCGGAAGCCGTCAACACGGTACTCATTGTACCAGTATTTCACTGACTCAATCATAAACTTCCGCATCATCGGCTTCTCGGAGGCCGTCTCATTGCCGCAGCCGCTGCCGTTGGAGTATTCACTCCCCTCCCTCGCAGGGAGGGGCTGGGGGTGGGTCTTTCTATAATAGTAGTCCGGATAGGAGCGCTGGAAGTTTGAATGCTCTATGTCGTAGGTATGATTATAGACCACGTCGAGGATGACAGCGATACCGGCTTTATGGAGCGCCTGAACCATCTGCTTGAACTCTCGGATGCGGCAGACGGGGTCGTAGGGGTCGGTGGAATATCCGCCCTCAGGCACGTTGTAGTTCACAGGGTCGTAGCCCCAGTTATACTGCGGCTGGTCAAGGCGTGTCTCATCGACAGAGCCATAGTCATAACTGGGCAGGATATGGACGGCGTTGACGCCCAGCTGTTTCAGATGGTCGATGGCCCACGGCTCGGTGAGCGCGAGGAACTTGCCGGGATACTTCGCATCGGGACGGGCTACAGAGAAATCGCGGTGGTGAAGCTCATAGACAACGAGATCGGCAGGCGACTTGATAACAGGATGCTGGTCGCAGCACCAGTCATCAGGCCACGTGTTCATTTCGTTGATGATGGCTCCGCGCTGTCCGTTCACCCCGACAGCCTTGGCAAAGACGCCTGGTGTCTCACCGTGCCCAGTGTCAAATGTATAGAAGCGGCCCATCAAGTCGCCTTTGACCTTTGCCGTCCATAGCGATCCTCCCTTACCATCTCCGGCGAGCGAGGCTTTCATAGCGACGGTCTTCAGGGCACGACCGCCCTGCCCTTCTTTGTAGATGCGTACCTTCACCGACTTTGCGGTTGCGGGTGCAAACAGCTGAAACGTTGTCTGCTCCGGCGTGTAGTCCATCTCTTTGAAGTCGAAGTCAAATTCCTGTGCCATAGTCGTCAAGGCCGTCAGCATTACCAATAGTGCTGTTAGAAACAATTTTTTCATAGGTTAGTCGGTTTGTTGTGTGCAAAGTTACAAAAATAAACGAAGTCCCCCAAAAGTTCCGTGAAAAACTTTTGGGGGACCCCTAAATTTTTGGGGTTTAAGCTAACTCGGCTTTATTCTCACTTAACGACGAACTTGAACTTGTTCGAGTTCATCTGCGTTTGATAAAGCCAAACAAGTTCGGCTTTATTCTCACTTAACGATGAACTTCTTGCCATCCTTGATGTAGAGTCCCTTCGCAGCTTTAGCCACACGGCGACCCGACAGGTCGTAGATGATACCGTCAACCTTCTTGGCTACAGGCGTAGCATCGATGCCCGTCAAGTAAGCTTCCTCGCCTATGAACTTAACGTCATAGAGATAGTACCAACCGTCCTTACCGAAAATAATCTTCGAAGAAAGCGTTTTGCCCTCAGCCCAGTCGATGCCGGCACTGGTGACCACGAACTTGGCCGTATTACCATCCAGTTCCTCGGCAATCATGACAATCAGGCCGTTATCTGCATCCACATAGTATCCCGTATTATCGTCAATGAACACACCGGACGTGGGCTGCTGGTCACCAGAATAACCCTCTTCCATCCGAACTCTCATGCAGTCCTTACCGATATATTTGGCGAGGTCATCGATTTCCAGAATTTCCTTCAAGGCCGTCAAGTCAACATTAGCAGTGGCATCCTTTTCCTTAGCCGGTACAGGCAGCGTGATGGTTTCAGAACCTAAGATACAGTCGTCAACAGTCACATCAGCCGAATTGATGGCGAACTCCTCGAAGCGGAAGTAGTAGTTGTTGACTTCCTTCAGCACGTTACAGTTGAATGCAATCGTGTTACCGCCGTTCTGATCACTGGTGATTTCTACATCCTCGAACTCGAAGGTCTGCCAATCCTCAGTCAGTTCAACATCGCCTAACAACTGCCAGTGGATGTATGAGCCGGGCATCGCATGAATCTGAGTCTGAACGGTAGCGGGCTGGTCGGCACGTGCAGAGAACACTACCTTGAACTTCTGTCCGGTAACCAGCTTATGGGGAATAGTCACAAAGAACTGTGTCTGCCAGTCGTCAATACCTATCGTGCCATCCTGCTTTTTCAGCGTATCACCATTCTCCTTAATATACATATCCACACTGGAGATGTCATAGGTGGGATTGCCCTCATCGTCAAGCACAGGATTACCATCCTCGTCAAGAATTGGTTCCTGCTTCTCCTCATGAACATTGAAACCGATGGATGTCACGTTAAGCGCAGGTTCTCCGTCAACGGGGTCGTTGACCACACGGGCCTGAGTGTCCTGTCCTGTTGCACCGTCACGGCCTGTGAAGTTGGTATAGTTCTGGATATGGTCATCCGACAACGTGCCCTTTCGCAGGAAGTTGAACCAACCCTCGAACTCATGGGGAGCCTCCGGGTCGCGGACCTCCAGCTTCACGTCGTCAAAATAGACCACATTGCCATCGGTCATGGTAGAGAGGTTGAAAGCAACCGACTGGAAAGCCTTGCCACTGCTTTCCTTAGACTGATCGGCGGTAACCGTCGTAGAGACCTCATAGGTCTCCCACTCCGTGGTGTAGTTGACATCGCCGAACAACTGCCAATGGTTGTAGTCACCGGGTGACCAGTGAGCCTGTGTCTCAAGCTTACCGGCCTTCTCACCTCTCACTTTCAGGGTCAAGCGGATTTCCTTACCCTCAGGAATTGTCTCCGTGGCATATATAAAGAACTGGCAGTCCCACGATGCGAGAGACGACTGGCCATCAGGCACCACCTTGTTACCTGCTTCATCGGCCTCTGCCTCGGTACGGATAATAACCTTTGCGCAATGGTTGCCGGGTTTGGTAGGATCCTCGACGATTTCAGCAAAGCCCTGGAACTGTCCGTTCTCAGGATCGTCATTATCATACTTCTGACCACTTTCAGGATCAATGTCCGTGATGCCTTTGCGCCAATCATGGCACCAGAAGCTAGACCACTTCGAATCCTGAGCGCCTTCCATGTTGCCGTTGACAACCAGGTCAGTCCATTTTTCCTGTGCAAAAGCACCACTGCCAACAAACAGCATGCCTGCAATGAGCGTAAATAATTTCTTCATAAGTTAATTGTTTAATGGTTAATAATGAGATTTTCTTCTATTGGTATATATCGATTAGTTAGAATCCGGCTGCAAAGTTAAACTATTCCCCTTGGAATCGCGTTACTATATGTAGCTTTTGTTTTCCTTTTTGTTTCACACCATAAAAAAAAGAGGGATGTCCCCTCTTTCTTTCTATTTAGCCATTAGCGAGACGGCAAAGCCGCCTCCTGGCGCTTCAGTCAGTTTCAGGATGTCTCCCTTTTTTACCACCTTCTTTGTGATGGTATAGGCCTGGGGATTGTTTTCATAATGGGCATCACGGGCATCGGCGTAGATGGTGCAGTCATACTTGCGCCCCTTGTCAAGGAAATCAAGCTTTATGACAGACTGGTGTCCGTTCTCGTCACACTTGCCACCGATGAACCAGTTCGGGGTCCCCTTCGCCTTGCGGGCCACGGTGATGTAGTCAGCAGGCTCAGCCTCTAAGTAGATGCTCTCGTCCCAGTCACAGGCAACGTCGCGGATGAACTGGAAAGCGTCGTCGAACCGCTCGTAGTGCTCGGGCAGGTCGGCGGCCATCTGCAATGGCGAGTACATCGTGAGGTAAAGGGCTAAGGATCCGGCGAGGGTGATGCGCGCCCAAGAGGTGTTGTTGCTCCACTCCTTCAGTTTCGTAACGAAGATGCCGGGTGTATAATCCATTGGTCCGCCCTGCAGGCGGGTGAAGGGCAGGATACAGGTGTGGTCGGGACGGGAGCCGCCAAAGGCCTCGTACTCCGTGCCTCGGGCCGACTCATTGCCGACGAGGTTCGGGTAGGTGCGGCAGAGTCCCGTCGGACGTGTGGCCTCGTGGGCATTGACCATAATATGGTGCTTGGCGGCCTCCTTAACCACATAGAGATAGTGGTTGTTCATCGACTGCGAATAGTGATGGTCACCACGGGGGATGATATCGCCTACGTAACCGGTCTTCACAGCGTCGTAGCCGTATTTGTTCATCAGCTGGAAGGCTTTCTCCATGTGGCGCTCATAATTCTGCGTGCTCGACGAAGTCTCGTGGTGCATCAGCAGTTTCACGCCCTTGGAATGGGCATAGTCGTTCAGCATCTTGATGTCGAAGTCGGGATATGCCGTCTGGAAGTCGAATACATCGCGCTTCCACAAGTTGGCCCAGTCCTCCCAGCCGACGTTCCAGCCCTCGACGAGAACCTGGTCAAGTCCGTTCTTGGCGGCGAAGTCGATGTAGCGCTTCACCTTCTCGTTATTGGCGGCGTGGCGGCCGTTGGGCTTTACCTTCTTCCAATCTATCTGGTCGAGCTTAATGCTGGGGAACTCGTCGGTGTAGTTCCACGACGATTTGCCGACAATCATCTCCCACCACACGCCGCAGTACTTCGTCGGGTGAATCCAGCTCACATCATCAAGGGCGCATGGCTCATTGAGGTTGAGGATGAGATTCGAGGAAAGCATATCGCGGGCATCGTCGCTGACCATCACCGTGCGCCAAGGCGTGGTGCAGGGCGTCTGCATACAGCCCTTCAGGCCGGTGGCGTCGGGGGTGAGGTGGCTGACGAAGGTGAAGGGCTGCGGCAACTCCGCAGCACAGCCGACGGGATTGGGGGTATAGGCATTGCTACTGCCGCCGAGCTTGGTGGTCAGTGCCTTGGTCTGGGCATCGACCAGTTCGAGGTGCATCGTGGAGTAGTCGGCGCAGGCCGCTTCGTGGATGTTGATGTAGAGTCCGTCGTCGGTCTTCATCTGGAGGGAGGTCTGCACGCCGGTTGGCGAGAACACGGCCACGGAAGAGTTACCCCAGTTGACGGCTTCCTGCATACGGCCGCGGATTTCTGACAACTTCGACTCCTGCGTCTCCTGCTCCTGGGTGTCGTAGTCACCAGGGAGCCACCATGCGGTGTGATCTCCAGCCATTGCAAACTCGGTGTGCTCCTCCTGGATGACGAAGTAGCTGAGTTCCTGCTGCTGTGGGAACTCGTAGCGCAGGCCTATGCCGTCGTCATAGACGCGGAAGCGGATGATGATGGTGCGGTCGTGGGCAATGAGGGCGAGGCCGGGCTCATTGCCATTACCCATATACTTGGGTTCCTCAATCGTCTGCCGGAGTGTGACGGCCAGTTCGTTGTAGTGGTTGCGGATGGTGGCCGTCTCGCCCCAAACGGGTCGCCACGTCTCGTCGAACGTGCTGATTTTCTCGTCTATAAGGCGGAAGCCGTCCAAGAGATGCCCGTTTAGGTCGGGCGAGGCATGTTTGTCCCTTGCCAGTTCCAGACCGAGGTGGGAGGGCAGCACCACGGCACGATCTTTATAAGTCATCTCATAAGTCGGGCGTCCTTTCTCATCGAGCGAGAACTTTAGCTCGATATTGCCATTCGGCGACGTCACATTGCCTGCCACCGCTATCAGCGGCAGCATCAGCAGGCCTAAAATTGCTCTTTTTGTTGTCATAGTTGTCTAAGTTGTCGTTTTTTAACCATAGTTGCGTTTTATTTCCGTCCGCTTTGGACGATAAGTGTGCTGATCTCATTGCTGAACTCGGCGGCCTGCAGCAGCTGCTCGATGGTCAGGTGCATACGGTAGCGCCAATAGTGACGCGGGTTGGCCGGAATGTTTATTCTTTCGGCATTCTGGTCGGGCAGCCGGAGGCGTTCGTCCATCGAGAGCCAGTCCTGCAACGACAACAGGCAGAGCATGGAAGGACTGGTGAGGTGGCGGCTCACGATGTCCTTGGCCAACCAGCCAGGTAACGGGTGTGGAGCTTCGCCACTACGACGCAATACAGAAGTGTAGTAGTCCTGTGTCCGTTCCACGTCCTCGTCCCACCACTGGCGTAACGTTGACATATCGTGGGTGGAGATGGTGCAGACGCTACGATAGGGATTGTGGCTCAGGCGTCCGAAGCGGTATTTCGAATCTTTCGGCATCGACTGGATTTCAAGAGACAGGATACGCAACTCGTTCATCACCCAGGGCACGCAGTCGGGTACCATACCCAAATCCTCGGCACAACAGAGCATCCGCGTGGCTTGCGTCAGTCGAGGCAGTTTCTTCATAGCCTCCTGATACCAATACTGGTTGTTGCGACGGTAGAAGTAGTCATTGTAAAGGCGGTTGAAACAGAATTTCTGCTCCTCCGACAGTTGTTTGTAAGCATCCTGGTACTGTACGGCAATACGCGGATGCCAACGGTCAGTGCGTTTATGGTCAACAAGGAACAGCCCATCGCGGAACTCCACACCATAACCCTCTATCTCCTCCCGGCTCATACCAAGGGCGGGGCTAAACTGCCCCATCAGACCTGACTTCTCAGGTACGGGAATCTCCCAGATGCGGAAGAAGCCCAGGACATGGTCGATGCGGTAGGCATCGAAATACTGCGCCATCTTGCGGAATCGGCGCACCCACCACTGGCAACCGTCGGCAAGCATCTCGTCCCAGTTGTAGGTGGGGAAGCCCCAGTTCTGACCGTCGGCAGAGAACGGATCGGGCGGTGCTCCGGCCTGACCGTTCAGGTTGAAGTAGCGCGGCTCCACCCATGCCTCAACGCCGTCGCGCGAGATGCCGATGGGGATGTCACCTTTCAAAATTACGCGGTGCGCGCGCGCATACGCATGAGCGGCCTTCATCTGACGGTCGAGGTTGAACTGCACGAAATACCAGAACTGCAATTTCTTCTTGTCCTTGAACGCCGACAGCTGGGTATTCTCGACCGTAGCCCCTGCAGGCCATTTCGAGAACTCCGCAGTGCCATAGAGGTCGCAATAGTAGCAGAAGGCGGCGTATGGCACGAGCCACTCGCTGTTCATCTCGAAAAACTGCTTATAGTCGGCTGTACGCTGCACCTTGGCCCACTCCTGCTGGAAGACAGTACGCAGGTAGTCCATCTTGGCGGCCATCATGCGCTCGTAGTCTATCTGCGGTAGCGCGTTCAGCTCCTGTCGCAACTGTTCCATCTCCTGGCGTTTCTGCTCATCCTTGATTTCCGGCAACTGGCGCAGGTCACAATACTGAGGATGGAGGGCATAAATGCTGATAGAGTTATAGGGGTAGGAATCCTGCCATGTATGAGTGATGGTGGTGTCGTTGATGGGCAGCACCTGCAGCACACGCTGACGGGTTTTGTCACACCAGTCAATCATCAACTTCAGGTCGCCAAAGTCGCCCACGCCAAAGCTACCCTCCGAACGGAGTGAGAACACAGGGATAACGGTGCCGGCACCCTTCCATGGATAGACTGGGAAGAACGCCTGCTGCAATTCATAGACCACCACGTCACCATCTTCCATCAACGGCAAAGTGACGGTGCGGTTCATACCGTTCTCCCACATGGGGGTAACATCTATCTCCTCGTCAAGTGCGACGAACTTGAACTCAAACGTGCGGGGCAGCGTATCGGCATCAAGTGAGATAACCCACTCATTGCACTCATGCTCGGCCATGTCTATGGCACGCTTGGCTTCCCAGTTGCCAAGAGCCTCGCCACCACCAATGATGGCCAACCGCTCGTCAGCACGCAGCTGGGGGGCGCGTACCTTCAAACGAACGGTCTTAGCAAATTCCGCACCAGTGCTCATCTGCCGTTCGCGGGCAGCCACACACTCCGTGAATGCCGAGGAATACAGATAAGAGTCCTCGGGAATATCAAGCCAGTGGTCGTAAACAACGTAACGGGAACCTTTAACAGCAGCAAACTCCAGCCGGTGAGGCTCCACCAGCCACTCATGGCGATACACCTCATCACCTCGGCATACCGAATAATAATAATCCATGTACGTACCAGTCTTCACCGAACGCGACAACTCGCACATCCAATGCAGCCCGTCGAGGGTGCCCATCTTGCACTTTTCTGTCTTTCCGCTTTCTTTCAGGATGTTCAGCTCCAATTCTTCGCCAAACGTCGTCTGATACTCTAAGTTAAATAGTATTTTCATGTCGTTAGTGTTTTTAGTCTGCTGCAAAAGTACAAAAAAAAACAACCCGCTGGCAAAGGTCAGCGGGTTATTGTAGAATTATACTGCGCAAACGTTTGCACTAATTCAGTTCTTGTCCTTGATAGCAAAGACGCTGATCGAGCCAGCAACCAGCAGAACGGCGGCTACAAACATCATGGCCGACTGCGTACCGCCCACTAGTCCGAAGATCGTACCGCCACAAGCAGCAGCCACAATCTGGGGCAGACAGATGGCACAGTTGAACAGGCCGAGATAGGCGCCCATGTGACCATAGCCCTGCAAAGCATTGGTAACCAGCGTGAAAGGACAAGCCAGCATGGCAGCCCAAACGCAACCGATGAGCAGGAAGGGAAGAATCTGGAGATACTGGTCATGACAGAATGGGATGAGCGCGAAGCCCAGGGCACCCAGCATGATGCTGACGCTGTAGGCCACCTTCATATTCTTGAAACGAGGAATCAGCGTGGCCCACACCACAGAAGCCATGGCCTGAATGGCATAGAGTACGCCCGTCCAGTTACGGGCGGTCTGGTATGCTTCCGTCTCAGGGTTGTCCGTATTCCAAACGGTCTCAGAGACGGCTCCCACCACATAGGACCACATATAGAGCAGGGCAGCCCAGCAGAAGAACTGCACCAGACTGACGCGCCAGAAGTTCTGCGGGGCACGCTTAAGCAAGGCAAACCAGTTGGCCTTGTCCTCCTTCTCTGCCGGTGCCGGATTATATTCCTTGTATTCCTTCGGAGCCCACTCCTTCACCTTCAACGTCGTGTAAATGACACAAAGGATGAGGATGGCGGCACCGATATAGAACGACCAGATGACCGAATCGGGCACCACGCCCTTAGGAGCCACGTTCTTCACACCAATCCAGGTGAAGAGGAAGGGGAAGATGAAGCCCATCACACTGCCTGCATTACAGAGGAACGACTGGATGCTATACGCCTTGCCCTTCTGTTTCTCATTGACCATGTCGCCGACCATCATCTTGAACGGCTGCATAGCCATGTTCAGCGAGGTGTCGAGCAACATCAGTGCAAACAGGCCGAAGATGAGGGCCATACTCACCGACATACCGAACGAGCCAGCATTGGGCAGCAGACACATGACAATCACCGCCAGCGTGGCACCCACGAAGAGATAGGGTATGCGACGCCCGAAGCGCGTCCACGTCTTGTCACTCAACGAACCCACAATGGGCTGCACCACCATACCCATCAGCGGCGGCAGAATCCAGAAGTAGCTCAGGTCGTGAGGGTCGGCTCCGATGGTGTGGAAGATAGAAGAGATGTTTGCACTCTGGAGTGCGTATGCTATCTGCACTCCGAAAAAACCGAAGCTCAAATTCCAGAGCTTCCAAAACGATAAGTCAGGTTTCTGTTTCATATTCAATTATCTTGTTGTTCCTCTTATAATAAGACGAGTCCTTACTACGCGCTTCTCCACCTTGTCTATGGGCGAGCGGCCCTCCACCTTGTCGATGAGAATCTCGGCGGCCTCCTCCCCTACCCGCTTGCCGCGCTGCTCGACCGTGGTCAGCATCGGGTCGCAGGCCACGGCGCGCTGGCCGTTGGTGAAACCGCAGATGCTGATGTCCTCAGGCACCCGCAACCCCATACGCTTGACGGTGTAGAGGATGCCGATGGCCGTGTCGTCGTTGACGGCGAAGAACGCATCGGGATAACGGTCGCCATCGAACATATCAGGCGTTATCAACTCAGCGTCCTGACGGTTGTCACAGATGCGCGTCAGTTGTTCATCAAAGGGCAGGCCGTGCTTCAGCAAGGCATCCTTATAGCCATTGAAGCGGTTCTTGGAAATCTCCAACTGCATAGGCGAGCCATAGAAAGCGATGCGGCGACAACCTGTATCTATCAGATAGTTGACGGCATTAAAAGCCCCCATGTAGTCATCAACGACAACACGGCTGGCATTCACACCGGTACAGATGCGATCGTAGAAGATAATGGGAATCTGCGAGTCCAAGAGCTTTTGGAAATGGTCGTACTGTCTCGTGTCCTTGGCCTGCGACACAATGACGCCGCACACCTTCTGCCGGTGGAACATATCGCAGATACGCACTTCCCGCTCATACGTTTCATTACTCAGTGCCACCATGATATAGTAGCCATGAGCCATGGCAGTCTCCTCAATACCAGTGAGGACACTGGAAAAGTAATAATGCGTGAACTCCGGCACGATAACGCCGATGACTTTCGATGGTACGGAATGACTATGACGCAATGCTGCACCGATGACGTTTGGATAGAAATTACGTTCGCGCGCATACTGCTGGATAGCCCGACGCCGTTCCTCCGAGATACGCGGCGAGTCCTTCAGGGCACGCGACACTGTAGAGACACTGATGCCCAGCTCCCTTGCTATATCCTTCATCGTCAGTGGCGTACTATCGCTCATCGGTTTTCAGTTTTGTGTGCAAATTTAGCGAAAAATGCCGTTCGTTGTATTTCACTTTAACTATTATGTACGCATGTGTATGTGCAAACGTTTGCGCTATCTTAATAACGGATTTAATCAAAAAAAAGTACAACGTAAGCAAAAGAAAACTATCTTTGCACCGAAAAATCAGCTAAAACTATAAAATTAACTCTAATTAAATGCAATGATGAAGCAGGAAAACATGAAAATCCCGTTCAGGATGCTGGCCTTGCTATTGGGCCTGTTCCTGTCGGTAGGAGCCTTTGCACAGCAGATTGCCGTGAAAGGCCATGTGAAAGATGCCAGTGGTGAAGACGTCATCGGTGCTACGGTCCGTGTGACCGGCACACAGACGGCGACCGTCACTGACTTCAATGGTGTTTTTACTCTGAATGCCAACCGGGGAGCCACCATCACGGTGAGCTATGTGGGCTACCAGACGGCCACGGTGACAGCCGCCCCGACGCTGGAGATTACACTTCAAGAAGATGCCACGACGCTCAACGACGTGGTGGTCATCGGTTATGGTCAGGTGAAGAAAAGCGACCTGACTGGTTCTGTATCGGCTTTGAAGCCTGACTCCAAGAACAAGGGTCTTGTGGTGAACCCGCAGGACATGCTTGCTGGTAAGGTTGCCGGTGTAAACATTATCAGTAACGACGGTGCCCCTGGCAGCGGTGCGCAGATTCGCATCCGTGGCGGTTCGTCGCTGAACGCCTCCAACGACCCGTTGATTGTGATTGACGGTCTGGCAATGGACAACGAGGGCGTGAAGGGCCTTTCCAACCCTCTCTCGATGATCAATCCGCAGGACATTGAGTCGTTCAACGTCTTGAAGGATGCTTCCGCCACCGCCATCTACGGTAGCCGTGGCTCCAACGGTGTCATCATCATCACCACCAAGAAGGGCCGCAAAAGCGCCAAGCCCAACATCTCATACGCTGGTAGCGCTACCATCAGCATGCGCCAGAAATCCCTTGAAGTGATGACGGGTGACGAATACCGTGACTTCATCAAGAATATGTATGGGACAGAGAGCATTCCTTACAGCGCCCTTGGAACAGCCAACACGGACTGGCAGGACGAAATCTACCGTACTGCTTTCAGCCACGACCACAACGTGACCGTATCCGGCGCCGTCAAGGACCTGCCTTACCGCGTGTCTGTGGGCTATACTGACCAGCAGGGTATCCTGAAGACCTCCGACTTCCAGCGTGTGACGGCCTCGCTGAACCTGAATCCGTCGTTCCTTGAGGACCACCTGACGCTGAACCTCAACGGAAAGGGTATGTACGCCAAGACCCAGTATGCCGACGGTGGAACTGTCGGTGCTGCCGTTTACTTTGACCCCACACAGGACCCGTACAACTTCACCTCTGAGTATCACAAAAACCTCCTAGGTGGCAACCTCCAGCAGACGCTGAAGAACTTTGGCGGCTATTTCCAGTGGCCGGTAGAGGCTGACTACGACGGTGACACTACGTGGCCGTTCACGTATAGGAGTGTTGCCAATAGCCCTAACCCCTTGGCACTGCTCAACGGACGCGATGAGTACGCCAAGAGCCGCTCCTTCGTAGGTAGTGCCGACGTGGACTACAAGATTCACGGCTTTGAGGACCTGCGCCTGCACATGACGATGGGTGCCGACATCTCCGAAGGTAAGCAATACACCAACAACGAGCCTTGGTACACAGGTTCTATGTACTATGGAAGCTGGGGCGACGAGAAGATTCTGAAGCGCAACCTGCAGTTCTCGGCCTACGCCCAGTACTTCAAGGACTTTGCCAAGATTCATCATGTTGACGTGATGGCCGGTTATGAGTGGCAGCACTTCTGGAGAGACCAGAAGAACGACTATGTCGGCTATTATCCTACGACCAGTCCCAAGTGGAAAGACCCCACAATGGATCCCACTGTCAACGAGCGTCCCCACACGCCCTACCACTTCCGTACCGACAGCTACCTGGTGTCATTCTTCGGACGTGCCAACTACACCCTGCTCGACCGCTACTATCTGACAGCCACGCTGCGTAACGACGGTTCTTCACGTTTCCGCGACCACTGGGCACTCTTCCCCTCCTTCGCATTCGCCTGGAAGGTCAACGAGGAGCCGTTCCTCAAGAACGTCAAAGCCCTCTCCGACCTGAAGCTCCGCCTCGGCTGGGGTAAGACGGGTCAGCAGGCTGGTGCCGTGCCTGACTACAGCTGGATTGCTACTTATTCGAAGAACACAGGTACCAGTAGCTTCTATCCCGTTGCCGGCGACGGTTCGCTCTACCGTCCGGACAACTACACGCCCAACCTGAAATGGGAGACCACGACGACGACCAACGTCGGACTCGACTGGGGCATTCTGAATCAGCGCCTGTCGGGATCTATCGACTGGTACTACCGCAAGACTACCGACCTGCTGAACTATGCTCCCACAAAGGCCTTGTCTGCCTACCGCAACCAGGCTTGGCAGAACATCGGCACCTTGGAGAACAAGGGTATTGAGGCCAGCATCAGTTGGAAGGCTGTCCAGACCAAGGACTGGTACTGGGTACTCGACTACAACATCACCTACAATAAGAATGAAATCACTGACCTGAGCGGTGTCTCTGAGGACGGTTCTCCTGTTCCTAACACTGGCATCAAGATTGGTACCGACCGCTATCTGGAGTACCAGCAGGTGGGACATCCCATCAACTCATTCTTAGTGTTCCAGCAGGCTTACGACGAGAATGGAAAGCCGCTCGAGAACGTGGTGGTTGACCGTAACGGCGACGGCCAGATCACCCAGGCCGACAAGTATTTCTACAAGAGTCCGGCAGCACCCGTCACAATGGGGCTTGCATCGCGTGTGGAATACAAGAACTGGGACTTCGGTTTCTCGCTCCGTGCCAGCTTCGACAACTACGTGTATAACAACAACGAGCAGGGTATGGCCAATGTCAATCCCACTGAGGTTTGGAAGAGTTCACTGCTCTATATGAACAACTACAGCTACGAGGCCATTGAGCGCAACTGGCAGACCTACCAGATTACCTCTCAACTCTCCGACTACTATGTTCACAACGCTTCGTTCCTGAAGTGCGACAACATCACGCTCGGCTACAGTTTTTCCGACCTCTTCAAGGCACTGAGCGGACGTGTCTATGCCACGGCGAACAACGTGTTTACCATCACGAAGTACAAGGGCCTGGATCCTGAGGTGGCCAGCGGATTCGACAGCAACATGTATCCGCGCCCCTTCTCTCTCATCCTTGGTGTGAACTTGAATTTCTAAGTCAACAACATAATAAGCATATTAAGTCCTATGAAAAAGATATATAAGAATTTGATTCCCGTAGCAGCCTTCCTGCTGACATTCGGTGTAACATCTTGCACCGGTGACTTGGATGTAGAGCCACTGGATCCCAATATGTCGACTGAACTAAGCCCAGAAGGTCTTTTCAACAAGTGCTACGCAAACATAGCGATGGCGGGCAATGGCGGTGCCAATGGCGACTGCGACATCGACGGCATCGATGGCGGTACGTCAGGATACATCCGCCAGATGTGGAATGCCAATGAGCTTCCCACTGACGAGGCCATCAACGGATGGGGTGACGACGGTATTGAGCAGTCGTGCTTCAACACCTACGACGAGTCCCACCCGATGCTCAACGGCTATTTCGCTCGTCTCACCACAGGCATCACCTACTGCAACCAGTATCTGACCGTTGCCGCTGACCACGATGCAACGATGACGGCAGAGGTACGCTTTATCCGCGCACTCAACTACTATCTGCTGATGGACGCCTTCGGACGCGTTCCTTTTGCAGAATCATTGGGCGATCCCGTCATCTACAGCCGTCAGGAAATCTTCAATTGGCTGGAGAACGAGCTTCTAACCAATGTGGAGCCTAATCTGTCAGAAGCCAAGCCCAAGAAGTCGTCTGACGCCGGCTATGGTCGTGTTGACAAGGCTGCCGCCTGGATTCTGCTCTCCCGCCTCTACCTGAATGCAGAGGTCTATACCGGTAATGCCCAGTGGGGAAAAGCCGCTGAGTATGCCAAGAAGGTGATGGACTCTACCTACAAGCTGAACACCAACAGCGTCAACGGCTGGAGTGCCTACCAGATGCTCTTTATGGGCGACAATGGCGAGACCGAGGCTGCATACGAGGCTATCTTCCCCATCCTGCAGGATGGTCTGACAACCACTTCCTGGGGTACCACACAGTTCCTCTGCGCCGGTAGCTTTGACAGCGATATGCACGCCAATCCCAACAATCCTGACGCCACCAACGGTCTCTCAGGACAGGTGTGGGGTGGCAACCGTACCCGTCCCAACCTGATTCAGAAGTTCTTCCCGAATCTGGATGCGCCCCAGGTGGCCTCTTACGATATGCCCGCTGCTGCAGGTGACGACCGTGCCATCTTCGACGGCATTGGCCGCGAGATCAACAACCTCGACCGCGCCACCTTCAAAAACGGTTACGCCGTCGCCAAGTTCGTCAACTTCAAGACCGACGGTTCCAGCGGCCACGACGCTACGTTTATGGATGCTGACTTCTTCCTGTTCCGTGCAGCTGAAGCCTACCTAACATACGCTGAGGCTCAGGCCCGCCTGAACGGTGGTGCCACCAACGCCGAGGGCGCCAGCGCCATCAACGCCCTGCGCACACGTGCCCACGCTTCCACCAAAGCCAACTATTCGCTCGACGAAATCCTCGACGAGTGGGCCCGTGAGTTCTACTTTGAAGGCCGTCGCCGCGTTGACCTCGTCCGTTTCAACAAGTTCGGCGGAAACACCGACTACATCTGGCAATGGAAGGGCGGCACCTATAATGGCCGTAACTTTGACGCCTACAAGAACATCTATGCTATTCCGGCTTCTCAGTTGTCCACATACGGCAATGAGCAGAATCCTGGTTACTAATCGAAATAGAAAACAGAAAATCGTAAATAGTAAATTATGAAAAAGATATTTCAATCGTCATTACTGATTCTGTGCAGCGTGGCCCTGTTCACCGCCTGCGCCGATGACAATGACTCCAACCCCGTGCTGGGAAAGCCGACCACGTTCGCGCTGAACGCACCAGCCTATTCTACGGTGCCAGTAGATCTCGCTTCTTCAACGGAGATTCCTTTCACCTGGTCTTCGCCTGACTACGGATTCCCCGTCGAGGCTGAGTTCCAGCTGGAAGCCTCCATCGATGGCAACTTCACCGTCTCTGTCGATGAGGCCGAAGCCGACGAGAGCGGAGAGACCATCCCCAACTACGTAGCACTGCCCACCATCTTCACCGGCGGCCAGGGTGCCATTCCCTGCAGCACGCTGGCAGTGGCCCTCAACAAGATGGGCAACTGGGCCGAAGGTGAGACTCCTGCCACACAGACAATGGTGGTTCGCGCTTCTGCAAAGACCAAGAATCCCGGTGCAACTCCCATCTACTCCAACACGGTGAGCATCGTCGTCGTGCCGAGCAATGAAGCTGCTCCTGCACTGTATCCGCTGTACATCTATGAGATTGGTAACGAGAGCGGCTGGGCAAAGGCTCACGAGCTCTGTAGTCCTGACCAGGATGGCATCTACCAAGGCTTCTACTGGCTCGACGGTGGCTTCAAGTTCAAGCCCAACGCCGACAACTGGGACGGCGACTGGGGGCAGGATCCCTCTGGTGCCTACGGAACCCTCGTCGTTGACGGTGAGGAGGATTGTAACGACGCTGGAAAGAGCTTCCCCGACCAGGCACAGCCCGCCGGTTTCTATCAGGTGAACGTCAACATCGTTGAGATGACGTGGAACATCGTTCCCATCACCAGCATCAGCATCATCGGCGGTTTCAACGACTGGGCCGGCGACGTGGAGATGACTTACAACGTGGACGAAGGCTGCTGGGAATGCACCACCAGCGAGGTGGAAGGCGAGTACAAGTTCCGTGCCAACCACGACTGGGGCATCAACTGGGGTGGTTCTGAGGACGACCTGACGCAGGACGGTGCCAACCTGAACAGTAACGGTGGCACTCACACCTACAAGCTCTACATCTCTTACACTGGCAACCACAAGGTAGTTATCGAGTAATCATTTAACTGACGTAGAATTATGAAAAAAGTATTATATGCAATAGGTCTGGCTCTCCTTGCAGTGAGCTGTACCGAAGATTATACCGACTGGGCCAATCCGTTCAAGAACGACCCGGAGGCAGCCAAGAGCCTGACGATGAGCATCAGTCCCGTGGGTACCATCGACTTGGCAACGGTTACCACTGAGACCATCCAGATTTTCACGCCGTCAATCACCATCGATGACGAGGCAGAAACGACTTACCAGGCCACCATCTATGGCCCCGAGGAAGGCGATGAAGCAGAGTTAGAGGTAGGTGCCGATGGCTATGTACCGACAGAAGGCTTCGAGCAGGCCGTCTATGCACTCTATGGACAGCGCCCTGTCGAGCGTTCCATCCCGATGGATGTTGTCGGCCTCGTCAAAGTAGGCGGACAGACCTTCAAGGCCGTTGCCAACACCACGCTGAAAGTCATTCCCAATGCACCTGAGATTGAGGCTGCCTATTACCTGACCGGCACGCTCAACAATTGGGACAACACTGACAAGACCTACAAGCTGACCAACGATGGCAGCGACCCCTACGAGAACCCCACCTTCACCCTGCGCATCCCCGCACCTGAGGACGGTTCGAACGTAGAGTTCAAGATGACGCCTGAGTCAGGCATCGGTGGCGACTGGAGCAAGTGTCTGGCAGCCGGCGACGAAGGCAAGTTCAAGTACAACAACGATGGTGGCAATCTGGTCATCACGGCTGTTCCCGATGCCGTCTATTACGACCTCGTGTTCAACATGCTCGACCAGACCTGGAGCGCCAAGGCCCTTGTCATCAACATCGAGCCTGCCTACTACCTCACGGGCAGCATTAACGGCTGGAACAACACCGACACGACCTATAAGCTGACCAACGACGGTAGCGACCCGTACGCCAACCCGACGTTCACACTGCGCATCCCCGCTCCCGAGGATGGTGGTAACATCGAGTTCAAGATGACGCCCGAGTCTGGTCTTGGCGGCGACTGGAGCAAGTGTCTGACGGCTGGCAACACCGACGGTGCCTTTGCCTACAACAACGCCGGAGGCAACCTGGTCATCAACGCTGTTGAGGGTGCCAAGTTCTACGACCTCACCTTCAATATGATGGAACTCACGTGGTCGTATAAGGCTGTCAACTTCAACCCCTTCATCTACTTCATCGGTGCCACCGACGGTTGGGCAAACGCTGACCAGAAGCTGGCTCACCAGGGCGACGGCGTCTACACGGGCTACTGCTACGTGGCCGACCCGAACGGATGGGGGCTGGCCTTCAAGTTCCAGCGCGTGGCCGGCTCGTGGGATAACGAGATCAACGCAGGCACCTTCACGACCAAGACGGGTGTCACCGGCGACAACAACATCGAGGTGGCAGAGGCTGGCGTCTACTACTTCACCGTCAACCTCGCTGAGGGCAGCATCTCGGCCATGAAGGTCACCAACATGAACCTCGTGGGCGACTTCAACGGCTGGAACGCTGCTGACGATGCACAGCAGATGCAGTGGGATGCCGAGAACTTCTGCTATGTCATCAACGGTGCTGGTGTCACTGACAAGGGTTGGAAGTTCACCACTAACAACAGCTGGGACGTCAACCTCGGCGGCGAGCTGAGCAACCTCGAGGCCAACGGTGCCAACATCTCGGCTGTGGGTACGACCATCAAGCTCTACCCCACCCGCAAGACCTCTGACAACATCTACTGCACAGTAGAGTAACACCATTCTCCACTTCCAACACCACGGGCGAGCTGTGCTCAGCATGGCTCGCCCGTTATATAAACAAGATGAGACAACTGATACCTTTACTGGCCTTGACATGGTTCACGCATACCGCCAACGCCCAGCCGGAGAGACTGCTTGGTGGCGACCTTTCACTGCTACCCTCGTATGAGGAACAGGGAGCGGTCTATCGTGATGACGACGGCAAGACTGTCAGCCCGCTGCAATTCCTGAGGCAACAGGGCTGGAACGCCATTCGCGTCCGACTGTTCGTCGAGCCTAGGTATGCCCCGGAAAACTACAAGCAGGAAGGTGTCTGTCAGGACCTTGACTATGTGCTGAAGTTCAGCAAGCGCATCAAACAGGCAGGCTACCAGCTACTGCTTGACTACCACTACTCCGACTACTGGGCCGATCCCGGCAAGCAGGCCATACCTCACCTGTGGCAGCAGACCCGGCGCGAAGACCTGCCCGACTCAGTCTATCAGTACACCCGCCGCACACTGACGGCCTTGAGACAGCAGGGGGTGACGCCCGACCTTATTCAAGTGGGCAACGAGACCACCAACGGCATGCTCTGGCCTTTGGGCAAGATTGACTGGAACGAGGGCGATCGCGGATGGGACTACCTCTGCCGACTCTATACAGCAGGATGCCGCGCCTGTCGCGAGGTGTGCCCCAGGTCGAAGATTATCATCCATACTGAAAAGGCCGGCTCATGGGACACCACCAAAACCTATTACGAGCAGATGGACCACCACAAAGTAGATTACGACATCATCGGACTGAGCTACTACCCCATGTGGCACGGCACCATTGAGAACCTCGGACAGAACCTTAAGCGGATTGCACAGACCTTTCCTGACAAGGAGGTTATGATTGTCGAGACGGCAGCCTACTACAGCCATGAGAACGACCGATGGGCCACACCCGACAAATATGCAGAGTTCTACCCCATCTCCGTCGAAGGACAGACACAGTTCACCCGCGAACTGGTATCAGAGCTGAACCGTCACAAGAACGTAACAGGACTGTTCTGGTGGTTTGCCGAGGAGAACGCCTGCAGCAATACACTCCTATCCTGCTGGGTGAACCGCGGCCTGTTCGACAACCACACGGGCCGTGCCCTGCCCGCCCTGAAAGAGTTTAACCTATTCAAGACTAAACAATAATACAGGGTCTAATAATCAATAATGGCAAGAAAACCATTCAAAACCGAGTTTTTTTCGTATCTTTGCACCCGACATTAAATCCATAACAACATGAAACGACTTCTACTGTATCTATCATTTTTGTCATTTAGCGTATGCGCAGTGGCACAGGGATGGCCCGAGAACTATGGCGGCGTCATGCTGCAGGGATTCTACTGGGACGGTTATG
>CAMHNI010000020.1 GCA_946186505.1 uncultured Prevotellaceae bacterium | reverse complement strand
CTTGTGGGCTGAAAATTTCTTTTAGAGAAAAGGATTTTTAGTTAAACATAGGCTTGTTCCGCTGTAGCTCGCGAGAGTTGCAGCGGACTTTTTTTCAAGACTTCAGACTAAGTCTGTAGTCTATAGTCTGAAGTCTGTCAGAACGGAGCGAAGGTGAGGCCGAATATCATATTGGCCGTCCTCAGGTATGGGTTAATATTCAGTTCGGCGAATACGGGCACCTTCGAGAAACCCATATCCAGAGTCTTCGTGGCTCTGAGCGAAGCCTCCAAGCATGCGAAGCCCTCGGCATAGTAATAAGAGGATGTCGTCAGGAGCGACGCGATACCCTCCTCGCCCAACGGTGTTGACGTGCCGGCACTCTCCATGGGGGTCACACCGCACTTCGCCAACCAGTCAACGCCACCCAAGGTAAGGGGCACACCTAACTCGATATAGGTGGAATAGGCCCGGCTGCCGTCAATCTTGAGATCCTTACCCCAGAAGACGGTATATGCCTGCAGGCTGAAGTACTTGCAGGTATAGCCGATGTTGGCCTCAAGCTGGTGGGCACCTTTCATCTCGTCAAAATACAGGTAACGGTTATTCTTGTCAATACCCGTCTCCCAATAGTCCGTCACACCGATATTGATGCCCCACCGCTGGAACCCCAGCGAGAGGTCAATCTCGTGCTCATCGTCAGCAGAGAAGCCTGTGCTGCCGTACATGCCTATTGACAGTCCCTGCCAGCTCAGTGTTGCCGCTGGTTGTATGCTGAAACGTCCCTTGTCCTGGCCACGCCATACATAATGACTGATAAAATCTGCACTGACCGAGCCCTCCAGTTTCTCTTGGGCACCAGCCGGCATTGTCACCAATACTATCAGGGCCAAACAGGCCATTCTTGCTGAAAATTTCATGCTCTTCTTATCTAATTTCGGTTTGCGGCTGCAAAGTTACGAAAAGTCGAGCGCAAAACAAAGAAACTCGTTTTTTTTTTTGCCGAGACGGAGTAACTTCACGCTATTTTAGCGCAAAGGTACAAAAAAATAAGAAATAAGAAACGAGAAATGAGAAATTATTCGATTGAGCAGGTAGTGTACCTGCCAGCAAGGCAGATGTCTGAAGCCTTGGTGCTGACCTTTGGCCAGACCTTTTCTGCCCATTGTCGTGGATGGCATAGGTCAGGCAGTGCAAGTTGTCTTCTTTTAACGCCGATAATTTGGAGGTACGGGGAATAATTCGTAACTTTGCAGCCAAATTGCCAAAAGAAAAGGATATGCAAGAGACAAGACAGAACAAGATAGCCCGCCTGCTGCAGAAGGAGCTGAGCGTCATCTTCCAGGAACAGACCCGTGCCATGCACGGCACTATGGTCAGCGTCACGCGCACCAAGATCTCGCCCGACCTCAGCATCTGCACGGCCTACCTCAGCATCTTCCCGTCAGAACGGGGTGAGGAGTTGTTGCACAACATCGAGCAGAACACGAAGTCCATCCGCTATGCCTTAGGACAGCGTGTCCGCAACCAGCTGCGCATCGTCCCAGAACTGCGCTTCTTCATCGACGACTCCTTAGATTACATCGACCGTATCGACGAACTGCTGAAGAAGTGAAAAGTGAAGTCTGCGATTAATCGAGAGCAGAGCGATGCTTGCATCAACTATGCCGAGCGTGAGCAGACTCGATACGAAGTATCAAAAGTGAAAAATTAGCTATTGCATGAATTTCCCTTTCTACATAGCCCGCCGCTACCTTTTCTCCAAGAAATCCACCCATGCCATCAACGTGATCAGCGGCATCTCCGTGGTAGGTGTAGCCGTGGCCACGATGGCCCTGGTGGTCACCCTGAGTGTGTTCAACGGGTTCCACGACCTTGTGGCCTCGTTCCTGACCTCGTTCGACCCGCAGTTGAAAGTCACGCCCGTCAAGGGCAAGGCCGTAGCTGCCGACGACCCGAAGTTGACCCTTATCAGGGAACTTCCACAGGTAGATGTCGCTACGGAGTGTTTAGAGGATCAGGCACTGGCCATCTACAACGGTCACCAGGCCATGGTCACCGTCAAGGGCGTGGATGACAACTTCGACCAGCTGACGCACATCAAAGAGATTCTCATCGGCAACGGGGAGTTCGAACTGCATGCCGCCGACATGCACTACGGTCTTATCGGCGTGCGGCTGGCAGAAGCTCTGGGAACAGGCTACACATACGACCACCCCATCAAGATCTACGCCCCTCGCCGTGAAGGCCAGTTTGACATGACCGCCCCTGAGGAGTCGTTCATCGAGGACGAGCTGTACTCACCCGGCGTGCTGTTCAACGTCCGTCAGGCCAAGTACGACAAGGGCTACATCATCACCTCGCTTGGCTTTGCCCGCCGCGTCTTCGAACAGCAGGGCATGGTGTCATCGTTGGAGCTGCGCCTGAAGCCCGGCAGCAACTTCGAGGCAGTGAAGTCTGAGATGAAGGAGATTGCCGGTAGCGACTTCTACGTCAAGGACCGTTTCGAGCAACAGGACGAGACGTTCAAAATCATGAAGATCGAGAAGCTTATTGCCTATATTTTTCTGACCTTCATCCTCGTTGTGGCCTGCTTCAACATCATCGGCTCGCTATCGATGCTCATCATCGACAAGAAGGACGATGTCGTCACACTGCGCAACCTCGGAGCCTCGGACAAGACCATCACCCGCATCTTTCTCTTTGAAGGCCGCATCATTTCCGCCCTCGGTGCCGTCATCGGCATAGCCATCGGCCTGCTGCTCTGCTGGCTGCAGCAGACCTACGGCTTCGTGAAGCTCGGTTCCAGCAGCGGGTCGTTCGTGGTCAACGCCTACCCTGTCAGCGTTCACCCTCAGGACATCCTCCTCATCTTCGTCACCGTCCTCGTCGTCGGTTTTCTCGCCGTCTGGTATCCCGTCCGCTACTTCTCGCGCCGTTTGCTCGGCTAAGCAGGAGCAGGCTCACTGGTTCAGCAATTTCCGATAGACCTCAAGTACTTGGGTGGCCACGTCGTTTCCCTCGAAACGGCGCACATAATCACGGCTACGGGCAATGTACTGTTCACGTCCGGCCATCCCCTTCAGGACTTGGCAGACGGCAGTGCCAAGACCAGCGGCATCGTCAGGCGACACATAGAGGCAGTCGGGACCGCCGGCCTCCTCAAGACATGACCCAGTTGCCGCCACTACGGGCAGTCCGCTATGGATAGCCTCAATCACCGGAATGCCGAAACCTTCGTAACGCGAAGGATAGACAAAGACTTCTGCCATCTGATAGAGCGCCTGCAGATCACTGTCAGGCACCCCTTGAAGGAAGTGAATCCTATTGATGAGGTTCATACTCTCTGCCTCCTTCAGTACCTGCTTCGAATAGTCCGTGGCACGGCCCACGGCTACCAGATGTATGTCATCGGGCAGATAGCGCAGGCTGCGGACAGCCAGCAGAATGTTTTTCCGTTCCTCGATAGTCCCCACACTCAGGATGAAACGCCGGGGCAGTCCATAACGGTTGCTGACATCGGCAACCTGCCGGGGCGGCACCTCAGTCAGGAAACGCGGCGAACAGCTCTGATAGATAACGTCTATCCTGTCTTCGCTCACACCCCCAAGCTCCATCACGTCCTGCTTCGTCCGTTCACTGATGGCAATGATGCGGTCGGCTTCGCGGCAGGCAACACGGAATTTCCACGCATAGATCTTCGCGTCAATCTTGTGATAGTACTCCGGATGGCGCAGGAATATCAGGTCGTGTATAGTCACCACAGAACGAATGCCCGCCTGACGGATGCCCCGTGGCAGTTCGCCAGTCAGTCCGTGGTACAGCTGCACGCCGTCACGCTGCAAATCGCTGACGATGGACCCGATACGCCATAATGACCGCTGAATCTTGAGCGGGCGCCCTTCCGGACAGACGAGCTGCACCCGCTCCGACAAAGCCACCTGACGACGTAAAGCCTCACGTCCCGGGTCTGGCGCATAGAGTCGTAGCTGCCAGTCGTCGGGTATGACTGCCGACAAGTCACCAATCAGCGTCCGGCCATAGTTTCCTAGCCCTGTTGCATTACGGACTACCCGCTTTGCATCAAATCCTATAAGGGTTGCCATACGGTTTCTATAATTCTATAACACGGAGGGAATAAGGCGGCAGCACGACGCTACTACCCACCTCGCCAGTCTTAACAGTCAGATGCTGCTCCTCAGGCTTACCTTCGAAACCCTCGGTCTTCGCCGAGGCCGGGATGGTCAGCCCATTGACGGCAATATCGAGTGGCACGGGCAGTGCATTGACCAGCTTCACATAGGTCTTACCCGTTTTTGAATTCTTCACGATGCTGGCACCGACACGGTGGCTGAACTGTTTCTCAGGCACTGTCAACCGCGAATTGACATACCTGTCGCCGCCATAGACCGAAAACAGCCGCTGTATCTCATAAGCCGGTGTAGTACGCACGGTGGTGTTCGAGAAATAAATCATGTCGGGATTCCAGTTCGAGTGGCCGTCCTTACAGAGCATGGGGGCGTAGGAAGTCATCTCCACCACATCACCGTTACGCTCGATATCCGTCAGGTAGAGAGCCTCGGCCAGTGCCGTCTCCACATTGGGACGCTTGACCTTGGTAGAGGCGGCCCATTCACCAAGATACACCTTGGCGCTGTTACGAGCGTAGCTGTCGTAATAGTCGCGGTGGTGCATGAACCACCCCGTTGACTCATAATAGTGCTCATCAACCATATACTGCTGTTCGGGATGACGCTTGGTAAAATCCCAGCCCTCCTGATAGTCGGCACTCGGCGCATGGAACGGACCGACCGTGCCACAGATTTTGATGTCTGGGTACTTGGCCCGGATGGCCCGGACTATCATCGTGAAGCGCTCTTCAAAGACCGTCGAGATAATATCCTCGTTGCCTATACCTATATATTTAAGGTTGAACGGCTCCGGATGGCCGGCATCGGCACGCATTTTCGCCCACTTCGACGTGGCAGGGTCACCATTAGCCCAGTCTATGAGGTCGAGCAGTTCCTGGATGTATGCAGGCATCAGGTCCATGGGTATGCCTCCCTGCTGTCCGCCAATGCCCCGGGCGTTGTTGGCAGAGTTCTGGCAGGGCACACCGGCGGCGAGCACCGGCAGCGGCTCGGCACCAATATCCTCGCAGAACTGGAAATACTCAAAGAAGCCCAGTCCGCGTGTCTGGTGGTAGTGCCAGATGTTGAAGTCGGGCTTGCGATCTTGTAGCGGTCCTACGGTCTCGTTCCAGTGGTAGATATTCTCCAGTCCCTGTCCGTGACTCATGCAACCGCCGGGGAAGCGCACGAACTTCGGTTTCAAATCGGCGATGACCTGGGCCAGGTCTTTCCGCAAACCGTTCTTGCGTCCCATGAAGGTATCCTGCGGGAAGAGCGACACCATGTCGATACCCACGCGAACGTCTTTCTTCAGAGGGATAACGGCTAACTTGGCCTTGGCATCGCTTTTCTTGGCAAGAAGCACCGTCGTATATTGCTGCCAATCAGCGCCGGCGGTCTTCATCCTGGCCTTAGCCAGTATAGTGCCGTCCTCTCCGACAAGCTGAACGGCAAAGTCCTGCTTCTGCCCGTCTGCCAGCACATACATGGAGAAATCATATTTCTTGCCTGCTTCGACGACAATACCGTCCCAACCCTCATTCCAAAGCGTGTCCGGCCCTATGAGAGCGTAGTGCGGGTTATTGGCACTAAGAGGACGCTCGGTCACAATCTCTATCGGACGTGCGGCATGCCAGGCCGTGGTGGCCGTCCAGCCGCCGTGATCCTTGGCCGTATATTCAAAGTCACGGTTCTGAACCAGCTCAGCATACAAACCGCCATCGGCAGCGTAGCTGATGTCCTCGAAGAATATGCCGATGAGTTTGTCGCTGATGGGCTTCTGGTGGGTCAGGTCAACGGTCAGTGTCGCCTTTACCGGAGCATGGAGACTGGAAAACAGCGGGTTGGCAGCATCGTCGTGCATGCGCTCATTGGACTTCCGCCAGTCTTCACCCGACTGTCTGAAATGGTTTTCGATGACAGTCCATTCTTTCTGAGCTATCTCAAAGCTGTTGCCCTCAAATAATTGCCCACCTACGGTAGCAGTGTCACGCAACCACGCATCGTCACTGATCTGGCTGTCTCTGTCAGGCGTAAAGTCACGGAAGTTGGGCGTGGCCGATGTCCACCGCTTACCCTCCGGCGATTTGTAATAGATGTCAAACGTACCGTCTGGGTTCTCGAAGACCACAGGTTCCAGACATTTGGAGGTTGACATGATGGGATAGTCCTGCGGACGCCAGTTCACTAAGTCACGGCTGAAGGCGGCAGCAAACAACGGTGCACGGTCGTTCACCTGGAACACCAGTCGCCATGTGCCATCCTTGGCACGGGCAACAGACGGATGATACATCCGCTTCTCTGCACCCCATGTGCCATAGTCTGACGAGCACAGCTGGCCTGCGTCACGCCACCCGTCGTTCTCCTGCACGGCAATGTGCAGGCCACGGGTCTCGCCGGGCGAATAGATGAATACAGACCGGGGGACATCCTCGGCTTGCGCCGTCACTGTTGCTGCCTGCAATGCCAAGAGCATCAGCGTTAGTAGTTTCGTTCTCATTCGTTTTCAAGGGTTTTATTCGTGATTTGTCGGCAAAGTTACGGTTTTTTTCCAAAACAAAGACAACAATTCACAAAAAAATCGTACCTTTGCACCCATGATTACGCAAGACCAACTGAAAGACGTGCTCGACAGAGCCGAAAAGCTGAAGCACTATCTGAAGATTGACGAGAAACAGATAGAATGGGAAGAGGAAGACCTGCGCACACAGGCACCCGATTTCTGGGATGACCCGAAGCGGGCCGAGGCGCAAATGAAGAAGGTGAAGGCCATCAAGAAATGGATTGACGGCTACAGCCAGATGCGCACGATGGCCGACGAACTGCAGTTAGCCTTCGACTTCTACAAGGAGGAGATGGTGACGGAGCAGGAGGTGGACGAGGCCTACCAGAAGGCCATCAAGGCCATTGAAGACCTGGAGCTGATGAACATGCTACGGCAGGAGGAGGACCCGATGGACGCCGTGCTGAAAATCAACAGCGGCGCCGGCGGCACGGAGGCTCAGGACTGGGCGCAGATGCTGATGCGTATGTACATGCGCTGGGCCGAGGCTCACGGCTACAAGGTAACCATCGCCAACTTGCTCGACGGCGAGGATGCCGGCATCAAGAGCGTGACAATGCAGATAGAGGGAGGTGAATACGCCTACGGCTACCTGAAATCGGAGAACGGCGTCCACCGCTTGGTGCGCGTCTCGCCGTTCAATGCCCAGGGCAAGCGTATGACGTCGTTCGCCTCGGTATTTGTCACACCGTTAGTCGATGACACCATCGAGGTGTACGTTGACCCGGCCAAGTTGTCATGGGACACGTTCCGAAGCAGCGGTGCCGGCGGTCAGAACGTCAACAAGGTGGAGTCGGGCGTCCGACTGCGCTACTGGTACACCGACCCAGACACGGGCGAGGAGGAGGAAATCCTCATTGAGAACACCGAGACGCGTGACCAGCCGAAGAACAAGGAACGTGCCATGGCTCTGCTCCGCTCACAGCTCTACGACCGTGCCATGAAGAAGCGTATGGAGGCTCAGGCCAAGATTGAGGCGGGCAAGAAGAAGATTGAGTGGGGCAGCCAAATCCGCTCCTACGTCTTCGACGACAAGCGTGTAAAAGACCACCGCACCAACTTCGAGACCCGCGACGTAGAGAGCGTCATGAACGGCAAGCTCGATGGTTTCATCAAAGCCTACCTCATGGAATTCGCCGGAGAGAACAATGAGTAGTAACATTTAAAATTTTAATACTTAAAACTATGGCAAAGAAAGTAGCAAAAGAGACCAACCCGAAGCGGGTGGCCTATGAGAAGAAACAACAGGAGAAGGGTGAGAAAGTCATCAAGTGGATTATCGGCGTGCTCATTGCGTTGGCAGTGTGCTATGCAGCCTACTCCATCTGGCTTGTTGCCTGATACCCTTCACCTTCAACCATCCGCCACTATGGGTATGGAGATTGAGCGGAAGTTCCTGGTGCTCGGCAGCGACTACAAGCAGCGGGCCTACACTTCCGACCGCATCAAACAAGGCTATATCTGTAGCGGCCACGGACGCACTGTCAGGGTGCGGCTCCGTGGCGGCCGCGGATATCTGACCATCAAAGGTCCTTCTCTGGACGGCGGACTGAGCCGCTATGAGTTCGAGAAGGAAATCACTCCCGAGGAGGCTGAGCAGCTGTTCCATCTCTGCGAGCCGGGCATCATCGACAAGACGCGCTACTTGGTGAAAAGCGGACAGCACACCTTTGAGGTCGATGAATTTTATGGCGACAACCAAGGTCTGGTCATGGCTGAGGTGGAGCTGTCGGCACCCGACGAACCGTTTGAAAAGCCCGACTTCATTGGCAAAGAAGTGACTGGCGACCGCCGTTTTTACAACAGCCACCTCCGCAAGAATCCATTCTGTCTCTGGAGAGAGGATTTAGCCGTGTAGGCGGCGGGAGAACACCCGTTCCTCAATCTTCTGGAAGATGACAAACAGGACAGGCACGATGAATAGCAGTGCAACGGTGCCGATAAGCATGCCGCCAATAGTACCCACACCAAGCGAACGGTTGCCGTTGGCACCCACACCTGTAGCCAGTGCCATAGGCAGCAGACCGAAGACCATTGTCATCGATGTCATAAGGATGGGACGCAGACGCACGGCGGCAGCATCAAGGGCAGCCTCAACAATGCCCATGCCCTGACGGCGTCGCTCGGAAGCATACTCGGTGAGCAGGATAGCCGTTTTGGCCAGCAGGCCGATGAGCATGATGAGTCCCGTCTGCATGTAGATGTTGTTCTCCAGTCCCCACAGCCAGGCAAAGACAAATGAGCCCGCCAGTCCGAAGGGGACACTCAGAATGACTGCCAGCGGAATGAAAAGACTCTCGTAGAGGGCACATAGGATGAGGTAGATGAAGACGATGCAGATGACAAAGACCAGCGTCGTGGTGTTCTGTGCAGAATCCTCCTCACGCGTCATGCCACCGAACTCATAACCATAGCCCTCGGCCAACTGTTCGGCAGCCACTTCCTTGATAGCCTGTATGGCCTGACCGGTACTGTAGCCATCGGCAGGTGTACCACTAACGCTAATCGAGGGGAAGAGGTTGAAGCGCGACAGTGTCTCGGAGCCATAGATACGGGTAAGTTTCAGGTACTGGCCAATGGGTGACATCTCTCCACGGCTGTTCTTCACGAAGATATTGTTCAGCGACTCCGTGTCAAGGCGGTACTCTGGCGATGCCTGCACCATCACTCGGTAGAGTTTGGTGAAGCGCACGAAGTTGGAAGCGTAGGAGCCTCCGACATAACCGCCAAGGGCACTCAGTACGTCTTTGGGCGACACGCCACGGCGCATGCAGAGGGTCGCATCAACCTCAACACGGTACTGAGGATATTTCAACGAGAAATTTGTGAAGGCACGGCTGATCTCAGGACGCTGGTTCAGACTGGCTATCAGTTGGTTGGTCTGCTCTAAGAGATCGGTGATGGTGCCGCCTTTCTTGTCCTGGACATAGAGTTCAAAACCGTTGGTACGACCGAATCCGGGAATCATGGCCTGCGTGTTGACTTGTATCTTGGCATTGGCAATGTCTGCGGTGCGGCGGTAGATTTCCTCTGTCACGGCATCCACATCGTCACCCTTACCCTTGCGTTCGTCCCACCGTTTCAACTTCAGCGTGAAGTTACCCGAAGATGAAGACTGGTCGAAGCTTACGCCGTTGCCCGCCACTAACGAATAGGTACGCAGCTGCGGCAGGTCCTTGATTCGTTTCTCCACCTCTTTTAATATGCCGTAGGTCTGCTGGAGACTACTGCCCGGAGCCGCTTGGATGTTGACGAAGATGGTACCCATGTCCTCCTTCGGTACCAAGCCAGTCTTTGTGGTCTTCATCAGCAGTCCGAGTCCCACCAAGGCAACAACCACCAGCGTGGCGGCTATCCAACGACGACGGAAGAGCACAGCCACTGCCTGCTTGTACTTCATGACCAGCTGACGGAAAGCAGCATCGAAGGCTGCATGGAAGCGCGACGAGAAACTGAGTTTACCGCTGTTCCCGGCATCGGCATGGGGGGTCATGACCAGAGCGCAGAGGGCTGGTGAGAGCGTCAGTGCATTGAACAGTGAGATGGCCACTGCGATAGCCATTGTCAGACCGAACTGCGTATAGAAGGTGCCGGTGACACCACCGATGAAACAGACAGGGACGAAGACGGCCATGAAAACTAGCGTGGTGGTGACCAGCGCTGAGGTGATGCCGTGCATGGCATCCACGGTAGCGTCATAGGCTTTCGTGTAACCCTCATCAAACTTCGCCTGCACAGCCTCCACCACTACAATGGCATCATCTACCACGGTACCGATAACCAGCACTAAGGCAAAGAGCGTGAGCATGTTCAAGGAGAAACCTATGGCGTAGATGACGGCCAGCGTTCCGATGAGCGACACGACGATGGCGACTGCAGGAATAAGCGTGGAACGGAAATTCTGCAAGAAGACGTAAACCACCAGGATAACCAGCAGCAGAGCCTCAAAGAGTGTACGCAGCACGGAGGCGATGGAGGCATCGAGGAAGTCCTTCTTCGACTCCAAATCCTCGATGACGACACCCGGCGGCAGGCTCTTGCGGATATCCTCCACCTCGCGGTCTATCTGTTCGATAATCTCGTTGGCGTTCGATCCGCTAATCTGGTTCACCATGATATTCACGCCAGGATGACCATTGGTCTCACCAATGTAATTGTAGTTCACCGCCCCCAGTTCCACCCGGGCGATATCACCGATGCGCAGCACATCGCCGTTGGGCAGCGAACGGACGACCATCTGCTCATAACCCGCCTCCTCCTCGTATCGGCCACGGTACTTCAAGACATACTGGAACGTGTTCTTCGAGTCTGCACCGAGCGTACCCGTCGCCACCTCCACGTTCTGCTCGTCAAGCACCTTGGTGACATCGGCAGGTGTCAGACCGTAACGGGCCATTTTCCGGGGGTCGAGCCAGATGCGCATGGAATAGTCGGAACCGATGACGTTCACCTCGCCAACACCCGGAATGCGGCTCAGTCGCGGTTCGATATTGATTTTGGTATAGTTTGCCAAAAAGGTACGGTCGAACGCATCGTCAGGACTATAGATGGTAATCTGCTTGATGTTCGAGGTCTGACGCTTGCGCACTGTCAGTCCACTCTTCACCACATCGCTCGGAAGCCGGCCCTGGACGGTGGCGGCACGGTTCTGGACGTTCACCATCGCCATGTCTGGATCGGTACCCTGTCGGAAGAAAACACTGATGTTCGCCGTTCCCGTGTTCGTGGCGTTCGATGACATATACATCATGCCCTCCACACCGTTGATGGCCTCCTCCAACGGCACCACGACACTCTTCTGGACGGTCTCGGCGTTGGCACCCGTGTAGTTAGCCATGAGACGCACCGTCGGCGGTGCTATCTCAGGAAACTGTTCCAAGGCCAGACGTGTCAGTCCGATGACACCCACCAGCACGATGAGTACCGAAATGACACCTGACAGGATAGGCCTGTCTATAAAAGTCCTGACGTTCATATTCTGATTCCTTCCTTCAGCAGTCCGGCACCCTCGGCAATGATGGTATCGCCTACGCTGAGTCCCTGCTCTATGATATACTCACGGCCGTTATTCTGGCGGAACACCTCGACGGCTAATGCCTTTGTCACACCGTCCACCACCTTATAGACAAAAGTACGGTTCTGCAGTTCGTAAGTTGCTTCTTGCGGCACCACGATGCAGTTCTTGCGCCGGGTGGGCAGGACAACGGTGCCGCTGCCGCCGTTGTGCAGCAGACGTCCGGAATTCGGGAACGTAGCCCGCAGGGTGACAGCCCCTGTCTCGTCATCCACGGTGCCGCTGACGGCATCGATACGACCTTTTTGCGAATAGTCATCACCGTTACTAAGCCGGAAGCTGACCTCAGGGGCATCTTTGACAAAACCGGCAATGGAACCGTAGTGACCGATAAGGTCGAGAACTTGGTTCTCGGTGATGGAGAAGTAGGCATACATCTCATGGTCGTCAGCCACCGTGACCAACGGCTCGCTGATGCTGCTGCTGACGAGTGAGCCCACGTGCCAAGGAATCATAGAGGCCACACCATCGACAGGACTTCTCACCTCGGTGTAACTAAGGCTGTTGCGGGCATTGGTCTCCTGGGCACGGGCCTGAGCCAATGTGGCCTGGGCTTCGAGTAGGGCATTGTGCATGGTCTCAACAGATACGTCCGACACGACACTGCCCTCTTTCAACCGCAGCTCGTTGTCGTAGTTCATGCGGGCTGTGGCCAGCTTCGCCTCAGCACTCTTGCGGGCAGCCACTGCCACCTCAAGGGCGGCACGGTAGGGCACTTGGTCGATGATGAAGAGCGTCTGCCCACGACGGACGGCATCGCCTTCATTAATGCAGATACGCACAATGACACCCGACACTTGCGGACGCACCTCCACAATCTGCCGTCCTGTCAGGCGGGCAGAATACTCGCGACTGAGTGTCACGTCCTGCTCGGCCACCACCATGGTCTTATAATGAACCCCACCATGCGCCTGCTTATGATCCTTGGCGCACGATGTGGCAAAAAGGCATACAACCGCTATGCATATCGCGAGAAATGCATCTTTCTTTCCTGACTTTATGACGATGAGGAGAAAACCGAGGATACAACCCATCGTCACACCCACGGCGTTGGCCGCAAAGTCAAGCCAGTCGCCGTTACGTGAAGTTGTAGCATACTCCTGCAGAAGTTCCAGGACACCGCTCATCACGATGGGCGCGAGCCACGCCCAGAGGAACAACTTCCCGTAGTCGGGACGGAGGTGCTGCCGACGATACTCCCACCAAATGACCAGACACGTACCACCGTACATGACGAAATGCGTCCATTTGTCAATGAACGGAACACCGTCGAGAGGTGTCTCTGGGAAGATGGGCGTGAGCGACAATACCCATATCAGAGCGATACAGAGTATGGAAAGAGGGTACTTCCTAACGTATTTTCTGACTATTTTTATCATTCCTTGAACTTTTGCAGTCGTTTTGGGTGCAAAAATAATGTTTTTTTTATACTTTTGCAAACAAATTAGTTAGAAAGATAGTATGGCGAAAATAGAAAGGCTACGGGTAGGCGAGCAAAGCTCGGGAATAAGGGCGAATTTCAGCGGGAAGTTAGGCGTCATCCTGGCCACGGCGGGTTCGGCCGTGGGACTGGGTAACGTATGGCGCTTCCCCTATATGACAGGCGAGAACGGCGGGGCTGTGTTTATCCTGATTTACGTGGTCTGCGTGTTGCTGTTAGGCATCCCCTGTATGATCAGCGAGTTCATCATCGGTCGTCACGGTCAGGCCAACACAGCACGGGCCTTCCGCAAGATGTCGGGCGGCTCGCCGTGGTCGCTCATCGGCTACTTGGGCGTGCTGACGGGCTTCCTCATCACGGGCTACTACGCCGTGGTGGCTGGCTGGTGCCTCCAGTACATTCTGGCATCGCTCATCGGCCATTTGCAGGGCGACCCGACATACTTCCAGCAGTATTTCTCAGAATTCTCCAGCGACCCCGTGAAGCCCATCTTCTGGACGGTCATCATCCTCGGCATCACTTATCTTATTATAGAGCACGGCGTGCGCGACGGCATCGAGCGGGCATCGAAGCTACTGATGCCCACGCTGTTCCTGCTGCTGCTCATCATTGTCGGAGCCTCGTGCATGTTGCCGGGAGCCGACAAGGGCATAGAGTTCCTGTTCAAACCCGACTTCACGGCCATCAACAGCGATGTCTTCTTAGCCGCCCTCGGACAGTCGTTCTACTCGCTCTCGATAGCGATGGGCTGCATCTGCACATACGCCAGCTATTTCTCGAAGAGCACCAACCTGACGAACTCCGCCGTACAGATAGGCGTCATCGACTCCATCGTGGCCATCCTTGCGGGACTGATGATTTTCCCGGCGGCCTTCTCCGTGGGTGTCAATCCCGACTCTGGGCCGTCGCTCATCTTCATCACGCTGCCCAACGTCTTCCAGCAGGCCTTCGCGTCGATGCCCGCCGTGGGCTATGTCATCGCCTTGCTGTTCTTCCTGCTGCTGTCGCTCGCCGCCCTGACGTCGCTGATGTCGCTGCACGAGGTATCGACAGCCTTCTTCCAGGAGGAGCTGGTCATCACCCGCAAGAAGGCGGCACTGCTGGTCACTATCAGCACCAGCATCATCGGCGTGTTCTGCTCGCTGTCGCTCGGGGCCGTCGGACAGACGCTGGAGTTCTTTGGCCGCTCGCTGTTCGACTGGTTCGACTTCGTCACTGGCCAGATTTTCCTGCCCATCGTCGGCTTCCTGACCTGCATCTTCATCGGCTGGTTCGTGCCTCACAAGATTGTACGCGACGAGTTCACCAACTGGGGCACCCTGCGTGGCCGGTTCTTCCACCTCTACATCTTCCTCGTGAAGTACGTCTGTCCTATCTGCATCCTTTTTATCTTCCTCCATCAATTCGGACTGATATGAGGAATGAAAAATGAATAATGAGAAAAGAGAAATGAAAAGTGAACGTGGTAATTTCGGTACGAAGATAGGCATTATCTTAGCTACGGCGGGGTCAGCCGTGGGCTTGGGCAACGTGTGGCGCTTCCCGTTTATGACGGGACAGAACGGCGGGGCGGCGTTTATCATCTTGTACTTCGGATGCATCCTGCTGTTGGGCATTCCCGGGATGGTGAGCGAGTTCGTCATCGGGCGCCACGCACAGGCCAACGCTTACCGTGCCTACGGTAAGATGGGGGGAAAGGCCTGGCGGTTAGTGGGCATTCTGGGAATCCTCACCTCGACCATCATCCTCGGCTTCTATGCCGTCGTGGCAGGCTGGTGCCTGCAGTACCTCTTTGCATCGATAGCCGGACAGCTGAACGGCGATGCAACTTACGTACAGAACTACTTTCAGACATTCTCTTCCGACTGGCTGAGACCCTGTCTGTGGGGCGTCGCTTTCGTGCTTATCACCCATTTGGTCATTGTCCGCGGCGTACAGCGAGGTATTGAGCGGGCGTCGAAAATCCTGATGCCCTTGCTGCTTGTGCTGTTAGTAGTCATCGTCGTGGCCTCGTGCCTGCTGCCTGGTGCCGGCAAGGGCATAGAGTTCCTCTTCAAACCCGACTTCTCGAAGGTCACTCACAGCGTGCTGCTCGAAGCCCTTGGCCAGGCGTTCTTCTCACTGTCGCTCGGCACGGCCTGTCTCTGTACCTACGCCAGCTACTTCAGTCGCCATACCAACCTGATACACTCGGCCACGCAGATAGCCCTGTTGGACTCCGTCATTGCCATCCTGGCCGGCCTGATGATTTTCCCGGCGGCCTTCTCCGTGGGCGTACAGCCCGACTCTGGTCCGTCACTCATCTTCATCACCCTACCGAACGTGTTCCAGCAGGCCTTTGCGGCGATGCCTGCCGTGGGCTACGTCATTGGCATCCTGTTCTACGCCCTGCTGGTGTTCGCTGCCCTGACATCGACCATCTCGATGCACGAGATAGGCACCGCCTTCTTCCACGAAGAGATGCACATGTCACGTCATCAGGCGGCCTGGATTCTCACTGCCGTATGCTCGGTCATTGCCGTCTTCTGCTCTTTGTCGATGGGAGCCGTCAGCGACATCCAGCTCTTCGGCCTGCCACTGATGGCCTTCTGCGACCTGCTGACGGCCCAGGTTATGCTGCCCGCCGGTGCACTGCTGACGAGCATCATGCTCGGCTGGTTTGTCTCGGCAAAGACCGTTCGTGACGAGTTCACCAACCAAGGCACCGTCAGTCTCCACCTGTTTGGCGTCTGGCGCTTCTGCGTCCGTTTCATCGTGCCGGTCTGCATCCTACTCATCTTCCTCCATCAATTAGGGGTGATATAATTTGCGATTTCGCCCACTTATTTGTAACTTTGCACCCAAATTATTAGAAGAGGATGAAAAAACTGTATATTGAAACCTACGGATGCCAGATGAACGTGGCCGACTCCGAGGTTGTGGCTTCGGTGATGCAGATGGCCGGCTACGAGACGACAAATGACTTGCAGCAGGCCGATGCTGTGCTGCTTAATACTTGCTCGGTACGCGACAATGCCGAACAGAAAATCTTCCGGCGCTTAGAGGCGCTTGATGCTGAGCGCCGCAAACGCGGACACCTCATTGTTGGCGTCTTAGGCTGTATGGCTGAGCGGGTCAAGGAAGAGCTGTTAGAGAAATACGGTGCCGACCTTGTGGCCGGTCCTGATGCCTACCTGTCACTGCCCGACCTTGTAGCACAGGCAGAGACAGGGCACAAGGCTATCAATATCGAGCTGTCAACCTCAGAGACCTATCGCGATGTGGTACCACAGCGTATCGGGCTGGGACACAAGATCGGTGGGTTTGTCAGCATTATGCGCGGCTGCAACAATTTCTGCCATTACTGCATCGTTCCTTATACACGTGGTCGTGAGCGTAGCCGTGACGTGGAAAGCATTCTACGCGAGGTACGCGACCTGAGCGACCGTGGCTTCAAGGAGGTGACGTTGCTGGGACAGAATGTCAACAGCTACAACTTCAACGGCATGGGGTTCCCAAGCCTGTTGCGTACTGTCGCAGAGGCGGCCCCCGAGATGCGTATTCGCTTCACGACGAGTCACCCAAAGGACATGAGTGATGAGACACTGCAAGCCATTGCCGACATGCCCAACATCTGCCGACATATCCACCTGCCTGTCCAGAGCGGAAGCGACCGCATCCTGAAACTGATGAACCGCAAATATACCCGTGAATGGTACCTCGACCGTGTGGCGGCCATCCGCCGCATCATCCCCGACTGCGGTCTCTCGACCGACATATTCGTGGGCTACTGCTCGGAGACCGAGGAGGACCACCAACTGTCACTCTCACTGATGCGCGAGGTGGGCTATGACTCCGCCTTTATGTTCAAATATTCCGAGCGCCCCGGCACCTACGCCTCAAAGCACCTACCCGATGACGTGCCCGAAGAGACAAAAATCCGTCGTCTGAACGAACTCATCGCCCTGCAGACGGAGATGTCGGCCCTGCAGAACAAGAAGGACGAAGGTCACGAGTTTGAGGTCCTCGTCGAAGGTTTCTCCAAGCGTTCACGCCAGCAGCTCTGCGGCCGTACTGAACAGAACAAGATGGTGGTCTTCGACAAGGGCAGCCACCACATCGGCGAGACAGTCCGCGTCAAGATAACAGGCAGTACAAGTGCGACGTTATTAGGGGAGCTGATTACTGCCCAATAACTTCAAGCGCCATTTTCACCGTCTGGTTTTCCTCGTTGATGATAGCGAAATATTCACTCATGTCCCATAGGTCACGGGCTATGAGAGCCTTGAGCTGGAGCCGGAGGTAAGGCAGCGTGCGCTCCAACTCAGCATCGTCCTTAGGCTCCACCTTCTGTTTCTTGCCTTCGGCCAGTATGTCGTCAACGAGTTTCTGTGGTACCTCGAACTGCTGCTTAAACTGGGCGAAGTCAGGGTACTTCTTCTTCAGTTCCTTGCGGTGGTTATCGACGTAGCGCAGGTTCTGCTGTATGATGACACTCTTGGCAGCAAGCTGTCGGTGCAGTGGTGTATAGCGCGTGGTGTCAAGGGGCACGAAGTAGTCGGGCATAATGCCACCACCACCATATACGGTACGTCCCTGATGGAGCGTCTGGAATTTCAGCGAGTCGGCAAAGTGGATGCTGTCCTGATTGGTCAGCTCACCTTTCTTCAGACGGTTATAGACATCCATCTGGTAGTCTTTCTGGTTGCCCTTCTCGTAGGGTTTCTGTATGCAGCGACCCGTGGGGGTATAGTAGTGGGCAATAGTGAGACGTATCATCGACCCGTCGGGCAGGTCGATGGGACGCTGTACGAGTCCCTTGCCAAAAGTGCGCCGTCCGACAACATAGCCACGATCCTGGTCCTGAACGGCACCAGTGACAATCTCGGCAGCCGAGGCGGTGTACTCATCGACGAGAACGACAATCTTGCCCTGCATAAAGCGTCCATGACCGTGGGCACGGTACTCCTGACGAGGCACACGCCGCCCCTCAGTATAGACAATCAGTTCATCCTTGGCCAACAGCTCGTCGGCAATATTGACAGCTGCCTGCAGGTAACCGCCGCCGTTCTCCTGAAGGTCGAGCACAAGGTTCTCCATCCCGTCCTCCTTCAGCTTCTGAACAGCCTCACAGAACTCACCATGGGTGGTAGCACCAAAGTTGCCGATGCGTATGTAGCCGATGCCGGGACGTATCATATAGACGGCATCAACAGACTTGACAGGTATCTTGTCACGGACGACGGTAAACGTCAGACGATCCTTGATACCAGAACGGACAACCCCCAGGACAACCTTCGTGCCCTTAGGACCACGGAGACGACGCATGATTTCTTCCTTCGACATCTTCACACCGGCAATAGCGCTATCATTGACGCTGACGATGCGGTCGCCGGCAATGATGCCCACCTTCTCAGACGGTCCATTAGTGACGGGCTGGATAACCATCAGCGTGTCGTCAATCATGTTGAACTGCACGCCAATACCCTCGAAGTTACCGTTCAGAGGTTCATTCATCTGCTTCACTTCCTTGGCATTGGAGTATTGTGAGTGCGGATCGAGTTTTTCAAGCATGCCACGGATGGCATCCTCGACGAGTTTGTTCTCATCGACTGAATCGACGTAGAGGTTGGTGGTGGCCACCTCGGCGATTTGCAGTTTACGCAGGGGGCTGTTCTCCCCCATATTGATACGCATCTGGGCAGAGGCGGTCAGGGTGAGCAGTGACAGGGCCGCTGCACACATAGCTATTATTGCTTTCTTATTCATATTGGTCTTCTTCTGGGCGGTCCTCCTCAATGACGAGGTTGTCAATGATGAAGTTCTGACGCTCCATCGTGTTTTTACCCATATAGTATTCTAAAAGTTTCTGTACCTGGTCGGTCTTGTGTAGAGTGACCTGCTCCAGACGGATGTCTGGGCCGATGAAACCGGCGAACTCCTCGGGAGAAATCTCACCGAGTCCCTTGAACCGGGTAATCTCGGGGTCAGGGCCCAAGTCGCTGATAGCCTGCAGACGCTCCTCCTCACTGTAACAGTAGCGGGTAATAAAGTCAGTCTTGGTTTGTTTGCTGTTCGTTGCAGCAAGCTTGGTATCTTCAGCGGCTATGACCTGCTTGTTTTTAATCTTCGTGCGACGGTTGCGGACACGGAACAGAGGTGTCTGCAGGACATAGACATGTCCCTTCTTGATGAGCTCAGGGAAGAACTGCAGGAAGAAGGTGATGGTCAGGAGGCGGATGTGCATGCCATCGACATCGGCATCGGTAGCCACTATCACCTTATTATATCTCAGCGTGTCAAGTCCCTCTTCTATGTCAAGGGCGGCCTGTAGCAAGTTGAACTCCTCATTCTCATAGACCACTTTCTTGGTCAGCCCGAAGGTGTTCAAGGGTTTACCCCTTAAAGAGAACACGGCCTGCGTGTTGACATCGCGGCTCTTGGTGATGCTGCCGCTGGCCGAGTCACCCTCGGTGATGAAGATACAGGACTCCTCCTTGCGGTCGTCCTTGGCATCGCTGAAGTGTATGCGACAGTCGCGCAGCTTGCGGTTATGCAGGTTGGCCTTCTTCGCCCGTTCGCGGGCCAGCTTGGTAATGCCGGCCATGGCCTTGCGGTCTCGTTCGCTCTCCTTGATCTTGCTCTCCAGCACCTCGGCAACATCGCCGTGTATATGCAGGTAGTTATCCACCTGCAGCTTGATGAAGTCACCGACGTACTTGTTGATGGTCTCTCCATCAGGAGCCATCAGCGTAGAGCCGAGCTTGATCTTTGTCTGGCTCTCAAACACCGGCTCCTCGACATTGATGGCGATGGCAGCAACGATACCCGTGCGAATGTCACCGTACTCGTACTTGCCGAAAAACTCCTTGATGGTGCGGGCGATATGCTCCTTGAAGGCGCTCTGATGGGTGCCGCCCTGGGTGGTATGCTGGCCGTTGACAAAGGAGTAGTACTCCTCACCGTACTGATTGGCGTGGGTGAAAGCCACCTCGATATCATCACCTTGCAGGTGGACAATAGGGTACAGTGCATCGGTGGTCATGCGGTCCTTCAGCAAGTCTTCCAGACCATGGCGCGACAGGATGCGACGGCCGTTGTACATAATGGTCAGCCCCGTGTTCAGGTACGTGTAGTTGCGCAGCATTGTCTCCACGATGTCATCGTGGAACTCATAGTCCTTGAACAACTTCACGTCGTTGTCTGGCTCAAAGTAGATGTAGGTACCGTTCTCGTCCTGCGAGTCCTCCGTGGTGTCGCTGATGAGTTTGCCGCGCTCAAAGGTAGCCCGCCGCACCTTGCCGTCACGGTAGCTACGCACTTCGAAGTGGGTGCTCAGTGCGTTGACGGCCTTCACACCCACACCGTTCAGTCCAATGGACTTCTTAAACGCCTTAGAGTCATACTTTCCGCCGGTATTCAGCACCGAGACGGCTTCGATCATTTTTCCCTGCGGGATGCCGCGGCCATAGTCGCGGACGGCGACGCGCAAGTTATCCTCGACAGTGATTTCTATACGGTCGCCGGCATGCATCTTGAACTCGTCGATGGAGTTGTCTATCACCTCCTTCAGCAACACGTAGATGCCGTCCTCGGGCAGCGAACCGTCACCCAGGCGTCCGATATACATACCAGGACGCAGGCGGATATGCTCCGTGCCGGTCAGGGTGCGGATGTTGTCATCACCATAGTCTGTCTGCTCACCGACAGTGATATTGTAGTCTTCGTTCATAGTTTCTTCTTATAGCAGCGTCTGCGTTTGTGCTGTTCATTCTCCAAATACTGCCACTGTGCCTGGACGGCTGTGTTGCTTTCCATGTGGACATGGGTCTCACCCCACTTAAAGCCATACTTCTGGTAAATGGGTATGAGATGATAGAAAAGCAGGGCGTTGGCTCCCTTCGTGCGGTATTCAGGCAGCACACCGATAAGCAGACAGTCAACGATGTCGGTCTTCTTGAACTTCAGTGCCCGCAGCAAGTACCACCATCCGAAGGGCAGCAGACGGCCCTTGCGGCATTTTTGCAATGCCTTGGTAAGCGAGGGGATGGATATGCCGATGCCGACGACATCGTGGTCCGGGGTGTTCCAGTCCTCAATCACACAGATCATGTCCATAGAGGCAAACTTCAGGTACTCCTTCACGTATTCGTCAATCTGCTTCTGCGTCATCTGCGAATAGCCATAGAGGTTGGCAAAGGTCTTGTTGATGACCTGGAAAATCTTCTGACCGTAACCGTCAGGGCCGAACACCTGACTGCGCTTGATGAGCGGACAGTGCAGGTTATAGCGCTTCTCGACCATCTGAGCCACCTTCGAGAACTTTTCGGGCATGTCGCCCTGAGGAACGAAAGCCTTATATTCCACATAGTCGTTGTCCTTCTCATAACCCTCCATCTGCTCCATCAGCCGGGGATAGTATTCATAATTGTAGATGGTGGCCATAGTGCCCAACTGGTCGAAACCCTCGGTCAGCATACCCTCGGGATCCATGTCGGTAAAACCGAGTGGACCGATGATTTCCGTCATGCCTTTCTGCCGGCCGTAGTCTTCGACAGCACCGAGCAGGGCACGCATCACCTCGGCATCGTCAATAAGGTCTATCCAGCCGAAACGCACGGCAGGCCGCTTCCACTGCTCATTGTAGCGGTGGTTGATGATGGCGGCCACACGGCCTGCCAGCCTGCCATCCTTGTAAGCCAGATAATACTCGGCCTCGCAGAACTCGAAAGCCGCATTCTTGTCCCTGCTCAGCGTTTTCAGTTCGTCACTGTAGAGGTTGGGCGCATCGTACTGATTGCCTTTGTACAACTCGTAGTGCAACTCGATGAAGTCCTTCAACTGCTTTTTGGTCTCCACCTTCTTAATCTCTATTGTAGCCATCTTTTTTGCGTTATTTTGCCAATTCCATTCAAATATGTGGCAAAGATACACCATTTTTTTCAAAAAATAAAAGAAAAATTTGGATTTTTCAATAAGTTAAATTACTTTTGCAAGCAAAAGCAGAAAACAATAACATAACTAATTGCAATTAAGTATGAAAAAAAGCTTAACACTCGCAGCCTTCTCGCTGCTCTTGTCCAACGCCGCGATGGCACAGGACTGTTGCAAAACGGGCCCTAAGCTCAAGTCGTACAACTACGTGGAAGTCCAAGGCGGTATGGAGTGGACAGCAACTGATGCCAAAATCGACAAGCTGCTCTCGCCTATAGGCGCACTCTCCTTCGGCCACTACTTCACACCCGTTGTCGGTGCCCGTCTGCATGTCTCTGGCCTGCAGGCTAAAGGCCGTTTCGAGAGCCTGGACAAAGACTACAAGTGGAACTTCATCACTACCGATGCCGACCTGATGGTGAACCTCACCAACCTGTTCAGCTGCTGCAACTACAGCCATCCCGTGAATGTCATACTGGTAGGTGGTATCGGCCTTGCTAATGCCTGGAAGAACGATGACATGAAAGCCATTGCTGCCGAGAGGCCCAACCTGGCTCCTCTGGCCTGGACCAGCGACAACCGGCTGAGCCACAACCTGCGTGCCGGCCTGCGTTTGGAGACCAACGTAACGAAGCCCCTCGGATTCTCGCTTGAGCTTGACGCCAACAGCATGGACGACCGTTTCAACTCGAAGACCAACGATGCTGACGACTGGATGATTAGCGGTATGATTGGTCTGAACTACCGCTTCGGCTACAAGAACACGAAGCCCCGCAAGGTAGTTCGTCAGGTCGAGGAAGAGGTCTGGGAGGAAGTACCCGATACCATCATGGTGAAGGAAAAGCGCCCGTTAGTGAAGGAGGAGCAGAAGAAGATCAACGAGGTTATTTTCTTCCAGATTCGTGAAAGCGATGCCAACGCCGCCGAGGGTACCGACAAGGCTATCAAGGACGTGGCCGACCTGATGAAGACCTCAGACGATGCCAAGTTTACTGTTACCGGCTATGCTGACAAGGGCACAGGTAATGCCCGTCTGAACAAGATGTACGCCGAAAGACGTGCCACCGACGTGACCAGCAAGCTGATCAACGAGCACGGCTTGGACGCTGCCCGCATCACGACCGACTCGAAGGGTGACACCGTTCAGCCGTTTGAGGAGAACGACAAGAACCGTTGCGTCATCATCACCGGTGAGGGTACATTCAAGGTGACTTACTACGAGGAGTATGACGCTCCGAAGGTGACCACCAAGAAGGTGAAGAAGATGGTAACCCGCGAAGTGGTTGAGGAAGTGTACTAAACAACTTTGTGACAGATAAACAACACTCTGTCGCCAGATGCGAGGGTGGTAGCGAAGATATAGACGCTGCCACCCTCGCTCAGTTTCAGACGCTTACGAAGGTCAGCTACCGAGAGGGGGAAGTTCCTGACGGTAATATTCGCCTGACTGATACCCTGCAGGCTTTCTTTCAGTTCCCGCTTATTCATCGATGTGACAGCATCAATCTGGAACAAACGGCCGGGGAAGTTACTGACCATGTCAACAGAAACAAAGAGATGGCTGTTGGCGGCTATCTGCCTGACACCGAAGCGCCGTCCGACCTGGGCAAAACAACCAGCCTTCATTATCGAGGCATTTGGCTCATAAAGATATCGGTAAGTCTTGTTATCGTCACAATACTCTTGGGGCTGATCCTCCACTTGAGCTCCAACCCTGAAGACGCAGTCATCATTGACGCAAACCAACTGGAACCCTTCACCCCGTTGTAGCAACAACAGCAGCTCCTTGCACTCGTTGCCTACTGACACGATGTGTACCTCTCGGACATACTGCTCACCCACATCGCTAACCGCCTTTCGCCAGTCAAGCATCGGTGACAGTTTCAGCAGCACCCGGTCGGCCTTCTCCAACAACAAATCGCGGAGGGCCAGTACGTCAGGCGTACAGTCGCTGAGGGCATAAGTACGTCCTCCGTGAAGGTCACGCCGGGCGGGGTCAAGATAGATGACGTCGGCAGGCTTCATGTCGCGCAGGAAAAACGTTCCATCACCACAGACCACCTGGGCTTGCTCCAGCCCTAACAGTTGGAAATTAGCCGAGGCTATGTCACATAGTCCCTCTTGCCGTTCCACATAGACCGCTTCAGCAAAGCCACGCGCCATAAATGAAAAATCAACGCCAAAACCACCCGTCAAATCCACCAGACGATTCCCGCCCCTTATGATACCAGCCTTATAACGTGCTGTCTGCTCACTGGAACACTGCTCCATAGACAAGTGCGGAGGATAGGTCATGCCATCAATGGCCGCCCACGACGGCAACTTCCGCCGTGCCGCCTGCCTCCCAGCAATCTGGTCAAGGGCAAAGACCAAATCCACTTCCTGGTCACGCGTCCCCCGGAGTGCCAGCTGCCGCACATCATCATCGGCATGATTGCGGATATAGTCTGCTGTTGCTTGGTTCATATTTTTACACGTATTTTCTTATAGCATGTGTGAAAATCCCAAAATATATTTGGTGTTTTGCTTACTTATTCGTATCTTTGCACCCGCAAAAGGCTGCCCTGATAGTTAAATGGATATAACAAGGCTCTCCTAAAGCTTAGTTCCGAGTTCGATTCTCGGTCGGGGTACCATCTGTTAAACCTCTTTTCTCTATATCTTTCTTATATTTAACGAGTTACGGCAACACTCTATTTCCTTCTTTCCCCACATTTTCCCCACCAAATGCAATTTTATTGCAGGTTGTTGGATGAAAAAGGTTGTTTTGCAATCTCTGGATAGCAATTTTTACCATTTTTGTGAGGCTATAAAAGCTTTTCCAAATCTTCCACTGATGGCAGCAATTTCTTCAGTCGGTCATCCATATCAGCAGAGGTTTTATAGGTAGCTACCCCCATCGGGCGGTCATAGTCTTGGATTACATACTCCACAAACTTCTTGTTGGCACTCTTACAGAGCACGATACCAATTGATGGATTTTCATTGGGCTTGCGTACCTCGTCATCCAATATTCTTAGATAACCAGCCAACTGTCCCAAATACGCAGTCTTGAATGGCCCGTCTTTGAGTTCCACGCAGACGAGGGCTGACAACTCCCTATTGAAAAACAGTAAGTCTGGGAATTGCTCTACACCAAACTTCTCCAGATGGTATTGGTTGCCAACAAAAGTGAAGTCCTTACCAAAAGTCATGATGAAGTTCTTCACGTTGTTGATGATGCCTTGCTCTATCAATTTCTCATCCCTATCCTTATCTCTGACGAACAACTCTTCCGTGTTGATGTAGTCCAACAGATACTTGTCTTTGAACATCGCTATAGTCCGATAAGCCAATAACTGGTCAGGTATGGTCTTCTTGAAATTGTTGGGTAGCTGACCCTGATGATTGTATAGACCATCTTTCATCAACTGCTCCAAATCCTCTGACTTTACCTTGTAGTCTGCCGCAAATTGGATGTAGAACTTACGTTCCTCATACGATTTCACTTGCGAAAGAATGGCTGTGTGGTGAGTGAAGCTGATACTGAGGAAGGCCACAACTGGGAAATCTGGTAAATTCGTCAGTTGCAACTGGCGAATTTCGTCGTCCGCTTTTAATTCGGCAGTTTGAACTGCCGAATTGGTTGGTATTTCGTCAGTCCGACCTGACGATTCTGTGTTAATTTCTGTAAATTCGGCAGGCAGTCCTGCCGAATTATAGTTTTCCAGCATCCTCCATTCCTCATAGAATGTACGCATGTTCTTTAGGTTGCGTTCTGAGAAGCCTTTCAGTCCAGGCAGTTCCTTTCTTAGTTGTTCACTGATAGTAGCCAAAGCGCCCTTACCCCAATTCTTCTTTCTGGTGTTGGCCGAAACATAGCGTCCAATACCATAGTAGAGGGCAAGCTGCTCTTGGTTAATCGCCTTCAGTGCTCTCTGTTGGCTCTGCAATATAGCAGCCTTTATCACCTGCACAGCATTTGCAGTAGCATCAGTTGTGATCAACTTTTTCTTATCTTCAATTTCTTCCTTCATATTTCGTTTGCAAAGTTAATCAATTATTTCGAACTAATAAAATGTTACCACATATAACGTACAAAAGTGGCTGTACCTTTGTTTGGGCGGATAATAAGAGAATCATTAAACTCTTTCTCATAGTTTGAAGAATTAAAGATATACTCGTCACCTCTTTTCTCCCAATTCTCATTGGCACTACACACACTATCAAGAGTAGAAATCGTAGATTTTATGTTAGCATCCTTAAATACCATTTGATAAGTGTCCTTGAAGTCATCAGCCATAACATGCTCATTCTTATAATTTGTTATCTCATAAGGTGGCAGAGTTATTCCTGCCCCAATGCCATCCAAGAGTTTGTCCATATTGGAAGAACTGTAGAACGAACGATTAGTACTGTAGTAATCCCAGCCGATTAGCATCAGGGGGATGCCTATAGAAATCAGGATCCTATTCAGCTGCCTGATCTTTCCTTTCAAAATCCATTTGTTGACAACCCATAAGGCGATTATCAACACTATGAATAAAACCACAAAGATTATTGCAGCATTTATCCCCCAGAAAAATAGTTGTATCTCACTCATATCAATTAATTTTGTGCAAATCAAGGGTTGAATTAACCGATTATTATTGATCACGAAGAACCGACCCTCTGATTTCCAAGACTATGAAAATATCTCCTACATTTTAGAAGGAACCTAGCAATACGGGGTTTACTGATGGCTTACGTGACACGAACCAGTCCCCTGTCACTCCGGCAAGAAGAAAGCGGTCAAGGAGTACTACCATTGTCGCTGTCGCTTTTGGTGGGAGGGGTACTTCTAAGAGTGCTTACGTTTCACTTTCTTATATCCGAAAAGTTGGAAAATCTGGTTGATATCTTCTATGTTAAGATACAAAAGGACATGCTCAATTAGAGACTCATCCGAAATGGACATCATTTTCGACACATCGTAAGACCAGAAACAGTTTTCCTTCTTCCGCTTACGAAACAATTGTATTCTTACATCTTCCTTCATATCAAGAGCGATTATTTTCCCTTCATTCTAGGTCTGACATGCATTTTCCGATTATTTCCTTTGCCAATTAATCAAAATTGACTATCTTTGCAAACGAAAATTGTAATTACGGAATTATGAATTATGCATTAATCATTGCAGGAGGCTCAGGCAATAGAATGGGACAAGATATTCCCAAACAATTTATGCATGTGGACAACTGTCCAGTAATCATACACACTCTGAAAACCTTTCAACAGCATCCAGATATCAATGGTGTTGCCGTTGTCTGTCTGTCTGGATGGGAAACGGTTTTGCAATCATACGCAAACCAGTTCTCAATAGACAAGTTGAAATGGATATTCCCTGGTGGTTCGAATGGACAGGAATCTATTCACAACGGCATCTATGGACTGCGTGAGGCTGGATGCAAGGATGATGATCTGGTTCTAATACATGATGCTGTACGTCCACTGCTGTCACAGGATATTATATCTTCAAACATCGCTGTATGCAAGAAATACGGATATGCGATTACGGGCATCAAGTGTCGTGAGGCAATATTAGAAAGCGAAGACGGTTTCTCAACTACGACAAGTATACCTCGTGACAAACTGATTCGCACACAGACGCCACAGACCTTCAGACTAGGTAATATTATTGCAGCCCACGAAGAGGCTAAAAACAGAGGAATCACAAACTCTGTTGCCTCTTGCACACTTATGGCAGAACTTGGTAATATCGAGATGCACATCGTTCCAGGTTCAGAGAAGAACATCAAGATAACAACCGTTGAGGATCTTGAGATATTAAAAGCCCTCATGAACTTAAAAGCTGAATCATGGCTCAAATAAGTCCTTATCTACAGGATATAGACAAAGCACTAAGACGTCTGGAATTGATGCGTCTTGACGGATGCCGCATTCTTATCACAGGAGCTATGGGACTGATTGGTGGATGCCTTGTTGACTTACTGATGCGAAGCGGTACTGATTGCAAAGTCTATGCATTTGGCAGAGACGAAGAACGTGCTAGAAAACGCTTTGAGAGCTATTGGAATTGTCATAACTTCCATTTCATCAAAGGTGACGTGACAGTTCCCTTAAACTCGGAGGTCTGCTTCGACTATATTATCCATGCTGCCAGTAACGCCAGCCCAAACTTCTTCAAAGAGAAACCTGTTGAAGTAATCAAGTCGAATATTCTTGGTACTCAACAATTGATTGAATACGGGCTATCACACAATATGAAACGTATGCTATATGTCTCATCAGGAGAAATCTATGGGGAAGGAACAGGCAGGGCATTTGTTGAGACAGACAGCGGATATGTGGATTGTGCAATCCCTAGGTCTTGCTACCCATCATCAAAACGTGCTGCAGAAACCCTCTGTGTGTCGTATGCAGCAGAATACGGTGCTGATGTTGTGATTGCTCGTCCTTGCCACACTTACGGTCCATACTTCACGGAAAGCGACAATCGGGTTTATGCACAGTTTATCCGTAATGTACTTAATGGCGAAGATATTGTGCTGAAAAGCAGCGGTGATCAGTTCCGTTCCTGGATTTACGTTGTTGACTGTGTCAGTGCCATTCTTATGATTCTTCTAAAGGGGGCTGGTGGACAGGCATATAATGTTGCTGATGAAAATTCAAATGTGACAATTCGTGAACTTGCAAAGATAATTGCAAGAGTTGGGCATCGGCAACTAAAATTTGATATTGACATCCAATCTGGGAATACAACCCCCATATCCAAAGCTGTCTTTAATATAGAGAAGTTGAGGAACCTTGGGTGGAATTCCTCATTCTGCATCAAAGAAGGTCTTGAGCATACTATTGAAACACTTAGATAGATTTCTTGGCTTTTCTATAAACAATTTCATCTGATTCACGCTCCCTCAAGTTAAAGTAAGCTTTATTATGATGGCTTATCCGTTTCTCCTCAGGGGGTAACTGCATATAATTACCATAATATTGACGTAGATAATCATCATAACCAATAGGCAGGTCTACATTTAGACCCTCAAACTGGAAAGAAATATTGCCATCCAACCATGCCTTAGGAAAAACTTCTTTAGGTCCGTATGAACCACAGTAAACAGCCACAAGTGTCGAATCCTCATATTTATGTTTGTAGCATATAGCATCCAATTGTTGCAATAGATGTTTTCTGTAAAGACTACGAAAGAAAAAACCAATAGTTTTCCTGACAAAGCGTCCCCATTCTTTTGGTTTTGTCAGCAACATTATATATTCAACAAAACTAATATGTGTTGAAATGGCCTCAAGTTTATACTTCGTTTTTGTAAATCTACGCTCCATAGCACGAGCCTGCTCATAATCATTGGGAGCACCATCAATTGGGAAAATGTCTATATAGAGCCCGTATACGCAGGGAACATCCTTTGATTCTAGCAGTGTTGTGTGTTTATTACAAAATTTAGCAGAATAAAAGGGGTATTTGTCGTTAATATGAGGAGTTTCTAATTCATAATCATCTGAAGAACTCGAATTGACGATTTGAACAAATCTGTCAAAGTCTTTTCTTGGCATAAAGACATCAATATCGTCATCCCATGGAATCATTCCTTGATGGCGAATAGCCCCAATTGCCGTTCCACCACAGCAATAATAGGTTAAGTTGTTCTTTTTACATATTGTTATGAATATACGTAGCATTCCTGTGATAATGCTATTCCACTGTGGTTGTTGTTCTTGCGTAACTATCATGGTGCAAAGTTAAATATTTATTTTGACAAGCCCAAAATATAGTGTTTAATTTTTGCAAATACCGCTTTTTTGTACTTTTTGAATATATGCCAAAGGACTAAACAGCATCAGAAAATGTTTGATCAGTAATTGTTTTTTTTCGCTTCTAATATGATACTTGCATTTTAGACTCAGATAAAATAGAGCCTCATGCCATGCAATTAGTGGATGACCTGCTCTGATTAAGCCCATGAAACGCTTGTCAAAATAAAACCTAAACCCCCCATTGAAATTATTAGGGTTCCGCAAGCCATGTTTATCTCTGAAACGGCTAACAGACCCACTTTGGACTCTATAACGTATAAGTTTTTTATTTATAGCATAAATTCGATTTCCTTTCCTTATTATTTCATACACGAATGGCCATTCTTCTGCGCAGCCATATTTTTCTTTGAAGCCTCCCATTTCGTCGTACAATTCTCTACTATAAAAAAAGGTAGGTCCAACAAAAACACACTCATTAATGATCCGCTTCCTTTGTTGGGGATATGTTTCCTTTTCTTTTTCAAAAAAATAGTTATATCTTTCGATTACGTCTTTATATGTCACATCAATATTTCCATTAGTAGCAAAACACTCAACATCGCAGACACACATCCTTACATTTTCTGGGTTATTGTTTACAAAGTCAATATATTCCTGAATTGCCGTAGGAATAAGAAGATCATCGCCTGCAATTGACTTTATCCATTCTCCTTTAGAATGAGCGATTCCTCGACGGAAATTTCCAGATACACCAGTATTTTTTTCTGTTGTAACAAGTTTTGTATGAACAAAACGAGAATTATTCTTAACTATCCATTGGTTAACAACCTCTATAGTATTATCTTGTGAACAATCGTCACTTACTATAAGCTCAATATTATTATACGTTTGAGCCTTTATGCTTTCCAACGTCTCTAAGACTGTACCTGCAGAATTATAGGTAGCAACAACTACCGACACAACTAGATTTTCTGCATCTTTATGCGATATATGATTATCCGTCATACTTTTAAAATTAGAATCTATTAATGAATTCAACAACCTGTGCAACTTCCTCTAAAGTGATAGATGGGCCTATAGGTATGCTCAACTCTCCATCCGCTATGCGCTCTGTGATGGGGAGTGACAATTGAGGAGTATTCCATTTTTCCTTGTTGTAACACTCTTGCTTATGTGGGGCAATAGGATAATGACAGACTGTGCCAACTCCATTCTGCTCCAAATAATCATGCAAAGCATCGCGTTTGCCTTCACCAACCAAAATAGGGAACAAATGGTATGCGTTCTGATTATCAGGTAGTAAGTCTGGCATAATAATAAGCGGATTATTAATATGCTTATAGTAATAATGCGCCACTTCTTTACGATGCTGATTGTCTTCAACTAAATACTTCAGTTTTACATCAAGTATAGCAGCCTGAATCTCATCAAGACGACTATTGCGTCCCGTATACTTGAATACATATTTTTTCTGCGAACCATAGTTGGCCAATGCACGAATAGTCTTTGCCAACTCCTCATCATTGGTGGTCACTGCACCACCATCACCCAATGCACCAAGATTCTTACCAGGATAGAACGAATGACCAGCAGCATCACCGATAGAGCCAGTCATCCTGCCGTCATTATACTTACAGCCATGGGCCTGGGCGTTATCTTCTATCAACTTCAGATTATACTTTTTACACAGATTACCAATCTTTTCAGTATATGCTATGCGTCCATAAAGATGAACAATGCATATTGCTTTCGTCTTAGGAGTAATCAGCCGTTCTATCAGGTCATCATCAATCTCCAAAGTATTTATTTTTGGTTCACAAAGCACAGGAACGAGTCCATTTTCAGTAATGGCAAGAATGGTTGCAATGTAAGTATTTGCGGGTACTATCACTTGGTCACCGGGTTGCATCACCCCCATCTCAATATAAGCACGAAATATCCAGATAAGAGCATCAAGTCCGTTAGCACAACCGATACAGTTCTTTGTTCCAATAAACTCGGCATAGTGCTGTTCGAACAGCTCGTTCTCCTTCCCTTGCAGATACCAACCACTATTCACCACACGGGCTACGGCTGCGTTTATCTCCGCACCGTGAAGAGCTGTTACTTCTTTTAAAGATAAAAAAGGAATATCCATAATTAAAAGTCTACTTTTCTATAAAATTTTGCAGGATTCCCCAGCCAAAGTTCACCTGCAGGCACATCTTTTGTAACAACACTTCCTGCTGCAATAAATGCCCCCTCGCCAATTGTCAAACCAGGTAGTATTGTTGAGCCGGCTCCTATAGTTGCTCCTTTACAAACCAGGGTTTTCATAAGTTTCCACTCTTTATTTTTTGATCTTGGAAACAAATCATTGGTAAATGTCACATTGGAGCCTATCATTACATTATCCTCCAAAGTGATTCCATCCCAAATTTGTACACCGCATTTGATGGTTACATTATTGCCAATGACAACATCGTTCTCAATAAGCACATTAGCACATATATTACAATTCTCACCAATCTTGCATTTTGGGAAAATAACGCAGAATTGCCAGATGTTTGTACTCTCTGGCACATTTTCATTCATACAATCTGCTAACCGATGTATCATATCTTTCTAAATTCTATAAACTCATCATAATCTCTAATATAGTCATTGGCATCATATTTTTCTGACGCTAAGACCATGCAGACTGCCCCCGACGAAAAATCATCCAAGTCACGCCATATTCCGGGCTTCACATACAGCCCCTGATAGGGGCGGTTCAACGTGAAGCTACGCTTAACATTCCCGTCGTCAAGCGTAACTCTAAAGCTCCCACTGGCAGCAACGATCAGCTGACTTAGTTCCTTATGGGCATGAGCTCCTCTGCTTTCTCCTCCTGGAACATCATATAGATAATAGACACGTTTAACATCGAAAGGCACAGTATCTCCATTCTGAACCACAGAAATATTACCCTTACGGTCACTATGATGCTTGTCCAGCTCTATTATCGTGCAATCATAAACACTAAATTTTGCCATCTCTTTTTAGATTTAGAAACACGTCATAGTCACGTATATAATCATTGGCATTATAATCAGTAGAAGAAAGAACCAAAGCTAGGGAATTCGTGGAGAAATTCTCCATCTCACGCCATAATCCTTTGGGAACATACAGACCGTAATACGATCTATTCAGAGTAAAAGTATTCTTTTCATTTCCATCATCAATCACTACATCGAAGCTGCCAGATAATGCTACAATAAACTCCTGATTTTCCTTATAAGCATGCCCACCGCGACACTCACCGCCAGGAACGTCGTATAGCCAATAAGTTCGTTTAATTTCGAATGGGATATGGTTGCCTTGTTCGACAAAAGAAAGATTACCTCGAGGGTCTGTGATTTGGGGCAACTCAATAATTCTTGTTCTTTCCATACTTATTTAGGTGATAGAGTATTTTCTCTATCATTTTGCAAAGTTACAACATTAATATTAAAGCGCCAAACTTTTGGATGATAAAATTGAGAGATGTTTCGAACACGCGTTTTTGCCATACGTCAAAATAAGTGAATAAATTTGGCGCTTCTCTCAAAAAGGAGTAATTTTGCACACGAATATGGCAGAGAACTTAAAAGATAAGACAGCAAAGGGCATCGCATGGGGCGCTGTCAATAATGGAGCGATACAAGTGCTGAACCTTGTATTTGGCATTGTGTTGGCGAGGAAGTTGTCCACCGAAGACTATGGTTTGGTGGCTCTACTAGCTATTTTTACTGCACTTGCTGGATGTATTCAGGCTGCAGGATTCACTCAGGCACTCGCAAATCTGAAGACGCCAACCCATCGCGACTATAATGCTGTAGCTTGGTTTAACATTATAGCGGGATGTTCTATGTACGTTCTTCTTTATCTTTGTGCCCCGCTCATTGCAAAGTTCTTCAATCAGCCATTGCTAATTGATGTTTCTCGACTGGTCTTCCTCGCAATCCCAATCTCTGCTATAGGTATCGTGCCCCAAACCAAGCTATGGATAGAATTGAGGACACGCGAACAGTCCATAGCAAGCATTTCCGCTCTGCTGTGCTCAGGCGGCTGTGGCGTCTGGATGGCGTGCAACGGCTGGGCCTACTGGAGTTTGGCTTGGCAGCAGGTAATCTTTATTACAGTTAACATGCTAATAAAGTACTACTTCACCCGTTGGAAACCAACACTGCCTGTTGATTTCTGCCCCATCCGCAGTATGTTCCGCTTCTCCTCAAAGCTACTACTGACAAATATGCTCACCGTGACGAGCCAGAACGTGCTGACGTTTATCTTCGGCAAACTGCTGCCCATCTCAACAGTAGGACAATTCAGCCAAGCTAACAAATGGAACACAATGGCCAATTCTTTTATTTCTGGAACGATGTTTAGCGTTGCCCAGCCTGTATTTGCTAATGCAGGTGAAGATAAGGAGCGGCAGGAACGGGTGTTCCGTAAAATGTTGCGATTTACTTCTTTCCTCACGTTCCCTCTTATGTTTGGGCTGGCATTGGTAGCGCATGAGTTCATATTGCTGACGGTTGGTCCTAAATGGGAGCCCTGCGTACCGCTGCTCCGGATTCTGTGCATTGGCGGGGCGTTCCTTCCGCTTCAATCGCTTTACCATAATTTCATTATCAGTCGCGGTCGTTCAGACTTTTACTTGTATTTGGTAACGATTCAGATATTATTGCAAATAGGGATCACGCTCAGCCTGGCTTCACTGGGCATTACCGCCATGGTTGCAGCTTTCTCTGCCCTCAATGTCTGTTTCACCATCTGTTGGCATTACGCTATGCGCCGCCTCTGCCCGCTTAGCACCCTTACCGCTCTGAAAGACACTGCGCCTTTTGCGCTGATTGCTTTGGGCTGTATGGTTGTTGTTCACTACATTACTTTATGGGCAGACATCTTATGGCTCCGTCTTGCCTTGCGCATCGTCATTGCCGCCCTACTCTATGCTGGCATCATGAAGCTGCTGCACGCAAAGGTGATGGATGAGTGCATAGCTTTTATTCGGAAAAAGGGGTAAGAATTATTTACGCCTAAAGTCGGCGCTCTCGTGGTCTTGAAAAATATAAGGAACTTGCAATAAATGTGTCTCCGAATGCGTAAAAGCGAGCGAAGAAAGAATTATATTACCTCGATTTCTTGGCTATTTCGCAGAAAAAGTGTACATTTGCAGCAGAATTAGGCATTTCGCTGCAAGAGGTTGAGAAACTCAAATAAAAGACTTGTTTGACGATTGCCCTGTCGCAGGATTTTGATGACTATGAGGTAATTGCTCCTTATCAGAACCAATGGGGCTGTCTGTATTGTAATCTGTATGAGTCAAGAAACAAAAACGGAAGATTATGGAAAAACTGTTAACCCTTATCATTCCAACCTATAATATGGAGAAATACCTCCGTACCTGTCTTGGTTCACTCATTATTGGTGAATGGCAGGAATTGTTGGAGGTGTTAGTGATTAATGATGGCAGCAAAGACTCCTCTTCGGCCATTGCTCATGAATACGCAAATAAACACCCAGAGTCTTTTCATGTCATAGATAAAGAGAACGGTAATTATGGTTCATGTATCAATCGAGGACTGAAAGAAGCCACTGGGCGATATATCAAGATTCTCGATGCAGATGATTATTTCGATAATGCCTCTTTAAAGTTATTCATACAGAAATTACAATCAGTTGATGTTGACTTGGTGTTAACAGATAATACTATTTTTGGCGATAATAATATCAGTAAGAAATATTACGGGTTTAATCTTCCTTCCGATTCAGAGCTCGTCTTTGCTGACTACTGCAATTCTTTTAAGGGCTGTATGCAGATGCATAATGTGACCTATAAGAGGGATATCTTCAGCCGTTTCAACTATCACCAGACGGAGGGTATTTCCTATACAGATATGGAGTGGATTTTTGCTCCAATGGCAAGAGTGAAGACTTTCATCTACTTCCCAATACCTCTTTATAAATACCTCATTGGGCGTGAAGGCCAAACCATCTCACCAGAGCAGATGAAACGGTTTGTTAGTCATTCACTGAAATTGACAAACTCTATGCTTTCCATGTATGGTGAAATAGACGAAGTCTTGCCAACCATACATAGTTATCTGTATTTCCGATTGAGTAGACAAGTAAAAAGCCTTTACCGTATTTTCCTTGTAGAATATTCGGGATTGGAATTGGACGGTTTAATTACCTTTGATAATAGACTGAAAACAGAACAGCCTGGCCTATACAAAGAAAGTGCAAACATCACTATGAGTCCCTTAATACATATTCACTATGTGGATAATTGGCGCAAGAGAGCGTATGCATCTCAGCCGAAATGGATCTATATCCTTTTTAACAGCTATACCAAAGTGTTGAATTTATACAAAAAGATTCTACGCATTAATCATGTATAAGTGATTTATCATTCCATCGGAATATGATTGAACTTGTCATTGAGAAACCGTGCGACCTTGGCTAACATCCTTATTATCGGGAATAATTTATGAAAATAGGAAAGCACGATGAAGTCGTCGAGCATTTGATTGTTGACGCGTGCAAACTTCTGATAATCCTCTTTATAGAACGGATCGACGACTTCGTCTATGATGCGCCGGTTCTCTACCAGCGTTTCTCGCCATCGTTGCTTGCTGACTCCTCCGCCTTCACAAACGGCAAGGATTTCCGGGATACATGTAATGGAAACCTTATCTTCGGCTAATGGTTCAACAACGGACTTCAAGTCGGCGATGAGTTTGTAGGATTCGTCAAACCCATATTTCTGGAGGACTTCCTTGCGGTAGTAAACAGCCTGGTGATTAATGCCAATGGAGAGGATGTCGTAGAGCGACATATGATTCTTTACCATTCTGACTTGACCTCCATAGGTTTCGCCTCCTAAGAGGATATCACCGTCGTAACTGTTTACCAATGACAATACGCCACAATGGGCGAAACAGTCGCCGGCATTCATAAAGACGACGAAGTCGCCCGTAATGTATCTGATGCCTTTGTTCATGGCATTATAGATGCCGGTATCAGGCTCAGATATAGCAACGGTGATGATGTCTTTGTTGGCAGCAAGGATGTCCTGCGTATTGTCTTTGCTGGCTCCATCAATTACTATCGTCTCTCGCTCACTATAGTCCAACGAACGGACACTTTCCAATGTGCGACTCAGCCCGGCTGCATTGTTATATGTGACAACTATGATGGAGTATATCCTTTTACTATCCATTTCATTTTTTTTTGCAAAGGTATTATTTTTTCAAGACAACACCAAATTTTTTTCAAATTAAAAGGTGTCTTCTTTCAATACCAACCGCCACAACTTCGTGCTCGACACTTCGCTCTCGGTATTCCTGGCCCTGCTTGTCATTGACTTCAGCATCATCACGTCGAATATACTACGCATCATCAAGAAATGGCTGTTTGGACGAGGGTGACATCCAAATTTGGGATTTCTACTATACTATGTATGCTATAATTCATTTAACTTATTGAATAACAAAACAAAAGTCATTGCATAGTTATATATACACTATGATATAACCATGCAATGACTATGCTATAGACTACTCCTTGCGCAACTGCAGGTAATAGCCGCGAACACCCGTGTTGCCGCCACGCGGCCATTTCATCAGCTTCAAGGTCTTGCCGAGCTGCGTCAGGTTGGGCACGTCGCTGGCCCTGAGACGGTTGGAGAGCTCCTTCTGGATGGCGGCAACCGTCCAGAGGTGTTCCTTACGGTGGTCGGCGGCAGGCTCGAAGGTGCTGGCAAGCACCTGTTCCAAAGGCAGCTCCTGCTGGTACTGACTGTTGTGGGTCTGAATCTCGCGCTCGTCCTCGCTGGTGAACCAATAGAGGCAGTCGGGGGCTTTCAGCTCCGCTACGGCTTGGGCATACATCTGCTTGTAGGGGATACGTCCGCTCATGTCGGCCTCGTCTGTTACCTCGACACAGAGGTAGCGGCGGCTTCCGTCACCCGAGGGCAGCGGCGTCAGGTCGTTGGTGGTCGCGATGAACGAGCAGAGACGGGGCATCATGGTGTACTGGTCGCTGCGCATTTTTCTTATCTGCACATCCTTCTCTGTCAGTATGCGCTTGATCTTGGCCTGCTCACGGGCTGTCTTGGCATTGTACTCGTCGATGCACACCAGCCACATGCGGCCCAAGACGCGCTCCACTTGCTCGGCATTGTCCATCTTGATGTCGTCCATATAGTATTCGCGCATGGAGGACGGCAGGATGTTTTTGCAGAAGTTCGACTTCTTGATGCCCTGTCCGCCAATGAGCATGGGCACCATCGAGTTGCCGAAGTCGCGGTTGATATTGAGCGCCTGAGCCACCATCGCCAGGAACCAGCGGTGGAAATACTGCGGCCAGCGGCTGTAGTTGGTGGGCAGTCGACGGGCGAAGTCCTCGATGTAGTTGGCACGGCAGTCCCACTCGCCACAGCCGGCCAGGAACTCGTGTACGGGATTGTAGTCAGGTATGTGAGCCGACTCGATGTAGATGCGTATGTCGTTCATCCAGCTCTCACCGCCCTCCTTCATCTGCTCCACCACGATGCTGCGCAGCTGGCGGTCGGTCAGCGGCTGCCACTGCTGGAAGCGCAGGTCGTTGGGGCGGAACTCTGCCATGCCTTTCACCACGTTATACCGCAGCTGATAGCGGCGGGCAAGGAAATCCTCGATAAAGCGGACTATGCGCTCCTTCTCGTTCATCTGCGAGAGCATCCGCCCGTTGTAAGTTTTTTTGTAAGTATTGCGGAAGACCTTGCGAACGATGTCTTCGCCTATCGGCTTGAAGCGCTGCTGCCACAAGGTACGCACCACGCAGGCTTCTTCTTCGAGACTTGCCTTATGACAGTAGTCAGCCAGCAGCTGAAGGCAATGCTCTGCATCATCACCACCATCATCGAGAGCTTTCGAAAGGCAGACCTGAAACTCCATCTGTATGCGCTCGCGCTCGTTGTAGTCGGGAAACCAGATGACGGTGCCGTCGTCATCCGTCCGCGTCCCCTCATAGGCATCCAGCACGTTTCCCTCCTCACGGATGACAGGCAACGGCTGGGCCTGGGGGTTATAATAGAGCTGTGGGTCGTAGCTCATGCGACAACCGCGTCTGAGCGTAGGGTCACCCACCATGAGGTTGCAACGGACCAGGGTGGTATATAGGCTGCCCGCACTCTGCTGGGCGTCCTTCAGAAACTTCTGATAACGCTCTGTATCCAGCACCTCTCGGCTCTCAGGGCCAGATTTCCAGGGTGTGGCGCCGTCACCATACTGGCAACGTACCACTACCTTCAGCGTCACCCCGCTCACCCCAGCAAAGGCCAGCACGGTGTAAGGCACCTGCTGCACCCGCTTTTTGAGGTCGCTGACCTGTCGCTGACCCTCCGGACAGGGAATGTCGAGCAACAGTAACTGCGTGAAACTGATGGGGTTGTCGAGACCGCCTTTGCCGAAGGTGGCACTAAACAGCAGATAAGGTAGCCGGTCGGCATCTTTCAGCAGATAGCGCGGTGTGCCCTGCTCCATCATCAGACGCGACTGCATGGCTACAGCGCGTATGCGCTCTGCCGCTTCCTTGGTGTCGTCAGAGCGCATGCGCTCCACGATGGCGTCCAACTCCGTTGAAACAGGACTTCCCAACTCTCCTAACTTCGTTTTGATCTTCGTTATCTTCATAAGCTTGTATAATCTTTTCAATGATGCTGCAAATATACGAAAATATATTGGAATAAGCAAGAAAACTGACGGGTTATTTGTATAAAGGCACGCCCATTATAGTACTAAGTGGCCTATACATTGGTGCTAAACCGGCCTTAAAAACGTTTGCGCCTATACGCAAAACGTCTTGCGGCTATACGCAAAACACCTTACGCCAATAGCCAAAATAAAATGCAAAGTAGAAGGTTAATAGCAGGTTAATAGTGTGGTCTGTAACTTATACACAACAGATAAACTATTGGTTATCAATAAATTAAACCTACTATAGCAATCATTGCATAGTTTCATGTTTTCAGATTTCAGTATAGATGTATTCATGCCCACGCCGAGTTTTCAATAGTCGCGGGTTGTCGCCTTTCGTCCACAGCTCCAACTGCTTGCGGGCTGAGTAGTAAGTGAGACCCGACTGGCGGGCAAAGATGCCGACGGTGACATAGCCTTTAAATCGTGTAAGACACTCCTGCAGCAGGTGTTCCATCAGCTCGCGGTCGGCCATCAGCCGCTGCGTATCAGGGTTGTTGGCGGGGCGGAAGCCGTCCGACCATTTCTCCAGTTGCTCATTCCAGCGCTTGCCAGGATTATAGTCCACGCCGTCGAACCTCACGTCGCGAGCCTTCACCTCGTCGGCATCGGTTACCTCGCGCACCAGCTTCAACCTCGGAGCAAACGACCCGATAGGCGTGTCGATGCGGTACCCCTGAGCCATCAGCTCGGCCGCAGCCCTCAGAAACACATCCATCGCCCTCGACAGCTCGCCGAACCGGATGCCGTAGAACTTGTCACAATAATCCTCCAGTGCCTTCATCGACAGCTTCTTTCCTCCTGCCGGTCTCACGTACACCAGATTCCGTCCGTTCTTTCCCTTCACCGGCGTCGGGTGTACCTCAAACAACATTCCCCCTTTTTTCCTTGGCATAGCGTACCTTATTATAATTTGAGGCTGTAAAGGTAAGAAATAAAGGTGAAACGAGCAAAAATAATAGACGAAAGCTTACAAAAATTTTCTTATTTAAGAAAAATGTTGTATCTTCGCAGCGGATTAGATGCTTAAGCAATGGAAAAGTTCTTCAATACCGCAGGTCCGAACAAGTCGGACATTCATTATGAAGTAGATCCCCTGAGTCGTTTCGACTTGGACGAAGTAATGATGCTGATACGACAGCAGAAGTATTTCGTGCTGCATGCCCCTCGCCAGACGGGCAAGACCACCTGTATGCTGGCTTTACGCGACTACCTGAACCGTCAAGGCGACTACGTGGCTGTCTATGCCAACGTGGAGGGTGGCCAGGCCTCCCGCAACAACATGCCCAGCGTTGTTGCTGGCACCTGCGACGTCATAGCTCGCGAGTGCAGCTATATCATAGGTGAGGAATGGCCAGTAGAGCTCAGTCGTGAAGTGCGGAAGGACATAGACTCCAACGCCATCCTTTCCACATTTCTGGCCAGGCTGTCAAGTTCGCTGCACAAACCATTTGTACTGATTCTTGACGAGATTGATGCTTTGGTTGGCGACTCCCTGGTAGGCGTCCTCCGCCAGATTCGTTCCGGCTATGCCAGCCGCCCCCAGGCTTTCCCCAACAGCATCATCCTCTGCGGCATCCGCGACGTTCGCGACTACCGCATCGTGCTCAGCAATCAGGACATCGTCACCGGCGGCTCGGCCTTTAACATCAAGTCGGAGTCATTGCGGTTAGGAAACTTCAATATGGAAGAGATACGTGCCCTCTACATGGAACACACCAACGCCACGGGTCAGCAGTTCGACGAGGCCTGCTTTCCTATGATTTGGAATGCTACCGAAGGCCAGCCCTGGCTGGTAAATGCGCTGGGCTACGAGGTGACGATGAAAATGAAGGAGAACCGCGACCGCTCGGTAGTCATCACTCCGGAAATGATTGACCGTGCCCAGGAGCAGATTATCTACCGCCGCGACACCCACATCGACATCCTCATCGACAAACTGAAGGAGCCGCGTGTGAAGCGCGTCATTGAGCCGATACTGGCCAACGAAGACGAACCCGACGAAGAGAAGATGGCCGACGAGGACATCCTTTATGTCAAGGACATGGGGCTTGTAACCAAGGAGCGCGGCAAACCGCTGCGCATTTCCAATGCCATATACCGTGAGATTATTCCCCGTGAACTGACTGCCAGCACCCAGCAACAACTGCTGCAGCAGCCGCAATGGTATCAGAATGCCGACAACAGCATCAACGTGGAAAAGCTGCTCCTGGACTTCCAGCAGTTCTTCCGCCAGAACGCCGACTCCTGGATTGGCAAGTTTGACTACGCCGAGGCTGGCCCTCAGTTGCTCCTTCAGGCATTCCTGCAGCGCATCGTAAACGGTGGCGGTTACATCGACCGGGAGTACGGCTTAGGCCGCAAGCGCACCGACCTGCTCATCCGCAAACCCTTGACCGACGGCTATGGAGGCCCCGTGCAGCGCATCGTGATGGAACTGAAAATCAGGCGCGATAGTCTGGAGAAGACCATCAGCGACGGTCTGTGCCAGACATGGGAGTATATGGACACCGTCGGCTCTGTGGACGAAGGTCACCTCATCATCTTCGACCGCTCCGGCGAGAAATCATGGGAAGAGCGCATCTGGCATGAGCAGCGGGAATATAATGGACATCCGATAATGGTGTGGGGGATGTAGTATATTTGCAACGATCATGGATATTATTACAACAAAGAAGCCTCGTTTGGAGTGGTTGGACGCCCTCCGCGGATTCACCATGATTATGGTTGTTGCCAATCATGTAGCCGGCATGGGGTTTGGCGAGGAGTGGAAGCATTCGTCGGCCATACCATTCCTTGTATTGTTCCGCATGCCGCTGTTCTTCTTTGTCAGCGGATTCCTGGCGTACAAGGCTTCTCAGGTGTGGAATCTTCGTAATTTAGGGTCGCTCGTCGGCAAGAAACTGCGGGTACAAATCATTCCTACCGTGGCCTTTTTCTTCTTGGCTGCAGCTATTCTGAATAAGAATTTCCTTACAGCCGTAGAGACTAACTTCCATTCACCGATGAAGGGCGGCTACTGGTTTACCATCGCCCTGCTCTATATGTTCCTTATATATTACTTGTTTTCCTATGTCGAGAGCAAACTTAAAGACAGGTCGTGGATTCCTATTACACTACTATTTCTCATTTCCCTCCTTTTCTATGAGACGAACTACCAGCCCAAGTATTTCTCATGGGCAGCGGGTTATAAGGGGGCAAAGACCGACCTGTTTTATTTCCTTCAGGACTCGAGCCTTGTGCAGGTGCTCCTATACTTTCCCTTCTTCCTTTATGGCAACATCGTTCACCGTTACTGGGACAAGGCACAGAGGCTGATGGACTCCAAGTGGTTCTTCCCCATTGTCATCGTGGTGGTGATTTTAGCTACGCTCGATGCCTTGAAATGGCGCACGTTGCGCATGGAGTGGGCCATCATCCCGCTGACAGTATCGCGATTTGGCCTGCTGACCATTGTTTTTATGTATTTCCGTTATTACAAGCAGTATTTCACCAAGCTGTCGCCCATTGGAGCCTCCCTGCAATACATCGGACGACGCACGCTTGATATTTATCTGATACATTTCCTCTTTATGCCCGACCTGCCCACTGTGGGTGCCTTCCTCAAGAGCTATCCCCACAACTTCGTCATCGATGTCGTACTTTCAGTTCTATTGGGCTTAGTAATCATCGGCTTTAGCATCATCACCTCCAACATTCTGCGCATCAGTCCCTTCCTGAAGAAGTGGCTGTTCGGGCGGTCATAGCCCTTTCAGGACATCGGCTATCTGCTGGGGCGTCAGCAGGTGTAAAGCGCACCCACTGCCCATCCTGCTCGGCAAACACCTCGACGGCTATGCTGTCTTCTGCTCCTGTGCAGTGTATAGGAGGTCGGCCTCAAAGACCGCCAACAATACAGCCGCCACAGCTACTACGACGTATGGCCACCACCTTCTCACCCGACCTGGCTGCCGGGCTTCACGTCCTTCGTCGTGGTGACCACACTCAGCGACTCGTCGGCATCGACGGCGCTGAGGATCATACCCTGGCTCTCGATGCCCATCATCGTGCGGGGTGCGAAGTTGGCCACGAAGAGGATGCGCTTGCCTATCAACTCCTCGGGGTTCTCGTAGAAGGCGGCGATGCCCGAGCAGATGGTGCGGTCCTGGCCGGAGCCGTCGTCGATGGTGAACTGCAGAAGTTTCTTCGATTTCTTCACCTTCTGGCAGTCCTTGACCAAACCCACGCGGATGTCGAGCTTCTCGAAGTCCTCGAAGGGAACGTATGGCTTGAAAGCCTCCCCAAGCCCCTCCGAAGGAGGGGGTGTTTGGTTACCAGAAGCAACGGAATTGTGTGACTTAACATCCCCTCCTTCGGAGGGGCTTGGGGAGGCCTTTTTCATAGCCTCCAACTTGTCGAGCTGCTTCTGGATGACTTCATCCTCTATCTTCTCGAACAGCAGGGCGGGCTCACCTAACTGGTGGCCGGCCTTCAGCAGGTCGGTGCTGCCCAGCTGCTCCCACTCAAACGACTCAATGTTGAGCATGTCGCGCAGTTTCTTGCTCGAGAACGGCAGGAACGGCTCAAAGGCGATGGCGAGGTTGGCCGTCAGCTGCAGGCAGATGTTCAGGATGGTCTCGCAGCGCTTCGGGTCGGTCTTCCATACCTTCCACGGCTCGCAGTCGGTGATGTACTTGTTGCCGATGCGGGCCAGGTTCATAGCCTCGAACTGGGCATCGCGGAACTTGAACTGCTCCAGCAGGTGCTCCACGCGGTCCTTGACGTCCTTGAACTCCTCAAGGGCGGCTTTATCGACATCTGTCAGTTCACCGCAGGCGGGAACAATGCCGTTCCAGTATTTCTTCGTCAGCTGCAGGGCGCGGTTCACAAAGTTGCCATAGACGGCCACCAGCTCGTTGTTGTTACGGTCCTGGAAGTCCTTCCACGTGAAGTTGTTGTCCTTCGTCTCCGGAGCGTTGGCAGTCAGCACGTAGCGCAGCACGTCCTGCTTGCCGGGCATATCCACCAAATACTCATGCAGCCACACAGCCCAGTTCCTCGAGGTCGATATCTTGTCGTTCTCCAAGTTCAGGAACTCGTTGGCGGGCACGTTGTCGGGCATGATGTACTTGCCGTGAGCCTTGACTTCGTCTTCGCCTGTCACGACTTGGCCATTCAAGCAAGCTTGGTGGCTCGCGCTGTTCCAGGCTTTCATCATCGTGGGGAAGATGATGCAATGGAACACGATGTTGTCCTTGCCGATGAAGTGTACGAGGCGCGTGTCCTCGTCCTGCCACCACTTTTCCCAGTTGCCCCATTTCTCAGGCTCCTTGGCGCAGAGCTCGACGGTGTTCGACACATAACCGATGGGGGCGTCAAACCACACGTAGAGCACCTTGCCCTCGGCACCCTCTACAGGCACGGGGATACCCCAGTCCAGATCGCGCGTCATGGCGCGGGGCTGCAGGTCCATGTCGAGCCACGACTTACACTGGCCATAGACGTTCGGGCGCCACTCCTTGTGCTCCTCCAGAATCCACTGACGGAGCCAGTCCTGATACTCGTTCAGGGGCAAGTACCAGTTCTTGGTCTTCTTCAGCACGGGCGTCGAGCCGCTGATGGTCGAGCGCGGGTTGATCAGCTCCGTGGGGCTGAGGTCGCGGCCGCACTTCTCACACTGGTCGCCGTAAGCCCCCTCGTTGTGGCAGTGGGGACATTCGCCCACCACGTAGCGGTCGGCCAGAAACTGCTTGGCCTCCTCGTCGTAGAGCTGTTCGGTGATCTCCTCCACCAGTTTGCCCTCGTCGTAGAGCTTGCGGAACCACTCGGCGGCAAACTTGTGGTGTGTCTCCGAGGTGGTGCGGCTGTAGATGTCGAACGAGATGCCGAACTCCTCGAACGAGTCCTTGATCATCTTGTGGTAGCGATCGACCACGTCCTGCGGCGTGATGCCCTCCTTGCGGGCACGGACGGTGATGGGCACGCCGTGCTCGTCACTGCCGCCGATGAACAACACCTCGCGCTTCTTCAGTCTGAGGTAGCGCACGTATATGTCGGCCGGCACATAGACCCCGGCCAGGTGACCGATATGCACACCGCCGTTAGCATAGGGCAGGGCGGAGGTTACGGTCGTCCGTTTGTACTGTTTCTCACTCATTATCGTATCTTTTGATTTTTTGTCTGATGAAGTCCTTAACCGCTGACCCGGTTTTGGGATTGCAAAGATAGCCACATTTTTCGAAATGGCCAAACTTTACACCGTTTTTCTTTCTGATACGGGTGCGGGCGTCACCAATATCGTCTCATAAACACTTGGTACTCAGCATGACAGGATTTAGGTGTAAGAGGGGGGGGAAAGCAAAGCACCTGCCGCTGCTACGGGTAGGCAGGGGCAGGTGCTGTCATGTAGGGACTGTCCATGAAAGACAGGTTTACTCATCGTCATCGTCGTCGAAGAAATGGTCCTCGCGGCTTCCGGCATCTTTTAGATATAGAAATCTACCATTGCTCACTCCACAAAAGTGAAAAGACTGCAAATGAATAGTCCTAATATTTGGTGTAATATAACTCTTTTTCATCTTCGTTATCCTCACTTCTTTATTTTACAGTTACTATTTTCCCGTTGCAAATATAGATGCCTTTCTTTGTTGGTTTGCCTTTGACACGGTTACCAGCTAACGTGTAATACACATGCGACTCCACTTCATCAGGTGTCACAAGCGTTATTGGCATTTCAATGTTTGTAGCATCTTCTTCAAATTCTGGCATGTCAAAATATATTACTCCCTGACGTGCTCCGCTTGCTTCCTCTTTTTTCCATAAGGGATCGGGAAGAGAACTTATCAAAAGGAGCGCTTTGTTTGCACCAAGCGTATTATACAATTCTTTGACTTCCTCTGAAGCATCTGGCTCGTCATACAACCTCATCCTGTAAAATGATTCAGTTTCTGCATCCTGTAAATCACTAGACGTTCCCGTCCTTTTATAATAGGTATAGTAAGAGGGACCCATGACAAACTTAGTACTCCACGGGAGTGATGGATTAACATAAGATACCGCATGTATATTATCAACTGTTGCTGTTTGTTCAGGACCTGCAGCCTTGATGCCTATCAGTTTAACCTGACCATAATTGTCATAAACACTTTTCAGGTCAACCTTATAATAAGAACCATCACTAACACTAACCAATCCTACTGGGCTTGAGTCGGTAGTAATTGTCACAGATTCATTATTTCTATTAAAGAAGAAGCAACGCACAGGGTCGCCTGCAGTCTGATAGATTCGTAGTTCCTTGTAACCACTCAAATCTACATATCGAACGGGGTCTGAAGAATAACTACCATATATCGTACTTTCCGCCTTTTTTATGTTCCATGTTGGTGTACTTACAACTCCATTATCGTAATATGGCAAAACATTGATAGAAGTCTCTGCGGCCGCACTTCCGCTTGTATTTTCATTATAATGACGTTTTCTTTGCACATTAGGAATCAACCAGTTTCGTTTCCAAAAATCACCATTTGCAGCATCATAGGCAGGAACTTTGTTGACTGCAGGAACAAAGAGGGGCGAATCAAACGGATCGCCTGAGTGATTATCCTTACAGAGAACAACACCCATGTTGGCGGGAACAATATTATCTTCGACAAGAGTCTTCGACACCATGGGGTAACCCCTGTAATTATAAGTTCCCCCATCAACAGTTTCTATGATATATGGGTGTACTTCGTTGCTCGTCAGTTCACCCTCATAGGTATGATCGATGGCACGGTCACGGCTTTCCGTAGCATATCCAAACTTGTCAAGCCTTTTCACAATATCAGTAACTGCAACTAAATTTACTTTTGTACTTTCAGAGAACGAAAGCACAACATCCTGAGTGCTGCCACTGTTGTTCCGATAAAGATATATCCCCTCTTTTTTACTAAATGGGTCTGTTTCAACAAGTGTGGCTCCATTGACAGACGAAGGCGCACTATTGGACTTTACAAAGATATACATTTGGTTGTCAACTTCAGGAATTGTGATTTCACCAACACCTGTCAAGTCATTACCATTTATTGTAATTTTATTATCTTCCAATGCAAAACCATCGTAGTTACGTTCGTTTTTACCAAAGGATCCTGTACTTGAATCAAAAACATAAAAGCTTTTCGAAGTACTAGTCTTTGGACGACTTACACCCAGACCTTCCGTCTCAGCTACTACTGTTCCTTCATTATTCATCAGCTGGGCACCTTGAGGGAACATAGCCCTACTGGATGTCCTCACTTGGGGAGTTTGAGAAACTTCATATGACGAGCCATAATAATTAATTGTCTGATTAGAGCCAAAATTCACATCAGAAACTAAAGCTGTTTGAGAACAAGTATTATCAGAAACACTCCAACCCCGACTTGTCAAAGTACTTTTTGTCGCTGATGAGCCCTGATACATATTATAATCTGTAAAATCCCAGGTATATGGATAGTCCTGCACGGTCAGTTCACCAACATTAATATAATACTCATTCTTATCTACGACATAACCATTTGGCATTGACGTGGAAGCATCATGAGTACTAACGTATATCGGATCACCGCCTTCATTTTTAGTCTCAGCCCAGTTATTTGAAGATCCAACAAGGCTCGCTCTTTCACGCTGAACGATTCTTACCAATCCTGCCTTATTAAATCTCAAATTCAATTTATTATAGTTTACACCGCCACCAGATGTCCACACTTCTTTATTCACATCAACGACATATTCATCAGCAATTATCTGATAGTCACAAGTGTTGGCGTGCATACACTGGGTTTGTCCCACCACACCTAAATATGACCTTAGAGTCGGCTCATTCTTGCCATGCCTTTTTCTGACGACAACAGAGCCGAACTCACCGTCATAATCAACAGGACAAAAATTGCCACCTGGATTATCATCTGTAAGAATGATGTCTGGCTCAAACTCGTCCATAATCTCTATACGGTATATTTTCATCCATCCATCATCACACAGGGTTAACTGGGGTATATTATCTAAAACATCAGTTGGGGCGTATGAAGAAGGTACTCTGAAGATAGCACATCCCTTTATGTTATCACCTTCAAAAGCTGGTCTACGTTCTTCCCACATGCCATGCATGATAAATCTATTTGAAGAAAGATAGGCATTGCCGTCTAAGTCAACCAAATTCTTAGCCCAGAACGTTTCTCCCTTATCATCAGAATGACGGTAAGTGTATATCTTTATATATTGCCCAGCCGTTACACCAGGGAAATAAATCGTTGCATTGCCTTTCAGCCACAGCAGATTCGTAGCAGATGTTGGGGTCTTGTTGACAGTTCCATCATCACTAGCCAAATCCTCTGCTGTAGGAATTGCTGTCAATTTCCCTTTTTGCGCAGGACTTAATCCTGAAATATCACGAGTGTCTTTTGCTCCAAAGCTTCTTGGACCAGCAACAAAAACCAACCCCGCCGTATTATCCATACAGAAAGCATTATCACCATTTATCGCACCATCAGGCACCATAATTGGATCTTCGTATTGGGAACCATCATTTTTCCTAACCTTCCAAGCAATTTTCCAATTAGCTGCTGAATTGGCTTTCATCATTGTACATAGCTCTGTATCTGAGTAATGCCAAGCACCAAGTCTTTTTGCATTAGATTGGTCTCCTGTACTGCGAAAATCCCACACATGCTTGCCATAAGGAATAGTCAAAGTAAAATCTACATAGTTTGTTTCAGAGGTTCGCAGTCTCACTTTGATGGCACCACCCTTCATGTTATCTGCATCACTATCAAACACTATATTATAAAATTCAAGGTGGTGGGTGGAACTATTAAGTCTGGCCTTAGCACTTGAAATATTGCCTTTTACCAAGGTCGAAAAATTAACCCATGTGTCATTCTCAAAACATCCGACTTGTGGGGAGCCTGTCACGTTAACATTCGATGCTATATAATAATTTCCATCGGCTTCAGAATTTGGCAACTCGGAACCTTTTTGATTAGCTACAGCAAAAGTTCTGTCTATTCTCAACTCATCGTCAAGTTCAAAACTAAACCACTCCAAAAGATATGGAGCCCATACATTACCAGATGAATTTGCCTCACCCTGCAAATAATAGACTTCACCCGTGTTCAGATTGATACCATTATTTGCTTCTTCATTTGCAATAATTGAATAAGATGGTGCATCGGAAATCTCTTGGTTAGCATCGTTTTTATGTGTGCTGTAAGTGATAGACGTGAAATCATCAGTTGTCAGATAGCCACTTTGACCTCCTGTAAACAGATATGCTTGAGGATAGATGCTTTTAGTTCTACCATCTTCTTCTATTGTCGCCAATTTCACCAAATAAACCTTTCCAGAAGCACCAACCGATGGAGTCTTTTTTATACCACCAAATCTCAGTTTGCCTTTAGCCGTTGCTTTAAATGAATAATAGGTTCCTGCCGACGGCCAAGACCAGTTGTCTTGCGGAAATCTATCCCACCAACCATTGTTGTCGTTCGTATACGATACATAGTGATCGGTGCCAGAAATGTTTTCATGCATAGCAATAGTTGTATTGGGTTCGACACCCTCACTAGTAACACTAAACTTCATTTCAATACCAGGAACATCTGTTATAGTACGATTCTGCAATACACCAGATCCTGTAATTTGAAACTTTTTTCCTTTAGTAATATCAGAAATAAGAGTGGTAGCTGGATTGTCCCAAATATCTATACGGTATGAATCGGTATGTGTTCCATCCGAAAGGTTAATTTGACTGACACCTATATTGTTCATCAGTACGTCATGTACCTTTACGCCTGATTCTTTTTTCAATACTGCAGGATCATAACCATTCGAAGATTCAACGGTAGAATAGTCATAACTAGTAACACCAGACACCGTCGGCTCTGTAAAATTTCTTGTTGACAGCTGACAACGATAATAGGGTATATTATCTTTATAATATTCTATTCTAGAATCAGCCCTATTAAAAAACATAGGATGACCCGTTGCCCCACTATAATCTATAACAATACTCTTAATAGTTATCCATCTTGCAACACTTAACTCTAATGGGCCATCTTGAGCCATAGTATAAGTCCCCTGTGGACTCAAGACATTGTCTGTAAGGCTTTCTGTTATATCAGAACTATTTACTACTCTTATAGACCTATCAGCTACTGGCTTACTAGCATCAGTAGGAACAATATAGTCAATATAAACTGTTGCACCCGCAAAAAGATTTGAAATTGAGAGATAGCGATAGCCATTTCCCCCCTGATACAAACCTTCGCCGCTTTTAATTCGCCAATCCCCCACTCTTTGAGCGGCAAAAATAGCATCTAATCGATGGAAAAAAGTAAGTGAACCTCCTTCTGGAGTATAACTATCCTCCATCGTGTACAAGTCTATATTGCTAATCGTTTCGCAGATTTCAGAACCCTGAGTAAGATTAAAAGTAGCAGAATACGCGGTAAAATCATAAGTCATCTTATGATTTGTACCATCCCAAGATCCTGCAAAACCGATTTGCGCGACCATCGCCATGAGACACACAACGAAAACTTTCCTTAAAATAATACCAATCTGTTTCATCTATAATTTAGCTGTTTTTTCACCTAATGGTGCTGTTCATATTCAAAACTGGGCACAAAGGTACAAAGAATACTATTTATTTCATCACCAATAATGTAACATAGATGAGACGTGAAACAAACAGAATATACAAATGAAACAAACAGAAAAGAAACAAAATGGCGCTCATACTGAACGAAATGACAACGGTTCTTCTTTTGAAAACAAACGGCGAACTTCTGCTAAAACGGCGGGTTACAGTTTCCTCCACCCCCTGGAGCAATTCCCTCCAGGGGGTGGAGCAAAATGCTCCAGGGGGTGGAGGAAACCGTAAAGCGGCAGTTTGCGAGTAATCTTCAGGGGCACCCAGGGGCACGTCAGGGGTACACTTTTTGCCCAACTGTGCCCCTGCCAACTTGTTGACAGACAGTTCGAAAAGTCGCAAAGGGGCACGAGGGGCACACTTTATTTTTGTTTTTACTATAGTATAGCAGGCCAACCGGAGGTACCGCGAGGTACCGGAGGTCGAAATTACTCAATCTTCCAGTCGTCAATCAGCTTGGTCATGGTCGTATCTCGCCAAAAGCCTGTATTCCTATCGGGTATTTCATTTCTCGTGACACACTCTACGGCTGCAAAGATATGCTATTTTTCCCGTACTCCCAAATTATCGGGTGAAAAAAGAGCGAAAGGAACGACACGGTATGTTTTTCTGCGGAATCGTTTTGTCACTTCTGGATTATTTCGTATCTTTGCCCCCATGGAACGATATGTCAATGACGCAGTGGAGCTGCTGAAGCAGCTTATTGCAACACCGTCGGTGAGCCGTGACGAGACAAGGGCTGCCGACATCATGGGCGAGCACCTGAAGCGGTGGGGACTGCCATACGGCCGCGAGGGCAACAACCTGTGGGTGGGATGCCCCGACTGGGACGACCAACGCCCCACGCTGATGCTTAATGCCCATATCGACACGGTGAAGCCCGTGGCGACGTGGACACGTGACCCCTACGAGCCGACAGTGGTGGACGGCGACGTGCTCTACGGCCTCGGTTCTAACGACTGCGGCGGCGGTCTGGTGGCCACGCTACAGGCTTACCGCATGATGGTAACGCGCCCGCGAACCTATAATATAATATGGGTTTGTTCGGCTGAGGAAGAGGTGTCGGGCAAGGACGGTTTCAGCCGTGTGCTGCACCGGCTGCCCCCGATAGACGTGGCCATCGTCGGCGAGCCGACAGGCCTGCAGCCCGCCACCGCCGAGAAAGGACTGATGGTCATCGACGGCTATGCCCACGGCGTGAGCGGTCACGCCGCCAGGAACGAGGGCGTGAATGCCATCTACGAGGCCCTGGACGACCTGGTGTGGCTGCGCGACTACAGGTTCCGCAAGGAGAGCGAACTGTTAGGGCCTACGAAGATGACGGTGACAGTGGTGGAGAGCGGCACGCAGCACAACGTCGTTCCCGACCAGCTGCACTTCGTCATCGACGTGCGCACCAACGAGTTCTACCAGAACGAGTATCTGTATGAGTTTCTGCGAAAGCACATGAAGAAGTGTGAACTGAAGGCCCGTTCCTTCCGTCTCCACTCATCGTCGATAGCCCATGACCATCCGTTGGTGAAGCGCTGCGTCAGCATGGGCATGACTCCCTTTGGCTCACCCACGCTGAGCGACCAGGCGCTGATGCCGTGGCCTTCGCTGAAGCTCGGCCCCGGCCAGTCGTCGCGCAGCCATTCGGCCGACGAGTTCATCCGCATCTCGGAAATCCGCGATGCCATCAGCACCTACGTCCGGTTGCTGACGGGGCTTGAGCTGGGCTGACTTTCCAGAAACTCCGCGTAGATACGGGCGGCAGAGATAATCTGACGGACGCAGGGACGTTTCTGGTAATATTCGGCGGTGCGTTCCGAGGCCTGGTAGCTGAGGGGTGTGCCGCGTTTCAGTTTCAGCAGTTCGGCACAGATAAGCGAACCGTGCTCCTCCTGGAAACGGGCGGCCAAGTCCTGCACCGTCTTGTAGTTGGCCGACTTGCCCTGCTGGTCGCCAGGCGTCACGCTGCCGTTCTCGAGTCCGGCTAACAGGGCCATCGCGTTGAAAGCGCCGCACGACATCCTCATACGGCCGATGCCGGCACCGAAGCCGGCGCTGACGCGCAGCATCTGCTCCTCGGTGTAACCGTAGATGTCGGCAAAGGCTGCCGCTACTGACTGTGCGCAGTTGAACCCCTGCATAAACAGTTCTTCGGCACGCTTCATTCTGGTTTGCTTGTCAATCATTATTACAAGTTTTGAAGTTTACCTATTCTTTTTTAACCACGAATTGCACGAATTGACACAAATAGGGAGGGGACGGCTACTGCCCCTTGATTCTGTTCAGGGCTTCCATCAGGAGGCTGCGCGGACAGGCGATATTCAGGCGGATGTAGCCCTGACCCGACTGCGGACCGTACATCGTGCCGGGATTCACCCTGACACGGGCTTTCTGCAGCAGGAGGTCGGCATATTTCTGGGAAGTCATGCCCGTAGCCGTGATATCGACCCAAGGCAGGTAGGTGCCCTCCAACGGGCGGACTTTCCACAGGGGGAGGTGCTTTGCGGCAAAGTCGCAAAGTGCAGTGTAGTTAGCCCATAAGTACTCGTTCAGGTCGTCGAGCCAGGCTTCGCTCTCGTTGTAGGCGGCGATGAGCGCCACCGGCCCGAAGGGATTGACGTCGCACACCTCGTTGATATTGATGGCACGGTCAATGCGGCGGCGCCAGTCGGGTCTTGTGCAGATGATGTTGGCTATCTGAAGACCGGCAATATTGAATGACTTCGACGGGGAATTGAGGATGACGCTGTTCTGACGGCAGGCCTCGCTGACGGCGGCGAAGGGCTGGAAGCGGTTGCCGGGCATGATGAGCTCGCAATGAATCTCGTCGCTGACGACCTTGACGCCGTGACGCAGGCAGATGTCGTTCATCCGCTCCAGTTCGTCGCGCGTCCAGACGCGGCCCGTCGGGTTGTGGGGGTTGCAGAGCAGGAAGAGGGTGGTCTTCGCGTCGGCGCACTTGGCTTCGAAATCGGGCCAGTCGATTTCGAAGCGGTTGTTGCGGGTAAACCGCAACACACATTCAAGCGGCTCGCAGCCGTTGTTGCGGATGGAGGAGAAGAAGCAGTTGTAGTCGGGCGAGAGGATGAGCACCCGTTCGCCAGGCATCGTGAGCGCCTTGATGGCTACCGACATGGCGGGGACGACACCTGTGGTATAGAGAATCTCTTCGCGGCGGATGGTCCACTGGTGGCGGCGCTGGAACCAGGAGATGACAGCGTCGTAGTAGTCGTCGCCGACGACGGTGTAGCCGAAGACACCGTGCTCAGCCCTTTTGCGAACAGCCTCCTGTATGGCCGGTGCCGCACGGAAGTCCATGTCGGCCACCCACAACGGGATGACATCCCCTGACGGAAGCCTGTCCCCCGTTTGGAGGGAGACTTCCTCATCCCACTTCACGCAGCCCGTGCCGCGTCGCTCTATCAGTTCGTCGAAGGGCCCATCCAAGCCCATCCCCGAGCTAAGCTCACCTTCCCGTTGCCTTTCCCCAAGGGAGGGATGTTCAATTACTTGGTGGGGATTGTTGCTATTTTGATTCTTCATAATGAGAAGTCTTGTATCTAAACATCCCTCCCTTGGGGAGGGCTTGGGTAGGCTTTTGTCTTGCTTCTATCACACAGTCATTCGGCTGGCGCACGTTCTCGTCAATGGTCACCGAGCCGATGGAGTCGGCCACAATATGTCCGCTGGTAGGATTCTTGATGTTTTCGATGTGTCCACGGATGTCGGCCTCAACCGTCGAATACTCGAACATGCGGTCGCAGGCGGCGTCGATGGTGCAGTTCTCGAGCACCAAATGGTCGGCGTAGCAGAGCAGCTGCTCACCAGCCAGGTGGCAGTTGACGAGCCGCACGTTCCTGGAGTGCCAGCCCAAGTACTCACCGTCGAGCACGGAGTCATAGACGGTGACATTCTCGCACTCCCAGAAGGAGTCCT
>CAMHNI010000019.1 GCA_946186505.1 uncultured Prevotellaceae bacterium | reverse complement strand
CCAATTCGTAACCCAGTTTTTCCTCAATCCTCCAGACTGCCTTTATACAAAGAAAAGCTGAGAATTCTTACAAAGTTACGAAAAAACGAGGGAAGAACAAAACAAACTCGTTTCTTTTTTCTTCCGAGTGCCAGTAACTTCGCGATAATATCGCAAAGTTACGAAAAAAGCTTGTAAAGATCAACGGATTTTGGAAATTCTTTGCAAGCCACTCGAACTTTGTTCGCTTTGCTCTGCAAAGAAAGCGTCCTTTCTGGCCGAGCGAACGCTGAATGACCGTAAAATAAAGGCAAGACGTAAAGAAATGAGGAGATTAGGAACGGCATGAAAAAGCACCTTGATGCGGATTGGTACGAGGATACTTTGCACTCGTAAGTATGATACTTACAGCTCGTAAACCATATAGTTATAAATTGTTTTACCATAGCACTTCGGCAACAAGCGAACATATTAAAAAAACAGAAAAGATGAGTCATTGTTATAAGGTTTTCGATTTTATTGCGTACCTTTGCAGCGTCAAACAATTAAATAAGGGTATATGAACCAAATACATCCACTGGCAGTGGTTGACCCTGAGGCCGTTATGGGTGACGGCAATGTCATCGGTCCTTTCTGCGTAATAGACAAGAATGTTGTCATCGGCGACAACAACAAGTTCCTGAACAATGTTACCATTCACTTCGGCGCCCGCATAGGCTCCAATAACGAGTTCTTCCCCGGTGCCAGCATATCGACGAAACCTCAGGACCTGAAGTTCCAGGGCGAGGAAACGACCTGCGAGATTGGCGACAACAACTCCATCCGCGAGAATGTCACCATCAGCCGGGGGACTGCCTCGAAAGGCAAGACCGTCGTAGGCAACGGCAACCTGCTGATGGAAAACATGCACATCGGTCACGACTGTGTCATCGGCAACGGATGCATCATTGGCAATTCAACGAAGTTCGCCGGCGAGGTGGTGGTTGATGACTACGCCATCATCTCGGCCACCTGCCTGTTCCACCAGTTCCTGCATGTAGGCAGCTACATCATGTTCCAGGGTGGCACTCGCACCAGCCAGGACATCCCACCCTACGTCATTGCCGGCAAGGAGCCTGTACGTTATGCCGGCGTGAACCTTATCGGCCTGCGTCGCCGCGGATTCTCAAACGAGACCATCGAGGCCATACATGATGCCTATCGTATCATCTATGCCCAAGGGGTGCTGAAAGATGGCATTACTGAGGCTCGTGCCAAATATCCCAACTCCAAGGAGGTGGAATACATCTGCTCGTTCATCGAGAACTCCAAGCGCGGTGTCATTAGGTGACTTTCGATTGACGTTTTTCCAATTTGCGATTTTGGCTACACTGATTGTCGTCACTGGGCCTACCGCCGTCGGTAAGACCGACCTCTGTATGGACATCGCCGGGCACTTCGACATTCCCATCATCAATGCCGATTCCCGGCAGGTGTTTCGTGAGCTCAAGATAGGTACAGCCTCACCCACTCCAGACCAACTGGACAGGGTGAGGCATTATTTTGTGGGCACATTATCCATCGGCGACTACTACAGTGCATCAATGTATGAGCAGGATGTCATGGCGCTGTTGCCGCAGTTGTTTGCCAACAGCGAGTACGCCCTGTTGTCTGGAGGTTCGATGATGTATATCGATGCTGTATGCAACGGCATTGACGACATACCTACCGTTGATGACGAGACACGGTCGATGATGAAGCGGAGACTGTCCGACGAAGGGTTACAGGCCCTGGTGGAGGAGCTGCGGCACTTGGACCCTGAGCACTACGCCGTGGTAGATCGCCAGAACCCACGCCGTGTTGTCCATGCCCTGGAAATCTGCCACATGACGGGACGCACCTACACCTCGTTTCGCAAGGCTGAGAAGAAGCAGCGGCCTTTCAACATCATCAAGATAGGGCTGAACCGCGACCGCGAAGAACTGTACCAGCGCATTAACACACGTGTAGATAAAATGATGGCACAGGGATGGCTCGACGAGGCTGAAGGATTGCTGAAATATCGAAGCGAAAACGCCTTGAACACAGTAGGATACAAAGAGCTGTTCAACTACTTTGACGGTGTATGGAGCCTTGACGAGGCTGTGGAGCGCATCAAGGGCAATACCCGCCGATATGCACGCAAGCAACTGACATGGTTGAAGCGTGACGAGCAAACGAGATGGTTTCATCCCGATGAAAAGGAACAAATCATGAATTACATTTCCCGATATGAGTAAAGAAAGTAAAAAAAGCATACTGAGTCTCCCGTGGAGAATCGTCAAGGGAGCAGTCAACTGGTACGTACACATCTTCAAAGGGCGTCCGTGGTATATCAAGATAGTGTCCGCCATTGCCTCCATTATGGTCATGTTCGTACTCTACCTGCTAGCCGTCGATTGCAACTTCCTGTGGCTCTTCGGCAAGTCGCCGTCCATGCAGATGATTAAGAACAAGCGACCGGCACAAGCTTCTGAGATCTACAGTGCCGACGGTCAGCAGATAGGCAAGTTCTTCAGTGAGAACCGCACACCTGTCAACTACGAGGATGTCAACCCCGTCTTCTGGGAAGCACTCATCGATACCGAGGACGAGCGATTCTACTCGCACCACGGCATTGACTACACGGCTTTCGGAGCCGCCTTGAAGGACTACGTACTGCACCACGACGCCCGAGGGGCTTCGACCATCACCCAGCAGCTGGCAAAGAATCTCTTCCGTGTGCGCACAGAATATTCTATGGGACTGTTAGGCAACATCCCCGGTTTGAAGATGCTTATCATGAAAAGCAAGGAATGGATAACAGCCTACAAACTGGAATACTTCTTCACCAAGGAGGAGATACTGACACAATATGCCAACACCGTAGATTTCGGTTCGAACGCCTTCGGTATCAAGACGGCTGCCAAGACCTATTTCGGCACCACGCCGAAGGAGCTGACCGTAGAACAGGCTGCCGTGTTAGTAGGCATGCTCAAAGCCACCACCTACTACAACCCCCGCATACACCCTGACAATGCCGTGAAGCGCCGCAATGTCGTCTTAGACAACATGCGGAAGCATAACCATCTGACGGAGGCCGCCTTCGACTCGCTGAAGACAACCGAGATAGACCTGGACTTCAGCGTTGAAAATGCCTACGACGGTCAGGCCAACTACTTCCGCGAGGCGGTGGCTAACAATCTGCGTGAGTGGTGCCGCGACAATGGCTACGACCTTTACACCGACGGTCTGAAGATTTACACGACCCTCGACACCCGTATGCAGCGCTACGCTGAAGCTGCTGCCCTGAAACAGATGAAGCAGGTACAGAAGAATTTCGACTCGCACTGGGGGAAGACCAATCCCTGGCAGGATGAACTTCATCGTGAGATACCAGGATTCATTGAGGACATTGCCAAGCGGCAGCCTTATTACAAGATACTCAGCAAGCGGTTCCCCAACGAGCCCGACAGCATCAGTTACTACCTTAACAAGCCCCACACTGTGAAACTCTTCGACTACGAGAATGGCACGGTGGAGCGAGAGATGTCAACCCTCGACAGCATACGCTACATGGTGCGCTTCATGCACTGCAGCTTTGTGGCCGTCGAGCCGAACACCGGCCATATCAAGGCCTGGGTAGGCGATATCGACTTCAACTCATGGAAATATGACAAGGTGACGGCCATGCGCCAGCCAGGTTCTACCTTCAAGCTCTTCGTCTATACCGAGGCCATGAACCAGGGACTGACACCTTGCGACCGTCGCCGCGACTCCTATTTCGCCATGAAGGTGTATGACAGTGCCAAGAAGAAGGAAGTAACCTGGGCACCCACCAATGCCAACGGCTACTTCACTGGCGACTCGATGCCGCTACGTGTAGCATTCGCACAAAGCATCAACTCTGTAGCCGTCAAGTTAGGCCAGGAGGTAGGCATCAAAAATGTGGCCAACACTGCCCGTGCCATGGGCATTAGGAGCGAGCTTGACCCAACGCCGTCACTGGCACTCGGCGCCAGTGATGTCAACCTACTGGAACTTGTCAACAGCTACTCTACCGTCATCAACGACGGTCGTGTCCACGATCCTGTCCTCGTGACCCGCATCCTTGACCGTGACGGCAACGAGATCTACAAGGCACCTGCAGAACAGCAGCAGGCCATCCCCTACCGCAGTGCCTACCTTGTACAGCAATTGCTGCGCGGTGGCTTGACGGAACGCGGTGCCACGTCTATGAGCCTCTGGGGCTATGTAGGCAAATACTCTGACACGGAGTTCGGCGGCAAGACCGGAACCTCGAACAACCACTCCGATGCCTGGTTCGTCGGTGTCTCGCCAAAACTGGTCTGTGGCGCATGGGTAGGCGGAGAGTACCGTTGTATTCACTTCCGCACCGGACAGCTTGGCCAGGGCTCCCGTACCGCACTGCCCATCTGCGGCTATTTCTATGAGTCAGTACTCGGCGACCCAGCCTTCAAGCACTACCACGGCAAGTTCGACAGTGCCAAGGAGCCGGGCATCACACCTGACATGTACCTCAACTGCCAGTATGTATATACGCCTCGTGACAGCGACTCACTCAGTGTAGATAGTCTCGGTTTCGAAGATATGGAGCATGAGATAGAACTCGATGCCGAGGGCAATCCCGTCATGAAGCCGCAGGAACCAGTCAATGCCGACAAGGACACTCCAGAAGCCACTAACGGAGAGGCTACGGAACCAAAGAAAAAGGCACAGGACGATTTTGAGGATGTATATTTCTAATGGAACTTGATCTTGACAACAAGGAGTGGCAGGATGCCTTGCAGATAGTGAACTACACCCGTCGCTCGCTGTTCCTCACGGGAAAGGCAGGAACGGGGAAATCTACGTTCCTGCGCTACGTGGCTGACAACACCAAGAAGAAACACGTCGTACTGGCACCAACGGGCATTGCCGCCGTCAACGCTGGAGGGGCAACACTGCACAGTTTCTTCCGTCTGCCCTTCCATCCGCTGCTGCCTAATGACCAGCGTTACAGCCGGCGTCACATCAAAGAGACACTGAAATACACCTCAGCCCAGCGCAAATTGTTGCGTGAAGTAGAACTCATCATCATCGACGAGATCTCTATGGTCCGTGCCGACATCATTGATTTCATCGACAAGGTGCTGCGTACCTACACCCGCAGTTATGAACCTTTCGGTGGGAAACAGCTGCTGCTTGTCGGCGACATCTACCAGCTGGAGCCTGTTGTCAAGGAGGAAGACCGCCAGCTATTACAGCCGTTCTACCCATCTGCCTTTTTCTTCAATGCCAAAGTGTGGCAGCAGATGCCTGTAGTATCGATTGAACTCCGCAAGGTCTATCGCCAGACAGACAGCCACTTCATAGCCATCCTTGACCGCATACGCAATAACACAGCTACGGCTCAGGACTTGGAAGAACTCAACCAACAGGCCAGTCCCCGGTCCCTTGCCACTAAGGACGAAGAAGACGATCTGTCAATTATCCTTGCTGCCCGCCGTGACATTGTCGATTACACCAACGAACAGCGGCTTGCCGGGTTGGACGGACAGCCCACCACGTTCCACGGCATCATCAAAGGCGATTATCCCGAATCATCACTGCCCACTCCTATGGAACTGCAGTTGAAACCTGGTGCCCAGATAATATTCATCAAGAACGACAAGGAGAAACGTTGGGTCAACGGCACATTAGGAACGGTCATCGCCATCGACAGTCATGAGGGAGTCATCACCATCCGCACTGATGAGGGACGGGAGTATGATGTCGAGCCAGAGACATGGGAGAACATGCGCTATACCTTCAATGAAAAGGAACAGAAGATCGAAGAACAACTGTTAGGCACCTACACCCAGTTTCCCATACGCCTGGCATGGGCCATCACCGTGCATAAAAGCCAGGGACTGACATTCTCACAAGTCAACATCGACTTCACTGGCGGTGTCTTTGCCGGTGGGCAGACCTACGTGGCTCTCTCGCGTTGCCGTTCCCTGAAGGGCATCACACTGAAAGAGCCGCTCCGACCCTCTGACATATTCGTCAGAGCCGAAGTCGTGCAGTTCGCCCAGCGCTACAACAATCCGCAGATTATCCAACAGGCCATGCAGGAAGGCAAGGCCGACCGCGAGTACCACGATGCCGTCATCGCTTTTGACCAGGGGCGCTTCGACCTGTTTCTTGACAACTTCTTCAAAGCCATCCACAGCCGCTACGACATCGAGAAGCCTGCGGTGAAACGCTTCATTCGCCGTAAGCTTGGGATCATCAACCGCCAGAAGCAGGAAATCAACAGGCTGGAGGAAGAAATCAACACCAAGAACCAACTGCTGAAACGATTGGCGGCTGAGTACACCATCTTAGGACGTGAGTGCGAACAGGAACACATGACCAGTGCCGCCATCCGCAATTACGAGAAAGCCCTCGAGCTCTACCCGGATGCCTCAGACGCACGCAAACGTCTGAAAAAACTACAACAGAAGAAGTGACAAGACATCAGGCCGATGCAGAAGCAATGGCTTTTGCCACGGTATAGGCCGTTGTCCATGCTGCCTGGTAGTTGAAGCCGCCGGTAACACCGTCAATATCAAGCACCTCGCCGGCAAAATAAAGATGCGGCACATGACGGCTCTCTAACGTCGCCGGATTTACGCTGCCCAGTGCAATGCCTCCACAAGTGACAAACTCATCGCGGAACGCAGCACGGCCTGCCGTCCGATAGGTGTCGTTTGTCAGGACATTTGCCAACCGGTTACGCTCTTTCTGGCTGATAGCCTGCCAACGGTTGTCTGCCCGGTTGCCAACCGTCTTCTGCAATAAGTAGTCCCAAAGGCGTGCCGGCAGGTTAAAAGGACGCACCGAGCGCAACTGCTTCTGAGGATACTGAGAAACGATGGCTGCCAACTGCTGCTGCACCTCACCTTCACCCGAACCACTCCAATTGATGCTCAGCGGCACCTCGTAAGCAGCCTCATACAGATGGCGGGCAGCATAGCTCGACAATCGCAGGACAGCAGGTCCGCTGATGCCCCAATGAGTGATGAGCAACGGACCTTCACTACGGAAACGAGTGCCGGGGATTCCTGCCTGCACATCATCAATGACCGTACCCATCAGTCCGTTCAAAGCCTTGTCGGCAATACTTAGCGAAAAAAGCGAGGGGACAGGCTGCACAACTTCATGCCCTGCTTCGGCCAGCCATTGCAGGCCCTCTATGCGGGGCGAACCGCCAGTACAAACGACAACGAAGTCATAACCAGAGAGTTCGCCAAGCGAACCTACTTTCACCTGCGTCCGTATCTCGACCTGATGGCGACGAGCCTCGCGAAGGAAGCAGTCGATAATGGTATGGGCATCTTGTGAAGCAGGAAACACGCATCCGTCTTCCTGGGTCACCAGTCTCACGCCATGACGTTCAAACCACTGGTAGGCGTCAAGCGGACCGAATCCCTTGAAGAGTCGTTTCAGAAGCCGGTGGCCACGGGGATAGACCGACGACAGATCTGTGACATACTGAAACGAGTTGGTACAGTTACAACGGCCACCACCGGAGACCTCAACCTTTGCCAGCAACCGACGGCTACGCTCCATAACAGTGACCTCCATCTCAGGAGCCATCTCCTTCAGGTTGATGGCCAGGAAGAAACCTGCCGCACCGCCGCCAACGATTGCCGTCCGCATTATTTCCTGATAATAGTCACTTCGCCGCCCTTTCCCAGCTTGATGATGCTCGACGGGGTGTGCGGATAATGTTCCTGACGTCGGCTCCAGCAGACGTAATCGACGGCATCCAGAACACGGGGGTCGATGTCATGGTAATTCTGCGCCGCCGGTTCACCGCTGATATTGGCTGATGTTGATACGATGGCTTTCTGGAAACGGAAGCACAGCTCCTTCGAGAAAGGCTCATTTGTTATGCGAATGCCTATGGAGCCATCCTCGGCAATGAGGTTAGGAGCCAGATTGACGGCTCCGTCAAGAATCAGCGTGGTGGGCTTACCGCCTTCCTTCAGACTGTCTATCAGCTGCCAAGCCACATCGGGCACATCGCGGACATAGCGTTGCAGGCGGGCATCCGAGTCAACCAGACAGATGAGTGCCTTCGAGTCGTCCCGCTGCTTGATGTCGTACACTTTCTTGACGGCCTCGGCATTGGTGGCGTCGCAGCCGATGCCCCAGACGGTGTCCGTCGGGTAGAGTATCACCCCACCCTGCCTCATCACCTCAACGGCCTTCTTAATATCTTCTTCGCGAGTCATAATTCTGATTCTTTTATTACTACTCATTATTAAAACTCACTTGTAAAGTGGAACTGTATGTGCTCGAAGTCCTGCTGCGCCATACTCAGCACGTAGCCGGAGTCGGCGAGGAACACGTCACGTCCTTCCTTGTCCTTGGCCATATACTGGTACTTACGTTTCTTGAAGGCTTCCAATTCCTGTTCGTTGTCGGAAGAAATCCAGCAGGCCTTGTACAGATGAACCGGTTCCCAGCGGCACTTGGCGTTATACTCGTTCTCTAAGCGGTACTGGATAACCTCGAACTGCAGCTGACCGACGGTGCCGATGATCTTGCGCCCATTGAACTGGTTGACGAACAGCTGGGCAACACCTTCGTCCATCAGCTGATCAATACCCTTCTGCAGTTGCTTGGACTTCATCGGGTCGTCGTTCTCGATGTACTTGAACAGCTCGGGCGAGAACGAGGGAAGCCCACGGAAATGCAGCGGCTCGCCCTCAGTCAGCGTGTCGCCAATCTTGAAGATGCCGCCGGTGTCGGGCAGTCCAACAATGTCGCCCGGCCACGCCTCATCAATGGTTGACTTGCGCTGGGCCATAAACTGCGTAGGCGACGTAAAGCGCATCGTCTTGCCCTGACGCACGTGCAGGTAGGGTTGGTTGCGCTGAAACTTGCCCGAGCAGACCTTGCAAAAGGCAATGCACGAGCGGTGGTTGGGGTCGATGTTGGCGGTAATCTTGAAGATGAAGCCCGTGAACTTCGGCTCCTCAGGCTCCACCTCACGCTCCTCGGCCTTCGTGGGACGAGGCGACGGGGCAATCTCTACGAAACAGTTCAGCAATTCCTGCACACCGAAATTGTTCAGCGCCGAGCCAAAGAAGACGGGAGCGACTTCAGCCGAACGATAAGTCTCAACATCGAACTCCGGATAGACACCGTCCACCAGCTCCAGGTCCTCGCGTAGCTTGGCGGCATCGGTTTCTCCGATGCGTTGGTCGAGCTCGGAGGAACCGAGCTCCACACTTACCTTCTCCGTCACGCGCTGCTTGTCAGGCGTAAAAAGGTCGAGCTTCTGCTCGTAGATGTTATAGACGCCCTTGAACTTGGCACCCTGGTTGATGGGCCAGCTGAGCGGGCGCACCTTGATTTCCAGTTCCTGTTCCAGTTCGTCAAGCAGGTCGAAGGGGTCACGGCCTTCACGGTCCATTTTGTTGATGAAGATGATAACGGGTGTCTTCCTCATGCGGCAGACGGTCATCAGCTTACGCGTCTGTGTCTCCACACCCTTGGCGCCATCCACCACGATGATAGCCGAGTCAACGGCAGTCAACGTGCGGAACGTGTCTTCAGCAAAGTCCTGGTGACCCGGAGTATCAAGGATATTCACCTTATATTCTATATCCTTTCCCTCCGGCGTATAGTCAAACTCCATCACAGACGTCGATACTGAGATACCGCGTTGTTTCTCGATGTCCATCCAGTCCGACGTCGCCGTCTTCTTGATTTTATTGTTCTTCACTGCACCGGCCACCTGTATCTGTCCGCCGAAAAGCAGGAACTTCTCGGTCAGCGTCGTCTTACCGGCATCGGGGTGCGAAATAATCGCAAACGTTCTTCTTCTCTCTATCTCTTGATTCATATTTCTAATTTAATATCATGTACGGAGGATACTCACATTTTGGGGGAGGCACGGATTAACACGGCTTTATTCTAAAGACACGGCTAAATACATTAAAGCCGTGTTAATCCGTGCCAAAAAAGAACACCTAAAGTAACTTTGCGACACACTCACTCAGACTCTCCTCCCAATACGGAATCTCGAGGCCATACGTCTGCTTGATCTTCGTCTTGTCGAGCACAGAGTAGTGGGGACGAGCGGCGGGCGTAGGATACTCCGACGTGTGGAGCGGACGGACATGACAACTGCTGATACCGGCAATGCGGTGAATGGCCTTCGTAAAGTCGTACCACGAGATAACGCCCTCATTGCTAAAATGATATACACCAGGCTTCACGCCTTGATTAATGGCAGCAAAGATGGCGACGGCCAGGTCGCGAGCGTACGTAGGCGTTCCTATCTGGTCGAAGATGACACCCAGTTCCTGACGCTCCTTGCCGAGCCTTATCATCGTCTTCACGAAGTTGTTGCCGAACGTTGAGTAGAGCCACGCCGTGCGGATAATCATCGTATTCGGACAGGCCTGCTGGGCAGCCTCCTCACCAGCCAGCTTCGTGCGGCCATAGACGCTGTTGGGACAGACAGGGTCGGTCTCTACGTAGGGTGTGTGGTTCGTACCGTCGAACACGTAGTCGGTCGAGATCTGTATCAGCCAGCCGCCGCGACGCTCGATGGCCTCGGCCAAGTAGCCCGGAGCCACACGGTTCAGCAGATCGCAGAGTTCCTGATTCTCCTCAGCTTTGTCAACAGCGGTATAAGCCGCACAGTTCACGATACCGTCTATCTGGTTGTGCTCCACGAAGGCAACAACCGTCTCGCGGTCGGTGATGTCGAGTTCCTCAACATCCGTATTAAAATAGGTGTGCTGGGGGTTCTTGGCCTCCAGCAGTTGCATCTCGTTTCCTAATTGGCCATTACAGCCGGTAATCAATATGTTCATTATTATTCAAATTTCAGTCCTTCTTCCTTGTCTTTCTTGTAGTAGTCGGAGAGCATGCCGATAAACGTCGAGATTTCCTTCACGGCATGCTCGGTATTCGGCGTCACCTCCTTCTGCTGCAGGCGCAGCATCATCACGCCATAGAGTGCATTGAAGCACGTCTCTATCTCGTTCATCTGCTTGTCAGCCCCACGGTTACGCAGCTCGACGATGAACGGCAGCACCTTGTAGTAAGCCGTGTTGTAGAAGGGGAACTTAGGCGACTCCAGCAGTTGTGTATGCAGTTCAATGAGCATCTGCAGCGTCACCTTGTTGATCTGCAAGTGTCCCTGTTCACGGCAACCCTCCTGATTCATCATCCGTATGAGGTTGCCAAACCAGTCCAGTTCTTCCTCCTTCTGCTCGTCCGTATAGTCGAAACGCTCGATATAATCCCGCTTGATGCGGCTCAGCGAACAGCCGAAAGCCCTGATAATGTCCTCTACCTGCCACATATACAACAGATACTCGGCAATGTTGTTCTTACGCAATTTCTGTGCAATATACACCTTGATTATTTACTATTTTGTAATTTACGATTTACTGTCTTCACCAGCGTAACAGGTTGGTCGTTGTGCCTAACAGCATAATGACGCTGCCGATAATCACCGCCACGCCAATCACCTGGTTGATAATCTTGATGCCGTTCTCGTCGAACTTCACCCTAATCTTGTCCACCAGCCACGTCAGTCCCCACCACCACAGCAGAGCACCGCCTACAATACTCAGGAAGCCCACGAGCATCTCGAAAGGATGGTCAGGCAGCACGAAGGCGAACTGGGCGTACATAGCCAGAAAGAGGAAGATAATCAGCGGATTACTGAATGTCACCAAGAAGGCCGTCCATGTATTGTACCACACCGTACCCTTCTGCTGTCCCGACTGGTGCATCTTCTTTGTCGGGTCGCTGCGGTAGGTGTAGAACCCAAAGCATAACAGCAACAACGAACCGATAATCTGCAGATAGAAACGGTTCTGGTCGTTGTTGATGAAGTCCATAACGAACGACATACCGAAGCCGGCGATACCTGCATAGATGATGTCACTCACGGCAGCACCCAACCCCGTGGCAAAGCCGTACCACCGTCCCTTGTTCAGTGTACGCTGCACACAGAGAATGCCCACCGGCCCCATAGGCGCCGACGCTATCATCCCTATAAGCATGCCCTTAAAGATGAAATCCAGAATATTGATTGGCACATGAAACGGCATATCGGGTGCAAAGTTACGAAAAAAAAGCGAACTGAACAAAAATGCGAACATAAATCCGCAGAAAGCAGTGTGTATTATCCCAGCCTTTTGCTTACGTAATCAAAAATAACGGTTGCACCAAGTAAACCTGGTGCAACCGTCCGGTTATAGGGTCAGTACAGTGTTACTGGAGCATATCAATGAAAATTATCTCATTGGCAAAGTCCTGGTTGTCGAACTCACGGCCCAGTGCAGGGTCATTGGTTGCAGGAGAGTCGCTCGCAGCAAGCATCACGCTCCGCTCCATCTCAACAACCTCCACAAGGGCTTCTGGCTTCAAATATTTCTTTTTCATAACTTTTCTTTTTCGTTTTGGTTTTCGTTTTCGTTCACGTTCACGTTTTCGTTCACGTTACTTCACCATCACCTTGCGTGTCTGGCCATCCTTAGTGCGGATGATGTTCACACCCTTCTGCAGCTTCGCCTGGCGGTGACCGTTCATGTCGTAGATCTCGGCATCGCCGCACGTCAGAGCCTTCAGCGTGCTGATGGCCGTAGCCTCACCGCCACCGAGGTAGTAGGCACGGGCTTCACCCGACACTGTCAGATAAGCACGGTTTTCAGGAACTTTCGGCTGTGCCGATTGAGTATCTACACGATAGAAAGCAACAGTACCTTCGTGGTTCTGTAGGATATACCATCCATCCTGAGCATCAATCTCAGCATAGGTACCAGTAAGCAAGCCAGCGGTAGGATTCTCGTCAGACTGGGCCACACCCTTCACTGTCTCATTCACAGTGCTCTCGCTATAAAGCACCACCGGCGTATTGGCCGCAATGGTTGTCGTCACAAGAGTCAGCGTCAACTCATTATTCTCGCCAACGCCGTCAACGGTATAAGCCGTCACACCCTCAGGAATCGTCACGTCGAACGGAGCAACGAACGTAGCCCACTTGGCATCGGTTACGACCATCGCGACTGAGGTCTTGGGTACAGAATAAAGTTCAATATCAGAAATGACAATCTGATTTTGGCTAGTTGTATTCTGACGATATAATGAGAAGATATAGTTTCCGTCAGCAGGCACTTCGATAATTCCCTCATACGTTGACCATGAAGAGGCGGTCGTATGAGCTTTATTGTCTTTTGCCGTCACTTTGGCAGGTGACACCGTCGCTGTGTTTTCATCATTATAAAACTTGATGTCACGAGTTCCCTGTTCATTCCAGCCGCCATATACAAATTTAAGGGAATAAACACCCGCCTTCAATGGCAAAGTATATCCAGCTTCTGTACCATATAATGCGGTGAACTTTGCAAACAAAGCCGTTCCATTCGAAGTAGCCGTAAGACCAGCATTACTTGAACCTGACATATAACGCACATTTGTAGCATTATCCAAATTTCCCACGCCATGCCAACCAATAGGCTGTACATTTCCAGTCTGACCGCTATAGTCATGCTTAAACGAGCCATCATAGATAGCGTTCACCTCCTCAATATTAGTAACCCATGCGGCAGATGTCAGTGCCTCCGTCACTTCCTGCACGGTCGTAGCCCAGTTCTTCACAGTCTGGTCGATAGCCTTGGCTGCAGCAAGGGCCTTTACTGCATCCACATTATTGTACGGTGCAGCCTCACCAGCAAGAAAGCCCAAAGTTGGAGCAGCCTCAATAGCCTCGTTCAGGGCAGCATAGTCCTCAGCAGTAGCGGAGAGGTCATACTCCCCAGAAGGAGTAGCCTCAACGAGCACGAAGTTATCGAATTTCGTAGAAGAATTCCAGCCCATGCGTACACCGACAAAAGGGTGACTTTCATCTGCCGTAAACACATATTCCGTTTTCGACCACTCTGTCGCAGTGTTTCCTGCCCCCTGTGGCCATTCGAACTGTTTCAACACGCCGTCCTCTGTCGCTGCATTAGTCATTTTGAAGAGAGCGTTATACTCGAAATTATTACTATCAGGTGCCTTACCGCTGGTGTAAACCATGAAATAATAGGTCTTACCAGCTTCTACAGCCATAGACCGGCGCAAGGTTTTTTCGCTACTAACTCCTGCACCATTGGTAGTGATGTAAGCACCGTCACCAACACCACCCGTCTGTTTAAGTGTAAAATTGCTGGCCACAGCATCGGTGGAATAATTGATAGTCTTCCAGCCGTCAAGCCTATTCTCATACTCGAAGCTACCGTTCTTGATGAGGTTAATTCGCGAGAGCTTATAAACCGTCTTTGTCATTTCCACATCATCTGTGTATTCATACGTCTCGGGAATGACTGATTCCAGTTCCTCGCCAGTCACATCAGCCGTGACAGTTGTGACGACATCATCGAGTTTCTTCTCCTCACCAGCGGTACTTGTCGTGAGCCGTATGTTGCCCAACGTCACCGTACCACCAGTGAAATAGTTTTCAGCTGTAATGCTCAACTTTATCACCTCTACAACCTCTGCCGTTGTAGCGACTGCAGTGCCGTCATCAACCGACACCATGATAAAGCGGGTAACACCAGACGCAAAGGTATTCTTAAACAGATTCTTTATTGTGGTGTGTACCGAGACACAGGATTCGGTATTAAGCGTCAGACCGTCACTAAGCTTCACATCGGTCTGCACACCATAGATGGTCTGGTCTGCAGCCGGGGTCAGGCTGATGACAACCTCTTTGGTTTCACCTGCCTTGATGCTGAAATCATCAAGCGTGAGCGACTGCGCTACAGCACTGCTCACACCAGCCACCAACATCACCAGCAGCATAGCAAACCACTTTGTTATTGATTTCTTATTATTCATATAGCTTTTGGTTTCTTTAAATTAATAATATGTTTATTGTTTACTTTACCAGCACCTTGCTGACCTTGCCGTCAGCCTGACGGACGACGTTCACGCCCTTCTTCATGCTGCCTGTGCGGGTACCGCTGACGGTATAAACCTCACCCTCCACCTTATTATTATATAGGGTGCTGATGCCCGTCGGCGTAATGAAGCCCAGCTCATAGGCATTGGCGGCACGGTCGGCGAACTCTACATGAGAGACGCTGGCACTACCCTGCCCCATAATGTCGAGGCTGAGCAGCAATCCGTCGTTGCCACTGATGGTACGACCGTCATACGACAAGGCTACGATACGCCACGTGTCACTTGAGAGTTGGTTATAAACCAATGTCAGACTCTGAGCACGGTCGGCAAGTCTCACACCATTGAGAACTGCACCGTTACTGAGCGTCACGTCCATCTGGAATCCTGCAAAGGCGGTACTGTTCACCAAGCCAATATGAGTATCATCCTGTGTCAGGTAGTTCACCTGCGGCTCTGCATTACGAGCTGCGCTCATATCCGGATCGCCGCCAAAACTGAGTGCGATGTAAGCTATACCAACGGCATCGCTCACTGTGATGTCATCCGACTTGTTAATATCAGCAGCCTTGAACTGTTCTTCAGTGGGTTCCTCCACTCCAAGGGCAAAGTTAACGGCCAGTGAAGCGTCAGTGACAGTCACCTCACCGTCAAGGTTGGCATCGCCTTGAGTGATAGTCTCGCCCGTCTTCTCGAACCACACGTTCTTGAGGGCCAGCCACTTCACGTTGTTATCATCTGCCACTTTGAACTTGATGTACAGCACACCGTCGTCACCAACGACACCCGTAGCAGAGTAAGATGCCAGGTAGAGGTGCTCATCGGCATTGACGCAGTCGCCCTGAATGGCTACAGCATCGCCGTCGTTCACCTGTAGGGTAATGCCTTGGATGGCATCATCATTCATCTGCTGCACACGCACCAGTGCCGTGACTGTATAGATGTCACCAGGCTCCAGACCACCCATCTCGGCAGTCAGGGTGTTGGCAGCTAAGTAGCCATCTCCCGTCCAGTATTCCAAGAACGGCGTTCCGAATGGGATGTCGCCATCCGTGGCTTCCTCTGACCAGGTGTTGACATAAGGAATATTTTCGATATCGGATGACCAGAGGCCAATAAGCAGTGCAGGAAGATAACCTATATTGCGCTCGCCGATATAGAAATTGGCTGCATCCTCCGTGGTTATTGTACCGTTCTCGTAAGCCGGCTCGTTTGTTTCAACGAGAGTCTGACAATCTTCATAGTTTCCCGGTGCATACACATTAGTGCCAGCAAGGGCCTCCTTCAGAATATCCAGCTGACTCCGTAAATGAGAGTAAGCAAGCATACTCTCCCTAGCATTGTCGATAGCCTCTTGGAAAGCGTTGATGCTATTTTCCTGTTCCTCGGAAGGCAGTGTATCGAAATCAGTATCATAGCAGTTCTGCAGGGTGCTCTTCACATCAGCATTCATCTTACTGTTAAGCAAATCCTCCGCCTGTGTCTTCATGTCGGGCAGCTTAGCGTAGAGCGCAATCGACTTTGTAGCAGCATCGATATTAGCACCAAACTCATCAAGCAGCTCCTTGGCGTTCTCCTCGGTGAGGTCGCTCTCCTCAATCTCATTGCTGACCTGCAGGGTACTCTTTACGCCAGCGTTCATGTCCTGCTCAAGCAGATCAGCTGCCTGGGCTTTGTATGAGGCCAGCAGGTCGAAGGCATTCACCTGAGCAATGACACTCTTCAGCTGCACAAAATGCCAGTTTGTCAATCCGAGTTCCTTGTAGATACCCACCTTCACAGAACCATCAGCTCCAACCACAACGCCTTCAAGCTTAGCCGTAGGAATAGCCTCTTCGCCGCCGCGGCTATTCATATTAGACTCTATCAGACAAGGGATGTAGGTCTTCACCAGCTGCTCACCGCTCTGTGCATACAGATAAGCGCCGTGTAGTGCCTGCTCGTCACCCTCAGTAAAGTCGGTAGTCATACCGCTGCGTCCTTCTGTCAAACAAGCAGCGCCGTACAACTCAATAGCATAAGTGCCGGGGGCCAGACCAGTAATAGTCTGATACATCACATCACCTGTCTTCTGCTTGAACTCCTGTCCTTCGCCATAGCTTTCCACCAATGCTGTCTCTTCGCCATTGACGGTCACCTTAGGAGCAGCCCATCCTGCATAAGCCATAGTTGGAGCACCAATAGCATTCACCCAGTTAGTAACATTCGTCAATGCGGTAAACTGGCTCGTCAGGTCGGTCTCGATATAAATAACCGTTGGCTCAGGTATAATAATTGTATAGGCAGCCTCTGCCACCTCGCTGGGCACGCCGTCCTTGATGGCGATGGCCTTGATGGTCGTTGTCTCACTGATGGTGATAGCCTCGGTGTACTCCGTACTCTCTGCCGTCGGCTCGTCACCGTTCACAGTGTAGTAGATAGTGGCACCCTCAGTCTCACAAGCCAGTTCTACGGTCTGAGCAGCATCGTACTCACCAGCCTTAACGCTGAATGTCGGGGCGGCGGGAGCGACGATTTCCTTCGGTTCAAAGGTTACCTTGTAGATGCAGAGAGCCTGAGGCGTTTCTCCATCTTCACCCATTCCCGTTATAGCTACTTCACCAGCAGCTACGACAATCTCGCCAGTCACCTTGCGGTCACTTGTACCGTTACGTTTTGCATAATACTCGGTATTCGTACCGTTTACGTTCAAATAGCGATTAACTGCAGTACTACTTGCTGATGCGCCCGTATCACTGAAGTCCACGGTAATAACGCCCGGAACAGTGGTCGTAAACTTAATAGTACCGTTCTGGAACTTCTTGTTACGTGATGGAAACTGGGTTTTGGAGATAACGATGCTACGAGCATCGAACTCACCAAAACTAATTTGTTCTTCCAATTCCTGGAACACAAATTCGTCATTATAACTTGGGGCGCTTTCTGCCGTCAGCTCAACAGTCTCAGTCAGAGTCTCCCAATCCCAGGATTTAGCCTCGCTGACAGTGGTCTGCTCGTACGCAGTTACACGGGCTTGATAGTTCAAGGTTGTGGTAGCTGTCAGTTCACCTACTGTAAACGTCAAGTTGGTTTCTGCCTGAGGTACATCTGCAGTGGGTGCATAGGTCAAAAGGAACTCCTGATTCACCTCACCGTCAACGACAGTAAAGTTTTCCGGAGCAATAGTCAGTCCAGCAAGATTAATGACAGGAGCGGAGTAGTTGCCGTCAGCAAGATTCTTACCAGTCAAAACAATTGTTCCAGTAACAGAAGGCTGGAACGGTGTCACCTTCAAGGCAACATTCTTAGTGGCTGACAGCACAGGATCATCAGCACCGATGATTGTTCCACTGATTACCACATTAGCAATGCCTACCTGTTTATTGGTAGCCAGTTTTCCTATGTAAATACGTAAGGCAACCGAACCTGTGGAAGATGCAGCACCGCTAACCTCAAAGGTTTGGGTCTCGCTGGGCGTGGATTCGCTGTTTTTTCGGATGGTGACGTTCTCGCCAAGCGTAATGGTCTTGCCGGCGCCGTCGATGACATAGACCCAGATGTTTGGGTCGCCCGTTCCTACTTTCGTGATATCGAAACTTACGTTAGTCGGAGTGAATTCACCACCCTGCGGTGTAAACTTGAACTCTATATAGTTATCGTTAATTTTACTTCTATCATTATCCAGTTTTTTCGTATTGGTGAAACGAGTGAACGTCTTATCAAAGTATGTTCCCGTAGGTGTTCCGTCTATGACAATATTGCTGCCCATAGACCATGTTATGTCTGTGGCAAGCGTCGAGGGGGAAGCCACACCGGTGCTGGTAGCACCGTCAGCCATCGCCCATGTTACAGAAGGAACTCCAGGAACCTCTTCCTCGACCGTCACCTCGACAGTCGGCTCATTCTCCTCTGCCACCTCGGTTACCGTCATGCCGTCCGTGGTGGTGGTCAGCTCCGTCCCTGTGAGTGCCAAGCTACCACCCTCAAAGTCGGCGTCAGCCTGTACGGTCAATTTGAATACCTCGCCGTTGGCGATGGCTACGACACTGCCACTCTCAGGCATTGAGAGAACGGCTACACGATAGTTGCCTGAAGCCAGGGTGTTGCCATCTGCGCTTACACCCTCTTGCAGGGAAACGATAGAATTATCTACCACCGTCAGTCCCGTTGGCAGGACGATGTCGGTCTGGATACCATAGATAGGACCGTCAGTCAGGCTGACAGTAACATCGGCGGTCTCGCCCGCCTTGATGCTGACAGCGCCGATGGAGAGCGACTGTGCAGTCGCTCCCGTTATACCGGCAACCAGCATCAGCAGTAGCATGGAGAACCACTTGCTTATTGCTTTGTTGTTTATCATATTTGTATTTTGCTTTTAGTTACTATTATCTGTTGTTTACTTTACCAGCACCTTGCTGACGCTGCCGTCGGCCTGACGGACAACGTTCACGCCCTTCTTCATGCTGTCTGTGCGGGTACCGCTGACGGTATAGACCTCACCCTCCACCTTATTATTATATAGGGTGCTGATGCCCGTCGGCGTAATGAAGCCCAGCTCATAGGCATTGGCGGCACGGTCGGCGAACTCTACATGAGAGACGCTGGCACTACCCTGCCCCATGACGTCAAGGCTGAGCAGCGAGCCGTTGCTGCCGCTGATGACCGAACCGTCGAGCGACAGGGCAACGATACGCCAAGTGTCAGCCGAGAGCTGGCTGTAGGTCAGCGTCAGGTTCTGTGTACGGTCAGTCAGCTTGACGCCGCTGAGCATAGCACCGTCGCAGAGTGTCACGTCCATCTGGAAGCCAGCGAACTCAGTGGTGTTCACCAGTCCTATCTCAGTGCCGTCCTGCGTCAGGTAGTTCACGACTGTCTCAGAGCCGCGAGCGGCTGCAGGTTCTTCAGGCTCCACGCTCAAGGCGATGTTGACGATACCCACGGCATCGGCAATAGTGATTGTATTCGAGTTGTTGATGTCGGCAGCCTTCTTCTGATCCTCGGTAGGCTTCTCTCTCTCAAGTGCAAAGCTGACAGTCAGCACGGCATCGCCAACAGTCACGTCGCCACTGAGGTTAGCATCACCGGCGAGAATCTTATTATCCACCTTTGCATATTTCACATTGCCCACGATGAACCAGCCGTTGCCGATGAAGGCGGGATTATAGACTGTCAGGTTCAGCAAGCTATCCTCGCCAACATAAGCGTATGTCTCGCTGACGTACTTGCCATCACCAAACTTGGCCTTGGCTTGATCCATACTGTTGGGGTCATTGCCTTCACCCTTGTCTTCAGCCCAGCTCTTCACCTGAGCCTTGCTGCCGTTGGCTTCCAAGTAGGCAAGAACGGTGTTGTAGCCCGTATTGTAACGAGTGACACATTCATCAGCACCGCCATTGCGATAGAAGGCCTGGATGCTCACCTTGTAAAGTCCGCTCGGCAGATCAGAGACGGTCTGGGTATAGTTACCCGTGGCCTGCCACATCTCCGTGCCGTTACCGTTCGTTGCGGGCTGATTGTCTTGCGTACGCACTACGGTCTGCGTCCAGCTGTGACCGGTAGCAAATGTCAGTTCAACAGGTTCACCAACAACTACCTCGGCATCTTCAGCAATTTTAGCAGCGGTAAAGGCGGCTGTCTTTTCTGCGGCTATGCGATCGGCAATCATATTATTGTATGCCTCGGGCGTAATGAACTGCCAAACGGTCTGTGCGTCGTCGGTATAGTTGTCCTCCTTGATGGCATTGCCAGCAACGCGATACTTGTCGCCGTCCTCCTTCAGATAGACATACACCAGCTGGTTGTTGTTGGTGTTGGTCATCGTCACACCATTTCCTACCTTATCGAGGATATAGGTACGAACACGGTCACCACCAGCATCTGCATACATCCAAGCGTCGTCGCCATAATAAGTATTGTTGTCGAAGCTTGTCAGAGAGTATTTACCGTCAGGTATTTCAGTACTCACCTCAGCGGTCACGTTGATGGCCACACCATAGTTGCCAACTACGGCACTGGTGCCCCAAGCATTACCACGGCCAAAGAACATTTTCGTCAGGGGGTTGAAGATATAGTAGGTACCCTCAGCCACTGGCAGATTGGCAGTGAGGTAAGCAATCTCTGCGCTATGTAACGTCTCCTTGGCGTTTTCCAAATCTGTCACGGTGGCATCGCTACTGTTATACACAGCCTGAGCCTGAGTGATGGCCTCGTCATAGTCTGCGGTGCCCTCAGGGCGAGTTTCAGTCTCGAAGCTGGTAGCCTGCTTAATTTCATTCAGTAATGCCTCCTTGGCAGCAGCCAGTTCTTCGGCGGCAGCCTCCTCGAATGTTTTGTAGGTCAACTGAACATTATCGATGCAGAAGTCTGTACGTCTCTGTCCTCCGGCATAAAGTGAGAGGACAACGTTTACTGAGGTTTCCTCCTCAAGAGCAAATGTAGCGGTAACGGTACTCCAATCAGCTGTATTTAGATAAGTATAATCACCGCCACCAGCCACATTGGTTTTTACATTTCCTTCAGCACTTCCTAAAACAGTCTCTCCGTCTTTGGCCATAATCGTTACAGACGAAGTGTTTTTCTGGCTATCATCATATCCCTCAACCATCTTATAATCTGCAGACAGTGTATATTTGCCAGCAGGCAGTGTAGCCTGATTTGAAGTGAATGTATAGGGTGCACCATTACCATTCCATCCATGACGGAAGAACAAGAAGTAGTTTCCGTCAGATGGTGTCACTGCGACTGTTCCCTGAGTGGGGATATTCGTTGAAGCATCATAGCATCCTGTATTGTTATACGAGTTGCCTGGGTCGCTCTGTGTCCATCCTGTAATAGTCAAAGCCTTATTTGAAGTCGTGATAGCGCCATCTTCTTCAAAAGAGGCATTGACAATTGCCGTTGCGGGGTCGAAGGCTGGCTCGTTGGCAGCATTGAAAGCATCTATGGCATCAGCAAGTGCCGACTTGGCATCAATGTAATCCTGATACTTTGACTCAGTACTGTTAAGAACGTTCTCGGCTTCGGTAATGGCTGCTGCCAAAGCGTCAGCTCCGTTCATGCCTTCAGTTTCAATTGCCTCGGCTTCATCGATAAGCGTGGAAAGTTCTGACTTGGCTGTTTCACGAGCAGTTTGAGCCTGGTTGTCCAAATCAGCAGCCTGAGCGACCAGTTCTACAGTTGTTGTTTGAATGGTCTCAGCAGTAGCCGTCTCATCAGTCAGTAAGGCTTCATAAGTGTTGATTGCTGCTGTGAACTGGCTTTTCTGATCCTCACTCAGTCCGTCGAGGTTTATAGCCTTTGAAACATCAATGGCTTCCTGAAGCTTCTGACGGGCTGCGGCGAGCTGGGCAGCAGCAATTTCTTCCTCAGAAAGGTCACCTGTCTTCTCTATCCAAATATAGTCGAACTGAGCATCTGCCCATGAAGTTGCACCAAGAAAATTGATGGCTGTTTCACTGGTTAAGGTGTATTCCTCGGAAGCCAACTCATTCAAGTTTCCAGCTGTAAGGGCTGCAACGAACGTTTCGTTACCCACGCCGAAGTTTACAGATTCGAAATCCTTACTTTTCGAGGTGAATACGCCTCCATGAACAACGTACTTACCTATAGGCAACGTCGTAATTTCGACATCTTCTGAAGCAACGGCAGCCAAAGCATTTGATGCGCGTGCAGGAATATTGTCTTTGGTTGAAACAGTAAAGCCATCAAGGGTTTCTGCCTCAGCATAAAACACGACGCTCTCATATTTCTTTGTATATGTTACAGTAGCAGAAGCACTATTCTCTGTAAGTGCAATAGGCATTCTATATTCCTTATTGGTCACACCAGCTTCATAAAGGTCCGTTTCTTGAAGCTGATAGCGGGGATAGCCCACACTGACGGTCTCCCCTTCCACGCCTGAGCCAGAAGAAATGGTTGTTCCAAGACTACTCAAAAGCGTATAGTTATATGTTTCTGCTTGACGTACGTTTACAGTAAACTCATTGCCACTGGACGCAATAGGGAAGCTTTCCTCTTCACCATCTGCACGAAAATACTTCACGTTGCCTTCAAAGAACGAAGCATCGGTCACAACGCTACTGCCAACGGCAGCATTGCCGGTGGATGTCTTCACCGTCTCCGTACCTAACTTATAAGTGATTGAATAGTCAGCAGTGGAAGCAGAAGCATCCTTCTCCATCACCAAAGCTGCTCTCACGCCCCAGTAACGTGGTGTGTTAAAAGTAAAACTTTCAACTGCAGTAGCCACGTCAGAGTAACAAACAAATCCAGTTGAACTGGAAAGAGAGGCATTAAGAGTTCCTACGTTGATAGTCACAGCACCTGAAGCAGCTGGATTAGAAATATACGTCTCGAAAACGACAAGGTCGCCAACTGAGACTGGTATACTTACACTTGCACTCCTATCTCCAGATCCATAGTTATGAAGTCCATAACCAGAACGGAAAGTTAAATTTTTATCAGCCGCAACTGTTGGCAAAACAGCTGGCGTATTTGTCGTAAAATCATAATAAGCCTTTGCCTTGTAGCCAGCTACCTCCAATGAGTTTTTCAACGTCGGTGTAGCCGCCCACGCCGAACTCACCCCTCCCGTCAACAGCACGAGAGCGGTCAATAAAGTTTTGAGAAATAGTTTTTTCATTATTCAGCTATTTAGTTATTAGTAATTTGTCTGCGCCTTCCGGCCCGTCAGCGCTTGGTTAGTGTAGTTTGCGTTTTGCCGTCCCTGCGGGCCTCTTTCCGTCGCCCCCCAGTCTTAGTGGTGGAGCCAGTTGCGGCAGCTTGTAGTTCAATTCATAAGCTATTGCTATAGTTTGGATGCAAAAATACAAAGAAAAAACGGAACGGCCAAATAATTCGGTATTTTTTTGTATAGGCAGTTTGTACACACTTTTTGGACAAATAGACGGGCAAGAATAATTGGCTAACAGTATTACCGTCACCCTTGTCACCATCTAAAAAGGGGGACAAATGCCCTGTACATCGGCATTTGTCACCCTGCCACTCTTAAATGCAAAATTCATAGTATAAGTAATAACAATGAGTCACCTAAGCCTATGGTAACAACTGGGCCATATTACCATTAGGCACTGGGACGGCATACCAGCTGTTAGCGATTATATTCCAAAATCACCTGCCAAATGCGCCTTGTGTTACCTACTGTACGTTCACCTTCTGCGTCGTGACCTGACCGTCGGCAGTAGTGGTGCGCTGGATATAGACCCCACCCTTGGCGGGATGGTCAACGCGCTCGCCGGAAAGCTGGAAAAACTCCGTCTTAGTCTTCGTGGCAGCATTGATGCTACCTACAGCCGTCGGCTCAGCAACACGCAGCAGGCCCTTGGTATAGAGCTGTGTCGTGTCCCACTCTAAGCCCTCAGCAGGCGTAGCGGGAACAATTTCGGCGAAGGTTCCGCTGACACTGCCGCCAGAGAGCACGAACACGCGATACTCCTTACCCACCTCCTTCGTAGCGTTCATCATAGCGTCGTTCAGACGGAGCACGGCCCCGTCCTTCAACGTCAGCTTTCCCTTCAGCGTCAGTCCTTTATCGGTAGCCAGCGTGTCGCCCACCTGTAGGGTTGCGCCGCCGTTGATGGTGACCGATGCTGCCAGCGTGCCCTTTCCAGCCAGCGTCGCTCCCTCAGCTACGGTAACAGCTCCCGTACCGCTATGCGTGCCGTTGACTGTAAGCGTGCCGCCGTTGACCTTCGTAGTGCCCTTATAGTCATTAGAACCTGTGAGTCGCCAGAGTCCTGTTCCCGTCTTGACGATGTTGACGGTGCCCGAGTGGCCGCTGCCGCTGACCGACCAGTTGTTGATGACGCCCCGGAAGGTCTCGTCGGTATTGGCGCTGCCAACTGTCCACGTGCAGGTGAAGTTGTCGGTCTGCTTGCTGGAGCCGTTCAGGTAGGTGCCTGATTTTCCTGAGAGGCCGCCGATGGTCTGGCTGCCGTTGGTGCTCCAGTAGCACAGGCAGGCATTGCCACTCAGTTCGATGACGGTGTTATCGAGCTTCGGCGACTTGTCGAGCAGCAGCAGTGAGCCGCGCTTGTCGGTACTGACGCCGTTGGCAATGAGCCGTCCGCTGAACCCGCTCCAGTCGCCCTGCACATACTCGCGCAGATAGGGGATATTGAGCTGCAGGGTTCCGTTGCCGCTCACCTTGTTATTCATATAGCAGTTGCGGTTGGGTGAGAACTGCGAGGTGGTGTTCTCCGTCACCTCGATGGGGAACGCGTAGGTCTCGTAGCCGCTTGACTCGCCCTTCGTCTTCAGGTGACCGCCGGCCATGACGAGCTTTGCCGACGAGCCGATGCCCGCCTTCGAGATGTCGGTGGCGCTGAGGTAGAGCGTCGAGCCGCGCAGGATGGTGGCACCCTTGTAGCCAAAGAACTTGGCGGTACCTACCGACAGCTGTCCGCCGCCGTCGATGATGAAGTCGGCAGAGGCGTCGGCGCCCTCGATGGTGCCGTTCATAGTGACCGTAGCCGACTTGATGCTGAATGCCGATGTCTGCGACAGCTTGGCCGAGCGGTTGGTGGTGGTGTTGGCGCCCGTATAGCAGTAGGTACCGCCATCGAAAATCCAGTTCTGGGCAAACTCTACGCTGCTGCCGATGGCACTTGGCTGGCCGCCGTTCTTCAGCGTTGTGAACTCCAGCACGCCATCGTGCAAGACGGTGGCACCTGTATATTGCTGGTCGCTCTGGATGGTCAGCGTTCCGGCTCCGGCCTTGTTCATCGAGGCTGTGCCGCTGAGATAGCCGCTGCCGCCGATGGTGACGTCAGCATCGGAATAGACGACGACAGCCGTCTTCGGCGTTTCCTCGTTCAAGGTGATGGTCTCGTCCTCTGTGGGGTTGATGAGCCATTCGCCCTCACCCTCGCCGGTAAAGGTCTCCACGTCGATGATGCCGACCTCGATGGGACGGGTCGACATATCGGTCTGGGCATAACCCGACTGTTTGTCGCCCTTGAAGGCGCTGATGCGTACGTTGTACTTCGTGCCGGGCTGCAGGTCGGAAATGGTGCATGAGGTGGCATTGGCCGCTGTACGCACGGCTTGCTGCCAGTCGCCGTCAGACTTGATTTCCAGCAAGAAGCCGTCCTCGTCGGTGGTATAGTCTCGCCACGATACCGTCAGGGATTGCGTGGTGGCCTTGTCGAGCACCAGGGCCACAGGTATGCGCAGGAAGAACTGGCGGTCGGCCTCAGTGATGCTGTTGATGTAGTTCTCGATATTGGCATAGCCGTTGGCGGCGATGGTCATCGCGTCGTCTTTCTGGGGGTTGGTGCCGTTGGCCTCCTCCCAGGCGTCAGGCATTCCGTCGCCGTCAGCGTCGGCACGCTTCTCGCCGGCATAGACACTCCACTTGGAGGGTGCGCCATAGACAAGCGTCTCCTCATTGGAGATGAGTGCACCCTGCTTGCCATAGCTCAGCACCTCGTCAGCCATATAGAAGTCCACTGGGTCGCGGTAGGGAAGCGAGGCGCCCACCGTCGGCAGATTGGTCTCCAGGAGCGTGCGCCCGGGGTTTAGCTCCAAGGCAGGATAGTCGTAGGGCTTCGACTCGCGGGTGGCAGCGTTGTAGTCGGTAATCTCCTTCGGGTCGAAGACGCCGTTCATGTTCTGGTCCTGCCAGTTGTCGTTGCCGTAGCAGTGGAAGTCGGCATTGCCGCCCGTGAAGGCTGCCCCACCCTTCGCTGGGCCGTTGATGAAGAGGTTCGACTCAATGTTGACGTAGGACTTGCCCTCGGAGTCGCCACCCATGATATAGGCACCGTTCGACCAGTTATAGACGATGTTGTTGGCATACTGGTTGATGCCTTTCACCTTAAAGTTGCGGGTAGAGTTGTCGCAGAGGAAGTTGCCGATGAGCGACACGTAGTTAGTCTGCATCAGTCCGCCTGCCGAGTGAGTCATCAGTCCTTGTCCCACCACACAGTTCTGCAGCGTGATGTTCTGCGGCGTGGTGCCCGTGCCGTCGGGGTTGATGCTGAAGGTCTCGTCGAGGCCCCATGCAAACGAGCAGTGGTCGAAAATCATGTTGGCGCCGTTGGCAATACCGGCACAGTCCTTGCCGCTGCTGCCGTTATGTCCCATGCGGAAGCGCATGTAACGCACGATGATGTTGTCGGCACCCGAGAACGAGACGCCGTCGCCATAGACGGTGACGCCCTCGCCTGGTGCCGTCTGTCCTGCCACGTAGAGGTTCTTGGCGAAGACGATGCGCGAGTTGATTCGGATGACACCTGCCACGTCGAACACGACGATGCGGTTAGGCTGGCTCACGGCATCGCGCAAAGAGCCCGTTCCGGAGTCATTGAGGTTGGTCACATGGTACACCTTACCTCCGCGTCCGCCTGTGGCGAGGCGTCCCCAGCCCTGAGCACCAGGGAAAGACAGCTGCTGGGAAAAGCAAGTGATAAGTGATAAGTGATAAGTGATAAATAAAGCCAGTAGTTTTTTCATCATCTTGGTAGTGTTTTTTTACAGGTTGACACAAGCATATTGATTAAATCTATACAATCAGAAATCATACTTTTTGATTCTGTTTGAGTTATAAAAGAGGTTCCTTCTAAAAGGCTCAACCAATATTTGGTTTCATTAGCTTCTTTCAGAGCTATATGCATTTTTGTTCCAAAATCAGCTTTTGTTTGGGCAAATTGCGCTTCTGAAACATTTGCACCAACAGATGTTCCTGATCGTAGAAGCTGTTTTGACATAACAAATTCTTTCTTTTCATTTACTAAATACTTATATAAGTTTACGATTCGAATTGCGAACCTAAAACTTTTTTCTTCGAGAATTCCCTTCATCACTCATCACTCATCACTCATCACTCATCACTCATCTTATTGTTCCGATAATGTCTTGTACCGAGCGGCAGCTGTGCTGGTCGAGCCAGTCGCTGATGCCGTCGCGCACCTTGATGGTGACAGCGGGGTCGATGAAGTTGGCCGTACCAACCTCGATGGCCGTCGCGCCGCACATCAGAAACTCGATGGCGTCCTTAGCTGTCATAATGCCGCCAAGTCCGATGACGGGAATCTTCACCGCCTTCGCCACCTGATAGACCATCCGCAACGCCACAGGCTTCACGGCAGGCCCCGAGAGTCCACCCGTACCGATGGAGAGCACCCGCTTACGCTTCTCAATATCGACGGCCATACCCATCAGCGTATTGATGAGCGACACGGAATCGGCACCTTCGGCCTCCACCGCACGCGCTATTTCAGTAATATCCGTCACGTTTGGCGACAGCTTGACAATCAGCGTCTTATGGTAACGCTCACGGACGGCACGCACCACAGAGGCAGCGCCTTTCGTGGTCACTCCGAAGGCCATACCGCCGTCCTTCACGTTGGGGCACGAGATGTTCAGTTCGATGGCAGGAATACCGTCAAGCGCATCGACACGAGCCGCACACTCGGCATAGTCCTCAGGCGACGAACCGCTGACGTTGACGATATACGTCCCGCCCGTCGGCAGCAGCTGCGGATAGATGTGCTTGCAGAAATAATCGACGCCTTTGTTCTGCAGGCCCACGCAGTTAAGCATGCCCATCGGCGTCTCCGCCATTCGCGGGTAGTCGTTGCCCTCGCGGGGGCGCAGCGTCGTACCTTTTACTATAATAGCTCCTAGCCCGTCAAGCGGCACAAAGTCTTCAAACTCAAGCCCGTAGCCAAACGTACCCGAGGCAGTCATCACAGGATTCTTCAGCCGCAGGCTGCCTATATTCACATTCAAAGTTGCCATAACAGTTTCTTGATATTAAACACGGGGCCGTCCTTGCACACGCAAAGATTGCCCTCAACAGTCTTTTCCACACAGCACAGGCAGGCGCCTAAGCCGCAGGCCATCATATTCTCCAACGACACCTCGCACTCGATGTTCTGCTGGTAGGCAAAACGCGCTACAGCCTTCATCATCGGTGTTGGGCCACACGACAGTATCAGGTCGAACTGCCGTTTCTGCAGCACGGTGTGCTGAGTGACAAAGCCACGCTCACCCTCGGAGCCGTCCTCAGTCGTCACGAACACCTCGCCGTACTTGCGGAACTCGTCAAGCATCAGCAGGTCTTTCGCCGAGCGTGCCCCCAAGAGGAACACCGGCTCCAAGCCCGCCTCCTTCAGCACAGCCCCCTGATACAACAGCGGGGCAACGCCCACGCCGCCGCCCACGAGCAGCACCGTGCCCGCCGCTTCTCCAGCGGGTAGAGAGAACCCATTACCCAGCGGCCCCACGATGTTCACTACATCGCCAGACTGGAGCCGCGCCATCTGCCGCGTTCCCTCGCCAACAGTGGCCACCAACAACCACAACTCGTTGCGCTCGCGGTCAACGAAATTGATGGAGATAGGACGACGCAAGAATGTCTCCACGCTACCATCGACCCGCACCTCCACAAACTGTCCGGGCAACATTTGCGGCAGCTGCTCCTCGCGCGTCAGCCTGATCAGCACATAACGCTCGTGAAGCCTCTTGACCGCCACAACCCGCAGGTCAAGCACGTATTTTTTCATTTCACTCATGTCCATTAGTTATATTAAGGTGCAAAATTACGCATTTTCCCATAAATGGACAAAGAAATCACCGTTTTTCTTTTTTCATTCCCGTCCCATCTTAAGAAAAACATTTTTTTCCTTGGTTTTTCGCACGATTTACAGTACCTTTGCACCCGCAAAAGGAAAAAATATATCATTGGTATTAAAATCATAAGAAGAAATGAAAGCATTTGTTTTTCCCGGACAGGGAGCGCAGTTTGTAGGTATGGGCAAGGACCTATACGACAACAACGAGAAGGCAAAAGAATTGTTTGAGAAGGCTAACGACATCCTCGGGTACCGCATCACCGACATCATGTTTGAGGGTACGGACGAAGACCTGAAACAGACGAAGGTAACGCAACCCGCTGTCTTCCTGCACTCAGTCATCTCGGCTATCTGCATGGGCGAGGCCTTTGCCCCTGCCATGACTGCCGGACACTCCTTAGGAGAGTTCTCTGCACTGGTAGCCGCCGGTGCCCTGTCGTTTGAGGACGGTCTGAAACTGGTCTATGCCCGCGCTATGGCCATGCAGAAGGCTTGCGAGGCCCAGCCATCGACGATGGCCGCCATTATCGGTCTGCCTGATGAGAAGGTGGAGGAAATCTGTGCTGCCATCAACCGTGAAGGCCACGTGGTGGTATGCGCCAACTATAACAATCCCGGCCAGCTGGTCATCAGCGGCAATGTTGAAGCCATCAACGAGGCTTGCGAACAGCTGAAAGCTGCCGGAGCCAAGCGTGCCCTGCCGCTGAAGGTCGGCGGTGCGTTCCACTCGCCCCTGATGCAGCCTGCCAAGGACGAACTGCAGGCTGCCATTGAGCAGACAGATTTCAGTGAGCCCAAATGTCCCGTCTATCAGAATGTGGATGGCAAGCCCCACACCAACCCCGCTGAGATCAAGCAGAACCTCATTGCCCAGCTGACCTCATCAGTACGCTGGACGCAGTGCGTTCAATCAATGATTGCCGACGGTGCCGATGACTTCACCGAGTGCGGTCCCGGAAAGGCCCTGCAAGGAATGATTGCCAAGATTAACAAGGAAGTTTCTGCTCATGGCATCTCATAAGACTATCATTTACCAAATCTTCACCCGTCTTTACGGGAACAGAAATCAAACGTGCAAGCAAAACGGCACGATTGAGGAGAACGGATGCGGTAAGATGAACGACTTCACGCCCACTGTACTGAAGAATATCAGTCAGATGGGCGTGAGCCATATTTGGTACACAGGCGTCATACGCCACGCCACCACGACTGACTACTCAACATACGGCATCCCCTGCCAACATCCTGCCGTAGTGAAGGGCAGAGCTGGTTCACCATACGCCATCACCGACTACTATGACATAGACCCAGACCTGGCTGTTGACGTCAACCGGCGCATGGAGGAGTTTGAGCAACTGGTGGAACGTACCCACAAGGCTGGCATGAAGGTCATCATCGATTTCGTTCCCAATCACGTAGCACGCCAGTACCAGAGCGTCTGCAAGCCTCGTGGCGTGAAGGACCTGGGCGAGGATGACAATCCGCAGAACGGCTTCGACCCGCAGAACAACTTCTACTACTGCCCAGGGCAAAGATTTACTCCATACTTCGACCTCTATCACGGTGAGACAGAGCCATATATTGAGGAACCTGCCAAGGCTACGGGCAACGACTGTTTCCACAATGCGCCGGGACAAAATGACTGGTATGAGACTGTGAAACTAAACTACGGCGTGGACTACTACGCCGGACGTGTCGGGCATTTCGACCCCATTCCAGACACATGGAAGAAGATGACCCAGATCCTGATGTTCTGGGCCGACAAGGGTATTGACGGTTTCCGCTGCGACATGGCCGAAATGGTCCCTGCCGATTTCTGGGCTTGGGCCACGAAGCAGGTCAAGGCGAAGTTCCCTGAACTGGTGTTCATCGGCGAGGTGTATAATCCTAACGAATACCGGCACTATGTGGCCAGCGGTTTCGACTACCTGTACGACAAGGTGGGCATGTACGACACCATGTTCCAGATTATACGCCACCAGCAATCGACACAGGCCATTACCGGTAACTGGCAGCAGACGGACGACATACGCGAGCACATGCTCTACTTCCTGGAAAACCACGACGAGCTGCGCATCGCCTCCGACTTCTTCGCTGCCGACGGTCGCAAGGCCATCCCCGCACTGGTGGTCAACGCCCTGATGCAGCAAAACCCCTTTATGCTCTACGCCGGACAGGAGTACGGCGAGCACGGCATGGACCACGAAGGGTTCAGCGGACATGACGGCCGTACCACTATCTTCGACTACTGGGCTGTAGGCACTCTCTGCCGTGCCTCCCGCAAAACACTGACCGATGAAGAACGCCAGCTGTATGACTTATATAAAAAGGTACTGAACATTGCCCGCAAGGAGAAGGCCGTCAGCGAAGGATTGTTCTACGACCTGATGTACGTCAACCAGCAATACCACCGCCAGTATATGTTCCTGAGGAAGGCGAAGACCAGCCAACTGCTGGTTGTGGCCAACTTTGACGACACAACAGCTAAAGTGGAAGTCTGCATTCCCGCCCATGCCTTCGAATTCCTCGGGCTACGCGAGAAGACCTACACCGCTAACGACCTGCTAGGCAACACGACCAGTGTTGTCGAACTGAAAGCCGACCAGACGGTACCTGTGGAAATAGCAGGCCGCAGTGCTGTAATACTGAAACTGAAATAAAGAAAAGCGTCAAGGCTCATTCTCAAGACCTTGACGCTTTTCTCTTTTCATTCCACACATTCCAAACGAACAACGGATTGCCGATGATGTAACGCCGCCACATGCGACGCGGCTCCTTGACGAGACGGTAGAGCCATTCTAAAGCGTGCTGCTGCCACCACAAAGGAGCACGGCGAGCCGTACCTGCATAGAAATCAAACACGGCCCCGATGGTGCCCACATGACAGTGGATGTCCAGTTCGTTCCAATGCTGAAAGGTCCATTTCTCCTGCTTAGGAGCAGTCATGCCTATCCAAAGGAGATCCGGATTAGCCGCATTGACAGCCTCGATAATGGCAGCATTGTCATCATCGTTGAAAACAGGCTTATAGGGAGGAGAGTAAGTCACCACCTCCAGATAAGGATAATCCTTTGCAGCCCGCTCTTTGATGAGCGACAGCACATGCTCCGAGGAACCCATAAACATCACTTTGCGTACGCCGCCCGATGAACCAAGCCTGTCCATCTCAAAAGTGAACAAGTCCCAGCCAGCAATACGCTCTATAGGACAGGACTTGCCCTTCAACCATCGGCACGCCTTCACAATGGATGCGCCGTCAGGTATCAAATAGTCGCCTCCGGCCAGTGCCTCGGCAAACTGGTCGTCGCGTTGCGCCACATTATAGGAATGGGCATTAATGGTGTTGATAAGAACCTTACCATCAGGGATGTTCTTCAACGCATCCTTGCACTCTAAGATATGTAAATCTGACAGACGAAACATAGTCCCAAAAAAGTCATTCACTGCTTTCAAGCTGCAAAAGTACAACTAATTTCTGAAACCTGCAAATTTCTTTGTCGATTATAAAACTACAATATTTACTAAAATCTTCGCTGATTCGAAAAAAGTTTGTATCTATGCACGTCGTTATAGATAAATAAGAACCTGCAAGGCTGGAACAAAAAGCTTGCTAAAAGTTAAGAACTTATGTAATCTTTACACAACTATGTCAAACAACAAAGAGAAACTCTTCAGCGTTTGGAGCCTCCATTCGAATCATTTGGAGCCTCCATTCGGACCGTTTGGAGCCTCCATTCGAACCGTTTGGAGCCTCCAAACGCCACAAGATTATTGGACAGAAGGTCGCTTTCCCAAATACGCAGTTTGAGGCCGTTTTGGCGATTTTTCGTGTATAAGAAAGTTAAATATGTTATATTTTCATAATTTAGCCCTTCGTAAGTGGACTTAACTCGACATCGGTCTTGGCCGATGTTGTATATTTGCAACTGCGTTGCTGCCGCCACGGCAGCCGTTCCCCCGGGGCCCCCAGGGTAATGTACCCTCCCCTATAGGCCCCCTATATAAAGGGGGGCCGTAAGGGGGAGGTACATAACATTACCCTCCCCCCCCGGGGGGCTGACGGGAACCTCCGTCGAGAGCACGACGACGATACACGACATTAAAGGTGGATGCGATAGTGAATGGCTGCTGCTTCTCCGAGTCAGATGCCCAATATTATCGTTAGGATTCTACGAATAAAAATTAAATATTTACTAAAATCTTCTTTTGTTCGGAAAAAGTTTGTATCTTTGCAAACTATTTAGCTTGTATTCGTACAACTTATATAATAAATATTACACAAACTATGTCAAACAACAAAGAGAAACTCTTCAGCGAGTTCCAGGCACCAACCACCCAGGAGTGGCTGGACAAGATTGAAGTGGACCTGAAAGGGGCCGACTTCCAGAAGCGACTCGTATGGAGAACAAACGAAGGTTTTAACGTACAGCCCTTCTATCGCCGCGAGGACTTGAAGGACTTGAAGGCGGTCGATTCGCTGCCGGGTGAGTTCCCGTTCGTCCGCGGTAACAAAAAGGACAACAACCTGTGGTTCGTCCGTCAGGACATCAATGTCGAGGATGCCAAAGCTGCCAGTGCCAAGGCACTTGACATTCTGAACAAGGGTGTTGACTCGCTCGGCTTCAAGATCAAGGGCAAAGACATCAGCAAGGAGTTCATCGCTACGCTACTCGACGGCATCCTGCCTCAGTATGTGGAGCTGAACTTCAAGACCTGCCAGCGTCATTGTGTGGAGCTGGCCGAGATTCTGGTCAACTATTTCAAGGAGAAGAACTATCCGCTGGAGGAGCTGAAGGGTAGCATCAATTTTGACCCCATTGGCAAGATCATGTGCAAGGGCAAGGACACCACAGCCGTACTCGAACAGGCCAAGCCGCTCATCGAGGCGTTGAAGGAACTGCCTGGCTACAAGTGCATCAACGTGAACAGCGTGCAGCTGAACAATGCCGGTGCCTACATCTATCAGGAGTTAGGCTATGCCTTAGCCTGGGGTGCCGAGTACCTGAACGTGCTGACCGAAGCTGGTGTAGATGCTACTGAGGCTGCCAAGCGCATCAAGTTCAACATGGGCGTCTCGGAGAACTATTTCATGGAGATTGCCAAGTTCCGCGCCGCCCGTCTGCTGTGGGCACAGATTGTGAAGCAATACGAGCCGAAATGCGACTGCGCCTGCCAGATGCACGTATGCGCTATCACGTCGGCGTACAACCAGACGTTATTCGACAGCTACGTGAACCTGCTGCGCTCGCAGACCGAGACGATGTCGGCAGCTATTGCCAATGTGGATTCCATCGTGGTGACTCCGTTCGACAAGCCCTACGAGACACCGACGGACTTTGCCGAGCGTATTGCCCGCAACCAGCAGCTTCTGCTGAAGGAAGAGGCTCACTTCGACAAGCTGGTCGATGTGGCCGGCGGTTCCTACACCATTGAGCACCTGACCGATGCCATCGCCAAGGAAGGCTGGAAGCTGTTCCTCGCTGTCGAGGAGGCTGGTGGTTTCTTGGCCGAGGCACTGAAGGGTAACATTACCAACGCTGTGAATGCCTCGAACGACAAGCGTCACGCCGCTGCCGCCACCCGCCGCGAGTTCATCCTCGGTACCAACCAGTTCCCGAACTTCACCGAGACCAGCGAGGGTAAAGCCCCCTTGTCGTCCCCCGAGGGGGACACTAATGTGTCCGAGTGTTGTAATGAAGCCCCCTCGGGGGCCGTAGGGGGGGCTCTTCCTCGCCTCAACACGCAGCGCCTGGCTTCTGAGTTCGAGACCCTGCGCCTCGCTACGGAGAAAGCCAAGAAACAGCCTATCGCCTTCATGCTGACCATCGGCAACTTGGCCATGCGTCAGGCTCGTGCCCAGTTCTCGTGCAACTTCCTGGCTGCTGCAGGCTACAAGGTGATGGACAACCTCGGCTTCAAGACTGTCGAGGAGGGTGTTGACGCCGCTCTTGAGGCTAAGGCCGACATCGTGGTCATCTGCTCTTCTGATGACGAATATGCTGAGTATGCCATCCCCGCTTTCAAGTACCTGAACGGCCGCGCCATGTACATCGTTGCCGGTGCTCCCGCCTGCAGCGAAGACCTCAAGGCTGCCGGCATCGAGAACTTCATTCACGTTAAGTCTAACCAGCTGGAAACGCTCAAGGAGTATAATGCTAAATTAGGGTTATAATTATTTATGGAACACGAAGAAACGAAGGAACGAAGTTTTATTGCAGAAGAAGAATATCAGTATCTTCTATCATTAAGCAATACCATAATTGGTGCTGATATTGAGGTGCATAAAGAACTCGGACCTGGTCTTCTCGAATCTGTATATGAGGATTGCCTAAAAATTGAGCTTGAAGAAAAAGGCTTAAAAGTTAATACCCAAGTTGACCTTCCTTTGATATACAAGGGAAAGGAAATAGGGAAATATTACAGAATAGACATGCTTGTTGAGGATGTGTTTATCGTGGAGTTAAAAGCTGTGGAAACAATGAAACCATTACACGAAGTACAACTCCTTACCTATATGAAGCTATCTGACGTCAAAATGGGATTACTCATTAACTTCAATGTTCCCAAGCTAAAAGAAGGCATCAAAAGAAAACTAAATGGATATTTAGAATACAAAGGTATAAAGCCCGAACGATGAGAGACTTCGTTTCTTCGTATCTTCGTGTTCCATAAAAACAAAGAAATAATATGAGAAAAGATTTTAGTCAAATAGATATCTACGCTGGTATTCAGCAGAAGAATGGCCAGCAGTGGCAGAAGGAGAATGGCATCAGCGCTAACTGGAGGACTCCTGAGCAGATTGACATTCAGCCCGTATATACCAAAGAAGACCTCGAAGGCATGGAGCACTTGGACTTCACCGCCGGTATCCCACCCTACCTCCGTGGCCCGTACAGTATGATGTATCCGTTCCGCCCGTGGACCATCCGCCAGTATGCCGGATTCTCTACCGCAGAGGAGTCGAATGCATTCTATCGCCGTAACCTCGCCTCTGGTCAGAAAGGACTTTCCGTAGCCTTCGACCTGCCGACGCACCGCGGCTACGACCCCGATAACGCCCGTGTGGTGGGTGATGTGGGTAAGGCTGGTGTGTCTATCTGCAATGAGGAGAACATGAAGGTGTTGTTCTCGGGTATCCCCTTGAACAAGATGTCTGTCTCGATGACCATGAACGGCGCCGTGCTGCCTATCCTGGCATTCTATATCGTGGCCGGTCTGGAGCAGGGCGCTCAGCTCGAGGAGATGGCTGGTACCATTCAGAACGATATCCTGAAGGAGTTCATGGTGCGTAACACCTATATCTACCCGCCCGCATTCTCCATGAAGATCATCGCTGATATCTTCGAGTACACCTCACAGAAGATGCCTAAGTTCAATAGCATCTCTATTTCGGGTTACCACATGCAGGAGGCTGGTGCTACGGCAGACATCGAGCTGGCTTACACCCTGGCCGACGGTATGGACTATCTGCGTACTGGTGTGAATGCCGGTATCGACGTAGATGCTTTTGCTCCGCGTCTGAGCTTCTTCTGGGCCATCGGCATGAACCACTTCATGGAAATAGCAAAAATGCGTGCAGGTCGTCTGCTGTGGGCAAAGATCGTGAAGAGCTTCGGTGCCAAGAATCCTAAGTCGCTGGCTCTGCGTACCCACTCGCAGACTTCAGGTTGGTCGCTCACCGAGCAGGATCCGTTCAACAACGTGGGCCGTACTTGTATCGAGGCTATGGCCGCCGTGCTGGGTCACACCCAGTCGCTGCACACCAACGCCCTCGATGAGGCCATCGCCCTGCCTACCGACTTCTCCGCCCGTATCGCTCGTAACACCCAGATCTACATCCAGAACGAAACGAAGGTCTGCAAGCAGATTGACCCGTGGGCTGGCTCCTACTATGTAGAGACGCTGACCAACGAGCTGGTACACAAGGCCTGGGAGCACATCCAGGAGATTGAGAAGCTGGGCGGTATGGCCAAGGCCATCGAGACCGGTCTGCCTAAGATGCGTATCGAGGAGGCTGCTGCCCGCACACAGGCCCGCATCGACTCTGGCGTTCAGACCATCGTGGGTACCAACAAGTACCGTTTGGAGCACGAAGATCCCATCGATATCCTCGAGGTTGACAACACCGCCGTTCGCAAGCAGCAGGAGGAGAACTTGAAGGAGGTCCGCAGCAAACGCGACGAGGCCGCCTGCCAGGCCGCCTTGAAGGCTATCACCGAGTGCGTACGTGATTTCAACGAGGGTCGCAAGAGCGAGAACAACCTGCTGGATCTGGCCGTCAAGGCTGCACAGCTGCGTTGTACCTTAGGAGAGATTTCAGATGCCTGCGAAGAGATTGTAGGCCGTTATAAAGCAGTAATCAGAACCATTTCAGGCGTGTATTCATCAGAAAGTAAGAACGACTCCGACTTTGAGAAAGCCTGCGAGTTGACCGAGAAATTTGCAAAACGTGAGGGTCGCCGTCCACGTATCTTTGTAGCTAAGATGGGTCAGGACGGTCACGACCGTGGTGCCAAGGTTGTAGCCACCGGCTATGCCGACTGCGGCTTCGACGTCGATATGGGACCGCTGTTCCAGACACCTGCCGAGGCCGCCCGTGAGGCCGTCGAGAACGATGTCCACATCGTCGGTGCCTCGTCATTGGCTGCTGGTCACAAAACACTCATCCCGCAACTGATTGAGGAACTGAAGAAACTGGGACGCGAGGACATTATGGTTATCGCCGGTGGTGTCATCCCTGCCCAGGACTATGACTTCCTCTACAAGGCTGGCGTCGCCGCCATCTTTGGCCCTGGCACATCGGTAGCCAAGGCTGCCTGTGAGATGATGAAGATTCTGCTCGACGAGTAAATACCATTATTTAGGAAAAGTAACAGGCAGGCGCATAAAAAAGTGCCTGCCTGTTTCTTTTCTCCTGTAAATATCGACCAATTCGGGAACGGTCAAAACTCGATAAGCGTAGTCGTCACCTGTCCGTCAAACGATATGAGGATTTCTGCCTTATAGCATGCTGCCCCGTCAGGGATGCATATTGTGGCGACGAAATGGAATCCACGGGAATCGACGGTGTCATATTCCATATTACTGAGGACAGCCTGACTTAAAAACCGTTCTGGAATCTTCGAACCGAAGAGCTGTTTCTTGAAGTCAGTAGAGAACAACTTCTGCCTGCCATTGAAAATACTGACATGCATGATGTTGTCATAATAGACGTTATCAACCTCTACGCCATCATCATTGTAAGAAGTGGCATGAACCTTGTACTTCGTAGGGTTAATGGCAATGTACCAGTGATAGCGCTGCCCGTTATACAGGACAACAGAGTCAGTCTTGACAACCTCTGTGTATGTGAGTACCTTCGGCTTGTCTTGAACGAAAGCGAAAGCGTGGACAGGATCGTCACTTTTCTGCAACTTTACTAAATCACCATTCTGATTCTTGAACCAAAAGACATGAGGTGACTGCTTGACAATGGGATATTTCGTCCCGATGCTGCCGAGAACCAACGAATCCCTGACAACCTTGAAACAGGTAGGCTGACTGACAGTATCAGGGTAGAAAATAGTATCGCCGACGACCTTGAAAGAGACCTCCTCAGTATCGTCATCCACCCAGATGCCCTGAAGCAGACGCTTGGCCTCCTGGCTCTCTGACTCCACCTCTTCAACACTGGAAGCGGTTGGAGTCTTCGAAGAACAGGCAGACCACAACGCCAGTCCGACCATCATGGGGAATATGAGCAGCCTTTTCATTAGCGACCTATACAGTGATATTCGAAACCATTCTCCTCGAGTTCCTCAACATCGAAGATATTACGCCCGTCAATCACCAGCGGACGACGCATGGCCTTGTAAACGACTCCCCAGGTAGGCAGTCTGAACTCCTTCCACTCGGTGAGCAGCAACAGTGCGTCAGCATCGAGCACAGCATCATACTTGTCACGACAATAGACGACGGTCTCGCCGACACGACGGCGGCATTCATCCATGGCGACAGGGTCATAGACACGCACCTTACAGCCCGCTTCAAGCAACTTGGATATCATCACCAAAGCAGTAGATTCACGCATGTCGTCTGTCTCAGGCTTGAAAGAGAGTCCCCAGAGAGCAACAGTAAGTCCCTGAAGCGATTGACCCTCGAAAGCCCGCTGCAGTTTCTCGAAGAGAACACTTTTCTGGTGCTCGTTGACACGCTCCACAGCCTTGAGCACTTCCAATGAATAGCCAGCCTGGTCGGCAGTCTTGATGAGGGCTTTCACATCCTTGGGGAAGCACGAACCGCCATAGCCGCAGCCGGCATAAAGGAACTTGCGGCCAATGCGGGTATCAGAGCCAATTCCCGCGCGTACCATATTTATATCAGCCCCCACCAGTTCACACAGGTTGGCCATGTCGTTCATAAATGAAATACGGGTGGCCAGCATTGAATTGGCGGCATACTTGGTCATTTCAGCCGAAGGGATGTCCATGAAGATGACACGGAAATTATTAATGAGAAAAGGCTTATAGAGTCTCGTAAGCACTTTCTTAGCCCGCTCGCTCTCAGTACCGACGACCACGCGGTCAGGCGACATGAAGTCCTTGATGGCATTGCCCTCCTTGAGGAACTCCGGATTCGAGGCCACATCGAAAGGTACATCCACGCCGCGTTTCTCAAGTTCCTCCTCGATGGCCTTACGCACCTTGCGTGCCGTACCCACGGGGACAGTGGACTTGGTGACCACAACCACGTAGCGATTGAGATGCTGCCCAATGGTACGGGCAACCTGCAGCACATACTTCAGGTCAGCCGAGCCATCCTCATCTGGAGGTGTTCCCACGGCAGAGAACACAATCTCAACATCGTCAAGCACAGCAGCAAGGTCAGTGGCGAAATGCAGACGGCCTGCAGCCACATTCTTCTTCACCAACTCATCCAGTCCGGGTTCATAGATAGGGATCTCGCCACGCTGCAGTCGTTCAATTTTGACAGCATCAACGTCAACGCAAGTCACATTGGCTCCTGTATCGGCAAAACAAGTGCCTGACACAAGTCCCACATACCCAGTTCCTACTATAGCAATATTCATTTCTCAAGAAAAATAATTAGTTATTCAAACAGTTCAGCGTCACGGAGTAATGGTTGACGCAAATCCTTCTCACTGGTCAACACATCCTTTGGGTCAATGGGCCATTCAATGCCCAGCTCGGGATCATTCCAACGGATGCCCGCATCCTGCTGAGGTGCGTAGGCATTGTCAACCTTATACATAAAGATGGCTTCTTCGCTGAGTACCAGAAAACCATGGGCGAAGCCCCGGGGAATAAAAAACTGACGTTTATTGTCCTCGCTCAGTTCAACCATGACATGACGGCCGAACGTTGGTGAACTCCTGCGGATATCAACGGCGACATCGACCACACGTCCCTTGATGACGCGCACTAACTTGGCCTGAGAACAAGCACCTTTCTGATAATGCAGTCCACGCAGCACGCCGTAGCTGGACTTTGACTCATTATCCTGAATGAAATTGACCGGTCCGACGTGTTCCTCAAACTCTGCCTGTTTCCAGGCCTCCATAAAGTAGCCTCTGGCATCGTTGAACACGCGGGGTTCAATGATAAAGACTCCTTTAATTCCTGTTTCTATATATTCCATCATCGTCTATTTTTGTGCAAAGATACTGCTTTTTTTTTATTCCGCGATGATTTTAAGTTTCTTTTATTTGCAAATGTCGCAAAAAAGCCGTACTTTTGCAGACGTGATACAACTGGAAAGACATATAGAAATACTTCTGCTGAGTAATGACTGCGTCATCGTGCCTGATTTGGGCGGTTTCATGGCGCACCATCTCGAAGCTCAATATGACGAGGAGGACGGCCTATTCCTGCCGCCTCAGCGAACCTTGGGATTCAATCCTCAGTTGAAGCTCAACGACTCGCTATTGGTTCAGTCGTATGTCGAGGCATACGACATCAGCTATCCGGAAGCCCTTCGCCGCATCGAGACCGAGGTTGCAGAATTAAAGCAGTATTTGGAAACCGAGGGCTGTTACGAGCTTAACGACATCGGCCAGCTGACGGTCAATGACGAGGGAAAACTGGAGTTTGAACCGTGCGAGGCGGGTATTCTGACCCCCGAACTATACGGACTACCCTCTTTCGAGATACGACCTCTCACGTCATCGAAAGAAAAAACGACAGGCAAGAAAGTTCTTGAACCGAAACATCAGCCCGCCATATTGCCAACCGTCATCGGCGAGAAGGATTCGTCCACAACAAATGAGACTACGGAAGAAGAGCCGCCTGTGGAAAGGGCCATCACTATCAAGATGTCATGGATTCGCAACACGGTAGCCGTCGCTGCTGCTCTGCTGGCATTCTTGATGATGAGCACACCCGTCAGCAACAGTGAGCAGACCGGGCTGACGATGAGCCAGATAAACTTGCCCATTATGTCAAGAGGCGGTAGTGGGAATATCATCCCCGACCAGGACTTCCACCTGAACGAAAACGGCAGTGAGAATGAAGAGTCGGAATACGCTCCCGTTGAAGAAGAATCTGTTGACGTGACCGAGTCTGAAGATATTGAGGAGGAAAGCATTCCCGAGGCCATCGAAGAAGAAAGCATTCCCGAGGAAACACAGGTAACGCCTGTTCCGGAAATAAAGCGTGAGACAGGTTATGGCATTGTAGTTGCCAGTCAGGTATCGCGTCAAGGTGCCGAGGACTTTGTGAAGAGACTGCAGAAGGAAGGCTACAGTAATGCTCGCGTTTACCTTACTCATAATATCCGCCGCGTCATTTGCGATGTGTACCCCACGAAGGCAGAGGCATACCGGCAATTACAGAAGGTTCATCAGAACGAGGCACTGGCAGAAGCCTGGGTTTATAAGATGGATTAGCACCATGAAGCGAGTACGTTGTCCCAAATGCGACCATTATATCATCTTCGATGAGACACAATACAAGGAAGGCCAGTCATTGGTGTTCCAATGTGACGAGTGTGGCAAGCAGTTCGGCATACGCATGGGAACGTCGAAACTGAAGGCCACCCAACGTGACGACCGTCCCGACGAACAGGCCAACGAGAATGGCTGCGGCTCTATCGTAGTCATCGAAAATGTATTCCACTACAAACAGGTTATTCCCCTTGTCATGGGCGACAACGTGATAGGCCGTTACCAGAAAGGCAACCCCATCAACACACCCTTCGAGACTGTTGACCCCAGCGTTGACCTGAACCACTGTACCATCAACGTCAGCCGCGACAAACACGACCAGCTGCGCTACACATTGGCCGACAACAACAGCAACACGGGCACCTTTGTTGATAATGTGGAAATCAAAGGGCGCGAACGACGCATCATCAGCGACGGTACGCTGTTCACCATCGGTGCCACTAGCATTATCCTGCGCTCAGCCGACAGCGAGGAATAATTCTATTCAATATTATACTTGTTCTTTTGCTTCTGCGCCTTGCGGGGCGACTGTGTGAAGCCCTGACGGGGACTCTTCACCTGACGGTAGTCGGCCCAGCGCTGGTTGATCTTCGAAACATAGTCGGCGGTCTCAGTACCACGCATATAGCCGTACTTTACGATGGGGTCATTGTAGTACTGGGGTTGGGCAAGTTTCAGGACATACTCTGAGACATTCGACCATTGATGAGAGTCGCGTCCGTCACGTTGACAAAGGGCCATAGCATCACGTATGTGATGACTGCCTCCGTTGTAGGCGGCCAGCACGAAGTTGGTGCGCTCGCGGCGGTCAGCAATATCCCTAAAGGTCTGTTCGAGTTCGCCGATATACCTGGCAGCGGCAGCAATACTTTTCTCTGGGTCGTACATTTGATCACGGGGCAGTCCCAGATGGTCTGCAGTGGCAGGCATAATCTGCATCAGTCCCTTGGCACCAGCCCACGATGTAGCCTTCGGGTCAAAGGTTGACTCCTGATAGCACTGCGCAGCCATCAGGTGCCATTCCCAGCGAATGGGCTTGCAGTACTGCTGAAAGAAACCGTCATAGTGAGAAATGATACCACCCTTCCTGTCGAGCATAGGCGAGAACACGCGACGCTTGACACTGCGGTTGCTTAGCAGATAAGCCTCCTGTTTCCGGACTTCATCCAAAATCTCAGGCTTATACCATGCCTGCAGTTCACGCTCCAGGTCATTCTTGGAAGGCGAAGGTACCAGCCGTCCCACCTCGGTGGCAGCCATGATGTCACCCTCGTCTGCCTGCAACCGCTCTGCCATCTCCGCCGAATCACGGCACACTTCCACACGCAGACGGACGCCAATCTGCGCCGCAAACTTCTCTGCCAGCAAATACTGCGTGCCAAGATGACGGCCGTGGTAGTCGTAATAGTATTCCGGACCCGTCAACGTCAGCAGGATCATCTCTCCGCTACCCTGTATCTCCTCCAGGTCAAAGTCGTCGTCGGCCTCGATGGAATCGACCATCTCGCCCCACGGGGCGACCACCGGCTCCTGTTGCTGCTTGTCGTGACAAGCCACCAGAATAACGGCAAGAAATACGATATATATGCCTTTTAACTTCAATTTTGCTACGTTTTGGGTGCAAAATTACACATTTAATTGCATAATCGGAATTTTTTGCGTACTTTTGCAGCACTTTTTCAAGATAATTAGGCTTTTATGTTAAGAATTGCAGTCCAGTCGAAAGGCCGTCTGTTTGACGACACGATGAATCTGCTCACCGAGGCAGACATCAAAGTGAGCGCCACGAAGCGCACACTGCTTGTACAATCCAGCAACTTCCCCCTCGAAGTACTCTACCTGCGCGATGATGACATCCCGCAGAGTGTGGCCTCGGGCGTGGCCGACATTGGCGTGGTGGGGGAGAACGAATTCGTGGAACGAGGGGAAGATTGTGAAACCATCTCCCGTCTGGGTTTCTCGAAGTGCCGTCTGTCGCTGGCCATCCCCAAAGAGATCAACTACACGGGCCTGGAGTGGTTCAATGGCAAGAAGATTGCCACATCCTACCCCAACATCCTGCGTCAGTTCATGCAGCAGCATGGCATCGAGACTGAGATTCATGTTATCACGGGCTCAGTGGAAATCAGCCCAGGCATCGGCCTCGCCGACGGTATCTTCGACATCGTCAGCAGTGGTTCGACGCTGGTATCCAACAACCTGCGCGAGGTGGAGGTAGTGATGCAGAGTGAGGCTCTGCTCATCGGCAACAAGGACTTGAGTGCGGAGAAGAAGGACATACTGGAACAGATGCTGTTCCGTTTCAAGGCAGTGAAGGATGCTGAGGACAAGAAATATGTACGTATGAACGCGCCGAAGGCCCGCCTGGACGAGATTATCAGCGTACTGCCGGGCCTGAAGAGTCCCACCATCATACCGCTGGCCGATGACGAATGGTGCTCCGTACACACCGTGCTCGACCAGAAGCGATTCTGGGAAATCATCGGCAAACTGAAGGAGATGGGAGCTCAGGGCATTCTCGTAACCCCCATTGAGAAGATGATTCTTTAGCGACAAATCGTAATTAATGGTAAATAGTAAATCTGTAAATAGTAAGTACTCCCGGTGACCATCATCAAATATCCCGCCCGTGAGGAATGGGCAGCTATCGTAGAGCGTCCGCACCTGGACGTCACGGAACTTAATCAGACTGTTGCCAACGTGCTGGCCGATGTGAAGGCACGAGGCGATGAAGCCGTAAAGGGCTATGAACTGAAGTTCGACCACATAGACCTTGACACCCTCGCCGTCAGCAGTGAGGAGATGGACGAGGCTGAACAGTTAGTGTCTGCCGAACTCCGACAGGCTATCGGACTGGCACACGAGAACATCAAGAAATTTCACGAGTCACAGCGTTTCCGTTCGAAGAAGGTGGAGACACAGCCTGGTGTGGTCTGCTGGCAGAAGAGCGTACCCATCGAAAAGGTGGGTCTCTACATTCCAGGTGGCACGGCACCCCTGTTCTCGACGGTGCTGATGCTTGCAACGCCTGCCAAGATTGCTGGATGCAACGAGATAGTGCTCTGTACCCCACCCGACCGTCAGGGCCATGTTAATCCCGCCATCCTCGTGGCTGCCCGTGTGGCTGGTGTCAGCCGTATATATAAAATAGGTGGTGTCCAGGCTATCGGTGCTATGGCTTACGGTACGGAGTCGGTTCCCAAGGTCTATAAGATTTTCGGCCCCGGCAACCAGTACGTCATGGCCGCCAAACAGCAGGTGAGCCTGCACGACGTAGCCATCGACATGCCTGCCGGTCCCTCGGAAGTATGTGTCATTGCCGACGAGACGGCCAACCCTGTTTTCGTTGCCGCCGACTTGTTGTCGCAGGCCGAGCATGGTATCGACTCTCAGGTTGTACTGATCACTACGTCGCACAAACTTATCAACGATGTGCAGCAGGAAGTAGAACGCCAACTCAAACAGCTGCCCCGCAAGGAGATAGCACTGCATGCCTTGGAAAACAGCCGCATCATATTGGTGAACGACAAGAAAGAGGCCATAGACCTGTCCAACGCCTACGCACCAGAGCACCTGATTATCCAGACCGAGGACTACGAACAGCTGGCCGACCACGTCATCAATGCTGGCAGCGTCTTCTTGGGAAGCTATGCCTGCGAGAGTGCCGGCGACTACGCCAGCGGCACCAACCATACGCTTCCTACCCACGGCTATGCCACCACCTACAGCGGCGTCAATCTGGACAGCTACTGCCGCAAGGTGACTTTCCAGCACCTGACCGAAGACGGCATCCGTGCCATCGGCCCCGCCGTTGAACTGATGGCTGAGGCCGAACAGTTGGATGCCCACAAGAATGCCATGACCGTCCGTATAAAGAGCCTGAAATGAAACCGTTACAAGAATTGACTCGACCAAACATCTGGTCGCTCGCACCATACAGCTCTGCCCGCAATGAATATGCGGGACGCGAGGCACGTGTGTTCCTCGATGCCAACGAGAACCCGTACAACACACCCTACAACCGTTATCCCGACCCACTGCAGCTTGAAGTCAAGGCTGCCATCTCCAAGGCAAAGGGGGTGCCGGCCGAAAACATCTTCCTCGGCAATGGCAGCGACGAGGCCATCGACCTGCCCTACCGCTGCTTCTGCCAACCGGGGCAGGACAACGTCGTGGCCATCGAGCCTACCTACGGCATGTACAAGGTGTGTGCCGATATCAACGACATAGAATACCGCCCCGTGCTGCTGGATGAGAACTTCCAGACAACTGCCGACCGACTGCTTGCCGCCTGTGACGAGCACACAAAGCTCATCTGGATCTGCTCACCCAACAACCCCACCGGCAACAATATTGTACGCGAGGAGATTGTGCGCACCATAGAGGGATTCCAGGGCATCGTCATCGTTGATGAGGCATACAGCGACTTCTCCACAGAGCCCACCCTGCGCAGTGAGTTACTGAATTACCCCAACCTCATCGTCCTGAACACCATGTCCAAGGCATGGGGCTGCGCCGCCATCCGCTTAGGCATGGCCTTCGCTTCCAGACAGATTATCGACCTGTTCAACAAAGTGAAGTATCCCTACAACGTTAACCTGCTGACTCAGAAGCAGGCTCTTGAGGCTCTGCAAGATCCGTTCCAGGTGGACAAGTGGGTACGCATGCTAAAACTGGAGCGCGACCGCATGATAGAGGCCTTCCAACTGCTCCCCACATGCGAGAAAGTCTATCCTACGGAAGCCAATTTCTTCCTGGCCAAGATGACCGATGCACAGCTTATCTACAACTACCTCGTTGACAACGCCATCATCGTCCGCAACCGCACCCGCGTCACACTGTGCCATAACTGCCTACGCATCACCGTAGGTACGAAGAGTGAGAACAACGAGCTATTGGCTGCACTCAGGCAATTATAAGAAAGAGACATGAACCGTCCGCTCGTTTCCATTGGAATTCCTGTCTATAACGTAGAGCCTTATATCAAGAAGTGCCTGCTGTCTGTGCTGAACCAGACCTATCCGTACATGGAAGTTCTTGTCGTTGACGATTGCGGTACAGACGACTCTATAAAGATTGTTGAGGCGTTGGCACTGTCCCACCCCAAGGGCAGCATGATTAAGGTCATCAGACAGCCACGGAACAAGGGCGTTGGCGAGGCACGTAACACTGCCATCGATAATGCACAGGGCAAATATCTCTACTTCATTGATTCCGATGATTTCATTGAACCTGGAACGATTGAGATGTTGGTCAGGGAAGGCGAAGCCAACGGAACCGATGCCGTTCTCGCATCTTCCAGGAAACTGGTTTATGACACCAATAAGGAAGTGCCAACCTTCACCTTTGCTTCAAGAGAGGTGCTGACAGGCAAGGATGTGTTTGCCAACTACCTGTGTCAGGATTTGCGGTGGCATGTAGGCATCAACGCATGGAACATCTTGTTCAGGTTGGACTTCCTGCAGAAGAACGACCTGCGGTTTGCGGCAAGAAAGGATGAGGACGCTTTGTTCCTATCCGATTTCTACTCCGAGATTGAGCGTGCCGTACTGTTGCCCGACATCACCTACAACTACGTTCTCAGGCCAGGCTCCATCATGGGGAATCAGGCGCGTGACCATATCCCTACTGCCGAAATCAGGGAGCGCTTCGCGACAGATGCCATAATGACGGAAAGATGCGCACGGCTGGAAGGCCGCTCTTTCTACGATGTACATTGTGCCAGGGTGATGAAGCACAAATTCAGGGCCGCCTGTGTAGCCCTGCGCCACCGTCACCGTTTTACGGAACCACTGCCCGACAGGGAAATCCGTCAGGAGATGAAACACCCGGCATCACTCTCTGCCATACTGAAGTTCAGACGCTACTGTCTCCTGCACCTCTTTTTCTATAGTATCAGCAAACTGCCGCCCTCCCTTTCTGTGTTTACCATCTATGTGGCAGGAAAGCTGATGCGTTGGATTTAACTCTTATTTCTTTGAAGTTGATGACAACTGCCGACTTACAGCAACAGCAGCAACAGTTCTGGCAGGAACAGGACGGGGAAATGTAAGGCGGCTAACGACGCGTGAATGGCAGAGACTTTGGCAGTTTCTGCCATTTACCGTCTTTGGGCACCTTGAGCGTGCTGCCCTTGTCCTGGCGGAGCACGTAGAGGGTGTCGTTCTGGCGGGTCAGCGTGGCCGTCAGGTCTTCGCTACCGTAGTCGTTGATGAGACTCAGTTCAGCCGTCTGCTCGTCTTTCACCTTGGCAGCGGTGATGGGCCAGCAGAAGGAGTTGTTCTTCTTGCCGAGGTAGCCGGGCAGCTGGCCGTACAGTTCGTTGCCGGGCACGTTTATCGACTCATTGTAAAAATCAATTCTCAGATAAACATCGTACTCGTTGTTATACAGATAGCCCTTGAATGCCTTGGTCTCATCTTGTGCGAAAGCCACGGCGGCAATGGCCAGAAGCACCGATGCAAGTAAAGCTTTTTTCATATTCTGCGGTATTTTTTCGGCGACAAAGATAGCAAATATAAATCAATAAAACGTTGACAGACAAAAAAATAAACTTAAAAGATGGTGAGTTTTTGAAATTTTTAAGTATCTTTGCAGCCGTTTATAATTATAACGAATGGGAAATGAGCATTTAACGCCTGACTACATCTTTGAATCGAGTTGGGAGGTTTGCAACAAAGTGGGTGGTATATACACCGTGCTTTCCTCTCGGGCAAAGACGTTGCAAGACAGGATGAAGGACCGGATAATTTTCATCGGTCCGGACTTTTGGAAAAAGAAGGAGAGTCCTTACTTCAAGGAAGACAAGGCTCTGTTTGCTGAATGGCAGTGGGAGGCCCGTGAAAACGGACTGAATGTGAGAGTTGGCCGTTGGACGGTACCTGGAGAGCCGGTTGCCATTCTGGTTGACTTTGAGCCGTATTTCGAGAAGAAGAATGAGATATATGGCTGGTTGTGGGAACATTATCAGGTTGATTCGCTTCATGCCTATGGCGACTACGACGAGGCGTCGATGTTCTCGTATGCCGCTGCACTGGTAGTAGAGAGCTTTTATCAGCACTACCTGTCGCCCGTAGCTTCGCAGGGCTCACCTCTGAGAGTGATTTATCATGCCAACGAGTGGATGTGCGGTCTTGGGGCGCTGTATCTGAAAAGCAACCTGCCCCAGGTGGGTACGGTGTTCACTACCCATGCAACAAGTATCGGCCGTTCGATAGCCGGTAACCAGAAGCCGCTTTATGATTACCTTTTTGCATACAACGGCGACCAGATGGCCGGTGAACTGAACATGCAGTCGAAGCACTCCATCGAGAAGCAGACGGCCATGAACGTGGACTGCTTCACGACGGTGAGCGACATTACCGCCCGTGAATGTGTGGAACTGCTCGACAAACCCGTCGATGTGGTGCTGCCCAATGGTTTTGACAATAGTTTTGTTCCGAAAGCCGCCGCTTTCACAAAGAAGCGCAAGGCAGCTCGCAAGCGTCTGCTTGACGTGGCTAATGCACTGCTTGGAGAAACGCTTGATGACGACACGTTGATTGTCTCGACATCAGGTCGTTATGAGTTCCGTAATAAAGGTATTGACGTGTTCGTGGAGGCCATGAATCGCCTGCTGCGCGACAAGGAACTGAAGAAGAAGGTGCTGGCTTTCATCGAGGTTCCCGGATGGGTAGGCGAGCCCCGTAAGGACCTGCAGGAAAGGCTACGGGTAGGCGAGTCAAGCTCGGGAATGAGGCTGGCTGCGAACAAATCGTATGACACGCCTCTGGAGGTGCCCCAGATAACCCATTGGCTGCACAACATGAGCCACGACCAGGTGCTGGGCATGATGAAGTACTACGACATGCACAACCGCAAGGACGAGCAGGTGAAGGTCATCTTCCTGCCCTGCTATTTAGACGGCGAGGACGGCATAGTCAACATGACCTACTACGACGTGGTGCTGGGCAACGACCTTTGTGTCTATCCCTCGTACTACGAGCCGTGGGGCTACACCCCGTTAGAGGCCGTAGCCTTCAAGGTGCCCTGTATCACGACCGACCTGGCCGGTTTCGGCCTGTGGGCCAACACCGTGTTCGGTCATAACGGTGAATTGGAGGACGGCGTGAAGGTCATTCACCGCACCGACTATAATTACTCTGAGGTGGCCGATGCTATCAAGGATGCCGTAGCCGACTTTTCGAACATGACCAAGAAGCAGGTCGATGAGTGCCGCAAACATGCCGAGCAGCTGTCAAAGAAGGCCCTGTGGAGCGAATTCATCAAGTACTACGACGAGGCCTACGACATAGCCTTGCAGAAGGCTGAGGCCCGTCAGAAAACAGGAAAATAACAGATATTAATATAGTTAATTACAAAAATGAAAATTAAAGCTGATTGCACCAACACTCCCCAGTGGAGGGAGATGTCTGTAAAGTCAAGCCTTCCCGAAGAACTGAAGTGCTTGGACGAAATTGCCCATAACTTGTGGTGGGTTTGGAACTTTGAGGCCCGTGACCTGTTCCGTGACCTCGACCCGGATATCTACCACGACGTGAAGCACAACCCCGTGATGCTGCTGGAAAACTTGTCTTTCAACCGCAAGGCAGAGATTGTCAAGGATAAGGACTTGATGAAGCGTATCAACAACGTATATGCCTCATTCAAGAAATACATGGATGTTAAGCCCGACGCAAAGCGTCCTTCCGTGGCCTACTTCTGTATGGAGTACGGCATGCATTCTGCCCTGAAGATCTATTCCGGTGGCCTCGGCATGCTGGCAGGTGACTATGTCAAGGAGGCTTCCGACTCCAACGTCGATATGTGCGCTGTCGGCTTCCTCTATCGTTTCGGCTACTTCACACAGAGCCTTTCGATGGACGGACAGCAGATAGCCAACTACGAGTCTCAGAACTTCTCGTCGCTGCCCATCGTGCGTGAGTTGGACAAGGACGGCAATCCGCTGGTCATCGATGTGCCCTACACTAACTATCAGGTACATGCCTACGTGTGGCGCGTTAATGTCGGCCGTGTGAAGCTCTATCTGCTTGACACCGACAACGAGATGAACTCGGAGTTTGACAAGCCCATCACCCACAGCCTCTACGGTGGTGACTGGGAGAACCGTCTGAAGCAGGAAATCTTGCTCGGTATTGGCGGTATGCTGCTGCTGAAGAAGCTGGGCATCAAGAAAGACATTTACCATTGCAACGAGGGTCACGCAGCTCTGTGCAACCTGCAGCGCCTGTGCGACTATATTGACGAGGGACTGACCTTCAACCAGGCTCTGGAGCTGGTTCGCGCCAGCGGTCTCTACACTGTGCATACACCTGTACCCGCCGGTCACGACTACTTCGACGAGGGCCTCTTCGGCAAGTACATGGGCGGTTATCCTCAGAAGCTCGGCATCTCTTGGGACGAGTTTATCGGCATGGGCCGTACCAACCCCGATGATAAGGGCGAGAAGTTCTGTATGTCAACATTCGCCTGCAACACCTGTCAGGAGGTCAACGGTGTGTCCAAACTGCACGGCTGGGTGTCGCAGAAGATGTTTGCCGGCATCTGGAACGGCTACTTCCCCGAGGAGAACCACGTGGGCTATGTCACCAACGGCGTGCACTTCCCCACATGGGCCGCTGCCGAGTGGCGCCAGCTCTACGGCAAGTATTTTGACAAGAAGTTCATGTCTGACCAGTCGAACCAGAAAATCTGGGAGGCTATCTACAACTGTCCCGACGAGGAAATATGGTCAACCCGCATGGCTCTGAAGAACAAGCTCTTCGCCTATATCAAGGAGCAGTTCCGCGAGACATGGCTGAAGAACCAGGGCGACCCCTCGCGTGTTGTCAGCCTGCTTGAGAAGATGAATCCCAACGCACTGGTTATCGGCTTCTGCCGCCGCTTCGCCACCTACAAGCGCGCCCACCTGCTGTTTACCGACTTGGAGCGTCTGAGCAAGATTGTCAACAATCCTGAGCATCCCGTCATCTTCCTCTTCGCCGGTAAGGCTCACCCCGCTGACGGAGCCGGACAGGGACTCATCAAGCGCATCTATGAGATTTCACAGCGTCCCGAGTTCCTCGGCAAGATCATCTTCCTCGAGGACTACGACTTCCTGCTGGCACGTCGTCTGGTCAGCGGTGTCGATATCTGGATGAACACCCCGACCCGCCCGTTGGAGGCCTCTGGTACCAGCGGTGAGAAGGCTGAGATGAACGGTGTCGTCAACCTCAGCGTCAAGGACGGCTGGTGGCTCGAAGGCTACCGCGAGGGTGCCGGATGGGCACTCACCGAGAAGCGTACCTATCAGAACCAGGGTTATCAGGACCAGCTTGACGCAGCCACTATCTACGGCCTGTTGGAGAACGAGATCGTACCCCTCTACTACAACAAGAACGAGAATGGCATCAGCGAGGGCTGGATCAAGGTGGTCAAGAACTCCATCGCACAGATTGCTCCTCACTACACCATGAAGCGTCAGCTGGACGACTACTACTCGAAATTCTACGAGAAGCAGGCCAAGCGCTTCAAGGAAATCTCGGCCAACAACTATCAGGTGGCCAAGGAGATTGCACAGTGGAAGGAAACCGTTGCCGAGCGTTGGGAGGCTGTCTGCGTTGTCAGCTCCGAGTGGGATGTTCCCGCTTCCGGTCTGCATACAGGCACTCAGTACACCTTGCGCTACGTCATCAACGAGCAGGGACTTGACGACGCCTTCGCTCTGGAGAAGGTCAACGTCTATACCGACAAGGATGGCGAAGAGCACATCTTCTCGATTGAGCCGTTGAAGATGGTCGGTCACGAGGGCAACAACTACACCTTCGAGGCTACGCTGGCTCCCCACCAGGCTGGTCTCTACAAGAGTGCAGTCCGTCTCTATCCGAAGAACGACAAGCTGCCTCACCGTCAGGACTTCTGCTATGTCAAGTGGCTTGAATTGCCCAATGCATAACAGTAGTTTGCCGACAACACAATAAATGACAAGGAATTCCGTTTTATCTTTACGATGAAACGGATTCTTTGTATTCTCACACTTCTCGTGGTCGTCTTTATGGCTGCTTGTAGCGACGACGACTCGTTCTCGGCGAACCGCTCCAACCTGCTGACATTCTCGGTCGATACGGTCAAGATGGACACAGTGTTCTCAGAAGTGGGTTCACGTACCTATACTTTCTGGGTGTTCAACCATTCCGGCGAAGGCATACGGCTCAGCTCCGTCAGGCTGAGGAACGGCAACCAGACAGGTTTCCGAGTCAACGTGGACGGCTCCTATCTGGACAACACCACGGGGGCAGTAGCCACCGGACTGGAGGTGCGTCAGGGTGACAGCATCCGCGTGTTCGTTGAACTGACGGCACCTGAAAATATGAAACAGGAACCGCAGATGCTTGAGGACGATATCGTGTTCGCACTGGAGAGTGGCGTGGAGCAGCGGGTGTGCCTCAGAGCGTGGTCGTGGGACGCCGTGCCGGTGACTGACCTTATCATCACGGCCGACACCCTCATTGAGACGGCTAAACCCATCTTAGTCTATGGCGAAGGCATCGTGGTCGATAGCGGAGCCGTGCTCACCCTGCGCAATACGACGCTCTATTTCCACGACAAGGCCGGGATTAACGTCAACGGCAGTCTGAGGACAGAGAACGTGCTGATGCGCGGCGACAGGCTTGACCACATGTTCGACTATCTGCCTTACGACCGTGTGAGTGGCCAGTGGCGCGGCATCTCATTCGGACGGTCATCGACGCGTAATATCATGGAAGACACTGAGATACGCAACGCCCTTTCTGCCGTCGTGCTCGATTCAGCAGCCCTCGACACCACCGTGCAGCGACTGACGATGACCCGCTGCATCATTCACAATGCCAAAGGTTACGGCGTGCTCTCGACAAACAGTTACATCGGACTGTATTATTGTCAGCTGACCAACACGTGGAACGACTGTCTGGCAGTTTATGGAGGTGTTGCCGACATTGACTACTGCACGCTGGCGCAGTTCTATCCCTTTGCAGCTGACCGCGGTGCTGCCTTGCGCTTTGTGAATGGAAACGGGCTCGTCCTGTTGTGTACCAATACCATTGTCACTGGCTATGATACCGATGTGGTGATGGGCGAGGTCAGTGACACTACGAATGTCTATGCCTATCACTTCAACAACTGCCTGCTACGCACACCGGCCGTTGAGGACGATACCGTCAGCTTCAAGCAGATACAATGGGAAACACCCAAGGACAGTATCCAGGGAAAAGCACACTTCGTTAAAATCGACGAAGCGAACCTCGACTACGACTTCCACCTCGACTCGCTCTCAACGGCTCACGGCAAGGGTTGCTATTAGAACTCCGTGAACGACAACGGCATCAGACCGCTGATGCCGTCAATGATGTAGATCTTGTTGCGGCCATAGAGCAGAATGCGTATGGGTTGCTTGAAGCGTGTCTCGGTCTCGATGATGACCTGACGGCATGTTCCGCAAGGTGCAACAGGCTCGTCCTGCAGCTCGCCGGAGGGAGTGCGGGCTGCAATGGCAAGCATTTGGACGGGTACGTCCGGGAACTGGGCACCGGCAGCAAAAATAGCCGTGCGTTCAGCACAAAGTCCGGCAGGGAAGGCTGCATTCTCCTGGTTACATCCCATGATTTCGACACCATTGGCCAGCCTGACGGCAGCTCCCACGCAGAAGTGCGAATAGGGGGCATACGAACGGCCTGTAGCCTCGATAGCCAGTTCCAACAGGTGCTGTTCTTCATGCGACAGCTCCTCCATTTTACATTCCTTGATAACGGTTTTTAGTTCCACATTCTTCATAACAGGCTGTTTTATGCGGCAAAGATAATCAAAAATCTTCAAACAAAAACTTTTTCTCCCATTTATTTTGCTGTTTCACAAAAAAGTATTAACTTTGCACCCGCAAAAGCGAAAGGATGGTTATCCATCGTAATGACCTTCCTCCCGCTCAGCCAATCGAGCAAGGCTCGTTGGCTCTTGCTTAATCGGAAGGTTGGCAGAGTGATCGATCGCGCTGGACTCGAAATCCGGTATACCCCT
>CAMHNI010000018.1 GCA_946186505.1 uncultured Prevotellaceae bacterium | reverse complement strand
ACTTCGCCGCACAGATTCCTGCCGTGCAGACGGGCAAGGCCGACATGGCCATGGGTGCCATCAGCGTCACCGAGGAACGACAGAAGCAGGTGCTCTTCTCCGACGGTTATGTAGAGTCGCACATCGTGCTCATCACGCGAAAAGGGGAAGCAGGGATACTCACCAATCCAACGCAACCGACAATTTCAGAGAATGATGAGAGCTATTGGCCGTGGATTGTGGCTATCCTTATATTAATAGGTGGCGGCGCTTGGTTCTTTATTCGCCACAAACGCCCCACATCCACAACACCTCAGACGTCAGGCGAGAGGCCTCATACGTCTGATCTCATCACCATCTCTCACTTGAAGAAAAGCTATGGTACGCTCGACGTGCTGCGCGATATCAATACGGATGTACATCGCGGCGAGGTCATTTCCATCATCGGGCCTTCAGGCACAGGCAAGAGCACCCTGCTACGCTGTCTGAACCTGCTGGAGCAACCTACCGGCGGCAGTATCGTCGTCGATGGGGAGGACATTCTCGCCAAAGGCTATCCAGTCAACAGGCTGCGGCAGAAGATGGGCATGGTGTTCCAGTCGTTCAACCTCTTCGAGCATAAGACGGTGCTGGAGAACGTCATCTTCGCGCCCTGCCAGTTGCGTCGTGTGCCGGAGGAAGAGGCACGCAGGGAGGGACTGGCATTGCTGCGCAAGGTGGGACTGGCCGAGAAGGCCGACGTCTATCCGTCGAGCCTCTCCGGCGGACAGAAACAGCGTGTGGCCATCGCCCGCGCTCTGGCCATGAAGCCCGACGTCATCCTCTTCGACGAGCCTACCTCGGCTCTCGACCCGACGATGGTGGGCGAGGTGCTCAGCGTTATCCGTCAGTTGGCCAAGGAGGGCATGACGATGCTCATCGTCACCCACGAGATGAAGTTTGCCCACGATGTAAGCACCCGTATCTTCTTCATGTACGACGGCTATATCCACGAGGACGGCTCGCCCCGGCAGATCTTCGAGTCGCCCGTCCACAGCGCCACCAAGGCCTTCATACAGCGCATCCGCAAGGAGGTGTTTGAGATTGACGGCCCTGACTTCGACTTCCTCGGCATGCACTCGGCTGTCAGTGCCTTCTGCCACAAGTACGGCATCCCTGAGAAGGAAGAGAAGGCCCAGCAGCTGATCGGCAAGATGCTCGACGGCGCGATGGCACCCTACCGCCCCATCACCGTGCGAATCACGCACAGCGAGCAGTCGCTCGTCACGGCCCTCGACTTCATGGTGGAGAAAATGACTGCCACGCCGCTGAACGATGCCCATCGCAGCGAGCTCTCCGGGCAGTGCCGCCAGGTGATAGAGGAAGAGACCAAGCGCGGCTTCCGTGTGAAACTGATCATATAATCACTAACAAAAAATAAACACCTATGCTTCATATCCGAGTAAGTGTCCACGCCTTGCGACGTGAACATTAGCCTTTACTCTTGAAGCTCCATTAAATTTGGCGATTTATCCGAAGCAAGAATTAAAAGCTAACGCCTTTATGATAATATGTCCTTTTCTATTTCATTCTTTGCCCATAGGCATCATTGTTTTTAGGGGTCAACATTATTTCTTAAACAAATCGGAGTGAGTGCTGGTGTCCCCCATTTTCTTGAAGAACTCCTCGCTGCTCTCGTACGAATTGACACGGCCCTCCTTTACATCGAGCAACGATTGCTCATAGCGTGACAGGCGCTTCTTGCGTACCACAGGCTTTGCCGTAGTGACCTTCTCCACCCCCACCAGCGACTTCACGATGCGCCGGATGTTGGGCAGATACGACTGGTCTTTCAACGTAATTACTAACTGTGTCATAACGATTGTCTTTCTTATCTGTGGGCAAAGATACAAACTTTAATGCAAAAAAGCAAGAGAAAGAGGGAAAAAAAATTGGAAAGGTGGGGAAAAGCAAAGATTGATGAGGAAAAGTTTGGAATATTCAGAGAAAGTTCTTATCTTTGCAACGTGAAAGGAGAAGCCAAGTAGAGCCACGATGTGCGGAACGGTGGCATGGCTATGGGTAACACCTGTGGAGATGATGAGCAATTCGACCTTGCCGCTTGGTTTCCTTCACTCAATTACAGCTGGTCACGTGTGGCCAGCTTTTTATATTTTCTGATACTTAGGCAGCGTGAACTCCGCAGGATCTTTCACTCGCGTAGCTGTTATGAAATTTACTTGGGTCACCAGTTCCCTGCTGATTTTCATCTTGTAGTTTGGATGGATGATAAACTTCGACAGCCCATCGGTATATATGAAACACTCGCCGTCGTAGTAGAGATTCATCTGGAAACGATTCTGGGGAAACCCTATCAGGTCGTCATCGGTAACAACTAATCCTTTCGTAGCCTTTGATGCTCTCATGCAGTGTTGCAACTGCTTGGCACTCATGTAGAGTTCGTCGCAGGCAAGAGTGATGGAGTTAGCTTGGGCAAACTGCATCATTCGCCCCTCAACCTTTCCGATGCTGAAAGGTTGCACAGACGAATATCCTTTTATGCGGATGTCCGATAGTACCGAAGCTATCAGCGTTTCTACGGTTCTTTTAACTGTTTCCATATCATTTGCAAAAGTATAAAGAATTCTTGAATAATTGTGCTCAGGAACAGAAAAAAGCGCTTATTATTACCTTGATACTGCTTTTTGATTCTGAATATACAGCAGAACTTTTATTGTGAATAGATACAGAAGAAGGCCGACGAGGGCTGCATGGTCAGCGAAGCTTTCTCGCTTGACGTTTTTCTGAGGAAGAAGATGTAGGCCAGTGGTGAGGCGCTGGGTGCGATGGCTACTTAACCCTTCTGCCAGAAAACTTGCCCCAATTAAGAGCGAGTTCCCTATATTTTTTCCTAATCTCAGACTCTCGCGTTTCTCCTTCAAGACAGTCTTGGAATGTGCAATTGTAAGGTATTCTCCCAGAACCTTCGTAAGTTGCAGTGTCAAAAACGACATAATAGTATTGGTACTTTGTCAATTCATACCCTCCTGTTTTATTTCGTGCCCTGAGATTAAATTCGATTATGCACAGAGAATCATCGTTCCAAACAAAAGTCTTATCCTCAATAGACTGTTCCGGGTCGGCAACGATAGACTTCATATATTCAGGTAGACGTCTTTCAGCCTCGTTCTGAAAACGACAGGAAGCAACAAGCAGTTGTGGTTTGATGTAGGAAAAGACAGATATACAGCCGTTGTTACCGCGACTTACCTTTGCAACGAGTTGTGGTTTGATGTAGGAAAAGACAGATATACAGCCTGGCAAGGTATGAGTGAAGATACTGGCCAGTTGTGGTTTGATGTAGGAAAAGACAGATATACAGCTGCAAAGATGCTAATCGCCTTGCTCCATAGGTTGTGGTTTGATGTAGGAAAAGACAGATAAGAATCGGGGGGGCAGGTATTTGATTCCTCCCGCAATAAATGGACATTTAATCCGTTAGTAATATGAGAACAAGAACCGTAGAATCAAATACCTGTCCCCATGATTCATGATTCAATGACGTATATACGGCTTCTGTCTTTTCTTGGCATCCTGCTGCTAATCCCTTCGGTGGTTTCCGGACAGGAGGAACCGCTGACGGTAGAGGCTGTGGTGGTCGATGCCGAGACGGGCGAGACGCTGCCGTTTGCCAGCGTCACCGTAGTTGGTGGTCGCCGACAGTCGACTATCACCAATGCCGAGGGCGGCTTCCGCATAACGGTAGAGGAGGGCGAACGGCTGCAGTTCACGTATGCGGGCTATAAGGCGGCGACGCTGACTCCGAAGGCCGTAGGCCGCAAGGTGAAGCTTGAACCCGCCACGCTAATGGTGCGCGGGGTTGAGGTCAGGGCGCTGCCACTGAAAGAAATCAGGAAGGAGACAGTGCGTCAGCAGAAGAAACACCGGCGCAAGACTGCAGACTACTTCTACCGCCAGACAGCCTTCGCTGACTCCACTTGCTATGAATATGTAGAGGCTTTCCTTTCAGGACACTCGGCAGTGGCCGTCAGCGATCTGAAGCTGACCAGCGGCCGCTATGCTGGTGTGAAGCCCGACAGTACTACGGGGCAGATTCTGCAGTTCTACAAGAACTTCTTTACATTCTCGCAGATAGAGTTGGCTACAAACAGAAGCCAGCTGGATTCCAGAGAAGACGTTATGCCGCTGTACGAGAAAGCCAGCAAGCTCTACGACATCGACTACGACATACTGAGCGACTCGTCCAGTGCCATCTATGTCGTCCGCTTCCAGCCGAAGGACTTCGTCACCAGCTATACCATTCTCGACTGTACGCTCTATGTCGATTCGGTGACGAATCACATTCTGCGCTGTGAAGGTAGCGGGCGTAACTTCCGTATCCTGCAGCAGTATCCCAAGGCACTGAAGCGTAAGGACGAAGTGTTGCCGGTGGTTTTCAACTTCAGCATCAATATGACTGAGGAGAACGGCTTCACCGAGGTGCAGTCGGTCTATGTCGATACCTATCACCACGTTGACAGTACGCTGGTGCGTACGAAGTCGACACTCTTCAACATCGGCCCCCACCAAGGCAAGAAGGGCAAGGACCTGAAGTTTGATGATGACCTGCACCACCGTATTGAGAAACAGGAGTACGACCGCGACTTCTGGCAGAAGAACGAGTTTGTTCGCCGCACCCGTACCGAAGAGGCTGTTCTGGAACTCTTTGAGCGCAACGACCTATTTGGCGTATTCTGACGTAAACACCAGTTTCCCTTCCTCGCTGATGCCCGCCGCGCTGACGCAGATGCGGCTCTGTTTGCCGTTGTTGAACAGGTGCAACTTCAGACGACCGTCGTCGTCGGGGGTGGCAGCAGGGTCCCAGAAGAGCGTCCGTCGGTAGTCGTAGGAATCTTCTTTCGGCGGTCGGCGGCTGTAGTCAGGCAAGAGGTAGAAGTCGTCGGGCTCGATGATGCCGGGCATAAGGATGCGGCGGTCGCGCCATACGTAGCGTTTTCCATCGTCGGGTATGAGGTCAAACTGTAGCGTGACATCGGCCGCTTCCGCCTGCATGACAATCGGGCGGTCTTCGTTGCGCAGTTCAAAATCTGTATAGCACCTGATACTCATCTGACGACTCAAGTGCATCATGCTGGCTATCTTTGCGTCGCTTATAAACGGTCCCACCGTTGGCATGCTGAGCGGGTAGTTGCGGAAAAATATGTAGGGAGTCATGTATTCATCATAGAAGCGGGCACGTACATTAAAGAATCGATCCTTGTTGTAGGTACCGAAGAGCGCTGTGCTGACAGCCACGGGGAAACTCTGCATGTCAAACTGTCCCCAACTGAGTCCCAAATCGGTACACAGGTTGTAAAGTTCATAAGCATCATAAACACATACGGGTTTGGTGTAATCGATGGCACGACGCCCGCGGCGGCGCTTCTTCTTCACCGTCACCTCGCTGATTACGCGGTCCATCGACGACAGCGAGTCGACGGCTTTCACCTGATCGGCCGAAAGCGTCAGGGGATCGTCGTCGGGCAGGTGGCACTGGTAGTAGGAGTATTTCTTGGCAAACACGGGGAAGAAGAGATTGCGTTTCACGTAGTATTTGGCAATAGCCTGGTCGTCGAGGAATCCTTTATTTGTCATCTTCGCCAATTTCTTTTCGCTCAAGTCCGAGTTATAGGCTCTCAGGAACAAGGCTCCCACATTCTTAAAGTCGGGCAGATCGAAGCGGAAGTGCCCGCCGTTGGTCGTTTCGGATTTGAGTGAGGTGATACTCGACCCCGGAAGCTGCACGCCGCTCTCGTCCAGCTCAACCAGCTCGCACTCCACGGTAACCTCCTTTTTCAGAACACCGTGCTCCTCTGCCACTTTCTTCTCCTCGGCACGGGTGCTGTTCGATACTTCATGCAATGGCGATGCATCCTGAACAAAGATTGACTCTCCAATGGTAGTCAGTTCAAGTGAACCGTCTAACGAAGCCATCTTCTCACCCTCCGGCTTGATACCTAAAATTCTCTCTTTGAGTTTCTTGTATGTTGGGTCCTCAGGGTCAGCATGCAGCGATTTTGTCTCACTATAGCCGAACACGCCCTGTGACCAGTATTTCACCTCGTCAATCTCCCAATCGCAAGCGACAGGTTCAAAGACGTTACCCTCTACGTTGAGTCCCTGCTCAGGACTATAGCGCAAGGGCTTGTTGCTGGTCAGCTCCTCGTAGTTGTAGCGTCGCCATCCCTGCACCATCATCAGCAGGTCCAGATGGTGGAGGTGCTGCTGGTCGTCTGACTCGAAATAGTAGTCGGGATGCGGAATAAAGCCCTTCAGCTCGCTCGACAGCAGCAGCTCAGTCATGATGTTGCCCGTGTCGAAGGTTGGGTCGTCGGTAGCCGCATCGCGGACGCTTACCGACAGCTGGTCAGTTCCCTCAGGCACTTGCAGCTCCAGATCGATGGCCTCATAGGGCTGGTAGTCGGTCTTCTTGGTAAGCACCTTGATTTGTCCGTCGTCGTGGTCGTGGTGGTTGACGAAAAACAGGCGGTCGGCCATCGGGCGCCCTTCATTGTCGATGATAATCAGGTCGCTGACGCCCGACGGCAACTCTTCGGTGTCGATGGTGAGCGTGGCCTGTTCTTTTCCTGTAGGTCTGAAGCGCTTGAACACCTTCAACATGCCCTGCGAGAGCACGACGGCGGCATAATCTACATCAGTAGGCACACCGCGCAGCGCGACAGCGGCATGAACGGTTTCACCCTCTACGCCGACGCTAAGACCGCAACCCGTCTTCTCGGTCTTGGGCAACTTGATATCATAGTCTTTTTCACCGTAATGGAAATGCGCCTCCAACCGCTCGTCGGCAGGCACGTCGATGTCGAAGACGCCACGTCCTTCATGCTCCGTCGTGATGGTCTTGTTACCCACCTTGCCGCTGATGCTTACGTACTCGCCCAGTTCGTTGAGGGCCTCAAAGGCCACCCTCGCCCTGGTGCCTGCTATCAGGTGGCCGCCTTCAGGGTAGAAGTTCACTTTGAGGTTGGCCTTCAACTCTTTGTCGAGGCGTGTCTTCGGGCGTTCCACAATGTATTTCATACTATATTCACCCTGTTCTTCTGGCGTCTCATAAACGGGAACCACGCGACTGTAAACCGTTCCGTATTGGCGGTAGAAGTCGCTGGCCATCTGCTTGGTCAGGAACAGCTGGCGCGAGTTGTAGTTAGAAGGGTGCTCCGTCACGCAGAAGTTCATCATCCAGCGGGTATAGGCTCTGATTTCGTAAAAGCCGGAATAGAGCGAGTCGGTCAGGTAGAACGACCCTTCGCCGTCGCCATCCTCAGAGATTCTGATGGTCTGGCGCTCCACCAGCATACCGTCGGGTGATACCAGTTCAACGTAGAGCAGGCGGCTCATGTCCGTAAACTGATTGTCGTCGGCCCGCACCACGTAGGCTTTGTACCATATTTCCTCACCCCGGTAGTAGCAGTTGTTGTCCAAGTGCAGGTACACCTTTTCCTGTACGGGAGCATCTTGCAGTATTTGCTGTATGCTGTCAAGGGCATCCTTGGCCAGTGTGGGAGCAGTTCCAAGTATCATCAGGGTGGTTAGTAACGTTGCTTTCATCTCGTCAAAGGTTTACGTTTTGTCTGCAAAGTTCAACATATTTGAGGATCAGGGGACTGGTGACTGACATCAAAGCAACGGCGTTAACGGATACACGACATTGACAATGAAGATGTTGGCGGCAAGGATGATGAGGTTCATCAGCAGGCCTATGCGCAAAAAATCGCTGAAGCGGTAGCCGCCAGGGCCATAGACCAGCATGTGGGTGGGTGAGCCGATGGGCGTAGCAAAGCTACTGCTTACGCTGACCATGAGTGCTATGAGGAAGGGATACGGCTCATAGCCAAGTTTCTCGGCGGCCTCGTACATGATGGGGAAGAACATGGCTCCCGCCGCCGTGTTCGAGATGAATTCGGTGATAAACGTGCCGACAAAACAGATGGCCGTCATCACGACAATGGGGTTCGTGCCGCAGACATCGAGGATGCCGAAGGCCAGCCGCTCGGCGATGCCCGTCTTCTGGATGGCCAGTCCCAGCACAACCGACCCCGCAAACACCATGAGAATGTCCCAGTTGATGGACTTCATGGCCTGGTTGGGCGTGCAGCAGTGGAAAATGAGCATGGCTGCAGCGGCGATGAAAGCGCATTGTAACAGCGGCATCACACCCAAGGCCGAGAGTGCCACCATCGCTATCATAATAGTAGTGGAAATCAGCGTCTTCGGTCCGATATTGACCACCTCTTCGCCCTTCACCAGACCGTGTGTATCCTGCAGTTCCAGTATGTCCTTGATATTGCCGGCAAACACCAGGTGGTCACCACCCATGATAAACTCGTTCTCGTCAATGGGCACCGAGACATTGTCGAAGTGGTGCATCTTGATGAGCCTGCCACCCTTGATATTGAGCAGTCCGGCATAGCCCAGCGTCTCGCCGATAAACTTATTAGTCGATGGCACCAACATCTCGACGGTATATTCTGCCGTATCCTCCGGCTTCAATTCAGGAGCCTTGCGGTCTGGCAGCAGTCGGCGCATGGCAATGATACTGATCACACCGACGAACAGGCAGAACAAGCCCGGTAGTGTCGTGGCCAGCACGTTCATCGGCATGCCCGTATGGTCGGCATAGAGTCCTGAGATAATCAGGTTCGGCGGCGTACCAATCAATGTACAGACACCACCCATGCCCGAGGCATAGCTCAACGGTATCAGTAGCTTTGAGGGTGAAATGTTCAGCTTATTCGACCACATCTTGACGATGCTCACGAAGAGCGCCACCACTGTCGTGTTGCTCAAGAAAGAACTCAGCGCAGCAACAGGCAGCATCAGGCGCACCACTGCTTTGGAGTACGTCTTTGGTTGCCCCAGCAGGTTTTTCACTATCCACTGCAACACACCGGTATGCGTCAGTCCTGCCACGACCACAAACAACACGCCGATGACAATCACTGATGTGCTGCTGAAGCCCGAGAAGGCCTCCTTGGCATCCAATACGCCTGTCACAAAGAGGATGCCGATGGCTCCCAGAAACACCAGGTCGGCACGTAGTTTCGTGAACAACAGCACGGTGAACATCGTGAGCACCGTGACAATGGTAATCCAAGCATACAGGCTAAAGCCTAAGAATTCAATTGCTTCCATAAATAGCTATTTGTTCTTCTTTTCAATAAGGGGAGCGACTTTGTAATAATCCATATTAGCTTTCGTTTTATCGAAAAATTTGCTGCAAAATTAGCAATAATTTTGCAATAAACAAATATACACTTCAATTATTTGAGAGTTGTATGTCTTCATCAGATATTCGTCCTTGGGCTGCAGTTCACCCCACGCTACGTAGAGGCCTGCGTCTTCAGGCTGTTCAGCCCCCACGTTGCAGTCGGCCCACAGCACACTGAGGCCGAGGTCAACCGCTTGCTGTGCCGCAACGTTGCCTGTCAGCAGCAATACAGTAAGAATACATAGTAAGTTCTTCATTTGATAAGCATTTTTTTGTTACCATTATTGTCTTATGCTTATTTATTGTTCTTCTTCACGTCACCATGCTGCTCTCACCTCAGATGGTCAGGATGGCGGCCATCCGCTATATCCGCAGGCCGAAGAAGGTTCGGATGCGCCATTTGGTGTTATAGATAGAGAAGTCGTCCTTGTCGCCGATGTTCGTAAAGTTGTAAACCATTGTCAGCCCCAGAAACTTATTGCCCCACTGACGAACGACAGCACCGCGCCCCGTGATGATGACCTCGGGGAACTGATATTTCAGGTCCATACGGTCATCGCCAAAAGTCATGGTGGCATGGTTATTGACGATGAACGTGGGCAGCGCAGAAATGTGTAACAACCACCCTTGATGGGGCACGTAGTTGTAGCCGTAGCCCGCACCTATGCCGATATTCGTCATCTTCAAACTGAGTTCCTGCTCCCAGTCGAGGGTAGCCCGCTGCCCCATGCCCGAAGCGGCCAGGAGGAAACTGCCGGCAGAGCGGCGCTGGATGTAGCTCTGCGAGAAGGCAGCGGGATAGGAGAAGTAGCGGCTGTTGAAGGCGTAATAGGCATTCACGTTCAGCGTCCGCACATGCAGCATACCGTCAGGCAATACGATACGCTCCATACCCTCTTGGTCGTACCAGCCCGTGAAGTTCTTGGCATCGTGATAGATGACGTCGAAACCGAAACTACGGCGGTACAAGTTGAAGTTCAGCTCGTAGTCGTTGTACTTACCCATCAGCTTTGCCGGGTTCAGTGCCAGACTGACCGTGAAGCCCTGATAGCCGACACCCAGGCTGAGCGTGGCCTTGCTGTTGGCTTCCATCTCCGACTGATAGTGCTGTCCGGCATCGATGCCCTCGGTCTCAATCGTCGCCCCCGAAACGTTTAACCGCGCCATGACGGTCCACTTGGTTTGCGGTCGCATAATATATGCCGTATCGTAATTGACTTTACGGTAGTTCGCGCTCAGCATACTGTCTAAGCGCTGAATAATACGCTGCGCTGACAAGGGCAGTGTCATACCCCACATCAAAGCAGGCATCATCATTGCAAATAGTTTCCTACACATACTTCTCCAGGCAGTTCATCAGCCTTTTCTTACTTCTTTATTCCTTTTCTACTTCCGTTACGAAGCAGGCCACGAGGCCGTAGGTGATGGTGGGACGGATCCAGATTTCCGTCATCATGTAGCTGGTGTACTCGTTGGTGGGCTCCAAGTAGATGTCCAGATTGTAGAGCGCGGCAATAATCATGTCGATGATGCAGATGGCCCACAGGTTGCGTTTGGTGTAGCTCTTCCAGTTCTTGCGTGCATAGAAATAGGTGAGTGTGCAGAGCAGCAGCACCGACAGCGTGAGGCAGGTCAAGTGGAGCGCGTAGAAGGCCAGGGGCGGCGCGAACAGTATGTCGCGCAGCAGCACCGTCATGCCTACTGATATGGAGCACCAGTAGTTGAAATGGTGGCTGTCGAGCCTGTTGAAGAAGTACATCCATATCATCGCCAGACAGGCCACATAAAACAGATTGAGTACCAGTTCGGGCCACGCTTCGCCCAGACCGAAATAAAACACGCCATAGAGCATCATGCCCACCGAGAACATGCCCGCCACGGCAGTAATCATGATGTCGAAAATCTTGGCACCTTTCTTGAATCTTGTTTTCATAAGCTACCTGTTAAAAAGACACATAGTGACACCTAAAAGAGGTGTCACCAAGTGTCTGTAATGGACAGTTGTTGTCTTGATTTAGGAATCTCGAATAATTTTGCGGTTTATTCTTCTTCTGGTTCGAAATCATCCTTGCCTACTCCACAAATCGGGCATACCCAGTCTTCGGGAATGTCTTCAAAAGCAGTGCCTGGCTGGATTCCGCTGTCGGGATCGCCTGCCTCGGGATCATACACGTAGCCGCATACGTTGCAAATGTACTTTTTCATAAGCTCTCTTGATTGATTTTAGGGTTAATAATCTGTTCTATTCTCTCGATGATTTGTTCGGGACGTATCAAGTTCATACATGCCAGATCGCCACGCCTGCAGGGGCGGTTGCCATAGATGCTGCACGGACGGCAGTCGAGGTCGGCCTGTATGGCATTTTCAGGAGGCTGGTTCCACCCCATGAAACCGGCCCAGGGATGGGTGCCTCCCCAAATACTGACCACTGGTGTGGCGGTAAGCGAAGCTAAGTGCATGTTGGAGGAGTCCATAGACAGCATGACGTCAAGATGGCTCATCAGTATGAGTTCCTGATGCATGTTCTCCAAATGCCGGCTTACATAGACGCATTGTGGCAGGTCATGACACCAATCGGTAAAGAGTGAATCCTCGGCGCGTCCGCGACCGAAGAGAAAGATGCGGGCTCTGGGATGGTTCTTGAGCAATTGTTCTATAACCTGACGTGTGCGGTCGGTAGGATAGCATTTGGTGAGATGGGCGGCCGTAGGTGCCACACCTATCCACTGCTCAAAGCTTTTCTTGGGGCCGATAATGGCAGGTAGCAAATTCAGGTTGCCACCCTCAGGAGGAAATAGCGACCGAAATTCCAGTCTGATAGGATAGCCTAATTTGGCCAGCACATCAGAATAGTTCTGGAAGGGGGTCCTCAACTGTTCCCGTACCTTATTTTTATAAGACACTAACCGCCGTCGTTCTTTACGGTGTTTGTTGATGTGTTCCACACGATAGCGTCCCATGTTAAATCGCATGCGCAGATATTCGGAGCGCAACACGTTATGCAGGTCGGCTATCTTGGTGAACTGCTTTGCTGTCAGTCGCCGGTACAGGGCATTGAGTCCTTTCACACCGTGATACTCACGCTTCAGGTCGGCCTCCATGAAATCAACATTGGGTGCCAGGTCGTCGAAGAAGGGACGGGCGAACCTCCGGCTGAGCACGGTGATACGCAGGTCAGGATACTGTGTGGCCAGCGAATAGACCACAGGTACCGCCATCGCCACATCACCCATGGCCGAAAAGCGTATGATGAGTATGTGCTCCCGTTTCACTTCTTCTGGTACAGGATGGGGTTGGTCGATGGATCGTTATACATCTTCATCTGTCGATAGACCTTCATATAGATGCGCCCGGCCTCAATATCTTCCAATAACTGGTCAATGGCTGTTGAAAGATCCACCTGCTGTTCCAGCAACACGTCGAGTTTTGCCTGACAGCGTTGACGGTGTTCGTCGGTGGCATCCTGACGGGCCACCTGTTCCTGCATGTGGTAGATTTTCAGTGCCAGGATGCTCAAGCGGTCGATGGCCCATGCCGGACTCTCGGTGTTGAGCCGGGCCGTAGGCAGTGGCTTCACATCGCTGTAGGTCTGGCGGAAGTACGAGTCAATCTGTTCCACCAGGTCTGTACGGTCCTGATTGCTGTGGTCTATTCGGCGTTTTAAGGCAAGGGCTTCCACGGGGTCTATGTGCGGGTCACGTATGATATCCTCGTAGTGCCACTGTACTGTGTCTATCCAGCACTTCAGGTATAGCGAGTACTCTATTGAGTCACGTTTGTATGGATTCTGGATAGGTGTGTCAACGTTGTCCGTCAGGTGATAGTCTTTGATAACCTGATTGAAAATCCTGTTTGCTTGTTGTGTAAATGACATAGTTCCCTTATTCGTTTTTGTTTTAGGCTACAAAGCTACAGAAAGTTTTTGATATAACCAACTAAAATGTGCGTTTTTTCTTTTAATTTGCAATTTAGGCGTTCAGAAGATGCGAAAAAGCCCCTGTTTTTTGCACAATTGCCCCCTTGATGTGCAGTGTTCTGTCACTTTTTCCTTAAAAAATTTGCGTAACTGACGGAAAATGTGTTACTTTGCACCCGATTTCGGCAAAAGGCCGGAAAAATGTTTCAAGATAGCAAAAATTATTAACATTAAAAGTATTAAGAATTATGTCAGAAATTGAAAGCAAAGTAAAGGCAATTATTGTGGACAAACTGGGTGTTGAAGAGGCTGAAGTGAAGCCCGAAGCAAGTTTCACGAATGATCTGGGTGCAGACTCACTTGACACTGTTGAGCTCATCATGGAGTTTGAAAAGGAATTCGGCATTTCAATTCCCGACGATAAGGCAGAGAAGATTGGTACTGTAGGCGATGCCATCGCTTATATCGAAGAGAACGCAAAATAATATTTTATTAGGAATGAGGAATGAGAAATGAGAAATGATGATTGCTTTTGCAGCGATTTATGCGCTTGCAGGTAATCAACATTTCTCATTTCTCATTTCTCATTTCTTATTCTGAAAATTTATGGAATTAAAAAGAGTAGTTGTAACAGGGCTCGGTGCCGTTACGCCGGTTGGCAATACGCCTGACGAGATGTGGAAGAACCTCTTGGCAGGCGTCAGCGGTGCAGCTCCTATTACAAGTTTCGATACAACCCTGTTCAAGACCAAGTTCGCCTGCGAGGTGAAGAACCTCAACGTGAACGACTATCTTGACCGCAAGGAGGCCCGCAAGATGGACCGCTACACGCAGTTGGCCATGATTGCCGCCAAGCAGGCCGTCGAGGATAGTCAGATGGACTTGGAGACAGAGGACAAGAACCGCATTGGCGTGGTCTATGGCGTGGGTATCGGCGGCATCAAGACTTTTGAGGACGAGGTGAAGTACTACGGACAGCATGAGGCCGACGGCCCCAAGTTCAACCCCTTCTTCATCCCGAAGATGATTGCCGACATTGCTGCCGGACAGATTTCGATTATGTACGGTTTCCACGGCCCCAACTACATCACCGCTTCGGCTTGCGCTTCGTCGTCGAACGCACTGGCCGACGCCTTCAACCTGATTCGCTTGGGTAAGGCAAATGCCATTCTGGCCGGTGGTGCCGAGGCTGCCATCTGCGCCTGCGGCGTGGGCGGCTTCAACGCCATGCACGCCCTCTCGACCCGCAACGACGAGCCTGAGAAGGCCAGCCGTCCGTTCAGCGCCTCGCGCGACGGATTCATCATGGCCGAGGGTGCCGGCTGTCTCATCCTTGAGGAGCTGGAGCACGCCAAGGCCCGTGGTGCCAAGATCTACGCCGAGATGGTCGGTGCCGGCATGAGTGCCGACGCTCACCACATCACCGCCTCTCACCCCGAAGGACTGGGTGCCAAGCTCGTGATGCAGAGTGCTCTGGAGGATGCCGAGCTGAAGCCCGAGGACATTGACTACATCAATGTTCACGGCACATCGACCCATGTGGGCGACATCTCCGAGGCCAAGGCCATCAAGGAGGTCTTCGGCGATGCAGCCTTCAAGCTGAACATCTCGTCAACGAAGTCGATGACGGGCCATCTGCTCGGTGCTGCCGGAGCCGTCGAGGCTATGGTCACCGTGCTGGCTGTCAAGAATGACATCGTGCCGCCCACCATCAACCACGAGGAGGGCGACGACGATCCCGAGATTGACTACAACCTGAACTTCACCTTCAACAAGGCACAGCAGCGCACCGTCCGCGCCGGACTCAGCAATACGTTCGGCTTCGGTGGTCACAACGCCTGCGTGGTATTCAAGAAGTATGAGGCTTAGGGATATCATTGACCGTATAAAGCTCCCTTTCCGCGAGGAGAAGGAGCTTTTTTCTTCTCTTTACGAGGTGATGGGGTTCTACCCCCAGAACATCAGCTACTACAAGCAGGCGCTGATGCACAAGAGCATCGGCCGCCGCAACGAAAAGGGCAAACCGCTGAATAACGAGCGCCTGGAGTTCTTGGGCGATGCCCTGCTCGATGCTGTTGTGGGCCACATTGTCTATGACCACTTCCCCGGCAAGCGTGAGGGCTTCCTGACCAATACGCGATCGAAGCTCGTCAGTCGCGACACGCTTGGCAAGCTTGCCGAGGAAATGGGGCTGAAACGGCTCATCGTCAGCAGCGGGCAGAGCAATTCGCACAACAGCTATATGGCTGGCAACGCTTTTGAGGCACTGGTTGGAGCCATCTATCTGGACCAGGGCTACGATGGTGTCATGCGGTTTATGAAGAAGCGCATTCTGGCCCGCCTTATCAACATCGACAAGGTGGCCTACAAGGAGGTGAACTTCAAGTCGAAGCTCCTGGAGTGGAGCCAGAAGAACCGTGTGCGTATGGAGTACCAGATGAAGAAACAGGAGATCGACAAGGAGAGCGGCTCGCCCGTCTTCAAGTTCCAGGTCTTCATCGAGGGTGTGCCCGGCGAGTCGGGACAGGGCTTTTCAAAGAAAGAGGCTCAGCAGCTGGCTTCCGAGGCCACGCTCAAGCGCCTGAAGCGTGAACCGCAGTTCATTGATGCCATCTTCACTGCCAAGAGTGAGCGTACGAAGATGGAGGAGATGCCTACAATGAGCGTTCCAGACACTGAGGCAGAACAAGATTTTGTCATTGTTCAGGAGAAAACCGGCCAGAAGGAGACTACAGACAAGGGGCCCCAAAAGTCCGCCCGCAAGCCGACGCTGACAGAAACAGCTTTGGCAGAAATTGACGACCTTGATCTTGACGACATAACATCCACACCACAGGAACTGTCACGTGAGGATATCGTTGCCGCTGCTGAGGCCGCTGCTTTTGGAGAAGGGTAGTCAGTGATTTTGTATGTACTCTTTCAGGGCATTTATCAACATGTCGTTTTCCTGAGGCCTCTGGGCTGACACACGGAAGCAGTGGTGGTCAAGACCATGGAAGTTGGAGGCATCGCGTATCAGAATTCCATAGTTATCGATGAGCCATTGTTTCAAGTGACTTGCAGTACCATGTTCCATGTAGGCCAACATGAAATTAGTGTAAGTATCCATCAGCATCAGCCCGGGCAAGGCGTTCAGTTCGTCATGCAACCGGGCTGCTTCTTTTATATACGCCTCCTTATCAGGGAGTACCTGTACATGATTGCTGATGAGGTATTTACCCGCTTCGATGGCCAGAGCATTGACCGTCCAAGGCTGGCGTAATGCCCTGAGACGGTCGATGATGACAGGAGAGGCCGTGACATAGCCCAACCGTAGTCCTGGAATACAGTAGTTCTTCGTCATGGAGTGTACCAAAATCAGGTTGTGGCAGTCCTGCATCTCACGAGGCTGGAGCATTGCTTTCATTGTATAGCCTTCATAAGACTGGTCAATGACGAAGATATATTGTTGATGGTTTCTGACAACATGATTCATCAATGCTTTCAGCATGACGTTTCCTGTCGGGTTGTTAGGGTTACACAACCAGTATAGCCTCTGCTCCGGCAACTGCTCCATATCATCGTTGTCATAGTATGACACCACGTGGCCATTCATCTTACAAGCATCGGCATATTCTGTAAACGTGGGCTGCGGAATGACCGAGGCCCAGCCCCGATAGAGTTGGGCAATCAGGTAGATGGCTTCCGTGGCACCTGCAGTAACCATAATACCATGAGACGGAATACCCAATTCGTCCGCCAGCATGGCTTCCAGCTCCCGGGCCTCAGGTTCGGGATATGAACCTATGACATCTAACCGTGTGGCTAAATGTGTCTTCAGTGCTGACAGGTCAACGAAACCTGGCAGATTCGAGCTGAAGTCCATTTTTATCTTGTTGCCGTAGCGGTACGAGTCATCTCCGTGTCCGAATATCATGTCGTTTTGTCTATTCTGATGGTCAGTGTCTTTTCATCGAAATGTATGCCTCTGCGTTCCACGAAACGTCCCAGAACACCAGTTCTGGCCAGCTCTTCCGGCGTACCGATAATGAGTCCTTCAGCACGGTCCATCAGCCAGATGCTGTCAGCTATCTGTACGGCCAGTTCCAGGTCATGGGTTGACAAGAATACCGTCTTCTGTTGTTCCTGACAGATACGCCTCAGCAGCAATAGCACCTCTACTTTGCTGGGATAGTCCAGAAAGGCCGTTGGCTCATCCAAGTAGATGACAGGTGTCTGCTGGGCCAAGGCCTTGGCTATCATTACTTTCTGCCGTTCGCCGTCCGAAAGCGTGTCAACCATCCGGTTGTCGAGCTGGCGGATGCCTACCAGACCGAGCGCCTCATCTACAAGCTCCCAGTCTTTTTGCGAGCAGGTACCCCAGAATCCTGTGTAAGGCGAACGTCCCAACGCGACCATCTCTCTGACCCTCATGTTGCGGATGCTTGGCTTCTCAGTCAGTACCACGCCAATAAGCCGACTGAGCTGTCGGGGACTATATTCACTCAGTTCATGTCCGTCTATCAGGATGCTCCCACCCAGTTTTGGCTGAAAAGCCGACAACGTACGCAGCAGGGTTGATTTACCCGCACCATTGGCTCCCAGCAGACAGGTCAGCTCTCCCTGTCTGAGAGTAGCACTGATGCCTTCGGCCACAGTTCTGACATCATGTCTTCCCTGATAACCGATGCACAATTGGCGCAGTACCACATTCCCTTTGGCCATTATCTACTTTATTATTTAACGATCTTGTGCCTTGAGTTTGACATTCCTATTCGTTTGCAAAGGTAATCAAAATATTCGAAACAGCCATCATTTAGGACGTTTTTCTCCACTCTTGACGTTCCTTTTCCGGCATCTTCTCAATGGCATAGCGGAGCATGGTGCGGGGCATCTCGTGGGCATACTGACGGAGAAACTCACGCAACAGGTCCATTGATACGCGCTTGCCCATCTCACGGAGCATCCAGCCGACGGCCTTGTGCATCAGGTCGTGCTGATGGTGCAGGTGGATTTCTGCATAGCGGAGACACCATGAGGGGTCGCCCTGTTGCGAGGTCTTCCACGAGCAGACGATGCTCATGCGCTGCTTCCAGAGGCATGGGCTGGCGGCGAGACCGTCAAGGACTTTTATCTTATAATCCCTATCGCCCAAGTCTGTCGGGAGCAGCAGCCAATGGCCAAGAATCTTATGCACGGAGAGATCCACTAAGTCCCAGTTGTTAGCCTGCTCGGCATACTGCAGATACATCGTCACAATCTCATCACGCTTCTTAATGGCCTCTGCATTGCTCTCTAATCGCGTCGTAGCCAGCTTTTCAAATTTCGCCACAAGTATCAGGAATCCACAAAGTCTCACTTCATGCCAACGGCTCATCAGCAATTCTGGTACCTCGTTCAGCGGGAAATCAATCCCGGCAGCACGAACCACTTCTCGCGTCTGTGGCACCTTCAGTCCCAAGAACTCGTCGCCAAAACCGTATTCACCAGGGCCTGTCTTGAAAAAGCCCATCAGCACCTTGCGCTGCCCGTCATTACGCAGTGACTCCATATATTCGATGATCTGTCGGGCGTTCGATTTTACTTGTCCGCCTTGCTTGCAGAGAACTTCCATTTGTTTCATGCTGCAAATTTAATATAAAAACGGCAAACCTGACAACTTTTCTGCCGAAAATCGAGGTGTCTTTTTTCAAATATATTTGGTTCATCTCTCATTTTTTCGTACCTTTGCACCCTCAAAGTAAAGTTACAGTAATGAGAAGAACTATTTTTGACCTGCTGGACCGCAAGGGGAAGGTTCCCGTGAGCATGCTCACGGCCTACGATTACAATACGGCCCGGACAATGGATGAGGCTGGTATAGACATGATCTTAGTAGGCGACTCGCTGGGCAACGTCATGCTGGGGTACGAGAACACGCTGGCAGTCACCGTCGATGACATGATACACCACGGACAGGCCGTCTGTCGCGGTGTCAAGGAGGCGATGGTGGTCATAGACATGCCATTCCTGTCATATCAGGCATCGGTAGAAGACGCCGTGCGCAATGCCGGACGCATTGTGAAGGAAACCAACTGCCAGGCAGTGAAGCTGGAGGGAGGCCGCGAATATGCCGACCGCATCAAGGCCATCGTCCAGGCAGGTATTCCCGTCGTGGCGCACATAGGACTGACGCCACAGTCGGTGAACGCCTTCGGCGGTTACAAGGTGCAGGGCAGGTCGTTGGAGAAAGCCCGCAAGTTGCTTGACGATGCCGAGGCCGTAGAGGAAGCCGGTGCATTTGCCGTGACGCTGGAATGTGTGCCCGAGGCACTGGCCAGAATGATTACCGAACGCACAGGGATACTGACCATCGGCATCGGTGCCGGTAACTGCTGCGACGGTCAGGTGCTGGTCTATCAGGACATGTTAGGCTACACCAACGGTTTCGTGCCGAAGTTCGTCAAGAAATACGCCGACCTGCACAGTGTCATGTTAGAGGCTTTCAAGCAGTACAAATCAGACTGTGAGCAGCGCACGTTCCCAGGCGAAGTCCATGCCTTTGCCATCAGTGACGATGTGCTGGCAGAGTTGAACAAAGAGGTTTTACCATTTTAACACATAAAGAAAACAAAGATGAAGGTAGTTAAGACTGTAAAAGAAGTAAGGGAGATAGTAGCCGGATGGCGCAGTGAGGGACTGACCGTGGGACTGGTGCCTACGATGGGCTTCCTGCATGAGGGCCATCAGAGCCTCATACGCAAGTCGGCTGAACAGAACGACCGCACCGTCGTTTCAGTGTTTGTTAATCCCATACAGTTTGGTCCCAACGAAGACCTTGAGGCTTATCCGCGTGACCTGAACCGCGACATGAAAGCCGTGGAGGAGGCCGGCGGCGACCTCATCTTCAATCCGGAGCCCGAGGAGATGTACCCTGGTCACTTTACATCGTTCATCGACACCACAGAAACCACAGAGCTGCTCTGCGGTGCCGTGCGTCCCGTACACTTCCGCGGAGTCTGCACCGTGGTGGGCAAGCTCTTCAACATCGTAACCCCCGACCGTGCCTATTTCGGACAGAAGGATGCACAGCAGCTGGCCACGGTGAAGCGTTTTGTCCGCGACCTGAACTTCCCGCTCGAAATCGTACCGTGCCCCATTGTCAGGGAAGACGACGGACTGGCGAAGTCGAGCCGCAACACCTATCTGAACCCGGAGGAACGCAAGGCCGCCCTGATACTGTCACAGAGTCTGAAAAAGGGCCGTGAGGCCATCGACGCTGGTGAGCGCGATGCCCAAAGAGTCATCGACATCATCCGTGATAACCTGCAGACGGAGCCTATGGCACGTATCGACTATGTTGAGGTGGTTGACTTCGAGAACATCCAGCGCACACCGAGGATTGAGGGCGAGACACTGATTGCCATTGCCGTATATATCGGTAAGACACGACTCATTGACAACTTCATCGTAAACATATAAGACTAAGAATGGAAATAACCCTGCTGAAGGCAAAGATTCACCGTGCCGTGGTGAAGCAGGCTGACCTCAACTACGTGGGCAGCATCACCATCGACTCACGACTGCTGCGTGAGTCGGGTATCCTGGAGTACGAGAAAGTGGAGATTGCCGACATCGACAACGGCAACCGCTTCGAGACCTACGCCATTGCCGGCGAGGAAGGCTCGGGCATCATCTGCCTGAACGGTGCCGCCGCACAGCTTGTCAACGTAGGCGACAAAGTCATCATCATGGCTTACGCCTATATGACCCCAGAGGAAGCGGAGAGCCACAAACCGACAGTGCTGTTCGTTGACGAGGACAACAACATCGTCCGGAAGGCGAACTACGAGAAGCACGGACTGCTCATAGAACAATAACACCGCCAATGCTGACAGGAAAGACCATTGTACTGGGCGTGACGGGAAGCATTGCTGCCTACAAGACCGCCAATCTCGCCTCGATGCTGGTGAAGTTGGGGGCTGACGTACACGTCATTATGACCCAGAACGCCACGAAGTTCATCACGCCCATGACGTTTGAGACACTGACGGACAACAAGTGCATTGCCGATACCTTCGACCGCAACTTCTCGTTCGACGTGAAGCATGTGTCGCTGGCCAAGCGTGCCGACCTGTTCATGGTGGCTCCCTGTACGGCGAACGTCATCGGCAAGCTGGCAGCCGGCATCTGCGACGACATGCTGACAACAACCCTGCTGGCCACTAAAGCGCCGAAGCTGATAGCGCCAGCCATGAACACAGGCATGTGGGAGAATCCCATCTTGCAGGATAACATCCTGAAGCTGCAACGTTATGGCTACCACTTCATAGAACCTGCCGTAGGGCGACTGGCCTGCGGTGACATAGGCAGCGGCAAGATGCCTGCCGAGGAGCTGCTGTTGGAGCACATCCTGCTCCATATCGCGAAGGAGAAGGACCTCAGAGGTAAGCGGATACTCGTCAGTGCCGGCCCCACGCAGGAGTCCATCGACCCAGTGCGCTACATCACCAACCATTCCTCGGGAAAGATGGGCTACGCCTTGGCCAAGATGGCCGTATTAAGGGGGGCCGAGGTGACGTTAGTGTCAGGCCCCGTCAGTCTGCAACCCTTTGTCGGCATCGACACCGTCCGCGTCAAGAGCGCCCAAGACATGTTCGAGGCCATCACCTCACGAAGTGCCTCCAGCGATGTCATCGTGATGTGCAGTGCCGTGGCCGACTATACGCCACAAGACTATTCCACCCAGAAAGTGAAGAAGCAGGACGGTGACCTCGCCATTCACCTAACCCGTACCAAGGACATTTTAGGCTATCTGGGCGACCACAAGTCCGAATCCCAGTTACTTGTCGGCTTCTCGATGGAGACAGAGAACCTGATAGAGAATTCTCGCGCCAAGTTAGCCAAGAAGAACGCCGACCTTATCTGTGCCAACTCCATCGCAGAGGCCAAGACCGGCTTTGCTGTCGATACCAACAAGGTGACCCTCATCTCGTCCTCGGACACTGTGGAGTTGCCATTGTGTACAAAGGAAGAAACTGCAGACTTGATACTTGACCGTATTGCTGCCTCCATCAAACACCTTTAAGGAATGAGAATTGTTATCATAGGCTCTGGCAATCTGGCCACACAACTATCGCTGGCCCTGAGAGATGCCGGCAATGACATAGTGCAGATATACAGCCGCACAGAGAATCATGCAAGACTACTGGCTGACCAGATAGGATGCGGTTTCACGACACAAGTGGAGCAAATACGCAGAGATGCCGACGTCTATGTCCTGTCAGTGAAGGATGATGCTCTCAGCGAGGTTGCAGCAGCAGTCTGCGGTGACAGGCCCGACGGTCTGTTCATCCATACGGCGGGCAGCATACCGATGGACGTCTTCCGCGACAAGGCCCGCCAGTATGGTGTGCTCTACCCCATGCAGACATTCTCCAAGAACCGTCGCGTGGACTTCCGTCCCATACCTTGCTTCATAGAAGCCTCCGACCCGGAGGCACTGGCCATGATACACACCCTGGCAGCAAGCATCTCGGAACAGGTGGTGCCAGCCGACTCAGAACGCCGTAAGAAGCTGCATCTGGCAGCCGTGCTGGCCTGCAATCTGACAAACCACTGCTACCGTTTAGCCGAACGTGTGCTTGAAGAAGAGCAGACGGACTTTCAGCTCTTCCTGCCTCTCATTGAGGAAACGGCCCGGAAGGTTTCTTACCTGTCACCCCGTGAGGCTCAGACGGGACCAATGGTACGCAACGACACCAAAGTCATGGACATGCAGCTCAGTCTCCTGAAAGACGAGCGTACGCGTCAAATCTACCGTCTGATGGCCGAAAGTATTCATGAAGACTATAAAACTATAACAAACCTATAACATGAAGGTAAAGAAGATATGCTTGTTACTTGCCCTGCTCTCAGCCCAGCTGACAGCCATGGCATCACATCCGGAATTCGGCGAGCAACCGAAACTGGTCGTTGGTATTGTTGTTGACCAAATGCGGTGGGACTACCTGTCGCGCTATTACGACCGTTTCACGAGGGACGGTCTGCGACGAATGATTGACGGAGGCTTCTCGTGTGACAACTGCCTGATAAACTACTTGCCGACGATAACCGCCATTGGCCACACCTCAGTATATACCGGAACGACACCAGCCTTCCACGGCATCTGCGGCAACAACTTCTACATCGACGGCAACAAAACCTACTGCACCAGTGACACTACTGTAGATGTGGTGGGTACAGACAACCAGAAAAAGGGGAGAATGTCGCCCCGAAACATGCTGTCAACGACCATCGGCGACCAGCTCCGCCTGCACACCGACTTTGAGTCAAAAGTCATCGGCATAAGCTACAAGGACCGTGCGGCCATCCTGCCCGCCGGCCATTCGGCCACGGCGGCCTATTGGTTGGACACAAAGAACGGTCAGTTCATTACCTCTACTTACTATATGACGGCATTGCCCGACTGGGCGCGTCAGGAGAACAAACGACTGAAACAGAATCGCGAGCTGCAGAAGGTGGGTGAGGACATCGGAAGATACCCACTATGCGGTACCATCACCACAGACATGGCCATAGCCGCCCTGAAGGGTGAGCGCCTGGGCAGGGGCAAGAAGACCGACATGCTCTGCGTGAGCTATTCACAGACCGATGTTATCGGCCATGAGTGGGGTACACGTGGCGAACGGACGGACGCGGCCTATCTGCAATTGGACAAAGACCTGGGACGGCTGCTGAGAGCCCTTGACGAACAGGTGGGCAGAGACAACTACCTGCTATTTCTGACCGCCGACCACGGTGCTGCCCATAATTATCAGTTCATGACAGACCACAAACTGCCTGCAGGCAAATGGCGTGACCCTGACATGAGGAATGGTGTAGAAGATTACATTGCCAAGAAACTGGGTAACAAAAAAGCCGTCGTCTCTGCCGAGATAGACTATCGCTATTTCTTCGACCGCAAGGCCATCAGTGAGCAGGGACTTGACCTTCAGCAGGTGAAGGAGGCAGCCATGGAGTATCTGCGTCAGGCTCCGCACGTCTGCTTCGTCGTCGATTATGAGCATGCTGCCCAGCAGGCGTTGCCCGCAATTATCCGTGACCGTGCCCTCATGGGCTACCACTACCGCCGTTCAGGCGACCTCTTGGTGGTTACAGAACCGGGCTATTATACTTACGGCAAGTGGTCGTCGCCGGTGGGCACGACCCATGGCGAATGGAACCCCTACGACGCTCACATCCCCCTGCTGTTCTATGGTTGGAAGATAACCCACGGCGCCACCTCGCGCGAGGTGCATATTACCGACATCGCCGCCACGGTCTGTCAGATGCTGCATATCCAGCAGCCCAATGCCTGTACTGGTGAGGTGATAGTAGAAGTGATGAAATAGTCAGATATGAATAAGTGGAAGGTCATTGCCTTCGATGCCGACGACACGCTATGGGACTGTCAGTCGCATTTCGAGCAGGTTGAGAACCGGCTGTACGAGTTGATTGCACCCTATTGCGACAATCCTGCCCAGGAGCTGTTCCTGACTGAGAGCGGTAACATGGCCGATCTGGGCTATGGCTGCAAGGCTTTCACTATATCCATCATCGAGACCGCACTGCGGGTGGGTGGCACACATGTCAGCACCGGTGAACTGTCACAGCTGCTCCAGTGCTGCAAGTCACTGCTACACCTGCCTGCCACTCCGCTGCCCGGTGTGGAGGAAACCTTAGCCTGTATTGACGGTTACCGTAAAGTGGTCTTTACCAAGGGCGAGTTGCAGGATCAGGAGAACAAGCTCAAGCGCTCAGGGTTGCTGAAGTACTTCGACGATGTGGAGATAACCAGCGACAAGACGCAGCACGAGTTTCTGGCTCTGTGCGAGCATCAGCAGATTCACCCCTCGGAACTGCTGATGGTGGGCAACTCGCTGAAGAGCGATATTGCTCCGGCACTGGCCATCGGGGCCTGGGCCATCCACATCCCATTTCATGTTACATGGCAATTGGAGCATTACGAAGAATTTGACCATGAGCGGCTCAAAAAAATTGAGCAGTTCAGCGAACTGCTCAATTACCTTTAATCGGCTTAAATCCCCTTATTTATTTTTGAGTTTGACACTGTTGAATCTTTAGAGGGTCTTGTACTCGCTACAGTCGAAGCAGGGACAGTCCTTGTGAACACCAGGCAGCTCGCGGTGGCCAACAATCCGGGCATCGGGGTGTGCAGCCCTCAGCCTCTTCAGCAGGGCCAGCAGCGCGTTTTTCTGCTTCGGCGTCCTTGTGTCGGCAGCGGTGCCGTTGGCATCGAGACCTCCCTCGTAGCACACGCCCAAGGAGTGCTGGTTGTAACCCACGGCGTGGGCACCGGCCAACTGTTCATGGCGCGTCTGGTAGGTCCGGCCGTCGCGGGTGATGTAATAGTGGTAGCCCGTGTATCCGAACCGCTTGTCGTGGTCGCGTATAAGGGCCGTCACTGGGTATGGTCGGTCACAGCGCGTCGCGCTGCAGTGGATGACAATCATATCAATCTTACGCATAGTATTACTTTATTCAAGTATCGTAAGTATTTTTTTACCACGAATTTCACGAATTTCACGAATTTGGCTGCGCGTTGTTAATTTAAACGAATTTCACGAATGAAATCGCAAGCGATTTCTTGCCGGCGCTAGCCAATTCGTGAAATTCGTTGCATCTAGATGCATCATAACATCCTGCATAGAAAATTCGTTTAATTCGTTAAATTCGTGGTCGTTATAAAACTTGAGAAAGTTGAATTACTTTATTTCATGCAGCTCTGCGTGAGGAACGAGCTGACGATGGCGGTGAGTACGGTGATAATGAACTGGATGATGGTCTTCCAGGTCTTCAGGTCTTTCAGCATTTTCATAACGTTAAGTCTGGTTTAGTTGTTTGTGTTAGTAAATCGTCACACAGATCCCACAGATCCCACAGATTGTTCAGACCACCCCTAACCCCTCCTACTTAGGAGGGGAAAAAAATCTGTGAGATCCGTGAGATCTGTGTGACTATTAAATAATCATCCGTGAGATCTGTGAGATCTGTGTGACTATTAAATAATCATCCGTGAGACAAATAGGCTACGGGTTCTCGTCGTCGGTGTTGCCGGTGTTGTCAGGCGCAGCTGGCTTCGTGGTGGCACTGGCCTTCTTCAGCGAGGCCACCAGGTTCAGGCTCCTGGTGATCAGCTCGCCGGTGGCACGGGAACGGAGCTTCACGCCCTTGATGTTCTTCGAGATGCTGAACTCGTCCTCGGTAGCGGCACCGCACTTGTTCTTGATGCCTAATGAGAAGATGGCCAGGTCGGCAATCTTCACGTTCTTGCCTTCGAGCAACAGCTCCTTGATGCACGACACCATGTCGGTGAGCATGCCCTTGATAGCCCCCTTCGAGTACGGGGTGTTGTGGTTCGACATGTGCCCGGCCAAGTCATCCAGGTCGATGGTCTCTTCAATCACGGGGTAGGCAAAAAACTTGCCGTAAGCCTTGGATGCAGTGTTCTTGTTCTGCTTCAAAACGTACAAAATCATGGTAATTTACGATTTACAGATTTACAATTTACGATTTGGCTGCGCGCTTGCCTCGTCGTCTCAGAGTGTTTCTCTGATATTGCAAAGGTACTACATCAGCAAGGAGTGATTTATGCACAACGGGCGCAACCGTCCACGACAATACGATAAAGTACACTTCTTTTCAGGGTTCTCCCAAGAACTCCACAATCATCCGAACGGCCTTTGGATTATAATACTTGGCTTTCTTGCTCTGGTAGCAGCCGGCGAGGGCATCCACCAGTGGTGGGCACCGCTTGATCCAACTGTTCAGCCGGTTTAGTGCCACATGCGGCGTGCTGTCAGGGAAATACATCAGGGCAAGCTCTGACTTGGGGTAACTCTTGATTTTCATATTGTTTTCATTGTCTAAGTATCATACTTACTTTGTCTAAACACTATACTTACGAGGTGCTAATAGCATACTTACACATACAGATCAATACACTTGTTTTTAAGGAAAACTTTCCTGCGTACGTATGTGCGCGCAGGTACGCAGGAGACTTTTTTCAGAAAACATCTGTAACATCTGTATCTGTATCGCCCTTGACCTGGGCCATGACGCCGCGCAGCGAACGCATCTCTTCCGGCGAACGGCGCACGACGACATAGCCGCGAACGTTGCGGAACGTGCGACGCTCGAAACCCTGCTCCACGAAGGCACGGCCCAGCGACACCGTGGAGAGCTTCTGCGTGATGTTCGCCCCAACGACTTGCAGGGCCAGCGACACGGGCATGAACTCGCCCGGCTCCCCGCCAACAGGCTTGCGGAAGTACTGCTGCACCAGCTCCGCCTCCAGGCGTGGTGTCTCAAACTGTCGGTTGTGCTCCGCCAGCTGCTCTATATCAGCACGGGAGAACCAGAACTGGAAACCCTGCCTGTAGAGCGCATACGCCTGCGCATAGATGCCCTCGTAGTCGAAGGGCACCTCGCGCGGCGACGTGATCGTCTCCACCTCGAAGGGCAGCCACCGACGGTTGCCCGTGGGGTCGCTGAGAAACTGCATGTTGTTGCCCGTGCCACAGAACGACGCGATGTGCGGGCGGTGCTCATGGTAGTGGGCGTAGGCTGCCCGCTCGTCTATCGAGGGCATCGTCACCGCCGCCTTCAGCTGGTTCAGCTCCGACGGCCGCATGGTGTCAAGCTCCTCGCAGCATACCAACCCGTATTGCGCCAACGTCAGCAGGTCGTCACGCCCCATGCGGTTGGCGTTGGTCTTCGTGTAGAAGTACTGCCGCAGCTCAGGCGGCAGCAGGTGGTTGAACCACGTGGTCTTGTACGACCCCTGCTCGCCTATCAGCACCAGGATGACGTTGTTCACCACCGTCGGGTCTATCCATCCCGCCACCATGCCCACAAGCCACTTCTTCAGGTACTGCGCAAACAGCATCTGCTCCTCCTCCTCACCCCGCACGCTTACCGACACCGACATGGCCAGGATATAGTCCTCGCCGTTCCACGGTGGCAGGTGCTCCAGGTAGAACTGGAACGGGTTGAACTCCGGCACGAAGTCCGACTCCAGTACGCGGTAGATGTCCTGCGCCCGCACCACCTTCGTCGCCGACAACTCAGCCCACAGCGAGTTCACCAAACGGTCATTGACGGGCTGCCACTCCGTGCCCTCATGTTCATAGCTCGACGGCAGGCGGTACTCCACCCGCCGCGTGATGACATTATGTCGCAGCATCAACCTGTCCATGATGAAGTTCTGAATGTCCTCCACCGTGGCCATGTACTCCTTCCAATTCTTCTTCCGTTCCGACGGTTCCTTCTTCTTTGATTTCTTTTCCATAGGGCAAAGATACTGAAACAGAAGGACACATGCAAGCTTTTACGCCACCACTTCCGGTCGCAGCGCGAAAATACAACCTGCGGGGTTGTAGCAGGCTATTCAAACGAAATATGGAGCGTCATCCCGAGGGCTTCGGCGATGCGCTCCAACTTCTTTATTGTGACATTCTTCCTGCCACAACTGATGGCATTCAGGTACTGTTGGCTGATGCCCATACGGGCTGCCAGCTGTGTTTCACTTACGTTTTTTTCATCATTGCTTTCTTCAAGTCAATCTTTGTTTCCTTGTTCATCTCAATTCTCCTTGTATTATAAAGTAGGTGTAAAAAATGCCACCCTATAATAGAGTGGCATCATAAAGTGTTTGCAAAAATCAGGAAATGACTACCTTAATCTTCCTCGACCGTAATCTCATACTGGGCAACGATACCGTCAGAAGTCGATAAAGTCAGGGTGTAAGTCCCCACGCTCAGATAGTTCAGACAGTCGGTGTAGCTCTGACCAGCTGACAGCGACATGGTCGTGTCTAAATAAGTCACACTGTTACCTGTAATCGTGATGTTCAGTCCGATGATGTCGTAGTTCGGAGTGATAGCCAGGTAGCCCGTGTTCTCATCCAAATACAGATTGATGGAATTCTGGGTAGGTGTCCTGATTGGAGGGTTAAGTGGAAGTACCTGCTTACTGTTATACTTGTCAGCAAACATCTCTGATGGGGTCAGCAACAACCCCGCTAACAATACAAATAATACTTTTTTCATGTTGTTTAAGTTTAGAAAAACGCTGCAAAATTATAAAGAATCTGCATAAATGACGCAATAGCAGCGTTTCAGATTCGTTGGACATATTTGTTTGTTTTTAAGATGGTTATGCAGTATTTCAACAAAAACGAGGCCTATATGAAACGCCTTTATATGCAGAATAAGCATAGTTAATAACGGACTGAAGACACAAAATGACATAATCTGTTTGCTTCTTCAAATAAAAAAGACTAACTTTGCAGCGTCATTATGAAGAAAATGCTTTTTCTATACGCCATACTTCTGTCTGCCTGTAATGGCATTCAAGTATCAGAGCGGCTCAGTCTAATTGATTCTCTGGTAGTCAAGGAGCAATATGATTCTGCCAGTGTGGTTCTGTCTGACCTTGGTAATGCGTCCATGATGACGGAGGAAGAGCAGGCGCATTATTATCTTTTGGCTACGCAGTTAGGCTATCTCACCAATCAGCCATTGTCTTCAGACTCATTGCTTGACTTGGCTATAGCTTATTATAATAAGGTAGGGAACAATCAAAAGCTTGCTAATTGCTATTATTACAAGTCAGCCCGCTCAAGATTACAACAGGACTATCCGCAGGCTATTTGGTACGGAAAGGAAGCAGAGCGTCTGGCAAAGAATACCGATGATGACCAGATTCAGTTTAAGATTGCCGAGAACTTGTCTTTTCTCAATGGTCTATGTGAAAACAATCATTTACAGATCCAATACGCCAAAAAAGCTTTAGCCATAGCTCAAGAAGTACAAAACAGGAACTGGATGGTTGGCGCCTACAACAATCTTAGTTTTGCTTTTTATAACATAGGACAGCAGGACAGCGCATATTTCTATATAAAAAAGTCTGAGTCACTTGTACACTATGTTTATGATTCGGACAAAGCAGCATTCCTTACAAACATCGGATTGCTCTATAAAATGACTAACCCCCAAAAGGCCAAAGAATTCTTTTGCCAGGCTTTAACTTACAGCGAAAACTCAGGAACCATTGAGCATCTTGCCGATATTTATTATTCTGAGGGAAATAAGGAAGAAGCATACAGGCTTTGGAAGAAAGCCTTATCAGCAGGGGGAAGATGTGACAAAGCCAATCTGATTCATAGTATTCTGTCGTATGACCTTGAGCGTGGGCGACTGGATGAAGCAAGCGAGTACGTGGACGAAGCCATTGCCATCAAGGACAGTATGCTCTATATGCTGAGGAACGACACCATCAAAGACCTGCAACTGCGCTTTGACCATGAAGTGGCTATGCATGAGGCTGACAAGAAGCTGATCAACACCCAGTGGATACTGATTGGACTTGTCATCCTTCTGGGTGTCATGGCCTTCTACATCTATATACGAAGGAAAAAGGAGGAAGCCCTGCAAAGAGAACATCAGATGCAGCTATATGCCTACACTACGGAGATTTGCCAACTGAAAAGCAACAGGGACAATGCCTTGACCCAAATAAGGGAAATGCAGAGCCGCGAGGAAGAATACGGCCAGAAAATAACCGAACTGGAAGAGGAGGCTAAGAATGCAGAACTTGCCATCAAGAATCTCAACAAGGACATCAAGAAACTGCTTGATGACGAGGCCCCGAAGCTGAAACGGGGCAGGATGCTATACGAACATATCATGGGTGGTGGTACTACCAGCAGGTGGAGCAGTAAGGAGGAAAGCCTGTTCAACAATTACTATGCTGCCATCAACTACCAATCCTACTGTCGGCTGAAGAAGGTGGAAAGGTCTTCAAAACTGTCGGCCCATAATCTGTTCTACCTGATTTTGAAGGAGATGGGAAAGAGTGATGAGGAGGTTCGGCGTATTTTAGGATTGTCTGCAGAAGGTCTTCGCTCCATTAGGAGTAGGACAAAGCCTTTGGAATAAAGGATTTCTCAGATTGTATTTCTCAACGCGGCCATTTGTTCCAGACTTTCATCAAGGCTATGGGCAATAGCTGCCAACTGGCGTTCAATTCTCTGATGCATCTCGTGGCGACTGCAATATAACCGCTCGTTGTCTGTATCCAGAGTTGAGTCAAGGAGATAGTCAAGACTTACCTTGTCTTGATAGAAGCCAAGAACCGCTAACAAGGCAGACGCATACACCTCTTCACCGTTTTCCAGCCGCGAGACAGTTGGCTGGGTAAGGTTAGTAGCTTCAGCCAGTTGCTGCTGACTTATTTCCAAGTGCTTCCGAATCATCCGAAGCCTTCCGCCAAGCTGTTTTACGTCCATCACCTGATTGAGTTTAGTGAAACACTTGTCGAACAAATAGAAAAAGATAAAGGCGTGTTCAGTCGCCATTATCAATCCTAAGGCCTTCGGAAGCCTGTGCCAAATAATGAACAACAGCCCACGCCCGGTATGATAGTAGCCATTTGGCAACATACCATAGACGTGAGCATTTGTCTGTCCATTATCCCTGACTATACTTTTCCGAAGTTTTAGGATTGGGATAACTTCCTTCTAAATGCTCTGTCATCAGCCCTCCGGAAGAAGGGACATGATTACGAATGCAAAAATACAAAGACAATCACAAAGAACAAAACATCGGGCATAATTCTTAGAGAATTTTAAGAAGTGGCTCCTCTTTTTTGATTATAGCTCAACCTTAGCGTTTCATTTCTTCAGTTATCTGGTAATGAGATAAACTGGTGGTAATCAAATAAATAATTTCGCTTTGAAACGAAGATTCCATCTTTTGGCGCTAAATCTGAAACGCCCGTTTTTGTTCCACAATGGATATAATGCACTATCTTTGCACATGATTTCTGCTGGTTACCTATCTACAATTATTCATATCAAAACAAAAAAGCTTTATGAAAAAAATAATCTTTGCAATTTCAATGATTACATTCAACTGCATGCTAGGTTTTTCGCAGTTGAAAGTAAAAAGCGATGGTACTTTACGCATGGCATCATCAACACCTGTCACATCGAAACTTATGGTTCATATAGGTGACACAGCTGCAAACGTACTAGCTAGTACGAAATACGGTTTATATTCATCTGTAAGGGATGAATTTAATTATAGGGGAGTTGCTGTGAAAGGTGAAGCCCATCCTTCAAATGAAAACATATACGTACCTGTTGGCGTTTGGGGTGAAGCGGGGGATGGTACTTTCAATAGTTTCGGTGTTGTCGGTCATGTTACTGGTTCATCATATGGAGCAGGTATATTTGGGATGACAGGTGAATTTACGAGCCCTTCCCTCTATACAGCAGGTGCCCAATATGCTGGATATTTTAGAGGTGAGACTCGTGTCGAGGGAGACTTCACTGCAACCAATGTTTACACCTCGTCTGACATTCGTTTGAAGGAAAATATCAAAGACATCTCAGAAGGTGACTCCGATAATGCAATTGACAAGATAGCAAAATTGAATGTCATTAAATATAATCTGAAAAACCTGTTTACTGATAGCACGTCAACAAAACAGGAGGTCGAAAGAAACACGAACACTACGCCACTTTTGCATTTTGGCGTTTCTGCTCAAGAACTTCAAACAATATATCCCAATCTTGTAAAAGAAGGGCAGGATGGATTCCTTTCTGTTAATTACATTGAATTAGTTCCCGTTCTTATTCGATGTGTGCAAGAGTTAAAGCAAGAATTAGACATGGTAAATGGAAATGGTGAAAATGTAAACAAGACTCGTTCTGCCTGCGACAAAGAAAACAAATTGGAAAACTTTGAAGAAGTTAAAAGGAATGTTCTATATCAGAATACACCCAATCCTTTCAAAGAGCAGACCACCATACGCTTCCGCCTAGCAGATGATGTCCGCGATGCTGCCATCTGCATCTTCGACATGAGTGGAAAGATGTTGAAGAAATTGCCGATTTCATCTAGTGCTACCAGTGTAAGCGTCAATGGCTGGGAACTTGGTGAGGGAATGTTCCTCTATACCCTCTTGATTAACGGACAAGAAATAGATACGAAAAAGATGATTTTCACAAAATAATCGACAACTATTTTCAAATACTCCATATTACGTTTTATATTCATTTCCTTACTATTGCTTTCAATATGTCAGAGCAATACGGTATTGTCCAAGGCTGTGCTGAATCCCATCATTTTTCGTTGAAAGTTTGGTGGAATGAATAATCTTTTATATCTTTGCACCAACATTGCGGTGTCATGACAATGCCTCATGGGGTGCGGAACAGCATCTTTCTGGTTGACGTAAATAATTCAAAGGAACTTCTCTTATTGATTTCTAATCTCAACATAATATTATAATAACATGAAACATTACTTTTTGTTTTTCTTTTTTTTAATTGTTTTTCCCACCTTTTTACATGGTCAAGACAATATATTGATTTGTTCAAAGCAAGTATCAAATAGCGCTGAAAAAACAAAAGAAATACTTCGGAAAAGCGAAGCCTACATCTCTGTTGATTTTGTAGATATTAACTTGGATAGAATTCTTGAATACGAAGATTTTTCGTTGCAACTCGGCGAAAGAAATATACCCATCAGAAAAGAGCGAATAGACGCAAGAGGTATCAACAATTATGTTTTTGTTGGTAACAATAATGAGGGATGCCACGTTTTAATCTCTGTATTGAATGATGACATTCAAGGTGTGATAGAAACAGATGAAGAAGTGTATACGATCGAAACGGTTGGAAAACAGCAATACGCGCTTATAACAGTTGACTACTCTTTATTAAGAGAGGCATGTGATGATTTACATGAAGAAAGCCACCGTTCAAGTTATGATGATGTAAATAGCCCTAATCATGATACCGATGTTGAAAGTGATGATGTTGTAACATTATCCCCTATCCTTAGAGCGGCGGCGGCATACGATTGCAAAATAAGAGTTCTTGTTTTATATACTCAAAACGCCAAGGATTCATTAAGTTCCGGAAGTGACATAAAAAACACTATACTGACTGCAGTAGCATTAACAAATCAATCATTTATCAACAGCCAAATAAACTATCAAATCGAACTTGTCTATGCAGGTCAAACCAATTATTCCGAGATAGGTTATAAAACAGATTTGATTAGATTTAGAAATGCAGGTGATGGATACATGGACGAAGTTCATACTTTGAGGAATAAATATTCGGCAGACATTTGCGTATTATTATCCTTTACTAAAGACGCATGTGGCAGAGCCGCAAATATTGGAGCTACAGAATCCGATGCTTTTTGCTTAGTAAGTACTTATAGCATTTGCGCAACTACTAACTATTCGTTTGGACATGAAATAGGACATTTACTAGGTTGCAGGCATGACCCCTATGTTGATAACGACACTAATCCTTTTGTCTATGGTCATGGATATGTTAATCCATCAAAAACATGGCGAACTATTATGGCGTATAGAAATGCTTGTGGATCATGTCCTAGATTATTATATTGGTCAAATCCGTTTGTGACCTATGGTGGCGAACCAATGGGAACCGCTGCCACTCACAATAATGCAAGAGTTTGGAATGAACGCTCAAGTACTGTAATGGCATTCAGGCAACCAGACAACAATGTGTTATTTATAGGTAGTGATATGCCGAATACCCAGTATGCTGATGTTATTGCCAAAGAAAACATAACCACCAGTGGAACAGCAAATGTTAATAATGGGAACACGCTAAGTATGAGAGCAGGAAACAGCATCTTGTTACAACCAGGCTTTTCCGTACAAACGGGCGCAGAGTTTTCCGCAGAAATTGAAGATGTTGATGACTGTGTAGAATGTGCATCGAATGTATCTAATGTGATAGTACAAAATGTGTCTGAAGAATATGATGAGAGGACTGAAATTCAAATCGAAAGCAAATCTGATTTTTCATATAAAGTGTTTCCCGATTCTTCAAATAAATTTATAAACATTACTTATACTATAAATACGGAAATACCTTTGTCTATTGAATTGGTGGATCTTTTCGGACAAAAAATCAAGACCGTACTACCCAAACAAATACAACAGACAGGTAACTATACCTTTCAAATGCAGATTTCTGATTTATGCACAGGAACTTATTTCTTAACTATTTCATCAACCAATCAGACAAATACAGTAAAAATTATCATTAATCATTAATTAATAAAGTCACATGAAACAGATTGTATTTTCCATTTTATTTGCTGCGCTTCTTGTCGCGTGTAACAAAGATTCTGAAACATCGGCTGATACAAGCCAGAATACTGAAATATCAGCTGATTTAACTCAAATCAGAATTAAAGAAAGCCCCGACGAATTACTTAAATATGTTGGAGAAATCGGCAATGATTTTGATACTGCGTTAGATTCTCTTCGGAAACTAAAGGGCATTTCTTCGGAGATTGTAATCAAAGAGCCATTAGAAGTTTATTTTGATTACGACAACAGGTTGTTTTTTGGTATTATTTTTGGCGGTAGTGGAAAATATTCGGACGTACTTGATACAAATGGTAATTATTATTTGAGAACATGGTATTGTTCAGATGAAAAAGATGAAAAGAAGGAAGAAGAACATATTTTTGATGAAAATAATACATTTACAATTACCAATGGTTGTGCAAAAATAATATATCTAAATAGGATGGGTAATGATTTTGATTCCGCACTGGATTCATTATTAATAAAATATGAGCCATTACTGAATACATTAGCAAAAGAAGGCCATTATAGTGGGGAGGGATATAATATCAACCAAGAAAAGATTAATGTGGATTTTAGTTATGATAGTAGAGAATTTATACTTCTGACTTTCACGGACAAAGCAAATAATTATCAAATACTATTTTCACAGGATGTTATTGATGGAAAAGGAAACTATTATAGACTGTTAGAATGTGAGGACTAACCCACTTAAAAACAACGGTTCCGGTGAATCGGCGGGACAGGTTTTTGATTCCTCCCGCAATAAATGTCGATATAAGCCGTTAATAGAGTCACGGGGACGGTTCTAGTGATCATTTTTCATTCGAATAATTTGGCAGTTTAAGAATATGTTGTTACTTTTGCAAAGTCTAACAAAAAACGATGCAAGATGCCACGACAAGCACGAAAGTTTAGCGGTACGGGAATCCTCCAAGATATTTGGTGCCGACGTTCGCCAGCCTGCAAGACTGACGCGCGTCTCTTTCGGCGTAATACAAAAATTGTAGCAAATGAAAAATGATCACCAGAACCGTCCCTGTGATTTTTTTTCTAAGTTTCTTATGACTGAAAATAGTATACAAGAAATAGCCCAATTATATTCTATAGAGGGGGTTTCATTACTTCCAGTTGTAGGTTCAGAACGCAATGGCTATTATCGGCGTGATTCTCTTTGGCTTGTTAACTTCATGTTGAAAGAAGTAGTCCCCATAATAGGAATAGATGTATATCTTTTGAAGAATAATAAAATAACAATTTCAGATGCATACGACTACTGGTATTGTGACAGGATTAAGAATGAGACTTTTTCTCAATATACCCAAAGAAGTTGCGCTGACGCAATAAGATATATAGAGAACTTTAATTCAAAGGGAGCTATTCCTGTTTTTGATATTACAGCTTTTGACTTTAATTTCTTATGAATCGTCAGAGCAAGAAACAAAATGTGAGGCTTACAGTCCTACTGCAAAGCAGATATAATTACAGTAAAATAGAAAAAATGAAGTTAAAAAGTATTGAAGAAGCAATTAGAGTAATAGAGGAAAGTGCTGCTGCTCAGTCAAAGGCAACAGAAACTGGTGATTATAAACTAGGAAATAAGTATTTTGACAAAGAGATGAAGGCGTTGACCTATCTTTACCAACAAGGCCATCTCTCTGACCTAAAAATATTTCTTAATCATGAAGATGTTGGAGTGAGGTCTTTTGCTGCTTACGCTCTATTGCCGATATACGAAGATTTATGTAAAACTGTACTGTTAGATATCTCAAATAAGTTTAGTAACATTCACGGCTCTGATGCTATGAAAATCTTGAAAGAATGGGATAAAGGAACTTTAAAATATCCTTATCAAGAAGAATCGAATCGTAAAACCTCTGAAACAGAAAAGACCGAGAAAGCAGTCACCAAAGCAGATAATATGGAATTGACTGCCGCTGATGATGTCACGACGTTGGTTCAAAGAATAACATCCATATTTGCTCCGACGGGTGATTTTGATCAGTTTAGTGAGGAATATGGTTTCTCAGGGGACTATGACACAGAGAACAAAGTCATACAGTTTCGGATCAACACGTTCGTCAATCCTTATACTCAGGATGTGACGTCGGTTTACAGAAAGCGATTGTCAAGGCTGGACTTTCTAAAGAATATTGCTACAATTGAGGCATACGAACCAAGCAGATTAGGTTCTATGCAGATAAAAGTGACAATTCCTGTGGCAGATGTTTCTGACAAGCAACTGAAACGGTTGAAGGATGTCATCATCCAGATGCACAGCGAACAAGTTCCGAATGAAAGCCTCGTCTGGTTCAAGTCTGAGTACAATGATGACGTATGCTACTTTGAAGGCAATATGTGGTGGTATCCGCGTCGTGCCGTCATTATGGGCGAGAATGGTTATGAGCGATTTGATTTCTCAGATGAGTTGAAGTTTGACATTGGAATGTGGGACATCGTGACTGGCGACTACGACCGACTGGAGTATTCCGTCTCGTTTGAACTAATCTCCTCGGCGGCATTCCAGAATATCTGGGATAAGACGGAGAAAGAGCATGAGTCAGAACCTTGGGAATAGATGAAAAAAACATAAATAACGTACAATGAACAGAAAGATTCTATTGATATTGATGGGGGCAATGATGCTGCTCACAAAGGCGTCGGCACAGACAACGGAGCAAGAGGATGCCGTGGGACATTTTACCTATTGCCCCTACTTGGCTGTGTTCTACAGCCTATATAGCGCAAGCGATGAGAGCACAGGCGGTAATAAGCTGCAGGTTGGGTTCGGATTTGAGACAGAGTACCGCATAACAAAGGAAATTGGTATTTCGGCTGGTCTTGAGCTGGCAAACTTCGGAGTGAAGGGCCGCAGTACACTAAATGACAGATATGGCCCTGTACATACTTTTGTAAACGAGTATAAAATGAAAACACTTTCACTGCCACTAATGTTTAACCTCCATCCATTGGCAAGCAACAGGCTGTCCCTGCGGATGGGTCTTCAGCCAGGGTGGTTGATAAAGACCGATTCTGACAAATTATCCTCAGGGGGTATGTGCTTTGCCATACCTGTTGGTGTGGCAGTTGGGTTAGGCGACCGTGTACAAATAGAGTTACGCGCGCACATCGGTACTACGAATTTTGAGGATAGAAAAGACCACGGTGAACTATACCAGCGAACGTTGGCCTTGAATCTGGTCTATATTATACAATGAATCGTGGGACAGTGAATCGGCGGGACAGGTTTTTGATTCCTCCCGCAATAAATGTCGATATAAGCCGTTAATAATATGAGAACAAGAACCGTTAATTCTTTTATCAATATAACAAAAGAACCGTCCCTCTGTTATAAGGACTCATACTTCTTTTCTCATTTAAAGGGTTCAACTTCTCTTTTATTTTGGTTATTTATTGGATTATTCAGATATTATTCGTATCTTTGCGGCGTGAACAAATAACACTACGATTATGACGACATTAGCACAGAGAATCAAGGAGACGCCAATGGCACCGTATTTGGGGCTGCTGCGGGGGATGACTCGCGAGCAGAAGCAGATTGTTGTGACGTTCATCACGGAGTCTATGGAAGAGACCAAGGCCAAAAGGCAGGTGCCCGCAGAGTTCAAGCGCTTACGCGGTATGGTGAACGTCACTGACGAGGAGATAGCACAGGATGAACACTTAGCACACATCATGGAGCGATGAAACGGATATTCCTCGACACAAACATTCTGATTGACTACATCGATAACCGTGCGGGGGCCGATGACGCGGAGCAGATTTTCGCCTGTGGATTCTCGGGAGAAGTGTTGTTGTTTGCATCTTCGCTTACCTTCGCCAATATGGCGTATATCATCAAAGGCCGTTCACAGGAGGAAAAGTATGACGCGCTTAAACAGATGGCTGGTGTGGTGGAGATACTCCCTCTGGGCAAAGAGGAGGTAATGTCGGCTATAGCACAACCTGTGAAAGACTTCGAAGACATGCTACAATACCAGTGTGCCAAGGCTGCTGGCTGTGACTACATCATTACTAATGACCACCGACACTACGATTTCTCCGACATTCCTTTTTTCTCGTCATCTGCTTTCGTCGAGCAACTCGATGAGTTGATATAATATCGGAAGAACAAAACAAACGGGTTTGCTTTTTAGCGGATGTCTGACTTTTGCTATTTATTGCAAAGGTTGGGGATAAACTGAAGCTGCAGCACCTGCATCGTTGAGGGGGCCACGGCAAAGCGCTGGTCAGTGCGCTGGCCGACGAGCCAGACGATGCGGGCATCGGCATCGAGAACGACCAACTGGCGACGCTTCGCGAAGATGGAGAACTTGTGGTCGGTCAGTATAACAAAAGAATGATCGGGGGACGGAATGATCGGGGGACGGTTCCGTGATCATTTTTCGTCCGAATAATTTGGCAGTTTAAGAATATGTTATTACTTTTGCATAGTCTAACAAGAAACCGATGCAAGATGCCACGACAAGCAAGAAAGCCTTGAAAAGCTGCGGCGAAATTATGTTCTGGAATCCGTCTAGGACATCGGCGCTGGTATTCGCCAGCTTGCAAGACTGACGGGCGTCTCTTTCGGAGTAATACAAAATTGTAGCAAATGAAAAATGATCACCAGAACCGCCGACGATAAAGATTAACTCTTCACGTTATAAATAATAAAAAAGATGAGAATGAAGAATATCTTTTTCCTTTTTATATTAGCAGTCTTATATGGCTGTGAGGCGGCTTATAGGATGACGGCTAATGGAGAATTTGCCTATCGCCCACATAATGAATGCGGGACTATAGTCATTACTGGAATCTCTGCTGCTGACACGGATCATATCTATATGTGCATGAATGGTAATTTCATGCTGTATCCTGATTCTTTGAGTATTTTACGTACACCATATGATGAAAATCAAGCAACACGGATACTCCTTGGTGACTCCTTGATAAATCATAAAGACTCAATTTCCATAGAAGGAGAGGGTAAGCTGGAGATTTATTTTAGAGGTGGTCTGCCTATCCACTACGGAGATAGACGTAAAGATTACATTGGGAGAACGATAAAAATCAGTCCTTCAAACTTCATCATGTGTAATGGTAAACCGATTCTTACAGATACCGTCCTTTTCTGGGTTGAAGGCATGAAGAGTATCATGGTGTTTGCATGGTCAAAAAAGGTGCCTGATGGCATATAAATAAGCAGAGGAACGAATAAACAAAGGAATCAAGTGGACAGGATTTTGATTCTGTCCTCAATAAATGACAATATAATACAAAAGAAATAAGAGCAATGAAGAAACTTGTAAAAACATTGAGTATCGCTACAGTGGTTGCAATGGCAACCATACAGTTGTCATCATGCGCCACCATCGTGTCGGGCGGGGCACCTAAGATTACCATCAACGGTAACGTGCCAGAGCCGGTGACCATCGAGACGGAAGATGGGGCGTACATAGACGTGAGCCTTCCGACTGTCGTGAAAGCAAAGCGTCACCATATAGACGGACAGCGTATTCAGATAACGTCGGAAAACTACAAGTTCGACGACATCGTGCTGACGAAGACCGTTAACGGATGGGCCTTCGGCAATATCCTGATTGGTGGCCTCATCGGTTGGGGCGTCGACCTCGGTACGAACTGCGTCAGTAAACCTGCGCAGACGGAGTTCACCATAACGCCCAAGCCAAAGGAGCAAAAGGAAGCCACAAAAGAGGATAAAAAGTAAGCCAGAAAATCGGCGGGGACTCTAAATAAGGGAATCAGAAGTGACAACGAATAAATTGAGTCTATTTAGCAAAATAGTGTAGAGACAGGATGCTATATACAAAAAAAATTGTAACTTTGCATTGTCCAATAACAAGCAACGTGCCAAAACAGGTGCGGAAAAAGAAAGATTGAAGATTATGAAAAAGGTATTATGTATTGTTGCAGGGATTCTGTTCAGTGCCATGTTGCAAACCTCTTGTTCGTCTGATGATGATTCCGTGGCCAAACAAGAAGAGCAACAAGGCGAGCCACAGGAAGAAGAGGTCGTCGTGGAGCCGGTGGTCGAACAGACACCAGGGGGAATCATCCTGACAGACAGTCAGGCACTGATGGTGGACGAGAACAACCAGTTCGCCCTGAACCTGATGCGCGAAACGAGCAAAGGCACTTCGGGCGACATGGTCATTTCACCCTTGAGTGCAGCCTATATGCTGGGAATGCTTAATGACGGTGCCAACGGCACTACCCGACAGGAACTGATGCGCGCCCTCTGCTTTGACAAGTACGACACGAAGGCCATCAACGAATTCTTCGGCAACCTGATGACCAACGCCCCGCTGGTTGACGAACAGGTGGAACTGAGCATTGCCAACGCCCTGCTCTCCAACAAGGGTATCGGGGCAGAGTTCAGCGGCCAGTTCGCTGCTAATATGAAGGAATACTATCAGGCTGACGTTGAAAGTATGGACTTCTCGAAGGCTGACGAAGTGGTCGGTCACGTTAACGACTGGTGCAACGAACAGACCAAGGGCGTGATACCCGAAATCCTGAGGCAGGGCGATGTCCGTTCATCAGACGCCGCCATTTTGCTCAACTCGGTCTATTTCAAAGCTCAGTGGCTTTATGGCTTTGAAAAGGAATACACGACGTTGCAGGACTTCACGGCTGCCGACGGCAGTAAGGTGAAAGTGCCTATGATGTCTCAGATGATTCCACTCGACTATTGGGAAGACGAGACCGTCAAGGCTGTCAGGCTGCCATACTGTAATGGCAGCTATGGACTGATGGTGCTGTTGCCGACAGACGAGAATATGTCGATGGACGAATTGCTCAACACCCTCACGGCAGAACGCTGGAAACAGTTGGCTACAGATATGCAGTGCAAAAGCACCATACTCCAGATGCCTCGGTTTGAAGTGTCCACAGAGCAAGACCTGAACACTCCCCTGATGGCGATGGGCGTGAAAGCAGCCTTCAGCCGTTCCAATGCAGATTTCTCCGGAATGCTGAAAGACCCTTCCATCCCCCTTTTCATAAGTTTGATAAAGCAGAAGACCAAGATAACGGTGGATGAGAATGGAACGATGGCAGCTTCCGTAACGGTCTCAACCTTCACTACAGGTATGAACAACCCAATGTTTGTGGCCAACCGTCCTTTCCTTTTCGCCATAACAGAGAAGGGCAGCAATCTCATCCTATTCATAGGAAAGGTTACAGGTTTGTAAATTTGGATTTAAATAGGGAAAACTATGAAAAAGAGCAGATTATTATTGATGAGTGCCGTGCTGGCACTGGCTTTCGCTTCCTGCGGAAACGACGGCGAGGACGACTCGGGCATTTTGGACGGGAAAGACTCCGTAGAAGAAGCGAAATCGACGCCAACTGATGCCCGCAAGATGCTGGTGAATGGCCGGACGTGGAACTACATGTCCGTGTATTTCAATGCCCCCGCCCCCGACACCGTCTATCATAGCATCACCATCGAGGGCCCGGTGGAGTTTGACGGTAAGCAGTGTTACAGGTACGGGGATGACAGCAATGCCAATCATTACTTCTATGAAGAGGGTAGCAAGGTGTATGCCTACAAAAGGGTGAGTAATCCGATGACCGGCCAGAGCGAGTTGGGCTGGAAGGAGGAGTTCGACTTTGGAATCGAGCCAGGTTACAAGGAGACCTGTTCGATGGATGATATTACCATTGTAGTCAGAGAGTGCAAGTCGGTGGATGCCGTTGTCATCAATGGTGTGCAGCGTCGCCGCCTGAATTTCGGTGATGACATCTGGGTAGAGGGCATCGGCAGCTCCAAATCGGGCATATACGCTGACTGGGGCACCGTCCCGGGTTCCTTTATGGGCAGCAAGCTGCTTTCGGTGTATGATGGTGAGAAGTGCATCTTCACTGCCGCCGACATCTCCATAGCAGGCGTCAATAAATACGAGGAAAATCCTACGGCTCTTGAAGGTGCTTGGCATTTAGTCAAGATAGCTGGAGGCGATGCTCCGGAACGTGAAATTCCTGCAGGCGAAGTAACCTTGTATTTCTACTCCAACCACACTCTGCAGGTCATCAATAAGGAAGAAACTAAAGAAAAGAAACCTTTTATGGAATCTGGTTTCTATTCCTACGAAATCATCAAGACTGAGACCAGCAAATACGACAACACTGTCTTTACCACCATCAATCTTGACGGCAGGCAATGCACTTGTTGGTTCAGGGATGACATGATGGTTCTCGATTACGGCATGGCATACGATGCACCAGGCTATTTCTTCAAGAAACTGAATTATACCAATTAAAGAATCACAATTACTATGTTTGCAACATAAAAAGAGATCGAATTCTGAGGGGACGGTTCGAACCGTCCCCGTGACTCTCAAGAACCGTCCCCGTGACTCTTGTTACATGGCAATTGGAGCATTACGAAGAATTTGACCATGAGTGGCTCATAAAAATTGAGCAGTTCAGTAAACTGCTCAATTACTTATAGCCAGGCTTTTCTCATGCTCATTTGGGTGACTGCAACTGTATTGTCAACGTGACATCCCACTTCTTGTTGGAGTTATCATCGAACGTGGTCACCATCTTCATGTTACAGCGGTCATCTTTGAAATCAAAGCTGACATCGGTGGCATCCTGGATGAACTTGTTGCCCATCTTGCCGTCCTTTAACTGAATAGTGACTTTAGACTTGTTGCTGTCAGCCCAGTTCCAGGTGGCAGCGTCCTCACTGCCGTCAACGTAGTCGATGGAGAAGAGACGCGTCTTGGTGATGGTGACACTTTTCACCTTCTTCTTGAGTTCTGCCTGCTCGTCGGCATTCAAGTTGACACCCTGGTCGAGGGCTTCTTTCAGTAAGGTCTTCTCTAAATCGATGATACCATTTGTGGCTTCCCATTTCTTGTATGCCTTGACATCAGAACTCTTCAAGTCGAGAATGATGCCCAGGACGTTCCATGTGCGGGCCAGCCTGTCCATAGCCGTGTCACCGGTCATCGGGGTCTCCTTGATAACAGTAATAGTCGATCCGTCTTCTGTCTTGAATTGGTAAACCTCAGTGGAAGTGTAAATCACATCTAAGTTGACAATCAGTTTGGCAGAACCTGAACGGGTAATCCTCGAACCGTTTTCCACCACCTTGACAGTACCTCTTACCTTGGTGCCGTTCACGGTGTAGGTGTTTCCGTTGATAGTGGCTTTCTCCTTGACAAAGACGGTCGTGCCGCTGACCGGATGGCGAAGCTCGATCATGATGTCGCTACTCTCGGTGATGTCGATGGTCTTAATCTGTGGGGCGTCTTCGGCTGTGCTCTCAGATGCTTTGGGCGTGCTGAAGACGAACTGCACAGCATCGTTTGCATTCTCAGGAGTGGGCAGGGTCACCTCATTCGTGGTGCTGTTGTCATCATCGTCGTCACTGCTACAAGCAGTCATGCATATTGCTGCCATGGCAGCAAAAGCATAATAGAAAAATCTTTTCATACGCTATTCTGTTAATTTATTGATTCCTTAATCTTACAAAATACGACCGCTGAGGCGGATGTTGAGCACGGGGAAGACAATAATCTTCTCTGCTGTCTTGAGGCCGTCCTTGAGATCCTCGTCATCGTTCTCATCAAGGTCTTTATAGCTGAACTTATGGTACTTCTTCTCACCCCAGTCATCTTCAGTCATGGCACCGAGTCCGGGCTTGCCCCAGAATTTCACGCCTAAGTCGAACGACACGCTGACGCGGCTCTTCTTTGGTACGGCTCGTCCAAAACCGATGCCGATATAGGGTTTGAAACTGTTGACCTTGACATCAGCATGAGCGTAACCCTGCTTGTCTGTAGTAACGCGATATTCTCCTAAAACAAGTCCTAACTTGCCATAATCGGCAGGGTCTTTGATAAACATCGAAGTATTGGTTGCATGCGCTGCATCCTCACTGCCAATAAATGCACCTGCAGTGATATGGAACGAACTTGTCTTGATGGGATAGAAGTCGGCAAGTAGCTTGAAGTCAAAGATGTTCAGCTTAGCCTCAACATCGACATTGTCCGTCAGCGTGTTATCGTTGTTCTTCAGATGGAAGTTTCGTTCATACTTGATTTTTGGCCAGAACGATATACCGGCACGCACGGCAGCCCAGTCGGTAAGAGGGGTAGCCACGTCGATGCCGATACCGTCGGTACCTAATGAAATGCCACCTCCGAGATGGTCGAAGAATCCGAATTCCTCATCCTGGGCTTTTACCGGCAATGCCGACAGTGTCATGAACAGCAATAGTATAGAACTCATAAATAGGTTATCTGTTTTTCTCATACGTTTAGTTGTTTAAGGATATTAAATGTAAATTGTCCATTTTGGCCACAAAGATAAGAAAAAAATCCGAAACTGCAAATTTTTCACTCACTTTTTATCAGTAAGGTGCCATAAAACATTTTTTCTCGCTTTTTTGTTGCACATTTCAGTAAAAATAGCTACTTTTGCTGACAAATTGTAAACAGAACAACCTAATCATGGAAAAGATTGACAATCTGGACAAGAAAATCCTGAGCATCTTGTCGAAAAATGCGCGCATCCCATTCAAGGATGTCGCAGCAGAATGTAACGTTTCGCGTGCCGCCATCCACCAGCGCGTGCAGCACCTGATAGAGGCCGATGTCATCACGGGCAGCGGTTTCGACGTGAACCCCAAGAGTCTGGGTTACTCCACCTGTACCTACGTTGGCATCTCGTTGGAGAAAGGATCAATGTATAAGGATGTGGTCGAGGAACTGCAGCATATTCCCGAAGTCGTGGAATGTCATTTCACCACTGGTCCCTACACCATGCTGGTGAAACTCTATGCCCGCGACAACGAACAGCTGATGGAACTGCTGAACGGCAAGCTGCAAGGCATCCACGGCGTCATGTCCACCGAGACGCTTATCTCGTTGGAGCAGAGCATCAAGCGCGAGATACCAGTACACTTTGAGGATTGAAGATTGAGGATTGAAGATTGAAGAACTTTGATTTACAAGCGCACCTCGACGAGGTGTATGCCGGATATCCTGCCGCTCGTCGGCTACCAGTCATCGGCATTACGGGCAACTACGAAGACCTCTGCTGCAAACTTGGCAGGGGCTACTATCAGTCGGTCATCCGTGCGGGGGGCGTTCCCGTCATCATTCCACCGTCGGCTGACAAAGAGGTGCTCATGGGAACACTTGACCACGTGGATGCCCTCATCCTGAGTGGTGGTGCAGACATCAACCCGCTGTGGACAGGCGAGGACCCCGTACCCGGACTGCATGGCATCAATCGGGAGCGCGACCTGCCCGAACTGCTGATAACCCGTCTGGCCTACAATCGCCAGCTCCCTATGCTCGGCATCTGCCGTGGCATCCAGACACTGGCCGTGGCGTTAGGTGGGAAGGTGTGCCAGGACTTGGGAAGTGAAGAGTCAAGAGTAAAGGGTGAAAAGTTGGGGGTCAAGCATTCCCAGGACGCCGACCGTTCGGAACCTACCCATAGCGTGACGATAGAAGCAGACTCCACCTTATATAATATATATAAAGAGACGGCCATACATGTCAACTCTTTCCATCATCAGGCTGTCAGCGAGCCCGGTGAACGGTTCCGCGTGGTGGCTACAGCTGCTGATGGCATTGTCGAGGCTATGGAGAGCACGGAGTATAAGAGCATCCTCGGGGTGCAGTGGCATCCGGAGTGTATGGAAGAAGGCCTGCCGTTGTTCCAGTGGCTTGTTGGCGAGGCTCAGGCATATCGTCATGCCCATGAGGTTCATGACCGTGTGCTTACACTCGACACCCACTGCGACACGCCGATGTTCTTTCCTAAAGGCATCCACTTCGAGCAACGCGATCCGCGTATCCTTGTCGATTTGCATAAGATGACTGAGGGACGTCAGGATGCCACCATCATGGTGGCCTACCTGCCGCAGCCAAAGATTGGTGAGACTTTTTCCAGTCAGGTGGCTTTCGACGTTCAGGGACCGACGCAGTATGCCGATCTCATCTTTGACAAGATAGAGACTATCGTCAGCCAGAACAGCCAATATCTGCAGATAGCCCGTACACCCGGTGATTTGTACGAGAACAAGCGTCATGGTCGCAAGAGTATCATGCTCGGCATTGAGAACGGACTGGCCCTGGGTGGACAACTGAAGAACGTGCAACATTTTGCCGACCGCGGTGTGGTATATATCACGCTGTGCCATAATGGTGACAACGACATCTGCGACTCCTGTCGGGGCTGCAACACCCACGATGGCGTGAGCCGCTTCGGCGAGCAGGTTATCCGCGAGATGAACCGTCTCGGGCTGATGGTCGATTTGAGCCATGCTAACGAGAAGTCGTTCTACGATGCTCTCGACATCAGCCAGACGCCCATTGTCTGCAGCCACTCCTCTTGTCGGGCCCTTTGCGACCATCCCCGCAACCTGACCGATGACCAGATGCGCCGTCTGGCGGCCGTCGGCGGTGTGATGCAGGTGACACTTTACAATGGGTTCCTGAAGGCTGCCGGCGAAGCCACCATTCTCGATGCCATAGCCCACTTGGAGCATGCCATCCATGTCATGGGAATCGACCATGTCGGACTGGGCACCGACTTCGACGGCGACGGTGGCATCTGTGGACTGCGTGACTCGTCCGAGTTGCTGCAGTTTACCCGCCAACTGCTCAGCCGACGCTATACTGAGCGTGACATCCAGAAAATCTGGGGCGGCAACTTCCTGCGTGTCATGGCCCTGGTACAAAAAAGATAAACGATAATTGAACGATGAGACGATTTGTCATACCTATGCTTGCCCTGCTGCTGATGGCATGCGGCAACACCAAGAAGAGCACCACTGAAACCAGCACGGTGGCAGTACCCGTCGGCCCGACGTTCATGGCTGACTCGGCCTATCTGTTCTGCCAGCAGCAGTGCGACTTCGGACCACGCACCATGAACAGCGAGGCACATGAACGCTGTGGATTATGGATAGCAGAGAAGTTCCGCCAGTACGGTATGGAGGTGACCTTGCAGCGGGCCGACCTCAGCGGCTACGATGGCACCACACTGAAGTGTACAAATATTCTGGCCAGCTACCGTCCTGACATACAGAACCGCATTTTGCTCTGCGCTCACTGGGATAGTCGTCCCTGGGCTGACAACGACCCCGATGAGCAAAACCACCATCGTCCCGTCATGGCCGCCAACGACGGTGCATCGGGCGTGGCAGTCATGCTCGAGGTGGCACGGCTGTTAAGCCATGACACGCTGACCGTGGGCATCGACTTCGTCTGCTTTGATGCCGAAGACTGGGGAACACCGCAGTGGGCTGATAGTGAGGGTAGCGATGCCGACACATGGGCGCTCGGCGCACAGTACTGGGCCGCACAATACAGTACGCAGAATACGGGTTCCAAACCCCGTTACGGCATCCTGCTCGACATGGTGGGCGGCGAGGGTGCCCGCTTCTATCAGGAGCAGGTGTCGCTGTATTACGCACCGAGTATTGTGAAAAAAGTATGGAACGCTGCCGAGACGGTCGGATTTGGCAGCCTGTTTCCCAAGGATGAGGGTGGTGCCATCACCGATGACCACCTGCCTGTCAACCGGAAGGCCGGCATACCCTGTATCGACATCATCCCCTACTACCCCGAATGTGAAGCCAGCTCCTTTGGCCCTACGTGGCACACTGTCAACGATGACATGAAACATATCGACAAGAATACATTGCAGGCCGTCGGACAGACCATCATACAGACGCTATACAGTGAAAAATAGGGAGTTGGGTTACAACTGACCGGCCTCGACCATGAGCACCACACGCTCAGTCAGACGGTCAGTGCCGTCAGGGTCGTATTCCTTCTTCAGACTGGCTCCGAAAGCCCAGGCAAAGGCTTGCCAGAATCCGGCGCGGATAGGTCCCATAAAGGCCTGTATGGCCTCGTAGCTGGTAGAGTTGCACTCGCGGTTAATCAACTTGATGAGCAGTTTGCCTTGCGAATAGGTCAGTTTCTTCATCTTCGGCTTGTACTCCTTCAAGATATTAGCCTCAACACGCTTGATATGCTCCTGCTTGGCCTTGTCGTCGGGCAGCATCTCGAGGTATTCTGCCGTCTCTATCAGTATCTGGCGCACCTGCTTGGCCAGTGGCAACGTCTTCTTCACATTGTTCACCAGCCTCATGTATGAGCTTTGCTGACGCTTGTTGCTGAAAGTCAGTTGCGGATAGACATAGACGTTCGACATCTCCATATACTGTATGCTGTCACCATCCACCAGAACCTTGCTCACCTTTACCGTAGGGACAAAGGTGGGGGCACTGGCTTCTTCCTCCTGTGCCATGGCTCCCATGGCACACATCAGCATCAATATGGTCAGTAATTGTTTCATAACGGGCTGCAAAGTTACGAAATAATGTTGAATAATCAACGGCTTTTTTAGAAGATTAACGTAGTTTTCCCCTCCTGACATTGGACGGTTTGTTTTTTTTCGTAACTTTGGCTTTGCTTATGTTCTTGGACAAGCCAAGCGAAACAAGTTTCGAGTCCTAGGCACTTGAAAATGAAAAGAAAAACGAGTTTTCCTTTTGCATTTTCCTCGTTTTTTCGTAACTTTGCCCTCAGAAACATCAAAACTTAATGACTATGGGAAAGAACAAAGGAGGAAAACGGCTGTCGAAGAAAGCCGTGGCTGAAGCCCTGCAAGGGCTGTTTACTGCAAGTCCCAATGAGACTTACTCGCTGAAGTACATTTTCAAGACCCTGAAACTCAACACGCATCCGGCCAAGATGCTGGCTATCGACACACTCGACGAGATGTGTTGGGACGACTACCTCTCGAAGGTGGGCGACAACCAGTACCGTCTGAACCAGAAGGGACAGGTGCAGGAGGGCACGTTCATCCGCAAGGCCAACGGCAAGAATTCGTTCCTGCCCGACGATGGCGGCAAGCCTATCTTTGTGTCGGAGCGCAACTCGATGTTTGCCTTGAATGGCGACCGCGTCCGTGTGGCGATGATGGCCCGCCGCCAGAACCACATCAAGGAGGCGATGGTGACCGACATCCTGAGCCATAAGACTGACCAGGCCGTAGGCAAGCTGAAGGTGGAGAAGGACTTCGCCTTCCTCATCACCGAGGGCAACATCTTCGTTCACGATATCCTGATTCCGAAGAAGAAGCTGAAAGGCGGCAAGGACGGCGAGAAGGCTGTTGTGAAAATCACGCAATGGCCGTCGAAGGATTCCAAGAACATTGTCGGCGAGGTCATCGACGTGCTCGGCAAAGAGGGCGATAACAACGTCGAGATGCACGCCATCCTGGCGCAGTACGGTCTGCCTTACAAATACCCGAAGGCCGTGGAGGATGCCGCCCACAAGATTGAGCCGGGAATCACGGCTGAGGAAATCAGCCGCCGTGAGGACTTCCGCGAAGTCTTCACCTGCACCATCGACCCGAAGGATGCCAAGGATTTCGATGATGCGCTGAGTATCAGAAAGGAGGGGGCTTTGTGGGAGATCGGCGTCCACATTGCCGATGTCACTCACTACGTCAAGGAAAACAGCATCATCGACAAGGAGGCTCAGAAGCGGGCTACGAGCGTCTATCTCGTTGACCGCACCATCCCGATGCTGCCCGAACATCTTTGCAACTTCATCTGCTCACTGCGTCCCGACGAGGAGAAGCTCTGCTACAGTGTTATCTTCGTGATGGACGACGATGCCAACGTTAAGTCGTGGCACCTGGCTCATACCGTCATACGCAGTGACCGCCGGTATGCCTACGAGGAGGTTCAGCAGCTGTTGGAGGACAACGGTGTCGTTGACGGCACCGGCCAGCCCGCTCCGCCCGCCACAAAGAAGAATCCCTACAAGGGTGAATATGCCGCCGAACTCATCAAGCTTGATGCGCTGGCCAAGAAGTTGCGCGAACGCCGCTTCCAAAACGGTGCCGTGAAGTTCGACCGCGAGGAGCTGCATTTTGACATCGATCAGGACGGCAAACCCACACGTGCCTATTTCAAGACATCGAAGGATGCCAACAAGCTTATCGAGGAATTTATGCTGTTAGCTAACCGCACCGTTGCCGAGAGCATTGGCGCAGCCAAAAAGCCTGGCGCCAAGGCCAAGACCTTCGTCTATCGTATCCATGACCAGCCCGACCCGCAGAAGTTAGAGTCGCTGCGTCAGGTAGTGTCACCCTTTGGCTATAAGCTGAAGACCAGCGGTACGAAAGGCGCCATATCGAAGTCGCTGAACGCCTTGATGGACGAGGCGGCAGGCAGTAGGGAACAGAAGCTCATTGAGACCGTTGCCCTGCGTGCCATGATGAAGGCCAAGTACTCTACGCATAACATCGGCCACTACGGACTGGCTTTCGACTACTACACCCACTTCACGTCACCCATCCGCCGCTATCCCGACACGATGGTTCACCGCCTGCTGACGAAATACCAAGAGGGCGGCCGGAGTGCCAACCGAGAACACTACGAGGAACTGTGCGAACACAGCAGCGATATGGAGCAGACAGCGGCCAACGCCGAGCGCGACAGCATCAAGTACAAGATGGTGGAGTTTATGGGTGACAAGTTGGGACAGTGCTTCGACGGCCATATCTCGGGCATCCAGTCCTATGGCATTTATGTCGAGATTGACGAGAACCACTGCGAGGGTATGGTGCCTATGCACGACCTCCGTGGCGACTACTATGAGTTCGACGAGGCCCACTACTGCCTTATCGGCCGTCGCCACCACAGCAAGTACCAGTTGGGCGACCCCATCCGCATCAAGGTGGCACGGGCAAACATTGAGAAGCGCCAGCTCGACTTCACGCTGGCTGACGATGAGTAGAGCCTCAAAAAAGCGTTCCTTTATGGCGCTGTTTCATAATTATTTCGTACCTTTGCACCCCAAACCAAGAGGAATATGGAAAGTATAAAAAGTCAATTCGCACGCAAGCTGATGGACATCAAGGCCATCAAGCTGCAGCCGCAGGAGCCGTTCACGTGGGCCAGCGGCTGGAAGTCACCCATCTATACCGACAACCGCAAGACGCTCGGGTTCCCCCGTCTGCGCTCGTTTGTCAAGTTGGCACTGTGCCACGCCATCCAGGAGAACTTCCCCGAGGCAGAGGCTGTAGCCGGTGTGGCTACGGGAGCCATTGCCCAAGGGGCGCTGGTGGCCGAGGAATTAGGCCTGCCCTACTGCTACGTGCGTCCGAAGCCGAAGGACCACGGTATGGGCAACCAGGTGGAGGGCGAGATTGAGAAGGGTACGAAGGTGGTGGTGGTCGAGGACCTCATCTCCACCGGCGGCTCGTCGCTGAAAGCCGTCGAGGCCCTGCGCCAGTATGGTGTTGAGGTCATCGGTATGGTGGCATCGTTCACATACGGCTTCCCCGTGGCCGAGGAAGCCTTTGCCGCCGCTGGCGTGAAGCTTATTACCCTGAGCAACTACGAGGCCGTCGTCGAGGAGGCCGCCAAGACCGGCTACATCAAGGAAGAAGAAAAGGCCGTTCTTGCCGAATGGAGAAAGTCTCCGTCAACGTGGAAGCAGTAGTCAATCCTTCAATTGAAAATCAGTAAATCGTTAATAACAGAGTAAGGTGGGACTTTTTGACAGTACAACAAAGTTTGAGAGTAGCGTGAAACAGATTCCCTACTCGCAGCAGGCCGTTTACGAGAATATCAGTGACCTGCGCAACTTGGAGAAGGTGCGTGACCGTATGCCGCAGGACAAGTTACAGGATTTTGCATTCGACGAGGATTCGGTGAGCGTCAGCGTGGCTCCCGTGGGCGAGTTGAAATTGCGTATCTGTGAGCGTGAGGAACCCAAATGTGTGAAGTTTGAGACGGTGCAGTCACCCGTTTCCTTCAACCTGTGGATTCAGGTGCTGCCCGTCGATGAGCAGAACAGTAAGATGAAGGTGACAGTGAAGGCCGAGCTAAACCCGTTTATCAAGGGCATGGTCAGCGGTCCCTTGCAGGATGGCGTGGAGAAGATTGCGGATGCACTGTCGATGATTAAATACGAATAGCATGAAACTTTGGGAAAAGAACTTTGAGATTAACAAGGAGATAGAGCGGTTCACCGTGGGCCGCGACCGCGAGATGGATCTCTATCTGGCGAAGTACGATGTTTTAGGCTCGATGGCCCATATCACCATGCTCGAAAGCATCGGGCTGATAGGCAAGGACGAGCTGCCCGTGCTGCTCGCTGAACTGAAGGAAATCTATAAGTTGGCTGAACGCGGTGAGTTCACGATCGAGGATGATGTCGAGGACGTCCACTCGCAGGTGGAGATGCTGCTGACGCGCAAGCTCGGTGATATGGGCAAGAAAATACACTCCGGCCGTTCGCGCAACGATCAGGTGTTGGTAGATCTGAAGCTCTTCACACGCCGTCAGCTGATGGACATTGCCGAGGAGGTGAAGACGCTGTTCGACGAACTGATAACAAAGTCGAACCAGTACAAGGATGTACTGATGCCCGGCTACACCCATCTGCAGGTGGCTATGCCCAGCTCGTTCGGCCTGTGGTTCGGTGCCTACGCCGAGAGCCTGACGGACGACATGCTGTTCCTGCAGGCAGCGTACAAGATGACCAACCGCAATCCGTTAGGATCGGCAGCAGGCTATGGCAGTTCGTTTCCCCTGAACCGCACGATGACGACGGAGCTGTTAGGCTTCGACTCGATGGACTACAACGTGGTCTATGCCCAGATGGGTCGTGGCAAGATGGAACGTAACGTTGCCTTTGCCATCGCCTCCATCGCCGGTACACTGGCCAAATTAGCCTTCGATGCCTGTCTGTTCAACTCCCAGAATTTCTCCTTTGTCAAGCTGCCGAAGGAGTGTACGACAGGTTCGAGCATCATGCCCCATAAGAAGAACCCCGACGTGTTCGAGCTGATACGTGCCAAGTCGAACAAGCTACAGGCCCTGCCGCAGCAGGTGACGCTTATCATGAACAACCTGCCCGTGGGATACTTCCGCGACCTGCAGATTATCAAGGAGGTGTTCCTGCCTGCCTTCGACGAACTGAAGGACTGCCTGCAGATGGCTGCTTACATCATTAACAAGATAGAGGTCAACACCCATATCCTTGACAACCCGATGTACGACCCGATGTTCTCCGTCGAAGAGGTCAACCGTCTCGCTGCTGCAGGAATGCCCTTCCGTGATGCCTACAAGAAGGTGGGCCTCGACATTGAGGCCGGGCAGTTCACACCCGACAAGGACATTCACCACACTCATGAAGGTTCCATCGGCAACCTCTGTAACGACCAGATTCAGGCCCTGATGCAGCAGATCCTCGATGGTTTCCACTTCGAACGGGTGACAGAGGCCGAAAAACAGCTGTTGCGATGAAACGCCTGCTGACGCTCTGTCTGTGTGTGATGATGCTGGCATGTGATGATGCTGAGAACAGTATCTACAGAGATCATCCTTGCTACTTCATTTTCGACACGACACTGCACCCAATGCCTTGCCACTTGACAGAAGCCATGGGCAACACTGGTCATTTCCTGATAGTGTGTAGCCGGATGGTGGGGGGCGTGCGTCATATTGTAACGACCCGTAACTACGACCAGCAACAGGAGGATGTGACGCTGACGACGCAGAAAGAGAACAACACCCGTTGCCTGTTAGGAGCTGGCAATTCCATCATCATTGGTCGCAGTTCCTACACGGGACTGCTCATGGCCTACGAGGGTCAGTGTCCCAACTGTTTAGATGACTACGGCGGCAGCAGCTACCCCCTGACATGGAGTCAGAACGGCCAACAGCTGAACTGTGCCCACTGCCGTCGTAGCTATGACGTGAACAACGGCGTGGTGGCACAGGGTGAGGGTGGTCGTCAGCTCTATACCTACAACGCCGCCTTTGACGGCAGCATTATCAGGGCATGGAACTGAACGGCCGATAGTGCTGGTTTCTGCTCCAATAGCCGATAGGGTCATCATGGTCATGCTCTGAACGAGGATGCCACAAAAGAGCTTTCTGTTCTTTCTCATGCAAAAGTCTCGCAAATGACTGCAAGATTCGACCTATGAGCTCATAGTAAGGGAATAATTGAAAGTAAAACATCTTGTTTTACATAAGAAAGGTACGTACCCTGTGGCTTCGGTAGTATGTCAGCTCTGGACTTTTTCTCTGCCTTCGAGGTTGGCGATGGTACGGGCGACCTTCTTGCGTCCTGTTGGTAGCCGTTCGGCGCTTGCGACGCTTTGCTTGCAAAGAATGCGACCAGAGGTCGAGCGGAGGATGCGGGAGTAGGCACGGGCAGAGAGTCTAATCCAGTGTTAAGGTGGAAAAAGTAGTGGAATATGGTACAATCGTACTATTTTCTATTTAATACGTACTATAATACACCTTCTTTTTTGTCATTGACTGTACTTTTGCAGCCGAAAAACAATAGTCTACAAACAAAAAAGATGGAACTAAAACAAATGATGAGAAAAGTGCATCGGATGTTGGCACTGCTAACATTCCTCTTGTGCACGATGAAGGTTGCCGCTACTCAGACAGTGGTGGCCCATTGGGAGTTTACAACAGGTTATGATGTGAAGAAGAGTGGCACCACTGCCATCTACACTCCCAACACGTTAGGGTGGTCGGCGCTGGCCAATACGAAATGGACGACATTGCAGCCCTATTTCCTGCCCAACGAATGTGCGCTGGTGCCCGAGAATTGTAAGGTTACCGTCCATACCAGCGATGGCAAGTGGCAGGTGTGTACCAGTGGCTCTGCCCCCAATTACCACCTACGTTTGAACACGGCCTCTATCGACAAGTTCACGGCTAAGGCCGACTATACCGACGGCTCAAAGCACGACCAGTATTTTGAGGTGTCGATGCCAACGACATCGCTGAGCAACCTGAAGTTGAACTTCGCCATCGGCGACGGCAGCAGTTCGAGCACGAAGTTTGGAGTCGTCTATTCCGTGGACGGTGGCCAGACTTGGAACATACTTGACGACTATACTGCTGGTGCCCATTGGAATACATGGGTAGATGCCAACTACGACCTGAATGCTGACAACAAGGAACTGCTCATCGTCCGTATGCTCATCCAGAGTGCTACAAAGACCAGTAATTATAACCTGAAATACCTCAACATCCTGGCTGAGGACACACAGGCTCCCAAGTTGCAGAACGTCGTTCCTGCCGATGGCGACACGGGGGTGCTGCCCACCGGTAAAGTCATCATGCTTTTCAACGAGGGAGTGCAGATGAAGTCTGGTGCGAAGGCAACACTGACTAACAACAGCACTCATTCCAGTCAGGATATCACTCCTGTCATTAATATTAATAAGGTGTCATTTGCGTATGCTGACCTCGACCTGAATACCTCTTATACCCTCATGCTGTCTGCCCATTCACTCACCGACATGGCTGGCAATGTTTACGATGAACCAGTCGTCGTCACCTTTACAACTGGTGACACACGTCCTGTTCCACCTCCCGTACTCGACAGTCACAACCGGCTTTGGTACCACCGTCCCGCCGCTTACTGGGAAGAGGCATTGCCCCTTGGCAACGGTCGTTTAGGAGCCATGGTCAGCGGCAGTGTGGCAAAGGATACGCTTCAACTGAATGAGGATACTTTCTGGGGACAGTCACCCAACAGAAACTATAATGCCAATGCCAAGAACGTGTTGGCACAGGTGCAGCAGCTTATTTTCCAAAAAGACTATGCCGCAGCCCAGAAACTGTCAATTCCCAACTGGATGTCGCAAGCCTCTCATGGTGCACAGTATCAAGCAGCCGGCTGTGTGCTCTTAGGATTCCCCGGACATCGTTATGATGATGAGGAACCAGGGCAGACAAGCGATGCCATCGATGCCCAGGGCTACGTCCGCTCCCTTGATATGAACAATGCTACCGCCGTGACTACTTATGTGGTGGGCGGTGTCACCTATACCCGTACCGTCTTCACCTCGTTTGAGGATAATGTCACCGTGATGCGCATAGAGGCTTCCGAGGCCGGCAAGCTGAACTTCAACGTTTGTTTTGCAGCCCCCGCCAAGGATAACATGGAGAAGTTAGGTATCAACAAGATAACCACTGACGGCATGATTGAGGCCTCGCTCATTCCTGCCCGCGAACAATCGGAAAACGTCAATAACAAACTACAATGCTATACATTTATTAAGGTGCTGAACGACGGTGGCACGCAGACCTGCACTACACAAAACGTGATGCATGGCGGGCTCGTAGCAGCCAATTCTGCAGCACCCACCGTTAATGTCAGCGATGCCACGTCGGCCACCATCATCATCTCGTCGGCCACCAATTTTGAGCGTTACG
>CAMHNI010000017.1 GCA_946186505.1 uncultured Prevotellaceae bacterium | reverse complement strand
CCTCGTCGATGGTGATGGTGGCACCGGTGTCTTCCTGCATCTGCTGGATAATCTTTCCGCCCGGGCCAATGACGGCACCGATGAACTCCTTCGGAATCTCGAAGGCCTCGATGCGGGGTACGTGTGGCTTCAGCTCGGGACGCGGTTCGGCGATGGTGTCGGTAATGCAGTTGAGGATGTGCTCACGACCGGCCTTGGCCTGCATGAGGGCTTTCTCAAGGATGTCGAACGACAGGCCGTCGCACTTGATATCCATCTGGGTGGCGGTCAGGCCGTCGCGGGTACCAGTGGTCTTGAAGTCCATGTCGCCCAAGTGGTCCTCGTCGCCGAGGATGTCGCTGAGCACAGCGTATTTGTCTTCTCCGGGGTTCTTGATGAGACCCATGGCGATACCCGAGACGGGCTTCTTCATGGGAACACCGGCGTCCATCAGTGCCAGCGTGCCGGCGCAGACGGTTGCCATAGACGATGAACCGTTAGACTCCATAATCTGGCTGACTACACGGACGGTGTAGGGGAAGTCCTCGGGAATCTGGCCCTTCAGACCGCGCCAAGCCAGATGGCCGTGACCAATCTCACGACGGCCTACGCCGCGCTGTGCCTTGGCCTCGCCTGTGCAGAACGGGGGGAAGTTATAGTGCAGGAGGAACTTCATGTAGCTCTTGTCGAGCACATCGTCCACGAGCTTCTCGTCGAGCTTGGTGCCCAGGGTAACGGTGGTCAGCGACTGCGTCTCACCGCGGGTGAAGATGGAGCTTCCGTGAGGCATGGGCAGGGGTGAAACCTCGCACCAGATGGGGCGGATATCGGTGGTCTTACGGCCGTCGAGACGGATACCCTCGTCGAGGATGCAGCGGCGCATGGCGTCGCGCTCCACGTCGTGGTAGTAGCGGTCCATCATGGCTTCGTACTCTTCGTCGGAGATCTCGACGGATGAACCGTCGAGCACGCTATCGGCGGCGGCTTCAACTGCAGCCTTGCGCTCTGCGAAGAACTTCTCCTTGAAATCAGTCAGGATTTTCTCGAAGGCCTCGGCACGCTGCTGCTTCTCAAGGGCCTGCTTGGTGATATCGTAGGCGGGCTGGTACAGTTCCTTGTTCATGCGGGCACGCAGAGCCTCGTCGTTGACCTCGTGGTCGTACTCGCGCTTGACGTCTTTGCCGAGCTCCTTGCTCAGTTCGGCCTGCAGCTCACACATGGGCTTGATAGCATCCATAGCGGCCTTGAGGGCGCCGAGCAGGTCCTGCTCACTGACTTCATTCATCTCACCCTCCACCATCATGATGTTCTCAGCCGAGGCACCGACCATGATGTCCATGTCGGCCTCTTTCATCTGGGCGAAGGTGGGGTTGATGACATACTCGCCATTGACGCGAGCCACGCGGACCTCCGAGATGGGACATTCGAAGGGGATATCTGAGCAAGCCAGAGCTGCAGAGGCGGCAAAGCCGGCCAGTGCATCGGGCTGGTCAACGCCGTCAGCCGAGAAGAGCATGACGTTGACAAAAACTTCTGCGTGATAATTACTGGGGAAGAGTGGACGAAGAACGCGGTCCACGAGTCGCGATGTCAGGATTTCGTTGTCTGAGGCTTTGCCTTCGCGCTTGGTGAATCCGCCGGGGAAACGGCCTGCGGCACTGTACTGTTCACGATAATCTACCTGCAAAGGCATGAAATCTGTTCCGGGAACTGCATCTTTTGCGGCACAAACAGTGGCGAGAAGTACGGTGTTGTTCATGCGTAGCATGACGCTGCCGTCGGCCTGTTTTGCCACTTTCCCGGTTTCAATGGTGATGGTCCTTCCATCAGCCAATTGAAGGGTCTTTGTAATTACGTTCATCTTGATTTTATAACATCTGAAAAATAAAAAATATGCGCAAAAGCGCTAAAACTGCGCAAAGGTACACAATATTACATGAATAAACGAATAAACGGCGATTATTTTTCGTTTTTTATGATTTTTGTACTACCTTTGCACCCAAAATCAGAAAAAGACAATGAAAAAAACTGTTAATATAGTATTGTCGTTCGCAGCCGCCATCATGCTGGCTTCCTGCGGCGGCGACAAGTTCCGCGTGGAGGGTCAGATAGTCAATGCCGAGGACTCAGTCCTGTATTTTGAGAATGTGGGCCTTAACGGCATCAAGGCCCTCGACTCTGTCCGGCTAAGCAGCAAGGGCGATTTCGCTTTCACTGGTGATGCCACAGAGGCCCCCGAGTTCTACCGTCTGCGTATCAGTGACCAGATTATCAATGTAGCCATAGACTCGACCGAGACCGTCACCATACGTGCGCAGTACCCTGAGATGGCCACCGAGTATGAGGTGGAAGGTTCATCTAACAATCAGAAAATCAAGGAGCTGTCTCTCCGCCAGATAGCCCTTCAGGAGCGTGCGATGGCGTTAGAGCGCGAAGGCGGTCTGCAGGGTATCGTATTGCGCGACTCACTGTTGAGTATGATTCGTGAATATAAGGAAGAGGTGAAGCGTGACTACATCTTCCAAGAGCCATATCAGAGCTATGCCTACTTTGCTTTATTCCAAACGCTCGGTCCCTGGCTCATCTTTGATCCCAAGAACAATCCCGATGACGTCAAGGTGTTTGCCGCCGTGGCCACCAGTTGGGACACGTTCCATCCAGGAGCCGAGCGCGGAGAGAACCTTCATAACATTGCCATCGAGGGTATGAAGAACGTGCGCATACTTGAGTCGCGTCGGCAGACACAATCGATAGACCCCAACAAAGTGGTAGAATCAGGCGTCATTGAAGTTGAGCTAACCGACAACCGAGGTCGCCAGCAACGGCTGACCGACCTGAAGGGCAAGGTTGTCATACTCGACTTCCACCTCTTTGCGTGGGATGATTCCCCGAAGCGCATTCTATCACTTCGCGAGTATTACAACAAATATCATGCCCATGGTCTGGAAATCTATCAGGTATCACTCGATAGCGACGAGCACTTCTGGAAACAGATGACCGATGCCCTACCCTGGATCAGCGTCCGTGACCCTGAGGGCCTCAACTCGGCACTGCTTAGGTCATACAATGTTCCGACGCTGCCAGAGTTCTTCCTTATTGACCGCCAGAACAACCTTGTCAAGCGGTCAAGCCAGATGGAAGACTTGGATAGCGAGATAAAGAAGCTGTTATAGTCATCGGCCTCTCTGGAAAAACTGTATTATCCAACCCAAAACGGTAACGATAACATGACACTGTTATCGTTACCGTTTTTGGTTATCGCGGAAGATGATTTAGCGCTTTGAGGTGACGTCGCGCTCGTACTGCTGGATGGCAGCGATGAACTCCTCGCCGACGGGCACGTTATTCTTCAGGTTGAAGTAGTCGTAGACGGCGCCGAACGGCATCGACTTGGCCTCCTCCATCAGGGCGAGGCGCTCGAAGTACTGGCCGTTGTCCTCATACTCGCGCAGCTTCTGCTTCGGCTCGAGCATGGCCTGCAGGATGCACTTCTGCGTGGCGCGGCTGCCGATGATGTAGGCACCGATGCGGTTGATGCTGGCGTCGAAGTAGTCGAGTCCGACGTGGGCACGGTCGAGGGCGTCGCTGCGGACGAGCTCCTTGAAGAGGTCGAGCGTCTGGTCGTTCATGATGGTCACGTGGTCGGAGTCCCAGCGCACGGGGCGGCTGACGTGGAGCATCAGCTCGGGGACGTACATCAAGAGTGTGGATACGAAGTCAGAGACGTTCTCGGTGGGCTCGTAGTGGCCGGTGTCGAGGGTGTAGATGCACTTGCGGGTAGCGCAGTAGGCGGTGTAGAAGTCGTGTGAGCCGACGGTGTAGCTCTCCAGGCCGATGCCGAAGAGCTTGGCCTCGAAGCAATTCTTCACCCAGTCGAGCTTCTCTTCCATGATCTCGTCGAGCGAGGCGGCGAGCAGCTCGCGGTACTTCTTGCGCTGCACAGGAATGTCCTTCATGCCGTCGTGCACCCAGATGTTCATGATGCAGGGGTCGTTCTGAGCCTTACCCATCGCATCGGCAATCTTGCGGCAGCGCTTGGTGTGCTCAATCCAGAAGTCGCGGATGCCCTTGTCGGGGTTCGACAGCGTGAGGTCGCCGCTCTTCGGGTGTGAGAACGATGTGGAGTTGAAGTCGAGCTTCATGTTGTTCTCCTTAGCCCAGTCAATCCAACTCTGGAAGTGCTCTACGCCACACTCGTCGCGGTCAACGAACTTGCCGCCAAAGTCACCGTAGATCTCGTGGAGGTTCAGACGGTGGTTACCGCCGAGGAGTGTCTTGACGAACTCAATGTCCTGGCGCACTTCGTCGATGGTGCGGGCACGGCCGGGATAGTTGCCGGTGGTCTGGATGCCGCCCGAGAGGGCCTCGTTGCGCTCGAAACCAACGACGTCGTCGGTCTGCCAGCAGTGGAGTGAGAGCTGCTGCTTCTGGAGTTGGTCAAGTACTGCGTCAGTATCGACACCAATGGCTGCGTAGCGTTCTTTGGCTACGGCGTAAGCCTGTTCAATGAGATTTGCTTTCATGTTTTGCGTTTTGTTATTTTGTTATTTCGTAATACCGTTATTTCATGATTCCAAGATATTTCTCGTAGGCTGCATCCCAGGCATCCTTATCCTGCGGTTCGTACTTCACCAGTTCGATGCTATTGGCGATGATGGCACGCATCTGCCAAATGTCCTTAACAATGTTTGCAGCCTTGGCCTGGAGCATGATGTTTCCGATGGCGGTACACTCCTGCGGGCCTGCCAGAACGATGGCACCTGTGGAGTTGGCAGTGAACTGATTGAGGAACTTGTTCAGTGAGCCGCCGCCGATGATGTGGAGTGTCTCCAGTTTGAAAGGAGCAAATTCCTGCAACCAGGTAAAGACCTGGCGATAGCGGAGGGCAAGGGAGTCGAAGATACAGCGGCAGATTTCGGCTGGCGTCTCTGGCACGGACTGGTTGGTGTCGCGGCAGTACTGCTGAATAGCCTGAATCATCGATGAGGGAGCGGCAAACATCGGGTCATCGGGATTGATAAGCGATCGGAACGGCTCGACGGTCATGGCCTGTCCCTGCAACTCCTGATGGGAAGGGAGATGGGAGGCGTCTCCCCACTCTGAACGGCAACGCTCGTAGAGCCACATGCCACAGATGTTCTTCAGGAAGCGAGTGGTGCCCTCTATGCCGCCTTCGTTGGTAAAGTTGCGCTCATAGCTGAGGTCGCTGATGATGGCATCCTTCGTCTCTATGCCCATGAGGCTCCAGGTACCGCTCGACAAGTAGGCGAACCGCTCGTCCTTGGCAGGAACAGCGGCAACGGCAGCACCCGTGTCGTGTCCGGCGACGGCAATCACCGGTACTGCGCCGAGGCCCGTCAGCCTTTGCACCTCTTCAGTGAGCGTGCCGATGACCGTTCCCGGCTGCACCATAGGGCCGAACTGAGAGCGTGTGAGTCCTATCGACTGTAGCAGACGCTCGTCGAGTTCCTTGGTACGCGGGTCGAGCAACTGCGATGTCGATGCGATGGTGTATTCGCATACCTCCTTGCCCGTGAGCATCCACGACAGGGCATCGGGGACGAACAGGATTTTCGCGGCGTTACGGAAGGCAGTGTTCCCCTCCTGCTTCATAGCATGGAGCTGGAAGATGCTGTTGAAGTTCATAAACTGGATACCTGTCACGTCATACACCTCCTTCTTCGAGATGACATGCTTCAGATAGTCATCCATTGCGTCGAAGGTGATGGGGTCGCGATAAGCACGCGGATTCCTGAGGATAGCACCGTCGTCGCCAATGAACACGAAATCAACGCCCCACGTGTCGATGCCTATAGAGGTGATCTCCAGGCCACGACGGGCCACTTCCTTCAGTCCGCGGATAATCTCAAAGTACAAGGCATGTATATCCCAATAGTAGTGACCACCCTGCTCGATGAGGTTGTTGGGGAAACGTGTCACCTCCTCTAACGAAAAACGTCCGTCACTGATGTTTCCTATAATGGTGCGGCCGCTGGTAGCGCCCAAATCTACGGCGAAGAAATATTGGTTAGATTCCATATCTGTTTTAGTAAAAGAATTAGCGTCTTTAGTATTACGTGTGCAAAATTACACAATATTTTGCGGCCGGGCATCTCTTTTTTGATATAATCACCTTGAAAAATGATTTATGCATAAGAAAAAGGAGGTATAGTCTCGCGACTGGCCTCCTTCTTCTACCTATATAATATAATACACAATACTTATTTCAACTTCACCTTCAGCCCTGCTACCAGCATCATGCCAGGGCTATAAAGCGCATATTTACGATTAGAAGAGTCTATACGGCTGTCAACCTTGTCGAAGATGTTGTCGATACCGATACTCGGCTCCAGGTATGCCCACCGCAGGCAGTCAAAGCTGTGCGTGGTATGCAGGTTCCATACACCATAGCCAGGAGCATCCTCATAGGCCGGATAATAGGTCTTCGACTGCAGACGCCCGTTCAGGTTGACATTCAGCCCATATCTGCCCCATGAGCGATGGTAGTTGGCTGCAACGGTGGCAGCATGTCGCATGCTACGTTCCAGCGGAGTCCATTCATCACCACTTTTAGTCCGGGCGTAGGTATAGGCATAATTGGCCGAGAGGTTGAAGCCTTGGAATATGTTGGCCGAGACATTCAGCTGCAAGCCCTTTACGTCACCCTTGTCACTATTCTGATAAAGCGTATAGCGCTCCAGTTTTGATGCTTGGTCGACAGTCATTTCAGGAAACTCCTTCGCCAGCATGGACAGCGAAGCCTCATCCACGTCAACACTCTGTTTCACCACCATATCGCTGATACGGTTCAGGTAGCCAGTCACACTTACAGCAACAATCTGTGTGCGGTATTCCGCGTTCAGTGCCACATAGTGGCTCTTTTCAGGTGAGAGTTGCTGGTTGCCGAAACTGATCTGGGCCTTCCCCCGGTTGACGGAGAAATAGTGATAGTAAAGTTCATCGAGTCCAGGCGCGCGGAAGCCGGCCGAATAGGTGGCACGTAGCCTGAAGTCGCCAGGAGCATACATCAGTGTGGCCTTCGGGGTGAAATGCTGGTCGAAGGTCTCATGGTGTGTCAGGCGCAGTCCGAGGGTAGCTGTCAGGTCTCTGACCAGTGTTATCTCATGCTGGGCATAGGCAGCAAGCGTATAGACGTTCTGCTGGATATTGCCTGAAGTGGCAGTCAGATAGTCCTTGCGCCAGTCGGCTCCGACAATAGTCGTGGAATTGTCTGTCAGTCCGAGTACAGCCTTCATCTGGCCTTCCATCAGGCGCTGTTTCTTTGACTGTACATAATCGCCAACCGCATAGGCCTTAGTCTCCACATCGTATTCCTTGCCATAGCGGAAACGATCGACGGTGAAGTCAGCCTGTAACGAGTTACGGCTTGAGAACTTGTAGATACCTCCGACATTCCAGCGGAATCCCTTGTAGCGCATCTCGTAGTCAGTACCTCCTGTTATGTCGCTACGGGTCTCTGGGCGGTCGGTGATTTTGTAGGAATAGTCCAGGCCGGCGTTCAATGCCAGGTTGTCATTAGCGGCATAGGTAAACTTCTGGCCGAAGACATTCGAACGATAGCCCGTGAAGAGCGGTGCAACGGTTCTTTGCGTTTCAGTGTCAGATCCTTTTACGTATTCCAGGTCATTCGTCTGATAGCTGTCTGCACGGTCATGGCTGTACGAAGTATAGGAACCGAATCCATTCTTATAGACATCAAGGCTGACAGCCTCTGTCAGCTGGCCGTATCCCGAAACGCGGGTGTCACTGGTAACGCTGACCAGATTCTGGGTAGGCTGGTCAGTGATGATGTTAATGACACCAGCAATAGCATCACTCCCGTAGAGTGACGACGCAGCCCCATCGAGCACCTCGATACGCTTCACGCGAGCCATATTGATGCGGTTCAGGTCAACATTGTTTGAGATGTCGCCCGACAGCTTCTGGCCATTGATGAGAATCAGGATGTATTTGTTTCCCAATCCGTTCATTCTCAGGAAAGTTCCCATGGAGTTGGGAGCCATCGACACCTGAGGCATCATACGTGTCAAGGCAGCGTCAAAGGTGCTGATACCCTGCTCATGGATTTCCTGTGCTGAAAGCACATGGACAGGCGTAGCAGTCGATTTCAGGCGCTGGTGATGGCCTGAGCCTGTCACTACCACGGGATTCAGATTATAAGTACGATTAACCACCGATGAGTCTTTGCGAGTCATCGTGTGGATTTGCGGGAAAGCGGCACTCCCCGAAAGGAGTGCCGCGAAAATAACAATGATTTTTCTCACTTTTCACTCCAAACTCTTCACTCCAAACTCTTCACTCCTCTGGATACATGGAGTGATAAGCATCCTCCAGGAACTCAGCATTCTTGGTGTGGTTAATCCATACATTCAGAACGCCAGAGAGTTCCAGAAGGCCCTGGGGGTGCTTGCCTGAGAGGGGAACGGTTGCGTTATAGCCCTTGTGACTGAAGAACTCGAACCAGCTGTTGTCCTCGGACTCTTCATCGCTTGCATCCCAGTACTCGTCGCCTTCGCCAGCCATATCGTTGTGAGCGTGGTCACCGGCAATAGACATCAGGGCGTGGAGATGGACTTTACCGTTATTGATGCCCTTAGCCTTCATGCGAGCCAGCACGTCCTGCTTGTAGTTGTCAGGCATATCGACAGTACCCACAAAGTAGTTGGGGCTGAACTTCTGCAGTTCTTCCTCCAGCTGTTCGTAACGGACGTTAGCCTTGAAGGTGTCGTAGGTGTCGGGGTTGCCGTGACCCATGAAGGCGACAACACCCTGCTGAGCCTCAGAGGCATAGAGGGCATTCAGCTGCCTGGCAACCTCGGGCACGTCAACATCGGGATTGTTCAGCAGAGGCATGCCGAGGAAGATGGCTTCATCCTCGGCTAACTTAGCCAGATAAGCGTCATCCAAGTGGGCACTGGCCAGATAGCCGTTGTTCATGAACTTCTTCACGCTGGCAACCACAGCGGCAAACTCCTCGCCAGGGATGACCTGCAGCGACTGCACGTAGATCTTGCTGTACTTAGCAGCACCGATGGCGTGCAACAGATAGCGGGGCTCGTAGTAGTCGCGTTTCACGATGTTACCATTGTCATCGGTGTTCTCACCTACACTGGCACGGTTGATGCAGATGTCGCTGGAGAAGCAGACATAGACATCGGCCTGCGGGAAAGCGGCCTCGTAGGCAGCCTTGGTCTTGTCGAAGGCCTGAAAGGCATTGTTCCAAGTAGAGCCGAAGGCTACCAGCAGCACTGCGACATTTTTTCCAGACTTGGCCTTTTGGTCAGCCACCATCTTGTCGTTGACAGAGAACTCGGAAACGATGTTCTCAACCGTTTTGTTGTCATCATCGTCACTACTACATGCAGTGAACGTTGGGGCTACCAAGGCAATTGCCATCGTAGCCATGATAAAAGACTTAATCTTCTTCATTGTTTGATGTTTGTTTAGTGGATAAATTATGTTGTTTAACTCTTTTGCCGTAATTAAATTTGATGCCGAAAGTGCCAAAGACCGTCGTTCCAGAAGTATTGTTACCCAGATGATAGGGGCGCATGGTGCGGTCAACATAGTTGAAGATGTTGTCAACGCCCAGCTCTAAACGGTACGCCAGCATCCGGTTCTGCCGGCCTAGGTCGTGGGTGGTGTTGATGCGCCATATCTGGAACGCCATGCCGTTGCCGTTGTTCTCGTAGAAGCGGGTGCTGCTGCCACGACCTGAAAGACTGATGCCCAGCGTGTATAATGGACTGAACGAATGGTTGTACATCGCCGAGGCGTTCCATTTATGGTGGGCTGTGCCATCGATGACGACAGTGGACTTTCTGTCTTTGGAGGCATCATAGAGGTGGGCTTTAGTGTCAAGGTAACTGTAGGCGGCATTGAGCGTCAGGCCTGTCATCACCTTATATGACAGCGTGACATCCAAGCCACAGGTACGCGCGTCATCCATATTCTTATACATGCGCGCCTGAACATTACTACTACCGTCGCCCAGATAAGCGGTGGTGATGCCAGCGGGAATCTCACCCACAGGCACGTTCACCAGCGCTATCATATTGTCGAGCCGGTTCAGATAGCCAGTGACGGATGCAGTTACCCTGCGACCGCGATACTCCGCATTGGCAGAATAATAGTTGCTGGTCTGCGGATTCAGATTAGTATTACCTATATTGAAGAACGTGCTACTGCCCATAACATGCAGATAACGGTAGTGCAGCTCCTTGACCGTCGGCGTCTTGAAGCCCTGGCTCCAACCGACCCTGAAACGGAAGTCGTCAACAGACAACATAGCGCTGACTTTGGGCGTCAGACGGAAGCCGAAACTGCGATTTTCCACAAGACGGAGTCCTGCTGTGATATTCAGCCATTTCAGCCTATCAAACTCGTCTTGCACATAGAGCGCTGCCGTGCGGTCACTGGCTGTGCCTGTTTCTGTCCTGTCAGGGGCCTTCAGATAGTCATAGCGGTATTCTGCACCTGCGTTCAACGTATTCCCGTATGGCAGATAGAAGATGCCTTTCATCTGTCCCATCAGGCGCTGTTGGTCGCTCTGCAACTTACTCTGTCCTGGTTTCATCAGTACAGAATACCATTCTCCGTCCATATCTCCGTATTCCTCGCCCTTTAGCAATACATACTCATACGTGCCTTTTGTATAGTCGTAATAATATGCATGCTTGTTCCAGTCTATATCGAGCGTGATGACATCCTTTTTACCACCAGGATTCCATTTCCCACCTATAGACGCTGATGCATTATTGTATCGCAAATCGTAAGTATAGACATCGCAACTGGGATGCATACCGTCCTGAGGGCGGCAGATGTTCTTCTTATAATAGGAACCCTCAGCATACAGTTGGGTATTGGGCGTCAGGCGGTAGGTAAGACGTTCGGCTATCTGCCAGTTCCTGAATTTATTCACCGTCTTATTCTTGCTGTCAGTCAACACCATCGCCTCGGCAAATTCTTCAGTTGTATTCTGCCAACCGTCATTACGCTGCAACTGGAAGTTGGTCTGGGAGGTCAGCTTGCCAAAAGCAAATGCCACACTGTTGTGCTGGCGGAGGTCGTTGTGCGTTCCGTAGCGCGTGGTGTTGTCGGCATAGACCCCTTTCTCGGTATGTCTCTTGGTGATGATGTTGATGACGCCAGCCATCGCATCGCTGCCATAGAGCGCACTCTGGGCTCCCTTTACAATCTCTATCTTCTCAATATTGTGCGGGTCAATCAATCCGAGGTCGTTCTCGCCACCCACATCACCGTGAATGCGCTTGCCGTCGATGAGTATCAGGATGTAGTTGTTGCCCAAACCGTTCAGTTGCATCTGCGAACCCATATCCCCTTCGGCAAAGGCAAACGATGCCGTCAGGCCTGCAAGGATATCCTCTAAACTCTTGCCGCCATACTGTCGCAACATCTTCTGCGTGATGACCTCCGTCTGCACAGGCGCATCCTTCAGGAGGTGCTGCGTGCCGGTTCCCGTCACCACCACCTCCTGCAGGCTGTCCTGACGCCACACGTCATCAGTCCGTTGTGCTTCGACAGTCACAACCGCACATAATGCCAGCCACACCGCTGTCAGTCTTTTATTCATTACCAAAATTCTCTTTCTCCGTCACCGCATAATCCTGTACGGGCGGATAGTGGTTTGCGGCAGGCTTGACCTTCGGTCGAGCCCTGCCCTCGCTCGGCATAACTGGAGCAAGCTCCGTTCTGCTCTTGCTTCTGGCAGGTCTTCTGGCTCTCCCCAGCCTGTTATACCTTCCCGGCAGTGCCAGTGGCGTCATACTAACAAGCTTTACTAATGGGGATTACAGCTGCAGGTACAGCCCCGGACTTTCACCGGATTCCCTTACATCGCGGCAGCATCAACTGCCCGACTGCCTTCTACGGGGTGCAAAGTTACAACTTTTCTGCAAATTATTGCAAAAGAAAAAGTTTTTTTTTGCTCCTTTGTCGATTATCTTTGATTTTTACTTAGTGATGCGGAACTCACTCGGGCGGCGTCCGGTCTTAATCTTGAACTTAGCCGAGAAATAGTCGGGCGATTCGAAATTCAGACGGTAAGCAATCTCCTTGACACTCATGTCGGTGGTGGACAGCAGCTCCTTGGCTCTTTGCAGGCGCAAGTCCTGCTGGTAGATAGCCGGCGAAATGCCGGTGTGCTCCTTGAACAGCTTGCGGAAGTTGCTATAGCTGACACCCATGTCCTCGGCCACCTGCTGAATGGTGAGCGACGACTCCAACGCCTCACGTATGCGGAGACGGGCACGGCTGATCATATCAACATGTGACTGGTTCTTGCTCAACTGGAGGTTGCGTTCCAGCGAGTACATGATGCCGATGAGGTGGTTGACGATGCCGGCCATGAGCTGCTGCGAATAAGCCGCCTCTATGACGGCGGAGTCAAAGGCGTGTTTGTAGAGCTGCACAATCTCGTCGCTGAAGCCCACATGGTAGATGGGCTTTTGCGGTGAGAGAAAGCCGGCACGCACACGGTCATCCATGTTACGTCCCTTGAAACCTATCCAGTAGCTCTTCCATCCTGTCTTGGGGTTAGGATGGTAGGAATGCCACTCCCCGGGGAAGAGCAGGAAGAGGTCACCTTCGCGAAGGGGAGCCTCGCGGATGGTCGCACTATGGAACGTCCCTTCCCCCTCCGTCAGGTACAGCAATTGGTATTCATTAAGTTCTCGGCCCTGGCTCAATTCGAAATAATAGCCGTCAGCATGTCCGTGGGTGGGATAGGAATCTCCAGGGGCAATTTCTTCGTATCCTACGGTGCTGACCGTAAGGCCCCATAGTGCGTCACGTTCATTGGCCAAAAGGTACTTGCTGGTTTGCATTGCCATGATATTGACTTTTTATTGAATGGAAAAGAGTAATCGTTTAACGTAATGAATATGATTCTGCGCACAAAATTAGGAAAAAACAGCCGAAACTCAAAACAAAGTAACTAAAAAAATGTAAAACGCTTGTAAGATTAAAAGAAAAACGCTACTTTTGTCAGCAGAAAAACTTAAAACACGAATAATTATGATTGACGTAAAAGAGACTTTGAAGAAGAGTGAGGAGAGAATGGAGATGGCCGCCATGTTTCTGGAGGACGAGCTGAACCGCATCCGTGCCGGTCGGGCCAACGTTGCCATCCTTGACGGAGTCAAGGTGCTGTCGTATGGCAGCAAGGTACCCTTAAACCAAGTCGCAACCGTGAACTGCCCAGACGCACGCACCATCGCCATCAAGCCCTGGGACCGCAAGCAGATACGCGACATCGAGAAGGCCATCATGGACTCCGATGTGGGCATCACCCCTGAGAACAATGGCGAGGTTATCCGACTGACCATTCCCCAGCCCACTGAGGAGCGCCGCCGTGACTTGGTAAAACAGTGCAACAAGATTGCCGAGAAAGCCAAGGTTGAGGTGCGCAACGTCCGGGCCGACATCAAGGATAAACTGAAGAAAGCCATCAAGGACGGCCTCTCTGAAGACAACGAAAAGGATGCCGAACTGGAACTACAGAAACTCCACGACAAATACATCAAGAAGCTCGACGAGCTCATCGAGGCCAAGAACAAGGAGATCATGACGGTCTGATGCACTCGCTGCGCAAGCTAGTGAGGAGTGAATATGAAAAGTGAAAAGTGAAGGGGCTCGTCGTCAAGAATACAGGCAGCTGGTACACCGTCCGGACGGACGATGGCCAGTTGCTTGATTGTAAGGTAAAGGGCAACTTCCGTATCAAAGGCATACGGAGCACTAATCCCGTGGCTGTCGGCGACCGCGTGACGCTTTTTTCTCCCTCTACAGGGGGAGGTCAGGAGGGGGGCTGCTGGATTGTTGATATCGACGACCGCCGCAACTACATCATCCGCAAAAGCATCAACCTGTCGAAACAGAGCCACATCCTCGCTGCTAACGTCGATCAGGCACTGCTGGTCGTCACCGTAAGCCATCCGCTGACTTCTACTACTTTCATCGACCGCTTCCTGGCCTCCGCCGAGGCTTACCGCGTGCCCGTCATTCTGGTGTTCAACAAGACCGACTTGCTTGGCGACGATGAGCGCCGTTATCAGGAGCTGATGGTCAACCTGTACAGCGGCATAGGCTACAAGTGCCTTCAGGTGTCGGCGACAACAGGAGCCGGTCTGGACAACCTGTCCCCGCTCTTAGAAGGGAATATCACACTGCTCAGCGGCAACAGCGGCGTAGGTAAGTCAACACTCATCAACCGCCTCGTTCCCGGCACGAACCTACGCACAGCCGAACTCAGCGACACGCACAACATGGGACAGCACACCACCACCTTCTCGGAGATGATTCCCCTACCCTCACGCAGCACCACCGTGCCTTCCTACCTCATCGACACACCGGGCATCAAGGGCTTCGGCACGTTCGACATGGAGCGTGAGGAACTGACCAGCTACTTCCGCGAAATCTTCCACTACTCCCAAAACTGCCGCTTCTCTGACTGCACCCATACCCATGAGCCGGGCTGTGCAGTACTCAAGGCGGTGGAAGACCACTTGATCGCTCAAAGCCGCTACCAGTCATACCTCTCCATGCTGGAGGATAAGGACGAGGGAAAATACCGGGAGGCTTTCTGAATACCAGCGCCATGACAGAAGTAATGATGACCCTCTTCGCCATTGTCGTCGTGGGATACGTGGCGGGCAAGCTCGGATACCTGGGCGGCGACTTCGACCGTCAGCTGTCACGATTGGTCATCAACATCACCTGCCCGGCACTGATCCTGTCATCGGCCATGACCGGCACACTGCCCGACCGCCGGTTCATCCTGCCCCTGCTGCTTATCAGCGTCGTTACATACGCCGTACTCACCGCCGTAGCTTTCATGCTGCCCCGCTACCTGACCCGTCGCCGTCAAGACGAGGGGACGATAGGCTTTGCACTGATGTTCGGCAACGTGGGCTTCATGGGCTATCCCGTCGTGGCTTCCATCTTCGGACATGAGGCTGTCTTCTATGCCGCCGTTCTCAATGTGGTCAACACCTTCGCCGTCTTCACCGTCGGCACCATACTGATAACAGGGCGCAGCGAAGTCGGCGGTGAACGGTTCCAGAAAAAGGTTCTATACAGCACGCCGATGATTGCCGCCTACCTCACCATGGCCATCGTGGCGTTTGAGATAGACAACATCCCCGGCTTCGTCAGCCAGCCGCTCACGATGATTGGCAACATTACCGTGCCGGCAGCCCTGCTCATCATCGGCTCGTCCATGTCGCAGCTCACACTGCGCACCATGCTTGGCAACCGTACCGTCTATGCCACCACACTGCTGCGACTGGCCGTCCTGCCCCTTGGCATTTACTTTCTGACTTCCATACTCGGTTTCTCGCCGATGGTAGTCAGCATCAACACCGTGGTCATTGCCATGCCCGTAGCTACCTACGGCACCATCCTCTGCCTGAAATACGGACGCGACACCACCTTCATCACCGAGGTGACGTTCATCACAACCCTCCTTTCGGTGCTGACCATCCCCCTATTGGTATGGGGGCTTTTGCAGATAAACACTACCTAATATAAACAAATAATTACTAAAACATGGAAATCGTTATCGGACTTTTGATTATCGCGATTGGCGCCTTCTGCCAGTCATCGTGCTACGTGCCTATCAACAAGATCAAGGAGTGGTCGTGGGAGTCGTACTGGATAGTACAGGGCGTCTTCGCCTGGCTCGTGCTGCCGTTCCTCGGTGCCCTGCTTGCCGTGCCTGAGGGACAGTCGCTGTTCGGACTGTTCGGCCAGACACCGTCGTTCAACCTGTGGATGACCATCTTCTTCGGTGTCCTCTGGGGCGTGGGCGGACTGACGTTCGGACTGTCCATGCGCTACTTGGGCGTAGCCCTTGGCCAGAGCATCGCCTTAGGCACCTGTGCCGGCTTGGGCACTATTATGGGACCTGTGCTGCTGAACATCTTCTTCCCCGAACTGAACGCGCTGGAGTCGCTGACGTTTGCCGTCATCCTCGGCGTGGTGGTTACGCTCATCGGCATTGCCATCATCGGCGTGGCCGGCGGAATGAAGTCGGCAGCCCTGTCTGAAGAGGAGAAGAAAGAGGCTGTCAAGGACTTCAACTTCCCCAAGGGTCTGGCCATCGCCCTGTTGGCCGGTTTTATGAGCGGCTGCTTCAACGTGGGCCTGACCTTCGGTGCCGACATCAACTTCGGCGAACTGACCGACCCGATGTTCCGCACGCTGCCTGCCACCTTCCTCGTGACCTTAGGCGGCTTCGTGACCAACGCCGTCTATTGTTTCTACCAGAACCAGAAAAACGGCACGTGGGGCGACTACGCCAAGACGTCTGTCTGGGGCAACAACCTGCTGTTCTGCCTGCTGGCCGGTGCCCTGTGGTACTCCCAGTTCTTCGGCCTGTCATTAGGCCGTTCGTTCTTCGAGGCAGGCGGCACGATGGACACGCTGTCGTTCTGCATCCTCATGGCCCTGAACGTGGTGTTCTCGAACGTGTGGGGCATCATCCTCAAGGAGTGGAAAGGCTGTTCGCAGAAGACCATTGCCGTACTCATCTGCGGCATCGTAGTGCTCATTATCAGCTCGTTCCTGCCCCAGCTTATCGGATAGGGACTGACACCACTTCGACAACCGTCAACACACCGCCATCAACCCGGAAACGGACATCATGGCCCGCAAAGGGCATGCCATAAACACGCTCCGGGGCATCATGATAGCGGGGACGGGGGTCTTGGGCAAGCACCTGACGCAGAGCCTCCATCTCGTCAGGTGCAAATATATTTGCTATTCCTGCAACAAACTCCACCTTCAGCGGCTGCCACTCATGCTCATCAACAAATCCGCTTCGCGCATCAGGATGGGCATCGGTATAGGCAACGTAGGGCTTCAGGTCGTAGATAGGCGTTCCGTCCATCAGGTCGGCACCAAGGACATGAATAACAGGACCTTCACGCCCGGAAATCTCCACCTTGCTGATGCGCACACAGGAAAGTCCGAGGTTGTTGGGACGGAAAGGTGAACGCGACGCAAACACCCCTACCCGCTCATTGCCGCCCAGACGCGGGGGACGGACAGTGAGACCATCGGCACGCTTGTTGGCAGAAAACTCCCAGATAATCCACAGATAGTCAAAGCCTTCTAACCCACGGACAGCCTCGGCACGCCTGTAGCCGGGGGTAAAGACGATACGTCCCGGCAACTGTGAAGCCACACCGCTCTGTCTCGGAATGCCGAACTTTGTCGTCAGCGGTGAGCGAAAAAATGCAATTGGTTCGATGTTCATGCCACAAAGTTACACAAAAATTTGGAAAGCACAAAACTTTTTCGTACATTTGCACGCAACTATCAACAGCCAAACCATACACGTAATATGAGAAACATACTAATAGCTGTCATCCTGTTGCTGGGCATTCTTCACGTACGTGCTGACGACTACAAGGCATCGCCCGAATATAAGGCGCTGAGAGACTCCATGCGCTTCGCCTTCAACGACGGAGACAGCGTCCGCTTTTTCCCCGCTCTCTCAAGGCTGGAGGACTACCTGCTGCAACAGAAGGACCTCCATGCCTACTACACTCAACGGTGCAACGAGATTGTGTTCCAGATGAACCGCCAGCGTATCTTCGAAGCATACAAGCTGGCACGGCAACTCTCACAGGAACTGCGCGAACGCAAGCTCGATAAGGAGATGTACATGGCCTACAACATGCTGGGACACCTGAACAGGTACTGCGGCAACAAGGAGGCCGCCAAGGCGTGCTTCCACCAAGTCATCGAGATGATGGAAGAAGCCGGCTATTACGAGAGCATGCCGCCCATCTACATGAATATCGTCAACGTGGAACTTAACGACGACCCGGAGGAGGCCATGCGAATGCTTGACAGGGCACGTGAGATAGCCCTCGAATACGCTCCCGAGCGTGTCTTCGATATCGAGACGCGAAAGACGCTGACCTACTTCAACAGCGGTGACATACCTAAATTCCTTGAGGGATACAGGCACTACCGCGAAGGCGTGGCCGAAGGGAAAAGCTCCGTCCACGGACGCCTGATGGACATCTACTACGAAGCCTGCATGGGCAACACCGAGAAAGCCATCGCCATGACCAAGAGTGACTTGGGCGAGGACAGCCATGAGACCGTCACCAAGATCTACGAGATGGCCGAACGCTGGCAGGATGCCTACCATTCTCTGAGAGAGGAGACCAAAGCCAGTGACTCCATCAACAACGTCGTACTCATCAACACCATGCAGGGCTACCGAGACGAACTCACACTGTACGACATCGAACGGAAAACAACACAGACACGCACTGTCACCATGGCCGTCATCATTGTCCTGCTCGTCCTGCTGCTGCTGGCCTTAGGCTACATCATGTTCAGCCACCGCCGCCACATGGAAGAACTGAAACGTGCCTACGGGCACGCCTTGGAGTCGGACAAGCTGAAAGCGGCGTTCATACGGAACATGAGCCACGAGGTACGCACGCCCCTGAACGTCATCACCGGCTTTGCACAGGTACTTGCCAACCCCGAGTTGAGCACCGACGGCCGCAAGCGCAAGGACATGGCGCAGGCTATGCTGAAGAACACCCGCATCATTACCAGCCAGATTGACGAAATGATAGAGTTGTCACTCAACGAGTCTTCAGGCGGCGTAGCCAAGGAGGACACTGTCGTGGTTGGCAGCCTGCTCACTGAACTCCAGAGCGAGAACAACGGCTATGTCAACAACGGTGTGGAACTACGTATCAACAACGCCCTGCCGGCAGGCTTCAGCATCAAGACCAACCGCAGCATGTTGCGGCGTGCCGTCAACACCCTGATAGACAACGCCGTCAAATACACCACAAAAGGTAGCATCACAATCAGTGCCTATACCGACAGTGCCTATATGGAAATAGCCGTTGAGGACACGGGATGCGGCATTCCAAAAGGCGAGATAGAGCACATCTTCGAACGGTTTGTCAAACTCGACTCCTTCAAGTCCGGACTAGGCTTGGGACTGCCTCTCTGCCGCACGATTGTTACCCGTCTCGGCGGCACTATCCGCCTTGACACGGGCTACACTACCGGTGCACGGTTTGTCATCTCACTACCCATTTAGTCTTTCGACCGGTCGGGATTTGCATCGGACGGCACGGACTAACACGGTTTTTTGGGCATCGGACTACAGGACGTAAGGACTTTTCTTTTTAGCACCGGACGTAACGGACTTAACGGACTTTGTGCTGATGTTTTTTGGCATCGGACTACAGGACGTAAGGACTTTTACTCTTGCAACGGACCCAACGGACTAACAAGGACTATGTGCTGGTGCTATTTTAGCATCGGACTACAGGACGTAAGGACTTTTCTTTTTAGCACCGGACATAACGGACTTAACGGACTTTTTTCGTCAGTTTTAGTCCTTAAGTCCGATGCCAAAAACAGAGTCCTTAAGCCCTGTAGTCCGATGCAGAAAGAAAAGTCCGTTAAGTCCGATGCAGAAAGAAAAGTCCGTTAAGTCCGATGCAGAAAAATCATAAACCGCCGCCTTTCAGTTCGCTCCACCCCCTGGAGCAGTTTGCTCCACCCCCTGGAGTGAATTGCTCCACCCCCTGGAGCAAACGGTAACCAGCCGCCTTTTTCGGAAAAAATATGCCGTTGATTTTCAGAAGAGCCGTTGCCGCTGTTGCTGTCATCGGCGGGTTGTCAACAATTTCTACTTACATTGCTTACATTCTACTTACATTACACAACCAACTGACATACAGAGTGTTGTATGCTAATGTAAGCAATGTAAGTAAAAATTCAACTTTTATATAACAAATCACTTCAAAGAAAGATAATACCATAATTTCCATAATTATCCTACCAGTACTATATGCAGGAATCTATTCGTTGAAAGCACCAGCATAAAGTCCGTCCAGTCCGATGCCAAAGAAGAAAAGTCCTTAAGTCCTGTTGTCCGATGCCAAATAACATCAGCACAAAGTCCGTTAAGTCCGGTGCAAAAAAGAAAAGTCCTTAAGTTCTGTAGTCCGATGCAGAAATCTACCGGAAGGAGTCGGTCAGCAGTTTGATTTCTATCTGAGGTGATATGCGCTCGTACAATATATTATATACGGCATCGAGGATGGGCATGTTGACGTGCCAATGGCGGTTGATTTCCTTCATGCACTTCGTGCCGAAGTACCCCTCGGCAATCATCTCCATCTCTATCTGGGCTGACTTCACAGAGTAGCCCTTGCCAATCATGGTGCCGAAGGTGCGGTTGCGCGAGAAATTGGAATAGCCGGTGACAAGCAGGTCGCCGAGATATACTGAGTCGTAGGGGTTGCGCTCGATGGGGTGTACGGCAGTCAGGAAGCGGCTCATCTCCTGCACGGCATTGGCCATCAGCACGGCCTGGAAATTATCGCCGTATTTCAGGCCGGAGCAGATGCCGGCGGCAATGGCATAGACATTCTTCAGCACCGAGGAGTACTCAATGCCGATGACGTCGTCCGATGTCTTGGTCTTGATGAATTCGCTGGTAAGCACACTGGCGAAAGCCTGTGCCTTGTCACGGTCGGAACAGCCGACGGTGAGGTACGAGAGCCTTTCAAGAGCCACCTCCTCGGCATGGCTTGGCCCGCCAAGGCAGGCCAAGTTCTCGTGGGGGACGTCGAACACCTGGTGGAAATATTCCGAGCATATAAGGTTCTCGTCGGGGACAATGCCCTTGATGGCGGTGACGATAAACTTGTCCTTGATACGGGTCTTGAGTTTCTTCAGGTGGTTTTTCAGATAAGGCGACGGCGTGACGAAGACGAGTGTGTCATACTGCTGGGCGATGCGGTTGATGTCGCTCTCGAACTGAATCTCCCCGACATCGAAGTGGACGCTGGTCAGATAACTCGGATTGTGGCCCATGCGGCGGAAGTCCTGTATCTGGTCATCACGACGCATATACCAGCCGATATGGTGCGTGTGCTGCACTACAATCTTGGCAATGGCCGTAGCCCACGAGCCTCCACCGACTATGGCAATGCGACCACACAGCCCACCCAAGCCCTCCCGAAGGGAGGGGTGTAGATTACTTGAACTATAAGAATTATTATCGTTCATGTTCATTTATTATGTATCTAAACATCCCTCCCTTTCTTGCTTAGGCAAGCGTCCCTTTGGGCCGAGCGGGGAGAGCTTGGGTAGGCTTTCTATGCCTTTTCAATCCACTGCTGCACCTCATCTACCGAGGGTTTCTGCAGGTCGAGCTTGTAACGTTTGACGATGTCGCCGATTTTCTGCTGCAAGCCCTGTGGCTTCTCGTCGCGGATGTTTTGGATGAGGTTAAAGCCTGCCTTGCGCAGCACATAGACCCAGTCCTCCTGGACACCGATGGCCGCCCACTCCTGAATGGTGCTCTGAGGCACCTTCTTCTCGGGCTTCATCTGTGGGAAGAGCATAATCTCGCCAATAGCGAACTTACCCGTCATGAGCATGGCCAAACGGTCGATGCCTATACCGATGCCCGACGTCGGGGGCATGCCATACTGCAGAGCACGCAGGAAGTCGTGGTCGATAATCATCGCCTCGTCGTCGCCCTTGGCGGCCAGTCGCATCTGCTCCTTGAAACGTTCTTCCTGGTCGATAGGGTCATTCAGCTCGCTGTAGGCATTGGCCAGCTCCTTGCCGTTAACCATCAGTTCGAAGCGCTCGGTCAGTCCGGGCTTCGACCGGTGCATCTTCGTCAGTGGCGACATCTCCACGGGATAGTCGGTGATAAAGGTGGGCTGGATGAACGAGCCTTCACAGAACTCACCGAACAGCTCGTCGATAAGCTTTCCCTTACCCATGGTTTCATCGACCTCCATGCCCTTCTCCTTGCAGAAGGCACGAATCTCATCCTCGGTCTTGCCGTCACAGTCGAAGCCCGTCTTCTCCTTGATGGCATCGAGGATGGGCAGACGGCGGTATGGTGCACGGAACGAGATGATATTGCCGTCGATTTCCACTTCGGGTTTGCCGTTGACAGCGATGCAGATCTCTTCAAGCATCTTCTCCGTGAACGACATCATCCAGTTGTAGTCCTTGTATGAGACATACAGCTCCATGCAAGTGAACTCCGGATTATGGGTCTTGTCCATACCCTCGTTGCGGAAATTCTTGCCTATCTCATAGACACCCTCGAAACCACCCACGATAAGACGCTTCAGGTAAAGCTCGGTGGCTATGCGCATGTACATATCAATATCAAGCGCATTGAAATGGGTGATGAAGGGACGGGCGGTAGCACCGCCGGCGATGGACTGGAGGGTGGGCGTCTCAACTTCGGTATAACCGGCCTCATCCAATATGCGGCGCATGGTGCGCACGATGGTAGCCCTTTTCAGGAACGTATCCTTCACGCCGTCGTTCACCACCAGATCGACATAGCGCTGGCGGTAGCGCAACTCGGGGTCATCGAACTTATCGTAGGCCACGCCGTCCTTGTACTTCACGATGGGTAACGGCTTGAGCGACTTCGACAGCAGCGTCAGCTCATGGGCATGTACAGATATTTCACCGGTCTGCGTGCGGAACACCGTACCACGGACACCGATGAAGTCGCCGATGTCAAGCAGTTTCTTAAATACTACGTTATACAGGTCCTTGTCCTCACCGGGGCAGATGTCGTCGCGGGTGACATACACTTGAATACGGCCACGCGAGTCCTGCAGCTCGACGAACGAGGCCTTGCCCATAATGCGGCGGCTCATCATACGTCCGGCAATAGTCACCTCACGGGCAGGAGCCTCATCGGTGAAAGTGTCAAGGATTTCGGTTGAAAAAGCGTCTGTGGGGTACTCCGCTGCAGGGTATGGGTCAATGCCTGCCTGACGAAGCTGGTCAAGCGACTGGCGTCGCAGAATCTCTTGTTCGCTAAGTTCTAAAATGTTCATTATTCTTTGCGGATATAGTTGCTTATGTGGGTGCAAAGTTACGAAATAATCCCGAAAAAAACTACAAATGGGTAAATATTTGCAAAAAAAGTTGCAAAAGATTTGGCCATGACAGAATTATTGCATAAATTTGTGGCATAAAATAAGCACTTAAAACAATACAATGAATCAAACAACTGTAAAGAAAAGAGTGGTAGGTGTGGACATCAGTTTTGAAGACACCACCTTCGCCATCGTTGACGTGCGCGGGAATATCCTTGCGAAAGACAGTTTCCCGACCCAGAACTACACTGACATCAACACTTTCGTCAATACATTGGCTGAGCGCATCGTGGGGCTTGTCGAGCTGAACGGCGGCTACGAGACGGTGCGGTCGGTAGGCATCAGCGCCCACAGCGCCAACTTCCTGACAGGCAGTATCGTCAATGCAGCCAACATGCCCTGGAAGGGGGTAGTGCCACTGGCTGCCATGCTGCGCGACCAGTTAGGACTGGCCGTGGCCGTGGCCAACAACTCTCATGTCGTAGCACTGGGTGAGCAGGCATTCGGGTCGGCTCACGGTCTGCGTGACTTCATCGCAATCACCATCGGCTCCGGCTTGGGCAGCTGCATCTTCTCCGACGGGGAGGTCAATCTGGGCTTCGACGGCTATGCGGGTGAAATCGGCCATACATGTGTCGTGCTGAACGGACGACAGTGCGGCTGCGGCAACCGTGGCTGTCTGGAGGCTTACACTGCCGCCAAGGGCATCTTACAGACAGCCAGGGAAATGATGGAGGAGTCTGACGAAGCGTCACTCATGCGCTCCATCGAGAATCTGTCGCCAAAGAAAATCTACGAGTGCTGTGAGCAGGGCGACGAGATGGCCATCGAGGTTTTCCGCCGTACCGGCGAGATACTCGGTCTCGGACTGGCCAATTATGCCTCGCTAGTCAATCCCGAGGCTATCATCTTCACCGGCGGCATTGCCCGTGCCGGTCACTGGTTGCTGGACCCTACCAAGAAGTCGTTTGAGGAACACGTGTTCCACAATATCCAGGGCAAGGTGAAGTTCCTGATCTCAGAATTAGGCGAGAGCGAACGCAATGTGCTCGGTGCCAGCGTCCTTGCGTGGAAAGTGAAGGAGTATTCTTTGTTTAAATAGTATGCAATGAGTTGCCATGACAGAAGATATTGATCATATTAAGACCCGTGTCGTCGGCATTGACGTCCGCGAGGGGCGGACCACATACGCCGTAGTAAGCATTCGCGGAGAAATCATTGCACAAGACCATTTCCGTACGTCAGACTACCCTGAGGTAACTGATTTTGTAAAAGCCCTCAGCGAACGGGTCATTGCGCTGATAGAGGAGAACGGAGGCTATGAGAGCGTACGCTCCGTGGGCATTTCGGCTCCGAGTGCCAACTATCTGACGGGCTGCATTGAAAGTGCAGCCAACATGCCTTGGAAGGGCGTGGTGCCACTGGCAGCCATGCTACAGGATCAGTTAGGCATGGCCGTGGCCCTGGCCAACGACGCCCATATCACTGCCCTAGGCGAGAAAGCCTACGGCTCGGCCCACGGCATGAAGGACTTCATCGTCGTGAGCATCAGCCACGGTGGACTGGGCAGCTGCATCTTCACCAACGGACTGCCCCATCTCGGTGTCAACGGCTTTGCCGGCGAGATAGGACATACCTGCGTGGAAGTCGGCGGCCGCCTTTGCGGCTGCGGCCGCAGAGGCTGTCTGGAGACCTACGTCTCTGACAAAGGACTTGTGCACACGGTTGAGGAAGAGATTGCCAAGAGTAACGAGCCGACCCTGCTAAGTGAGCTGGACGACTTGACGATCAACACCATTACCGACTGCTGTGAGAAAGGCGACCGTGTGGCCATCAAGGCCTTCCACCGGGTAGGATCGATGTTAGGAATCGGACTTGCCAATTACGCTTCGGTCATCAATCCCGAAGCCATCATTCTGACAGGCGACATGATGGTTGCCGGCAAATGGCTGCTGAAACCCATGCGGGCCGCTTTCGACGAACATGTCTTCCACAACATCCGTGGCAAGGTGCGCATCTTAGTGTCCATTCTGAAGGAGGGCGAACGTGATGTGCTCGGTGCCAGTGCCCTGGCATGGGATGTCAAGGAATACTCCTTGTTCAAGTAAAGAGAAGTGGAAGGTTAGACTGGGTATGGACGTAGAAAGAATCAACACGTTAATCAATGCGAAGCCTAACCTGAGTACCGCCCTCGGCATGGAGTTCATCTCCACACCCGAGGACGATACTTGTATGGCACGGATGCGGGTTGACGAGCGTAACTGCCAGCCCTTCGGATTCCTAAGCGGCGGTGCGTCGCTGGCCCTGGCCGAGAATGTGGCAGGCGTGGGGTCGTCAGCTCTCTGTCCGGGAAAGGCCTGCGTGGGTATCGAGGTCAGCGGCAGCCATGTGAAGGCTGTTGCAGAGGGTGACACCGTCACGGCCTATGCCCGCCTGCTGCACAGGGGAACCACCCTGCACGTCTGGAATGTCGATATCCGCGACACTTCCGGCGACCTCATCTCCTCTGTCCGCGTCACAAACTATGTCATCAAGCCAAAGAAATGAGACAAGCCTCGCACGCTGCCTTTGCCCTCTACCGCCTGCCCCATGCCGACCACTGCATGCGTGTGGAAGGCGAGACCCGCGAACTGTTGTCCTGCACACAGTTGAACGGCTGTTCCGGTTTTGTCATTGCACCCTTCGAAGTGAAACAGGGACAGCCCATCGTCGTGATAGAAGACTCGGCCACGGTCTGCCCATTACCACCGGTCATGACACCGCCGCCTGTCGCTGCCACTCTCTCGCCCGTGGATTCATCTTACGCCATAGATTTTGCCAATTTCCACACGCAGCTCACAGAGGGCACATTCCGGAAAATTGTTCTTGCACGGTGTTCAGACGAGACGACACATGAAGCCATTGAGCCCGTGACGCTCTTCCACCGCGCCTGCCAGCTCTACCCCCGCATGTTCATCGCCCTGGTCCATACAGAGCAGAGCGGCACATGGCTGACCGCCACGCCCGAAATACTGCTTGAGGGCCACGGTGGCGAATGGCGCACCATCGCCCTGGCTGGTACGATGCTGTTAGAAGGAGAACAACTCAGAGGAGAAGGCGAGAACGCCACGTGGAGCACCAAGAACATTGAGGAACAGCGCATCGTGGCCACCTACATCGCTGAATGTCTGGAACAGTTCACCGGCGATTTCCGCGAGGAGGGGCCTCGCACGGTCCGGGCGGCCAACCTCGTCCATCTGCGGAGCGATTTCACATTCACCCTTCCTGACGACCGACACATCGGCAACCTCCTGCAAGCCTTACACCCCACACCGGCCGTCTGCGGACTGCCCAAACGGGAGACCATGCAGTTCATCACCCGGAACGAGCACAGGCCACGTTGCTACTATAGTGGATTCATGGGACCGCTGCAACTTCCACACCAACCTCAGGGCGAACTTTCCACCCACCTCTACGTCTCACTCCGCTGCATGAACGTTAACGGCAATCACTACCGTCTCTATGCCGGAGGCGGATTGCTGAAAGATAGCACAAAGCAACAGGAATGGCAGGAAACAGAGGCCAAGCTCGAGACCATGAGACGGTGCCTCGGCTGACAGCATCCTCTTTCTCTTCTCTCTAAAGGTCGCGTCCAGGCCTCAACTGTGCCGCATCGTCAAACGTCAGAATGGCGTTGCAGAGAGTAGCAGCGAGATTCGAACCACCCTTGCGGCCCTCAACGATTATCTTGGGGATGTCACGGAAGGGCTTCACCATGTGCTTGGACTCACGGACATGGACGAAGCCTACGGGAGCGGCGATGATGCCGGCAGGACAGGCTTTGCCGTGCCTGATGAGATCGCAGAGTTCCATCAATGCCGTGGGTGCATTGCCAAAGGCGAAGAGGGCGTCAGGATGTTCCTCGACGGCCAGCCTGATGCCGGCCTGCGTGCGGGTGATGCCGAGCGTAGCGGCCATGTCCGCCACACGAGGATCGCCGAGATAGCACTTCGCCTCGACACCCAGACGCTGGAGGGCACCTTTGCGTATGCCGCTCGTCACCATCGTCACGTCTGTCACAATGGTTTTCAGCGTTCCGTCCTCCACCTTATTATATAATGTCTCGACAGCCCCTTCGTCGGTATAGAGAATTTTCTCCATGTCGAAATCGGCTGTCGTATGGATGGCGTGAAGCAAAGCCCATTTGTGGTCTAAAGGCCAGTCTCGCCGCGACAGTTCACCCTCGATAGTACGGAAAGACTCTGTCATGATGGACTGCCCGACCTTCTCAACTGGGAATTCATCGTCACGGAAATAGCCACGGGGCGTGACCATCTTGCCGTCAGCATCCACATACGACTGCGAATTGCCTATCAGAATCACCGTGAACATATCCACATCTTCGGGGTCGAAGGCTCCGAGGCTGGTGACCCTCACCTGCTCGTCCTCACGTCCCGCCTGACGGACATAGCCCACGGGAATGTCAGCTGCACTCATTCCTGGTCGGAACAGGCCTGACCGCTGTCTTTCCTCAATGAAGAGTTCCTGCAGACGATAGAGCTGCCAGTAGCGGCCATGAGACTTGGGATTATAAACAGCTGTCACGAAATCACCCGACGCAGCCGCCCTAATGCGACGCTCGATAAACTCCCACGGGGTCATCAGGTCGCTGAGCGAGATGATGCACAGGTCATGGCCAATAGGCGCACCGAGAAGGGAAGCCGCCTTCTGAAAAGCCGAGATGCCCGGAAGCACCTCAATGTCCACGTCCGTCTGCCTCTGCTGCCGCATCTCGAACATGAGCGGAGCCATGCCATAGATGCCGGCATCGCCCGACGATACGACCACCACCGTCTTTCCCTGTTCAGCCAGCAGGAAAGCCTGCTCGGCACGCTCACGCTCTTTCTTCATGCCCGTATCGACACACTCACAGCCTTCAGACAGATAAGGCCCGATAAACTGGAAGTAGTACTTATAGCCAACGACGGCGTCGGCACTGCTGACAGCCTGCTGAACGGCAGGCGTCATGTCCTCTCTGCTGCCCGGACCGATACCGGCTACGATGATCTTTCCCATAATGTGGGCAAAATTACTAATTTTTCGCCGAATAACAATGGTTTATTCTCAATAATTTACTACCTTTGCACACAAAATCTTAAAACACATAAATTATGAACACATTAACAATTCTGATTGTCGCCTTCTTCTGTATCGGCTATTTAGGTATAGCCTTGGAGAGCGTGACGCGAGTAAACAAGGCAGCAAAGGCACTGCTCATGTGTGTGGTATGCTGGACGCTGCTCATGATGGGAGCCGAAGGCTTTTATCCTGATGTGCCCGCCGGTGAGGTAGTCCACCACATCAGCGAGGTCATCGAGCACCACTTAGGCGATGCTGCCGGCACGCTATTCTTCCTGATGGGTGCCATGACCATTGTCGAGATCGTCGATTCCAACGGCGGCTTCAATTTCGTGCGCGATGCCATGAAGACACGCTCCAAACGCAAGTTGATGTGGCGCATGGCCTTCATGACTTTCTTCCTGTCCGCCATCCTCGACAACCTCACTACCTCAATTGTCATGATCATGGTCCTGCGCAAGCTGGTGCAGAATCGAGAAGACCGTCTCATCTATGCCGCCCTCGTGGTCATCTCGGCCAACTCCGGCGGTGCCTTCTCACCCATCGGTGACGTGACTACCATCATGCTCTGGATCAAGGGTGTCATCACGACACAAGGCGTGCTGACCGAGATTTTCATCCCCTCGCTCGTGTCCATGCTCATTCCTGCATTCATCCTGCAATACTCACTGAAAGGAAAGTTCGATAAGGAGCAGAACCTGCCAAAGGCTGAGGTAAGCCAGTTTACCCAGGCCCAGCGCACCACCATCTTCTGGCTCGGTGTCGGCGGTCTGTGCTTCGTGCCCATTTTCAAGACGTTGACCCACCTGCCGCCGTTCATGGGCATCCTGCTGGTGCTGGGCATCCTGTGGGTAGTGACAGAAATATTCCATTATAACACATCGGAAGACGACACGATGGCCAAGCGCGTCTCCGACCTGCTTTCCAAGATAGACCTCTCGACCATCATGTTCTTCCTCGGCATCCTGATGGCCGTGGCCGTACTACAGGAAATCGGCGTACTGACCGCACTCGGCGAGGGATTGAACGAGACGTTTGCTGGCAACTACTACGTCATCAACGGTATCATCGGTGTCCTTTCATCCATCGTCGATAACGTGCCTCTGGTGGCCGGTTGCATGGGTATGTACCCTGTAGCTGCAGAGGGTGCAATGGCCGTCGATGGCATTTTCTGGCAGCTGCTGGCCTACTGTGCCGGCGTGGGCGGCTCAATGCTCATCATCGGCTCCGCTGCCGGCGTGGTTGTCATGGGCTTGGAGAAGATCACCTTCGGCTGGTACATGAAACGTATCACATGGATAGCCTTCGCAGGCTACCTGGCCGGTATCCTCATTTATTGGTTAGAAAAGGCTTTCCTGTTCTGACCACCTATAGACTACATTATTTGATTTGTTTCAGGGCCAGCTTCACGACCTGCTCAACGGGCAGCGTAGGCTGGTCCTGAAGTATTTTCACAACGACCTTCTGCGTCGGGGCGGGCGAGAACCCCAGCATGGTTAGGGCAGCCACGGCCTCATCGCGCACGGCGTTGTTCACCGGTGCCGCCATCGTGCCCCCTGCGGGTATCTCGTCGGCAATACCTAAGGCTACAATCTTGTCCCGCAGGTCAACGATGATGCGCTGCGCTGTCATCTTGCCAACACCCTTCACGCTCTGTATCAGCTTGGCGTTGCCGGTAGAGATGGCGTTGCACAGTTCCGTCACGCTCATGCCCGACAACATCATCCGCGCCGTGTTCGCCCCCACCCCACTGACGGTGATGAGCAGCTCGAACATCTCACGTTCTTTCTTGTTGATAAAACCGTAGAGTACATACGCATCCTCGCGGATGGACTCGAAGACATAGAGTTTTACCTCCTTCTTGCCTTGGATGGCAGTAAACGTGTTCAGCGAAATATTCAGGCCATACCCCACCCCGGCAGCCTCAACGGTGGCAAACGCCGGTGTCAGGTCGGTCAGCTCGCCCTTGATATATTCAATCATAAGCTACTCTTTTTGTATATATACACATAAATTAACGACTGGAACTTTCTGTTTATTGTATTCTGGGGCTTTTTAATGACAAAATGTCAAAAAGACGCAAAAAGTAGATTTTTTATCATCTTTTTGTTACGTATTTCGCGGATTTTGCGTAATTTTGCAGCCAAAATCAGAACACAACCAACATTTGAGCGCTTTTTAATACAATAATTATGAAGAAAATCAGAGCAGCCGTCGTAGGTTACGGCAACATCGGGAAGTATGCACTCCAGGCTCTGGAGGAAGCACCCGACTTTGAAGTGGCAGGCATCGTGCGCCGCAACGGTGCCGAGAACAAGCCTCAGGAACTGGCACAGTATGACGTAGTGAAGGACATCCGCGAACTGAAAGACGTGGACGTGGCCATCCTGGCCACCCCCACCCGCTCGTGTGAGGAGTATGCCCGGCAGATACTGCCCTTGGGCATCAACACCGTCGATTCGTTCGACATCCACACCAGTATTCTGGACTACCGCGCAGCCCTCACACCTATTAATAAAGAAACGAAGACGGTGAGCGTCATCGCCGCCGGCTGGGATCCGGGCAGCGACTCGATAGTCCGCACGCTGATGCAGAGCCTTGCCCCGAAGGGTCTGAGCTACACCAACTTCGGTCCCGGCATGTCGATGGGCCACTCGGTCTGCGTCCGCTCGAAGGCCGGCGTTAAGAACGCCCTCTCGATGACCATTCCCCTCGGCGAGGGTATCCACCGCCGCATGGTGTATGTGGAGTTAGAGGACGGTGCCAAGCTTGACGAGGTGACGGCTGCCATCAAGGCCGACCCCTACTTTGCCAACGACGAGACACACGTGTTCCAGGTGGAGTCGGTTGACGATGTGCGCGATATGGGCCACGGTGTACACCTGGTGCGCAAGGGTGTGAGCGGCAAGACGCAGAACCAGCGCTTAGAGTTCAACATGAGTATCAACAACCCGGCGCTGACGGGTCAGGTGCTGGTGAACGTGGCACGTGCGTCGATGCGCCTGCAGCCCGGCTGCTACACAATGGTTGAGATTCCCGTCATCGACATGCTGCCTGGTGATCGCGAAGATCTCATCAAGCACTTGGTATAGAGGTTTATCCTATAAAAAAATGAAGCGTGGCAGGTGTGGGCGTTTATGACAACACCTGCCACGCTTACTGTTCATTGTCAGGCTATGACACCCCTTCTTTTTTGTCGTACGCGTGCAAGGGGTAGTCGGTGGTGAAGTGCAGGCCACGGCATTCCTTTCGCTCCAAGGCCCAGCGAGTGATGAGGTAGCCAACATTGATCATATTGCGCAGTTCGCAGATGTCGCGGCTGGCTTTCACACGCTTGAAGAGACGCTCGGTCTCCTCGTAAAGCATGTCGAGACGGTCCCAGGCACGGTGCAAACGCAGGTCGCTACGGACGATGCCGACATAATTGGCCATAATCTGGTTGACCTCACGGACAGACTGTGTGATAAGCACCTTCTCCTCGTTGGTCATCGTGCCTTCATCATTCCATTCAGGCACACGTTCGTTGAAATCGTACAGATCAACGTGCTGAAGTGAGTCCTGAGCGGCAGCATCAGCATAGACCACAGCCTCGATGAGTGAGTTTGAAGCCAAGCGGTTGCCGCCATGCAAGCCTGTACACGAGCACTCGCCGAGGGCATAGAGGCGCTCGATGGAGGACTGGCCGTTCAAATCGACCTTGATGCCGCCACACATGTAGTGAGCAGCAGGGCGCACGGGGATATAGTTCTGTGTGATATCGATACCGATGGAAAGACACTTCTGATAGATGTTGGGGAAGTGGTGGCGCGTCTCGTCAGCCGGTTTATGTGTCACGTCTAAACAGACGTGATCCAAACCATGAATCTTCATCTCCTTATCGATAGCACGGGCAACGATGTCACGCGGAGCCAGACTGAGCCGTTCGTCGTATTTCTCCATGAACGTCTCGCCGTTTGGCAATTTCAGGATACCCCCGTAGCCGCGCATGGCCTCAGTGATGAGGTAGGCGGGGTGCGTCTCCTTCGGATTGTGGAGCACGGTAGGATGGAACTGTACAAACTCCATGTCGGCGACGGTGCCCTTGGCACGATAGACCATGGCGATACCGTCGCCCGTGGCAATGACAGGGTTCGACGTAGTCAGATAGACAGCACCACAGCCACCAGTACACATGACCGTGATCTTCGACAGGTAGGTGTCCACCTTCCCAGTGTCAGGATTCAGCACATAGGCACCATAGCACTGTATATGGGGTGAGCGTCGGGTGACGCGGACACCCAAATGGTGCTGGGTGATTATCTCCACGGCGAAATGGTTCTCCTTGACAGTGATATCGGGGCAGGCACGTACAGCCTCCATCAGTCCGCGCTGAATCTCCGCTCCTGTGTCGTCAGCATGATGCAGTATGCGGAACTCCGAGTGGCCACCCTCACGGTGCAGGTCGAACGTGCCGTCCTCCTTGCGGTCGAAGTTAACACCCCAGTTGACCAGTTCCCTGATTTGTTCGGGAGCCTTACGCACCACCTGTTCAACAGCCTGCCGGTCGTTGATATAGTCGCCAGCCACCATCGTGTCCTCGATGTGCTTGTCGAAATTGTCCACTGCCAGGTTCGTCACGCTGGCCACACCGCCCTGTGCAAACGACGTATTGGCCTCATCGAGAGAAGTCTTGCATATCATGCAGACACTTCCCTTCTTCTCACGGGCAACCTTCAAGGCATAGCTCATACCTGCCACACCTGCACCGATAATCAAAAAGTCGTACTTATAAACCATATATTCGCTGTTTTGACGCTGCAAAGATACGAAATTATTCATAATTCATAATTCTTTTTGGGAAAAAAGCGCTCGACCGGGCACATTATTCACAATAATTTCCTACCTTTGTACGCGAAAATGAGAAAATACCTGCTTACCATACTGTTTAACCTGGCCATCTTGTGCATAGCAGCACAAGGTGTAGAATACCAGCCAGCCGAACCACTGCCCTACCCGACGGATATACAGCAGCGACTCGACACACTACTTACAGACAAGATACTGCAGACATCGCAACTGGGGCTGATGGTCTATGACCTCACTGCAGACTCTGCCATCTACTGCCACAACGAGCGTCAGACCATGCGGCCCGCCTCAACCCAGAAGCTCGTCACCGCCATTACGGCGCTGGACCGGCTGGGCGGTGACTATCAGTTGCGCACCTCTTTATACTTTACAGGTACGGTCAGAGACAACACACTGAAGGGTAGTCTTATCTGTGTGGGGGGAATGGATCCGGCTTTTGACGCCGATGACATGAAGGCTTTTGCCGAGAGTGTGCGCCAGATGGGCATCTACGCCATACAAGGAAACATCGTAGCCGACCGTTCCTTGAAGGACGACGACCTGCTTGGCGAAGGCTGGTGCTGGGATGACGACAACCCCACATTGTCACCGCTGCTCTGTGGCAGGAAGGACAACTTTGCTGAAAGGCTCGTGCTGGCACTGCGAAACAGCGGGGTCACGGTTGATGCCCAGATTACCGTGGGCCGACTGCCCGCCCAGGCCACCATGATCTGTACGACAGTGCGCACTATCGACGATATACTGCGGCTGATGATGAAGGACAGCGACAACCTGTACGCCGAGGCCGTATTCTATCAGTTGGCTGCTGCCACTGGTGGCCGTCCTGCAACAGCCAAACATGCCCGGCAGAGCATAGAGAGACTTGTGCAACAGGTAGGGCTGAACCCTTCTGACTACAAGGTGGCCGACGGGTCGGGGCTTTCACTATATAACTATGTCACGCCAGAGATGCACGTCCGATTGCTGCGTTACGCTTATCACAACCCGGCAATTATCGGACATTTGCTACAGGCATTGCCCATAGCCGGTATAGATGGGACACTGAAAAGCCGCATGAAAGGTACTCCTGCCGAAGGTAATGTACGGGCAAAGACGGGTACCGTCACCTGTGTTTCAGCCTTGGCAGGATACTGCACCACCGCCGGTGGTCACGACCTGTGCTTCGCCATCATGAACCAAGGCGTACTCCGCGTGGCTGACGGACGTAACTTCCAGGACCGTGTGTGCCGTATCCTCTGTTCACCGGCCTCCACCCCCCTCAGTCAGGCCATCGCCCCTGTGCAGCCCCCTGTCCCTGCAAAAGCGAAAGGCAAAACGCCCCGCAAGCCTCAGAAGATGCAGAAACAAGCCAAGAGACATAAACGACGCAGAAGATAGAAACAAAGAATATGAAGAACGAAGAGCAAATACTGGTGCGCATCACAGGCCAGGACCGTCCGGGGCTGACCGCCTCCATCATGGGCATCTTAGCCAAGTACGACGCACAAATCCTCGACATCGGTCAGGCTGACATACATTCAACACTGTCGCTCGGCATCCTTATACGCATGGACGAGATGCACTCAGGACAGGTTATGAAGGAACTGCTGTTCAAGGCCACGGAGCTGCAGGTGAACATCGGTTTCTCGCCCATCAGCGACGACGAGTACGAAGACTGGGTGGGGCATCAAGGAAAGAACCGCTACATCCTCATGGTCATGGGACGACAATTGGAGGCACGCCAGATAGAGGCGGCCACCCGCGTCATTGCCGACCAGGGACTGAATATCGACTCTATCATCCGTCTGACAGGACGTAAGAGCATCAAAAATCCAGGCAAGCACGTCAGGGCGTGCATAGAGTTCTCGCTGCGCGGTGAGCCACACGACCGGCAGGAGATGCAGCGGCAGTTCATGAGGCTTTCGTCTGAAATGGAGATAGACTTCTCGTTCCAGCGCGACGACATGTTCCGGCGCATGCGCCGCCTGATCTGCTTCGACATGGACTCGACGCTCATTCAGACGGAGTGCATCGACGAGCTGGCCGAGCGCAACGGAGTGGGAGCCGAGGTCAGGGCAATCACTGAGAGCGCCATGCGTGGTGAGATTGACTTCAAGGAAAGTTTCACACGGCGAGTCAGCCTGTTGAAGGGTCTTGACGTGAGCGTCATGCAGGATATTGCTGAACATTTGCCCATCACCGAGGGCGTTGACCGTCTGATGACCATCCTCAAGCGTTGCGGCTACAAGATAGCCATTCTCAGCGGCGGTTTTACTTACTTCGGTGAGTACCTGCAACGCAAATACGGCATTGACTATGTCTATGCCAATGAACTGGAGATAGGTGAAGACGGCAAACTGACGGGACGCTACGTCGGTGAAATTGTCGATGGCCACCGCAAGGCAGAACTGTTGAAACTTATTGCCCAGGTGGAGAAGGTGAACCTGGCACAGACAATTGCCGTGGGCGACGGTGCCAACGACCTGCCCATGATTTCGGAGGCCGGACTCGGCATTGCCTTCCACGCCAAGCCGCGTGTCGTGGCCAACGCCAAGCAGAGCATCAACACCATCGGACTCGACGGTGTGCTCTACTTCTTAGGATTCAAGGACAGCTATCTCGGTGAGCAAGGCAAACTGTGATTTGGCATCGGACTAAACGGACTTACACGAACTTACTTTCCGAAGAGTAACATCAAACAGTTCGCACCCGTCCGTTAAGTCCGATGCCAACAAAACGAATCGAAGTAGTATGAACGATTTTACAACAGCACTCCTCCACTGGTTCCGCGAGAACGGCCGTGAGCTGCCCTGGCGGCAGACGCGCGACCCGTACGCCATCTGGCTGTCGGAGATTATCCTCCAGCAGACACAAGTGAAGCAGGGATGGGCCTATTGGGAACGTTTCATGCGTCGCTGGCCGACGGTTGCCGACCTCGCCGCTGCCACCGAGGACGAAGTGCTGCGAGAATGGCAGGGGCTGGGCTACTACAGCCGCGCCCGCAACCTCCTCGCTGCCGCTCACCAGATCGTTGCGGATGGCGGTTTCCCCACCACCTTCGCCAGACTGAAGGCCCTGAAGGGCGTGGGCGACTATACTGCTGCAGCCATCGGCTCCATAGCTTTTGACCTACCCGTTGCTGTCGTCGATGGCAATGTATATCGCGTACTCAGTCGCCACTTCGGCATTGCCACACCCATTAACACCACCGAGGGCAAGAAAGAGTTCGCCACCCTGGCGCAGGCCCTTCTCCCCGAACGGCCGCAGTGCAACGGTGTTGCCGCTACCTACAACCAGGCCATCATGGACTTCGGTGCCACTGTCTGCACCCCCCAGTCTCCCCACTGTGAGACCTGTCCGCTGATGGAATCCTGTGTCGCCTTCCGTGAGAGCCGCGTCGCCGCTCTCCCCGTCAAGCTAAAGACGCTCAAGGTCAAGGAACGTCACTTCACCTATATCTATATAAGGTGCAAAGGTATGACAGCCATCCACCGCCGCCCCGTAGGAGACATCTGGCAGGGGCTCTACGAGCCGTGGCTCACCACAGAGCCACCCTGCGGTGCAATCCTGTTGCGTCGGAACCAAAAGCACGTCCTGACCCACCGTGTCCTCTTCGCCGACTTCTACCTTTGGGAGACCGACGAACGGCCGCCACTGCCCGCCGACTATTTCTGGATTCGGGAGCAGGACATCGAACAGTACGGCGTGCCCCGCCTGATAGAATTACTATTAGAACAATTAAAATAAAATAACTATGAACATTGGAGACAAAGCGCCCGAAATCCTGGGCAGAGACGAAAACGGTAACGAGATTAAGCTGAGTGACTACGCCGGCAAGAAATTAGTACTATATTTCTACCCCAAGGACATGACCAGCGGCTGTACCGCCCAGGCCTGCAACCTGCGTGACAACTACGACGCCCTCAAGGCGCAAGGCTACGATGTGCTCGGCGTCAGCGTGCAGGACGAGAAATCGCACCAGAAGTTCATTGCCAAGAATGAACTGCCGTTCCACCTCATCGCCGACACAGAGATGAAGCTCTCCGAGCTGTTCGGCACATGGGGAGAGAAGTCGATGTACGGCCGCAAATACATGGGCACCTTCCGCACCACCTTCATCATAGGTGAAGACGGCACCGTGGAGCGCATCATGCTGCCCAAGGAAGTGAAGACCAAGGACCACGCAGCACAAATCATGAAGTAAGACCATGGAGAAAATCAATATAGCTATCTTCGTGTCGGGCGGCGGTACCAACTGCGAAAACCTCATACGCTATTTCAAAGACAGCCCCCACGTCTGCTGTTCGTTGGTGGTCAGCAACAAGGCCGATGCCTTGGCTCTGGTGCGTGCCGAGCGGCTCGGCGTTCCCACTGCCGTCGCTCCGAAGGCACAACTTGGCGACCCTCAGGTGATGTTGCCGCTGTTGCGTCAGTACAACATCCACTTTATCGTGCTGGCCGGCTTTCTTCCACTGGTTCCTGACTATCTCATCGAAGCCTTCCCCCGCCGTATTGTCAACCTGCACCCGGCCCTGCTGCCCAAATACGGCGGCAAGGGAATGTGGGGGCACCACGTCCATGAAGCAGTCAAGGCTGCCGGTGAAACGGAAACGGGCATGACCGTCCACTGGGTGACACCCGTCTGCGATGGCGGCGAGATTATCGCTCAGTACCGCTGTGCGCTCAGTCCCGACGACACTGCCGATGACATTGCCGAAAAGGAGCACCAGTTAGAGATGCAATACTTCCCGCAGGTCATCGAGCGGGTACTTGCCGACACTTTCGTATCAAATTAGAAACTCTGCAACCAGGCTTTCAAGTCGAGCACCATCTCAATGTGGTAGGAAAACGACTCACGATAGCCCCAGCCATGTCCGCCGCTGGGATAGACATGCAGCGTAGCTGGAACATCATGACGGAACAACTCTTGATAGTAGGTCACACCATTTGTCGGCAAGACGGCATGGTCGTCATCACTCAAGGCAATGAAGGCACGAGGAGTGACACGGGTAACCTGTAGTTCACTGCTGTATTCGCGTTCCATCTTTTTCTTCGGGTCCTTGCCTAATAAGTTGTCGTGCGAACCACGATGGGTGAATGCCGGATCCATCGTAATGACCGGATAGAAGAGAATCTGGAAGCAGGGAGCTGCGTCACCCTGCGAATGGGTAGCAACGGTGGAGGCAAGATGGCCTCCGGCCGACGAGCCCATGATACCAACCTGGTCGGGGTTAATGTGCCATTGGGCAGCATTGCGGCGCACCAGACGGATGGCCTCCTCGGCATCGCTGACAGGTACCTCACAGTTGCCACGCGGCATACGATACTTCAATACAACAACCGCAATGCCCTGATTTGTGAAAAACGATGCCCAGTCAGTGCCCTCATGTTGCATGGCCAGATGGGTGTAACCGCCTCCCGGACAAATGACCACAGCACGTCCCGTAGCACGTTTCTCGTCGGGCAGGAACACAGTCACCTTGGCTGTGTCGGTAGGGTTTCCGTTGGTGTTGGGTGCCCCTTCAGGCCACAAGTTCATCACTTTGCCGTCAATTTTGGCTGCGGCTGCCGTTGCCATGAATGTCATTACGGTCAAAAACAGTAGTATTTGTATCTTTCTCATAATATTTACGGTATTTGCGTGCAAAGGTACGAAAAAAAATGATAACTTTGCAAACAAAACAGAAAACTATTTCTAAAAATGGGACATCCGTTAGACAAATTCAAATATTGCCCTGTCTGTGGGAGTGCAAACTGGGAAGAGCACAACTTCAAGAGCAAACAGTGTTCCGACTGCGGCTTTGTATATTACGCCAATCCGTCATCGGCAACAGCGGCCTTCATCATGAATGGACGCCATGAACTGCTTGTGGTGCGCCGTGCCAAGGAACCGTCGAAAGGCACCCTTGACCTGCCCGGCGGCTTCGTCGATATAGGCGAAGACATTGAGCAGGGTATGCGCCGCGAGGTTCTGGAGGAAACGGGGTTGGAAGTCGACGAAATCACGTACCTTTTTTCCACACCGAACGAGTATGTGTATAGCGACATGCTCATCTACACCATTGACAGCGACTATCTGATTCGCGTGCCAAACGATATCAACCCTGTAGGAAACGACGATGCCACCGACGCCCACTGGATTCCTATTGAAGAGGTAAACCCGGAGGACTTTGGACTGCTGTCTATCCGCCGGGGCATAAGGCGTTTCCTCGCCGAACGCCTGTGGGAAAAGTATTAATTAAGGCCGCGTCTGTCCTTCGCCCTCAATAAGCCATTTGTAGGTGGTTATCTCCTCCAAGGCCATCGGACCACGTGGTCCGAGTTTCTGAGTAGAGATACCTATCTCGGCACCAAGCCCGAACTGGGCACCGTCGGTAAACGATGTCGGGGCGTTCCAATAGACACAGGCAGCATCAACATGAGACTGGAACCGACGGGCTGCAGCCTCGTTTTGAGTGATGATTGCCTCGCTGTGTCCACTGCCGTTCTCATCGATATGCTCCAGGGCCTCGTCCAGCGAAGCAACTGTCTTGACAGCTAACTTATAATCCATAAACTCCGTTCCGAACGAATCTTCCTTAGCATGCTGGACAAGAGATGAGTGAAGGGCAAAAATCGAAGAACCGGAAATAGCAGAGAAAGCTGCCTCGTCACAGTAGAGCGTCACAGGTGGTGTATGCTCCAACAGGAGTGCCACAAGCTCAGGCAGATCCTGCAAACGGCTTTCGTGTACCAGCAGGCAGTCGAGCGCATTGCAGACGCTGACGCGGCGTGTCTTGGCATTATTGACAATGGCACGCCCCATCTCCAAATCGCCGTCTTTATCAAAATAGGTATTGACGACACCGGCACCGGTCTCAATGACGGGAATCCGTGCTGTATCGCGTACAAAGTCAATAAGTTTGCGCCCACCACGGGGAATGCACAAATCGACATAGCCCACCGCATTCAGCATCTCGCCGGTGGCCTCATGGGTGGCAGGCAACAGTGTCACCACATCGGGATTCACCCCATATCGCGCAAGCACCTCATGGATGACGGCCACACCTTCCTCATTTGAGGCGACAGCGTCGTGTCCGCCTTTCAGTACACAGGCATTACCACTCTTGAAACACAAGGAAAAGACGTCATAAGTAACGTTTGGACGCGCCTCGTAGATCATACCGATAACGCCAAAAGGCACACTGACACGACACAGACGCAGACCGTTGGCAAGTGTCTTCTGCTTTGTGATGTGTCCTAAGGGTGAAGGCAGGGTGGCCACGTTGCGCATATCGCCGGCAATGCCTTCCAGACGGGCTGCCGTCAGTTGCAGGCGGTCGTACAGCGGATTGGCCTTGTCCATCTTGGCCAGGTCTCGTTCGTTGGCTTCAAGAATCCTGTCCTGTTTTTCAATGATGGCATCAGCCAATGCCAACAGGATTTCATTACGCTGACTGTCCGTCAACAAGGCCAGACTCTTACTGGCCTGTTTCACCCGGCTGAATATGTTATTCTCTTTCATTCGTCTTTGATTTATATAATCAAAAGGTAAAATCAAACACACCACCCCATTCAGGATCTACCATGACGGTCACAGCCGACGGCTTGTCTGGCTGCGGGGTATCAGGCTCGTCAGGTTCTATGACACCTCCATTGGTGAAGAAATCGCCTGTATAGCGGGTAATGCAGTTACGCTGCATGGAAACGCCAGAAAACTCCTTCTCGTAAAGAATAGACTCATTGGCGCTAAATGCCTTCACCGTGAAAGTCACCTCGTCTTCTTCCGCATGCAGGAAAGTGAACATATCGAACTGAAGTGTCTTTCCTGTCAGTTCATCTCCAGTGGTCACAAAGACCGACTGCTTGGAATCGATGCAGCCCAAGCCTGTAGTGGCATCAAGTGCCCCGCTGCCGCCTTCATAATAGAACTGGAATTTCTTCACGGCAGCTGGCTTCACATCGGTCGTCACCAGACGGAACATAGCCGTAGCACGTTTCATGCTGATATCAAGCTGCGTTCCTTCGTCTCCGACTATTAGGTCGCCATAATAAAAGAAGGTGTCGGTAAATCCTGTCCCCTTGGAGCTGTCCGGATTGGTGAACTGCAATTTTGCGGGATTGGTGGTTGCAGGGTTGGCATTCCCGCTATGAGCTAACACCAGTATCTGGTAGATGCCTTCCTCAAGTTGTAGCGAGAATGTTCCGAAATCGCTGTCAGCCACCGCCTGGTTCTTGTAGCTCTTGCGATTCCCATCCTGATAGACGGCAAAACACAGGCGGCTACATACCTCAGCCACATTGACCAGGGCACGGGTGTCGGATGATGCCCATCCAGCCTCCACATTAGTGACACGGATGACGACATTGCCCTTTGCCGTAGTCTCCGTCACATCCAAGTCATCCATTACAGCTTTCTCACACGAAGAAAGCGTCAGAAGCCAACTCACTGCAACGGACATCATGAGAACGCCGGCAGTACCTTTCTTGCTAAAACGCCAATTCCACATAGCAACTGTCATTTTGGTTCGTAACGGAGGCAAAGGTACTATTTTTTTTTGGATTAGACAAGAAAAACATCCATAAAGATGGTATTTCTTGAGAGGAAAGGCAAAATAATCCGTGGTGAGATATTGGAATTCATAATAATTTCGTAATTTTGCAGCCAAAACAAAATGTAGTAACATGGGAAAGAAAGACATTAACAAAGTGCTACAGCGGAATGTAGCCATCATGGCCGCCCACTCCGAGAAAGAGGACGGCATGATGCCGGCCACTGGGGCACCACTGCCGTCGGTAGAGGAAGTCAAACGGATTGTCCAGCTGGTGAAGAGCATTATCTTTACCGACTACTTCCACAAACGGCAAGCCGATGAACGAATGCGGTCGTACATCATAGGGGTGAACATGGAAGAGCTATACGAGCTATTGTGCCGCCAGATTGCCTGTGGACTGCAGTTCTTATGTCCCAACGACGGCAATAGTCCTGAAGCCGGACATTGCGTCGAGTGTCAGGGCGGTGTCGGAGAGACAGCCGAGGAACTTGCCCTGCGCTTTATCGAGGAACTCCCTGAAATCAAACGGCTGCTTTATACCGACGTAGAAGCCATGTTTGACAACGACCCGGCGGCCCAGACCTACGGAGAGGTGATTTTCAGCTACCCTGTTGTTAATACGATGACACACTATCGCATTGCCCATGCACTACACCGAATGGCCATCCCCATCATTCCACGTATCATCACCGAGCAAGCCCACTCAAAGACGGGTATCGACATCCATCCAGGGGCACAGATAGGTGAGTATTTCGCAATTGACCACGGTACAGGTGTTGTTATCGGCGAGACCAGCATCATCGGGAACCATGTAACACTCTATCAGGGTGTGACATTAGGAGCCAAGAGTTTCAAGTACGATGAGCACGGCAATATGCTGAACATACCGCGACACCCCATCATCGAGGACCATGTGACGATATACTCGAATGCTTCCATACTGGGACGCATTACCATTGGCCACCACTCCATTATCGGTGGCAACATCTGGGTTGTCAACAATGTACCGCCACATTCCCGCATCCAGCAATCGAAAGCTGTAGAGACCAGTTATGAAGGCGGACTTGGCATCTGATGAGGCTGCTTTTGAAAACAAAAGAGGAATTTGTTTTGTTGTTTCAGGAAAAAGTCGTACCTTTGCACCCAATTTCGAAATTAGTGCTTTAATTTATAGACAAAATGGCAAAAATGAAGGGTGCCATCGTGGTTGATACTGAGCGGTGCAAGGGATGTCAGTTGTGCATCATCGCTTGCCCGCAGAAAGTCATCGCTATGGCCGGAAAAGTGAATCTGCACGGCTATCCCTACGTGGAGGCTGCCAACGAGGAGTCCTGTGTGGGCTGTGCCTCGTGCGGCATTGTCTGCCCCGACGGGTGTATCACCGTGTATCGTAAAAAAGTGGAGGAATAAGCTATGGCAGAAGAGAAAGAGGTTGTGTTGATGAAGGGTAACGAGGCGATAGCTCACGCTGCCATTCGTTGCGGATGCGACGGCTATTTCGGCTATCCCATTACTCCGCAGAGTGAAGTCATCGAGACGCTGGCCGAGCTGAAGCCTTGGGAGACCACCGGTATGCAGGTGGTACAGGCTGAGAGCGAGCTGGCGTCGATTTATATGGTCTATGGCGCTGCCGGAGCCGGCAAGCGTGCTATGACCTCCAGTTCGAGTCCTGGTGTGGCTCTGATGCAGGAGGGTATCACTTATATGGCCGGTGCCGAGGTGCCGGGCGTGTTTGTGAACGTCCAGCGCGGCGGCCCCGGTCTTGGAACGATTCAGCCCTCTCAGGGTGACTACTTCCAGGCTACCCGTGGTGGCGGTAACGGTGACTACAAGGTTATCGTGCTGGCTCCCAACTCCGTTCAGGAGATGGCCGACTTTGTTGACCTGGCCTTTGAATTAGCTTTCAAGTATCGTAATCCCGCCATGATTCTGAGCGATGGTGTCATCGGTCAGATGATGGAGAAGGTGGTGCTGCCGCCTTACAAGCCCCGTCGTACTGACGAGGAGGTCATCAAGCAGTGCCCTTGGGCCTCGACCGGCAAGCCCAAGAACCGTGAGCGTGTAGTCATCACCTCACTGGAGCTGAAGCCTGAGATTATGGAGCAGCGCAACCTTGCCCTGCAGGAGAAATACCGCAAGATTGAGGAGAACGAGGTACGCTTCGAGCAGCAGCAGATGGACGATGCCGACTACGCCATTGTGGCTTTTGGTTCTGCCGCCCGCCTGTCAGAAAAGGCTATCGAAATTGCCCGTGAGAAGGGTGTGAAGGTAGGCCTGTTCCGTCCTATCACGCTGTTCCCGTTCCCCACGAAGCAGATTGCCGAGCTGGCCAAGACCAAGAAGGGCATCCTCGTGGTCGAGATCAATGCCGGCCAGATGGTGCAGGACGTTCGCCTCGCCGTGAACGGTGCTGTGCCTGTTGAGCAATTCGGCCGCCTCGGTGGTATCGTTCCCGAGCCCGAGGAAATTGTTAATGCACTTAATATGGTTATGTAAGGCTATGGATAGGAATCAGTTAGTTCAACCCGAGAATATCGTCTGCAAGAAGCCGACGCTGATGAACGACAACAATATGCACTACTGCCCTGGCTGTAGCCACGGTGTAGTGCATAAGCTCATTGCCGAAGTCATCGAGGAGATGGGAATGGAAGACAAGGCCGTGGGCGTGTCGCCCGTCGGCTGCGCTGTCTTCGCGTACAATTATATAGATATTGACTGGCAAGAGGCTGCCCACGGACGTGCTCCCGCACTGGCTACGGGCATCAAGCGCTGCTGGCCCGACCGCCTCGTCTTCACCTATCAGGGTGACGGCGACTTGGCTTGTATCGGTACTTGTGAGACCATCCACGCGCTGAACCGTGGTGAGAACATTGTCATCGTCTTCGTCAACAATGCCATCTACGGTATGACCGGCGGACAGATGGCTCCCACGACGCTCATCGGTCAGAAGACCTCTACTTGTCCTTACGGCCGCGACCCGCAACTGCACGGTTATCCCCTGAAGATTGCCGACATCGCTGCCCAGCTTGAAGGTACCTGCTATGTCACTCGTCAGAGTGTCGAGAGCGTAGGTTCCATCCTGAAGGCCAAGAAGGCTCTGAAGAAGGCTTTCCAGGCTTCGATGGACGGCAAGGGCAGCTCGCTCGTGGAGTTTGTCTCGACCTGCAACAGCGGCTGGAAACTCTCGCCCGCCAAGGCTAACGAATGGATGAAGGAGAATATGTTCCCCTTCTATCCCAAAGGTGACTTAAAAGATACGACAGACAAATGAAGAAAGAGATAATAATCAGTGGTTTCGGCGGTCAGGGTGTACTCTCGATGGGTAAGATTCTGGCTTACAGTGGATTGATGGAGGACAAAGAGGTGACTTGGATGCCTGCCTACGGTCCTGAGCAGCGTGGCGGTACGGCCAACGTGACGGTCATCGTCAGCGACGAGCGCATCTCATCGCCCATCCTCAGCAAGTACGACATCGCCGTGGTGCTAAACCAGCCCTCATTGGAGAAGTTTGAGCCGAAAATCAAGCCCGGCGGCATACTCATCTACGACGGCTTCGGCATCATCAACCCGCCGACACGCAAGGACATTACCGTCTATCGCATCGACGCCATGGACAAGGCTGCCGAGATGAAGAACGGCAAGGTCTTCAATATGATTATCTTGGGCGGCCTGCTGAAGGTCGCTCCCGTGGTGAGCAACAAGGGCGTAGAGAAGGCGTTGAAGAAGACGCTGCCCGAGCGTCACCACGACCTCATCCCCCTGAATATGCAGGCTGTGGAAGAGGGTGCCAAGATTATCGAGGAAGTGAAATAACAGGCGGCGGTTATTACCAATCGCTTAAGTTCGCATCGGCTTCTATCCGATTTTCGACTTTATCGTCGAGGGCTGGGTAGAAGTCGATGCCTGTTATGCGCTCAATGTCATCTACGGAGCGGACAACACTCTCGAGACTCACCTTCTTGCCGTCATTACGGAAAAGGAAGCCGATGGCCTTGGGCGTGCCCGTGCGCACCATGACAACCTTGAAGAAGCCGTCAGGCACCCAGACACAGTTGCGACCAATGGTACGGGTGGGAGGGATGTTGTCATAAACGGGACCGCAGACAATATCAATGGCACCGTATTTACGTGCCCATTCACGGCACTGGATTTCCAACGTATTCCACTCGTACTTGTTCAGTGCATGATTTTGCGGACAGATGTTGGTAAAGAGGAACGACTCTTTCATCGCCGTGGCATCCCACTTGTTGTCACCGGCCGGGCACATGTGTCCTCTGTCGTAACGCGACGAGTAGTAGTCGTTGTCAGTGGCACGGGGACTGACATCGGTGTCCTCAGTGAAAATCTCCTCTGAACGTTGATGCTTACCATAGGTATGAGCTTTCGTCAAGTGCCATGCCACCCAGTTTGGGCTCTTGGTGTCTTTGTTGTACGAGGTGGTGTAGCCCGTCCGTCTGAGTATTTGTTCCGACCGTTCACTAAGCGGTGCGGGCAGTTCATACTCAGTGATATGATGCTGTGCAGTCTCTTGTTTTCCAACATAGAATCCATCAGCCTTTGCAACAGTTGCTGTATCACTCTTGCGACAGGCAGTGAGCAGCAGGCAAAGTGGCAGTGTAAAGAGGATAATTCGTTTCATGGCGGCAAAGGTACGAAAAAATAGACGCAGAACAAAATTTTGACAAGAAATAAAACGCGGCAAACCGCAGATATATGGTTAAAAACTCATAATTCTTTGTGCCATATCTACCATTTCTTGTTTATTCTGTGTATCTTTGTCAGATAAAAAGTAACGGTTTTATGAGAATAAACAGAATAGTCATTGCAATAATGGCGGTATTGACAGCAGCATCTGCTACGGCGCAGCAGCGCAAGGTTCATGTCAAAAGGAAGATTGTACCTGTCGTTGTGAAATCCAAGGAGGAAATAAAATATGACGAAATGCTGGAATCCACCCGGCAGGTCATGTTTATTGACAGTGTCGTGGTTGACAAGCAGGAATTCCTGAACTATTACAAGCTGAATGCTGAAGCAGGTACTATCTCTGGTTACAATCAATTCTTCGGAAGCGAGGAACAGCCCTATTCCGTTGTTTATGTTAACCAGCTTGCCAACAAATGCTGGTTTTCCAACAATGGAAGACTTTACACTTCAGACAAGTTGGGCACGCAATGGAGTGAGCCGATCCTGCTCGATGGTCTTGGGCAGTTTCAGCGTACCAACTACCCCTACGTCCTTTCCGACGGCACCACGCTCTATTTCTCTGCCATAAGCAATGAGGGACTGGGGGGGCTCGATATTTACGTGTCACGCTATGATTCTGAGTCAAACAAATATCTGCTGGCCGAAAACATCGGTCTGCCCTTCAATTCTGAAGCCAACGACTACATGTACGCCGTCGATGAACTGAACGGCATTGGCTATTTTGCCACCGACAGAAGGCAACCCGAAGGGAAAGTCTGCATCTATACGTTCATTCCTGACCAGAAGCGTACCATTTACTCAACTGACGAATACGACAAGAGCACCATACGCAGCCGGGCCAGAATTGACTGCATTGCAGACACCTGGGGCGACGGCATGCTACGTGCAGAGACACTTGACCGTCTGAATAATGCCGGTCGCAGGCCCAAAGAAGACATACAACAGAAGAAAACGGATTTTCTATTTGTCGTCAATGACGATATCGTCTATACCAATTTATCCGACTTCCGCACCAGGGATAATCGCGAACGAGCCAACAAGCTTGTTGAAATGCGGAAAGCATACAAGGACCTGGCCGAGAATCTTGACAAGATGCGCGTCTATTATGCTACCAAGGCAGACATCGCTGAGAAAGGTAATCTGAAGAAAGAAATACTCGGATGCGAACAGGAGTTCTACCAGCTGGAAAGTGACATTCGACAGTTGGAGAAAGCCATACGATATGTGGAGTTAAATAATCTGAATCAATAACAACATAAGCCTATGAAGACAAAAAGAACTTTCCCAGAATCAGAGTTAATCATCAATAGTGACGGCTCGTGCTTCCACCTGCACCTGAAGCCGGAACAGCTGGCAGACCGCGTTATCCTCGTCGGTGATCCCGCACGTGTCAACACCGTTGCCGACCACTTCGACTCCCGTGAGTGCGAGGTCAGCAGCCGTGAGTTCCACACCATCACGGGTATGTATAAGGGCAAGCGCATTACCTGCCAGAGTCACGGTATCGGCTGCGACAACATCGACATCGTGGCCAACGAGCTTGACACGCTGGCTAACATCGACTACCAGACACGTGAGGAGAAGGACGAGCACCGCACGCTGACCTGGGTTCGCATCGGTACCTGCGGCGGCCTGCAGCCCTTTACGCCGACGGGCTGCTTCATCGCCAGCGTCAAGAGCATCGGTTTCGACGGCCTGTTGAACTACTACGCTGGACGCAACGTCGTCTGCGATGTCCCGATGGAGAAGGAGTTCTGTGAGCACATGCAATGGGACCCCATCAAGGGCGCGCCCTACGTGGCCGTTGCCGATGCCGACCTCATCGACCAGATTGCACAGGACGATATGGTGCGCGGTTATACCATCTCCTGTGGCGGTTTCTATGGCCCACAGGGACGCGTGCTCCGTGCCGATATTGCCGACCCCATGCAGAACGAGAAAATCGAGTCGTTCGAGTACGAAGGCATGAAAATCTGCAACTTCGAGATGGAGTCGTCGGCCCTCGCAGGTATGGCTTCGCTGCTCGGCCATCGCGCCATGACCTGCTGTATGGTCATTGCCAACCGCTACGCCCAAAAGATGAATACGGAGTACAAGAACTCCATCGATACGCTCATCGAAAAAGTCCTCGAACGAATTTAACCAAAACTGTATTATACCATTATGGATGAACTTACACTTTACACCCTCATTGCAGTGGCCGTGCTACTGCTTGTGTTCTTCGTCTTCATCTCTTACGTGAAGGCACCGCCCTCGTTTGCGTACATCATTTCAGGTCTTTCTTCTCAACCCCGTGTGCTCATCGGTAAGGGCGGATTCCGAGTACCGTTCCTCGAGCGTCTCGACAAGGTGTATCTCGGACAGATTACCGTTGACATTAAGACGGAGGAGAGCGTACCCACCAACGACTTCATCAACGTCGATGTGGACGCTGTGGCCAAGATTCGCGTGACGCCCAACTCTGAGGGCACGCGCCTGGCAGCCAAGAACTTCCTGAACATGGAGCCCAGCGAGATTGCCGAGCAGCTGCAGGACTCGCTGCAGGGTAATATGCGTGAAATCATCGGCACGCTCGACCTGCGTTCGCTCAATACCGACCGCGACGGATTCTCTGACCAGGTCATGCAGAAGGCGCAGCCCGATATGGCCAAATTGGGCATCGAGATTATCTCGTGCAACATCCAGAACGTCACCGACCGCGAAGGTCTCATCAAGGACCTCGGTGCCGACAATACTGCCAAGATCAAGAAGGATGCCGCCATCAACCGTGCCGTCGCCGAGCGCGACGTTAAGATTGAGGTGTCGAAGGCCGACAAGGATGCCAACGATGCCCGCGTTGATGCCGATACCGCCATCGCCGTCAAGAACAACGACCTGGCCTTGAAGCGTGCAGCCCTGAAACGTGAAGCCGATACCGCTCAGGCCGATGCCGATGCCGCCTACGCCATTCAGCAGCAGGAGCAGCAGAAGACCATCAACATCAAGACCGTCGAGGCCGAAATCGAGAAGACCAAGCGTGAGCAGATTCTCTCGAAGGAGCAGATCGAAATCAGGATGAACCAGCTGTCGGCCGAAGTCGAGAAGAAAGCCGATGCCGACAAGTACAAGGTGGAAATCGATGCCGCCGCCGACCTGGAACAGCGTAAGCGCGTGGCCGAGGCTCAGAAGTACGAGGCCGAACAGCGTGCCCTCGCTCAGAACGCTGAGTCCGATGCTGCCCGCTATCGTCTCGAGCAGGAAGCCATCGGTATCAAGGCCAAGGGTGAGGCCGAGGCTTATGCCATCCAGAAGAAGGGTGAGGCTGAGGCACTCGCTATGGACAAGAAGGCCGAAGCATTCAAGAAGTATAACAACGCCGCTGTGGCTCAGATGATGATAGAAATCCTGCCGCAGATTGTTGAGAACGTCGCCAAGCCCATCTCGGCCATCAAGGATGTCAACATCTATAGTGCCGACGGTGGTGGAGTCAGCTCGCTTAGCGGAAATGTGCCTGTGGCTATCAAACAGGCCTTCGACGTGCTGAAGTCGGCTACTGGCGTCGATATGGCCGACATTATGAAGGCCGGCAGCATCGAGGCCGTCACTACACGTAACGTCAACCTCAACGACAAGGCTGCTGATGCCCTCGGCAATATTGTCAAGGACAAAGACTGAGTAATAAACAGATTGGGACGTCAAGATGATTTCCTTCGAGAGTGACTACAACAACGGTGCGCACCCCGATGTGCTGCGCCGGCTTGTAGAGACCAACGCCCAGCAGAGCCAGTCCTACGGCTTCGACGAGTGGAGTGAGTCGGCGCGCAAGAAAATACGCGAGGCATGCCAGTGCCCTGATGCCGACATCTACTTCCTCGTCGGCGGCACGCAGACGAATGCCACCGTCATCGACGGCGTGCTGACAGGCTACGAGGGCGTCATAACCGTTGATACTGGACACATCAACGTTCACGAGTCAGGAGCCGTGGAGGCCTGTGGCCACAAAATTATCATCCTGCCCTCACACGACGGCAAGATGAGCGCCGACGACCTGCAGGACTTCCACACCCGCTTCTATGCCGACCCTGTCTATGAGCACATGGTCATTCCTGGCATTGTCTATATCACCTTCCCCACCGAACTTGGCACCACCTACACAGCCAGCGAGATAGAGCGCATTTACGACCTCTGCCAACAGTACGACGTGCCCCTGTTCATCGATGGTGCCCGCCTCGGCTACGGCCTTATGTCCAGCACCTGCGACTTCGACCTTCCCTGGCTGGCCCGCCACTGCGACGTGTTCTACATCGGCGGCACCAAGGTCGGTGCACTCTGCGGCGAGGCTGTAGTGTTCCCTCGCAACAATGCCCCACGCCACTTCTTTAATATCATCAAGCAGCACGGAGCCCTTCTCGCCAAGAGCCGACTCGCAGGCGTACAGTTCGATGCCCTCTTCTCTCCACTAAGTACAGTGGTTGGCGGTTTCCCCGCCAACACCCCACTCTACTTCTACATTGCCCGCCATGCCATCGACATGGCCATGCGTCTGCGACAGCTCTTCATCGAGAGGGGCATCCCCGTCAAGGACTCCCCATCAAACCAGCAGTTCGTCGTTCTCACCAACGACAAGATACAGCACCTCCGCAAAACCATCGCTTTCGAGACCTGGGAACCACTCGACACTGACCGCACTCTCTGCCGTTTTGTCACCAGCTGGGCAACCACCGAGGCCGACATCGAGGCCCTTTCCAAGGCCCTCAAATGCCTATGACCGACACCATCTGCGCCCCAGCCACCGCTCCAGGCGGAGCCCTCGGCATCATCCGCGTCAGCGGTCCTGCCGCCTTCGACGCCGTCTCCACCCTCTGTCAGCTAAGCTGCCACCAAGTCGCAGCCAACACCGTCCACTACACCCGTCTCACAGCCCCCGTGCCCGCAGGTTCTCCAGCGGGCCAGGAAGTCATCGACGAAGCCCTCGTCACCGTCTTCCACGCCCCTCACAGCTACACGGGCGAAGACTCCGTCGAAATCTCCTGTCACGGCTCCAGCTACATCATCAACAGGGTATTGGAGCTCTTGCTCCAGAACGGCTGCCGCATGGCCAACCCAGGCGAATTCACCATGCGCGCCTACCTCAACGGCAAACTCGACCTCAGCCAGGCCGAAGCCGTTGCCGACCTCATTGCATCATCGAACAGGGCTACACACCAGATGGCCATGAGCCAACTGCGAGGCCACTTCTCCTCAGAGCTTTCGCGCCTTCGCGACCAACTGCTGAGACTCACCTCACTCCTTGAACTCGAGCTCGACTTCTCCGACCATGAAGACCTCGAGTTTGCCGACCGTACTGAGCTCTTACATCTGGCCAGCACCATCGACACCCGTATCCTTCAACTCGCCAAAAGCTTCGAAACCGGACAGGCCCTGAAGCAGGGCATCCCCGTGGCCATCGTCGGAAAAACAAATGTAGGCAAGTCAACCCTCCTGAACCGTCTGGTCAAGGACGAACGGGCACTTGTGTCAGACATACACGGGACGACTCGCGACACGATAGAAGAGACGATGGAAATACAAGGCGTCACCTTCCGTTTCATCGATACAGCAGGCATCCGTCAGACCGCTGATACTGTCGAGCAGATGGGCATTGAGCGCACCTATCAGATGATAGAGAAAGCCCGCATCATCCTATGGGTCATCGACGAGCAACCCGCAGAAGCCGAGGTCAGGGAAATGGCCGAGCGGAGCAAAGGTCGTACCCTTCTTCCCATTATCAACAAGGCCGACACCCTCTGCTCTCCTAGTGTCCAGTATGCAGCGCAATTACCCCAGCGCCCTCTTCTTATCTCAGCTAAGACAGGCCAGGGGCTCGATGCCCTCGAGCAGGCCATTTTCACTTCCGCCGACCTTCCTGCTCTCTCAGACTCTGGCGTCATCGTCGCCAACGCCCGCCATTACGATGCCCTCTGCCGCGCCCACGCCAGCATCCGTCGTGTCCTCGACGGCCTCGGCGTCGGCCTTTCAGGTGACCTGTTGAGCGAGGACCTCCGCCAAGCACTCGACATCCTTGCCGAAATCACTGGCGGCCAGATCACACCCCAGGAAACCCTCAACAACATCTTCTCCCACTTCTGCGTGGGAAAGTAAATAGCAATTAGCATCGATTACAATCAATCACAAAACATCACATAAGGCGTTCATAATGAGCGTCTTTTCTTTTTGCCTGCTTTTTAAGTAAAGCCGATAAAAATCGTTTTTGCTCGATTTTTTGTACCGCTCTTGTACCGCTGACTCCAACAACGGCCATTATAATAGTCGCGGAGGTTAGCGAGATAGTAGAGGAATTTCACGATGGCGCACGATGACGCACGATAGCGCACAATAAAGTCCGTTGTTATTGGTCATTGTAAACCACATATTATTAACAAAAAATTGAGTAAAATGTCAACAAGTAAGTTTAGAGTCCTAAGGACATGCGAATTCTGTGGTAAGGAGTTTTACGCACAGAAGGTCACGACTCGTTTCTGTAGCAGGCGGTGTAATGAACTCGCCTACAAACAACGAAGACGACAAAGACAAATCATCGAGGCAGAAGCCAAAGTAACCCAGAAGCCAATTGAAGAAGTGAAGAAGAAAGAGTTTCTATCACTTAACGACACAGCTGTGTTAATGGGTATCAGTAAGCGTTGTGTATATGACCTCATACATGCTGGAGTCCTTCAAGCGTTTAGATTAACGAGCCGTTTAACTATCGTTCGAAAGGCTGACATAGAAAAAATGTTCGAAGGTCGTGTTTACACCAAAAAGGTTAAACCAGAGCGCAAACCCATCACTGAGTTTTACACCACTACCGAAATCAAGGAAAAGTTTGGCGTATCAGAGTCATGGGTTTTCAAGATTGGCAAGGAGAAGAATATTCCGAAGATTCTCCATCATGGTAAGACCTACTGGAGTAAGCAGCATGTCGAAAAGCATTTTGCCAAACACATTGAGAACAATGCCATCGTTGAATGGTATTCCGTCCAGGACATGATGGAGAAGTTCAATATGACGACTTCTGCTGTCTATTGCTTTGTGTCGAAGTTCAACATCCCGAAAAAGAAGATTAAAACACTGGTTTACTACAGCAAGCAGCACGTGGATGCAGCAAAGGGTATCAATGAACCACCAAAGGAAGAGTTCTACACGATGAAGGAAGCCGTACAACACTTTGGCATGACAGAGGACCAAATCTACAAATATGCCAAGAAAGCCAAGGTGTCCAAGCACATGGAAGGTCGCATCGTACTCATGAACAAACGGGAGCTTGACGCGGCTTTGGCCCCTCCATCGATATGATACAGGCTTTTCCTTTGGTTGAAAATCTGTTAACCACATATTAACTTTTTCACCCGAATCTCACTTGGTACTTTTGTACCGTGTTTCAACAATAATCAGTAATTCAAATATTCACCATTTTATAATCACATTTCAATTATGAGTTTTGTACATACATTAGTAAAGGTGACGCTTCGTGAGCGTCTTTACGAGAAAACTGGTCACATCGCACTTTATCTGGATTATTATCCACCTATCCGTGACCCGAAGACAATGAAACAGACACGTCGTGAGTATCTTGGCTTGTATCTCTATGCCAAGCCGACATGTGATGCCCTTGTTGCCTACAACAAGGAAATCCGCGAGAAGGCTCTTGCCATCTGTTGCATGCGCCAGACGGCAATCATCAACGAGGAATTCGGTTTCTTGGATCACAACAAAAAGAAGATGGACTTCTTGCCATACTTCAAAGAGTACGCTGACAAGAAGGGTGACAAATGGACTGCTGTATATAAGCACTTCAACAAATTCTGTGGCGGCAAATGTACCTTTGGCGACTTGACCGTAGAGTTCTGTCTGAAGTTCCAGCAATACTTGCTTGATGCACCTTCACTAATACATCCCAAACAGAAGATGTGTAAAAATACAGTGGCTGCTTTTTGGGGAACCTTCCGTGCAATCGTAAAGAAGGCATACCTTGACAAGTATTTACGTGAGAACATCAACGACTATCTGAGTGCCCTCAAAAAAGAAGATGTCCATAAGGAGTACCTCACCCAGGAGGAGGTCATCAAGCTGGCGAATACCCCATGCGATTATCCTGTACTGAAACAGGCCTCTCTGTTTTCTTGTCTTACCGGTCTGCGTATCAGCGACATCCTCAAACTGACATGGGAAGAAATCCAACTGGCTCCCGATGAAGGATATTGCCTGCGCTTTACTTCACAGAAGACAGATAGAGACGTGACTATCCCTATCGGCTTCCAGGCATACGAACTGCTTGGTGAACGTGGTGTGGGCAAGGTATTCAAAGGTCTCAAACGTTGTTGGACGCAAGGCCCATTGAAGAAATGGGTGGCTGATGCAGGTATCACCAACAAGCACATCACCTTCCACTGCTTCCGACATACCTACGCTACACTCCAGATTGCAGCCGGAACCGACATCTATACCGTATCAAAGATGCTCACTCACAAGAACGTTTATACCACTCAGATTTATGCAGACCTTGTGAACGAAAAGAAAAGAGAAACCGTCGATAAGATCTCATTAAAATAGTAGTTCTTGTTATCCGTTATTTATCGTTATTAAGGGGCAAAGATGGCAAACACGTCATTTTTGCCCTTAATTTATGTTAAATCTTCATTTGTCTTTACGTGAAAAGAATGAAAACAACTACCAAACAAGTCAATCATATGAAAAAAATTTGACCCAAAAATTCAAAGAAAACACGTTCTGCTCATTTAACGTGCAGAATGTGAATGTTTTAGAATGTTAACGCGATTTGGCAGAAAAGATATACTGGAGTAACTTTGTACCGCAATTCAGATTAATATCAATCGCTATATATGAGAAAAATTACAGTATATGACCAAGTCGCACTCATCGCACTAGCTGGCGAATCCATGGTTTGCTACATCGGTTTGCACAATGTTGTCCAACTCGATGTTATTGCCTCGCTATTAGGATTAGTATTCAACTCATCTGTATTGTTCTTTCTCTATTGCCATAGTTTCAGACGAGTCCTTACTGGCTCAATCAAACCTAACGAAACAGTTATGCCGAAGGAAACGGTTAATCATCCGTTCCCTAATGACGACAACCACATTATTATATATAAAGAAAGGGAAGAAAGAGAATTGAAGACCATCGATGCGGTCTTCAACTACACGATGCATTATATTGGTCAGTACTTGTCACAAGATGAAAGAACTCTCATCCGAGAAAACATCATCATCTTCTCCTTTGATAAGGATGAAGAACTCCAGCCCGTTATGCAGGACAAGCTTGATGATTTCAATCTTTATGACATCACCCACCTGTGCCATGCCATCGGTAATCATACTGTCACCAGAAAAAACATCTATCAGATAGCAACCTTTGCCAAGGCTTGCTTCCCTGCCTACACCAAGGGGCAGCATGTACATTCCATTGCTGCCAAACTCACCAATACCGACCGTGTCACCACCATTCCCGTTCTGCATAGGAACGACCCTCTGCCCGATTTTGGTGAAACGTGGTAGATTTTCACCCGCTGATTCGGGTTAACCGCAGGTTCACTTGTTCACCCGATAATCACCCCATACTTTTGCAGTCGATTTTAATAAACGACTCACAATATGGAAAATCGAACTATCAGTTTTGAGGACCTTCCTCAGGCCACTTCTGCATTACAGGGAGAGGTCCAGGCTCTACGCTCAGTTGTGGAGCAACTTGTTGTAGAAATCAAGTCATCCAACGGAAAGGAAACCGTGGAAGACATGATTGGTATCGACGAGGCATGTAGGCTTCTTGGATTGAAGAAACCTACCGTTTATCACAAGGCGCAGAAACGCGAGATTAAGTCCTACAAGCCAGAAGGCACAAAGAAGCTCATGTTCAAACGCTCTGAACTTTATGAGTGGCTGGAGAGCAAAGGCATCAGCAAAGAACCGGCTCCCGATGTAGAGGCCATTCTCGCTTCTCTGCAGAAAGGTGTTCGTCACAAACCGGGTTCAATCAAATAAAAGAAGACTGGTATGGAAGACGAAATCAAATATATGCGTATAGGCACCTCCTTATACAAGGTCGTCCGCAGGCCTGGTCTCAGCGGTTCTATGACCAAGACTATCATCCAATGGTCATACGGAGCCATCCGACAGGATGAATCCAAGGATCATCAATATCCCCAAGTATGATGGCTTCTGCATTGTGCCAGATAACATCAACTACAAAAGGGTTGTCGGCAACTTCTACAACAAGTACGAACCTATCAATCATATCCCCACCGAGGGCTCCTTCGTACACATCAACTCTCTCATACATCATATCTTTGAAGAGCAATACGAACTGGGGATGGACTATATCCAGTTGCTCTATACCCGTCCGCTCCAGAAGCTCCCGATTCTTCTGCTCGTTTCACAGGAACGCAACACGGGTAAATCCACATTCCTCAACTTCTTGAAAGCCATCTTTCAGGATAATGTCACGTTCAACACCAACGAAGACTTCGGCAGCAAGTTCAATGAGGACTGGGCCACCAAGCTCTTGGTTGTTGTAGATGAGGTGATGCTGAATAAACGTGAGGATACCGAACGTCTGAAGAACCTCAGCACAGCGCTCAACTACAAGGTCGAAGCCAAACAGAAGGACCGCCATGAGATTGAGTTCTTCTCAAAGTTCGTCCTGTGTTCCAACAACGAGGCCTTCCCTATTATCATCGATCCAGAAGAAACTCGTTTCTGGGTTCGCAAGATTAGGCATCTTGAATCCGACGATACCGACTTTCTCCAAAAACTTAAGGTAGAGATTCCTGCCTTCCTATATTTCCTATTGCATCGCCAGATGTACACCCGAGTACAAAGCCGCATGTGGTTCTCCGCCAGCGACCTTCGCACGGCAGCACTCGAACGAATCATGAATTCCAGTCGTAGCCGCTTGGAACTGGACATGGCAGAACTGTTCAACGAAATCATGGATGCCCACCATATCGATAGCATTTCATTCTGCATGGCAGACCTGATTGCCCTATTCGAATACCATCACATCAAGATGGACAAAGCACAGGTCAAGCGAATACTCAAAGACCTGTGGAAGGTGCCTCATGCTGACAATGCACTATCTTACTCCACATATGTCATAGACAGAGACAACACTACTGGCTATGCTGAAGTGCGTCGCATCGGGCGATTCTACACCATCAGTCATGACAACATTTCTCATCTCTTATAATATATTGTTGAATTGTTGAACAAAAGAGCCAAAGACTTTGGTTACAAGATACTTAACATCTCAACAAACATTCAACAACCTTTCAATAAAGAAAGAAATATAGTGAGGTGAGTACCCTGTGTCATCTGGCATTTTGATGAACACTACCACTTCAATCATGTGGCATGTTGAAGGGCAATATTGCTGAATACTCGGCACCTGCGCCCAAGGGCTCAACGATTCATCAAATTCAACGGAGATTTAGAATCTTCTTTTCTTGACCGAATACAATTTTCAAATATTTATAACATCACTAAAGTTTCAGAACTATGGATCCAGATTCTTCATTTAACAACTCAGGCGTTTCAAGTACGCCAAGCAGACCAACGTACAATAATGGCGCTGGCTATCAGAACAACAATCAGGTTTCGCAACGTCCCAATGATGCACAAAGGGATATAACACCCCATGTCAATCAAGAAGGAACAAAACCAATGACAGCATCTGTTGCAACTACCCAAACAGACTGGGGGCGTTTCAATACCATCTGTAACAAAGAACTTGTTGACAAGGTTCGTGCTATTGCTGACCGCAACCACAGTAGCATCCGTGATGTCGTTGAACTGATGTTCCGAAGGTGCATCAACGCCTACGAACAGAAGAACGGCATTATCACTATTGAACAAAAGAAACCGCTGGAAGAATTGTTCTAAAGGCATACCATGCAATCATGCGCCATTGCTTCACTTGTACCATATCACACAATGAAGCAATGGCGTTTCTATGCCTAAAGGAGGCTTGTTATGACAAACCTCATTCCTTACCGGCACATCATTGTGTCTTTTCTTAACAGAATCATCATCGTAAGCAGAGGGGCTTGCCCTTCTGCCACATTTACCAAGTATCGGGAAGCTCACTACCCGATACCCTTTGGGGTGTCGGTGAGACTGACCAGATAAATTCTGCAAGCAGAGTTCACGAAATCAGAAAATCGGCTTGCCGATGCCACTTTTTTTCAAGGTCGGGAAGCCT
>CAMHNI010000016.1 GCA_946186505.1 uncultured Prevotellaceae bacterium | reverse complement strand
ATGAATTTCGATAACAACGAGGATGCCCTCGGATTCATCAACCGTCTGCTTGAGCAGCTGCACCAGGCCCGAAGAACCTTGGTGTCAGAATCCAGATTGTGTTGGAGCCGGAGGCTTACCCCGCCCCTAACCCCGACCCTCAGAGGGGTGGGGAACAAGAGGAGCGGATGCGACGGTGTATTACGTTGTTGATGGTAGAGCGACTGGGCGACGGGCCGCTGTTCTGCCAGCAAAGTCACTGGCAGGCGGTGTACCGCATTCTGGTGGACAAGGGCTACTGCCGCGACTCCGACTTCGACGGCTTCGACACCTTCATCCGGCGGGTGATGCCCGAGGAGGTGAACAAGCCATATAAGAAGGACTCGGTGAAGCAGATTAGTCAAACGGATTTCGTAAGGCCTTTTGATGAATGGGCTTTCGATATGCAGACCTCAAAGACGCGCAGACCATTCGACCGTATGGTGACCATAGCCCGGCGATTCCGTGAGATTTTAGAGGAAAATGAGTTGTGAATACGTTTTTTCTTCTTGAAAATTTGGTTTTTCCGGAATTTATACTTATCTTTGCATCATCAAAGTGAATAGAGACAAAGTGTAACCATAGGGCAAGAGCCCCGTTTGTATCGGCAAGCGACTTGCTAATGTGTACACTCTCCAAGCTCCGTCTAAGGCAAGAGCCCCGTTTGTATCGGCAAGCGACTTGTTAAGACGGAGTTATTTATTCCCTTAGTTCATTCTCTGCTTCAGCAAATGTGTGGTCATTGATAATGGCGTATGGTTTGTAGATGTCACCATCTGTCATTCGGCGCATACAAAGGATGGTGCGGCAACCCAACTCACGACTGAAATAGGCAAAGTAGGCACTTTCAAAATGCTTTCCTTCAGCAACGGTTCTCCATCCCAAGTAGGTGGCTTTTGCGAGATATCCAGGAATGTCTTTCGCCAGTGCATTCTTAATGGCATTAAACTTGTCATCGCCCAAGTTCTTGCTTACAATGGTCTTTAGGTCTGTTTTGGTAATCTCCACCCGCATTGTAATTTCATTGGTGATAATAAAGCGTAAAGGACACCCTTTCAGAAGTTCCGCTTGTTGCAGGACTTCTTCTCTAATACGCTTACTTTCTTTGTAAAAGTCTTCTAATGTTCGTTTTGCCATTTCGGATGCAAAGATACGAAAATATCACTAAAAGGCCAAATTTATTACTCACGTTTTTACTCAGGCTCGGATTCTTAACCCAGGGCTTAACCCAGCGGTAAAAACCTTGTAAAGCCCCCGAGGATTTCGTAACTTTGTATGCAAATTCTTATTGTCTATGAAGAAGAAAGAGGGAAATGCAGAGAAGAAGCACCCCGCCCCGGCCAAAGGCCACCCCGCCCCTAAGAGGGGTGGGGAATCTGAGCATAAGAAGCCGTGGCAGGAGGTGTATGCCACGGTGGAGGACATCCAGAACTTCCTGATGGACCGGGTGCTGCTCAGGCACAACGTGATAACGGGGCGAGTGGAGTTCCGCATCCCCGATACAGACAACTGGCAGCCCATCAGCGACCGCATCGTCAATTCGCTGTGGGCGGAGCTGTCGGCGACGAAGACGGTGCGGGTGCAGGACATGTACCGCGTCATAGAGTCGGACTTCGTGCCTGAGTTCCATCCGTTCCGCTTCTACCTGGACCACCTGCCTCCGTGGAACGGCGAGGACCATATCCTGGCGATGTCGGTATCGGTGAACGTCAGGGGCGGCGTCGAGGAACAGCTGCTGTTTGCGGAGTACTTCAGGAAGTGGCTGGTGGGCATGGTGGCGGGCTGGGTGGACGACTCGGTGGTGAACAACGTCATCCTGGTGCTGATAGGCGAGCAGGGGTCGTACAAGACGACGTGGTTCAACTACCTGCTGCCGCCTGAGCTTCGCACGTATTTCTACACGAAGACGAACGCCCAGAGGATGGGGCGCGACGACCTGCTGACGTTGGCGCAGTACGGGTTGGTGTGCTGCGAGGAGCTGGACACGATGCGACCGTCGGAGCTGAACCAGCTGAAGGCGGCGGTGACGATGCCGTCGATAGACGAGCGGGCGGCCTACGCCCACTTCCACGAGCACCGCAAGCACATCGCCTCGTTCTGCGGCACGGGCAACAACGTGCAGTTCCTCAGCGACCCGACGGGCAACCGCCGCTGGCTGCCGTTCGAGGTGGAGAGCATTACCTCGCCGCGCGAGGTGCCCTTCGACTACGAGGGCGTCTATGCCCAGGCGTATGCGCTCTACCGCGAGGGCTTCCGCTTCTGGTTCTCGCGCGAGGAGATCCTCAGGCTGGCGGTGCACAACCGCCAGTTTGAGACGCCGCGGCTGGAGGAGGAGCTGGTCGACGTCTACTTCCGTCCGCCCGTCGGCGTGGAGGGTGGCGAGTTCATGCCAGTGAGCCGTGCCATGCAGATAGTCAGCGGGAATATGGTTCACCAGATCAATGCCGTCCGCCTGGGCCGTGCCTTCACGACCTTAGGGTTCGAGTTCAGGCGCACGAAGACCTCGCGCGGCTATATCGTCGTGCAGCGGACGGCGGAGGAGATCAAGTCGCGGCTGCGTGCGATGGCGGATGACGGATGACGGGTGACGGACGGATTCGGGGAAGGCTACGCGTACCGCGCGTGCACACGGTACGCAATAACTTTTATAATTTCTACTGTCATCCGTCATCCGTCACCAGAGAATAGCGGCCCCAAACCACCCGAATAGCGGCGCCATTCACCCCGTTTGGAGGCTCCAAACGCCCCGAATGGCGGCGTCAAACGTGTCACACAGATCTCACAGATCCCTCAGTTTTTTTTAAAATATAAATAGTAAGTATGAAAGCAATGACCAAGCAACAATTAGCAGACTGTGCTGGCGTCAGCGTCAGGACGCTGAACAGATGGTGTGAACCCTATAGGCGCGAGCTGGAGGCGATGGGCATGGAACCAACGGCAAAGCTGCTTCCGCCGAACATCATCAAATTTCTTTCTGCAAAATTCTGCATAGACGTGGAGTAAACTGACGGAAACCGACAGCGCCCCCGCCGGATGTCGTACCTTTGCATTGTCTTAAGAACGATAACGTTGACGTTAAACTTAACCTTAACCCTAACCCTAACCTTAACCCTAACCTTAACCTTAACTTTAAACATTATGCCTGTAGTTCCCTGATTTAGGTTGACTACCTTTTTTGCTTAACCCTTAGATAGGTTGACTCGGTTAAACGTTAAAACTTTTTTATGTTGACTCTCACCTTATAACCCTGCTATGGGTTGACGGCTTAGTCATTAACCCTATTCTTAGTTGACAGGGTGCAAAAGTAAACAATTTCCAGGGATTATGCAAGGAGAATCCGTTATTTCTTCTTGCATACCCTGTAATTGCTTGACGGGATTGCTAATCCACCAGATGGTCTTCTTCATCTTCAAGCACCTCTTCCAAATAGATGAAAAGGACGTTTGCCTGGTCGAAGATGGCCTCTCTGAAAGTCTTGCCGTCAATCACGGGATCCCCGCCTTTTGACATTGCAGGAAAATAGAGTTCCTCTATCTCCTTGATAATCTCCAGTTGCTGTTTTATCAGCTGATAATTACTTTTCTTCATATTGCTACGTTTTAAGTTGTTGATGATTTACTTTTCTCCTCCCTGCTGTTAAACACTCTGGGCCAGTGGGATAACGGCAGGCTGCGGCATTGGTACCGTCGCCTCTTCTGCCTGAGTCTCGGCTCGCCTTGCCTTGATGTGCTCCTGTCTGAGGCTTCTCCAATGTTTCCTCAGCTCGCCTGTACAGTTGGCCGCCTCCCTTGGTGTCATCATGTCGATACTCATATGCATGCGCTCTTCGTTGTAGAATCTGACGGCCATGGTAATTGCTGCAATTACCTCATCAAGTGCCCTGAAGCGCTTGTCCTTGAGCAGTTCGTTCTTCATCGTGTTGTTGATGCGCTCGGCCTGCGGGTTCTCCTTGGGGTTCCCGTCCTCGGTCATGCTGATACGGATGCCGTGCTGCGTCAGCAGCTCCACATAGCGTTTGCTGGCATACTGCACGCCGCGGTCAGAATGATGTATAAGCGTCCGTTGCTCCTTGGGGATGTCCTTGATACGCTCCAGGGCCGTCTCGAGGGAGCGTAGCGGGTATTCCGTATCGAGGGTCGGACCTACGCTCCAGCCGACTATCTCCTCTGTATACGCATCCAGTATCATGGACAGGAAGCAGAAGCAGTAGCGGGTGGCGTCCAGCCATATTTCGATATAGGTAATGTCGCTCACCCACAGCTGGTTGGGAGCCGTTGGGATGAAGTCCTTGATGAGGTTCGGGCAGACCGGCAGACCATGCGTGGAGTCTGTCGTGCGAGGCTTGCGCACCCGCTTCCTGACCTTCAGGCCATATCTGTCTACAAGCGCCTCAAACCGGTCACGCCCCATTGGCTTGTTGCCTGTGAAGTCGCGCTTGTACATCTTCCACAGTTTCTCGCCCCCAAGGCCTGGATCCTTCTTGCGGATTTCAAGGATGTAGTTCAGCGCGAACTCCTCCTGGGCCAGCTTTCTCATCAAGGCATCCTCGTCTCTCTTGAAATAAGCCTGCTTCGATACACCAAGCAGTCTGCACTGGCCCTCTATCGTATACTTCTGAGGGTCCAGTGCATGCAGACTCGTCACTGCTTGGTGCCAGCTTTTTTTCGGATGGGAATCTTGAACTGCTCCTCTGCAACATTTATCATCTCATCGTAGAGGTCGGCACGAATAGATTCCTCCTTAAGAGCCGTACGCAGACGAGCCACTTCTGCCTTCAGCGAATTCATGTCACTGGGCATGGGAGAAGCGACAGACTCTAATACAGCCTTCTTCTTCCGTCTTTCTTCTGCCTGTTTCATACGCGCACTCTTGTAACTTGGGTTTTCGGCTACAAAGTTACGAATCCATTCTGAAATAGTCCAATTTGACACGGGAATTATTTTCTCTATACTCTTTCTTCCCATGTGCTTGTCACGATAAAGCGCTATCACTTTGTCGTAATAAAGTCTTTGTTTTTCTGTTCGATAATACTTCATTTTGTTGACTTCTATGAGTCAACTTTTTCCAGGGTAAGACAAATTCCAAACTGCTCCAAATCCGTATGCAGAATGCCTGGAACAGCGTCATTGAATCTCAGCAACAACTCCAACTTGCTCAGCAAAGCATCGAACAGGCAGAAGAAAACCTTCGCCTGCACCGTGATTACTACCGTGCTGGTACCACCAACATGAGTGACCTACTCGAAGCCCAGCTGCTCTATCAGCAGACTCTCGACAAACGTACCGATGCCTATGCTGAACTGCAAAACAAGATTCTTGAATACCGTCAGTCAATTGGAGAATAACATATAAAGTACGATGATAGTAGAAGTTCGCAAGGTGATGTGCCGACATGACATGGACGACTTTGTACATCTGCACTGGACACTGTATCGTGGCGTGATGCAGTATGTGCCAGACTTGGAGAGCGATGTTGTTGACATGTATTGCCATCCGGGGAACGAACACCCCCTAAACGAGAAATAATCCGAATTCCTTGGCAGTTCGGATTTTTCTTGCTATCTTTGCGGCGGCGAAAACCTAAGAAAGGAATGCAGAAGATGATTACCATACTCGGCCCTACGGCCAGCGGCAAGACACCGCTGGCGGCTGCACTGGCCCGTGCGCTGCAACCGCTGCCTGACGGCGGTTGCGGGGGTGAGATTATCTCTGCTGACTCGCGTCAGGTATATCGGCGGATGGACATCGGGACGGGCAAGGACCTGGAGGACTACGGCGGGGTGCCCTATCACCTGATAGACATCTGTGAGCCGGGCACGAAATACAATCTGTTCCAGTACCAGCAGGACTTCTTCGATGCCTATCAGGATATCAGGCACCGGGGTGTGCTGCCCATACTCTGCGGTGGAACGGGACTTTACATTGAGGCTGTGCTGAAGGGCTACCAGCTGTCGCCGGTGCCTCAGAACCCGGAGTTGCGACGGCAGCTGGAGGGAAGGACGCTGGAGGAGCTGACGCTGATGCTCACTGAGCTGAAAGCCAGGACGGGGTCGAACATGCACAACAAAACGGACGTGGATTCGTGTCAGCGTGCCATCCGTGCCATCGAGATAGAGACCTACAACCTGGAGCATCCGCTGCCCCGTCGGGAGCTGCCGCCGGTGGACTCGCTGATCATCGGCGTTGACATAGACCGCGAACTGCGGCGGCGGAAAATCACGAAACGACTGAAGGACCGCCTTGACGGGGGCATGATTGACGAGGTACGCGGACTGATAGACGAGGGCATTGCTGAAGAAGACCTCATCTACTACGGACTGGAGTACAAGTTTGTGACGGAATACATCGTAGGACGGTTGTCGTACGACGAGATGTTCAGCCGTCTGGAGATTGCCATCCACCAGTTTGCCAAACGGCAGATGACCTGGTTCCGCGGCATGGAACGGCGCGGGTTCACCATCAACTGGATAGACGCGACACTCCCTATGGAAGAGAAGATAAAAAGGATTTTGGAACTATGGCAGTAGAAAAGACTACGTGGGGCGTGCTGTATTGCCCCCGAACGGGAATCGGCAACAAGCGGAAACGCTGGGATAAAATTGAGGCGGCGCTGAAGGAGCACGGCGTCAGCTATGACATGGTGCAGAGCGAATCGAGCGACTCGGTAGAGCGGCTGATAACGATGCTCATCAACAACGGCTACAAGACCATCGTCATAGCCGGTGGCGACTCGGCCCTGAACGATGCCGTGAACTGTCTGATGAAGGAGGAGAAACAGGTGCGCGAGCAGATAGCCTTAGGTGTCATTCCCAACGGCGTGATGAACGACTTCGCCCGCTTCTGGGGCTTCGACGAGGACCATATAGGCCAGACCATCGACTGGCTCTGCAAGCGCCGGGTGCGCAAGATAGATCTGGGCTGCATACGCTATACGAACAAGAACGGGGAGAAGTGCCATCGCTACTTCCTGAACTGCCTGAATATCGGCATGACGGCCGACATCATGAACCTGCGCCGCCAGACGCGCCGGCTCTTTGGGTCGCGTACGCTGTCGTTCCTATCATCGCTCTTTGTCATGCTCTTTCACCGCATGGAGTACAAGATGAAGCTGCGCATCAACAGCGATGTCATAGACCGTAAGGTGATGACTGTCTGCATAGGCTCAGGCCCCGGATACGGACAGACGCCCAACGCCGTGCCCTACAACGGCATGCTTGACGTCTCGGTGGTCTATCACCCTGAGATGGTGCAACTGGTGGAGGGACTGTGGCTGCTGGTTACAGGACGGTTTCTGAACCACAGGAACGTACATCCGTTCAGAACGACGGAAATCCATATCGATGAGGCGAAACGGGCGCTGGTAGGCATTGACGGACGCCTGATGAAGACTCCTGTGGGCGCTTACCGTGTGAATATAGAGCAGGAGGTCATCAACTTCCTGATACCCGACTGATACCCCGATAGCTTACAATCCGCAGAACTGGGCGTAAGGACAGGAGTGACAGCGGTTGGTATCGGCAGTAGGCATGAAGGGCTGTGAGGGGTCGAACATCTCGTGTACCTTATCTATCAGTAAACTTACGAAGTGGTTACCGTCATCGGTAGCCACATCTTTTATATACTCACCGCCGAGCTTGAGAACGGGATTGTAGTTGTCGGTGGCGGCATGCTGGATAAACAGCAGGGCGGGTACGACAGGCACCGGCTGTTGCTGGCGGATGATGCGGGCGTAGAGCATGGTCTGCAGGTAGTAGTCGCTGTGGTTGCGCAGCTGACTGTCATCGAAGATGTCGTCAACGGTCTTCAGGTATTTCATGTAGGAGCCTCCGGTCTTGTAATCGATGACGCGTATCAGCTCGCTGCCGCCGTCGATGATACAATCCAGGCGGTCAACACGTCCGCCGATGGTGGCGGTGATGCCTAACGCGGGGACAGGCAGTTGCTGAGTGACGTCGCACTCCAAGTCGAGGATGGTGAAGGGGGCCAGGCGGCGGTCAACCTCGACAAGCTGTCGCAGATAGTGTATGATGACCTCGCGGTTGATGATGGCCATACCACCGGTAGGGGCGTTTCCCTTGAACTCGTCGCTGAAGGCCTGGTCAACGGCACGCTCAATGTCAACCTTGGTCTTGAGCAGGGCTTCCAGATCGGAGGCGAGGATACGCGGACTTTTTTGCTTGAGCCGTTCGTAGAGTATCTGGGCGGCGTTATGGAAGATGTTGCCGAAGATGCGGTTGTCAATGATGCCGTCCTCGGTGTCGTCAGGCTCGCGCAGTCCCTCGACGTAGCAGTAGTAGAACTGCAGGGGGCAGCGCATGTAACGGTTGACGGCAGTGGGCGAGAGGATGGAGCTGGAGAACCGGCGGCGCAGTGTGTCAAGCACCGCTGGTGTCTTTTCGACTGGACGGGGATGGCGGAGGTGTGCCGCTTGTCCGGCTTGCAGAGTATGGCGGGCGATGACGTGGTGGCTGTCCTCGACCATCAGCTGTAGCAGGAAGCGGCTCATCTCTGAGGCCTGTCCTTCGGTAGTGGCGTTGGTGTAGGCAATGGTTACATCGGCGGCCCGGCTCAGCAGACGGTAGAAGTGGTAAGCAAAGATGGCGGCCTTGTGGTCGGCGGTGGTCAGTCCGAAGGCAAGGCGCAGCGAATAGGGAATGAACGACGAGTCTGTGAGTCCGCGGGGCAGGTTGCCCTCGTTGGTGGATAGCAGCAGCAGGTGGTCGAAGTCGAGGTTACGGGTTTCGAGCACGCCCATGACCTGCAGACCCACGGCGGGCTCGCCGTGGAAGGGGACGGTGGTCTGCTGGATGAGCTGGCTGACGAGCGAGCAGAGAAGCGACGGCTGAGGCATGAGGTCGCCGCTGTCGATGAGACTTTTCAGGCGGTTCAGCAGGGTGTAGGCCCGGAAGAGCGACTCGGCAGTGAGCGGGTCTTCACGGTCAGACTGCTGCCGTGCTAATTCCGTGACTTTGGCGATGACCTCGTCGAGCGTATGGTCTTTCATTAGACGCTGGACAAGAGAGCCGACGGCTGTCTGTTGCAAGGGATAGCCGGTGGTGATGTTGACGCTGCTGACGGTGTCGGGCAGACAGTGGATGACGGTGGGCAGCAGCGACTCGTTGCAGAGAACGATGGCCGTGCGTCGTCCGGCGGCGATGCGCTCAGGTGTGAGCCACTGGCTGACGTAGCGTGCCTGTATGTCCTCGGTGGGTGCGGCCATGAGGCTGATGCTCTTCGGGCGCTGGAAGTTGCAGTATATGTCATCGTCTGCTGGCAGTTCGTTGGGGTATTCGCTGAGGTACTGAGCTATGAAGTGCCCGGCCTCTAAGTGCTGGTAGTAGTGGTCGTAGTCCCAGTAAAAGTGGGCTTTGTTCTCGAACTTCAGACGGCCAAAGAGCCGCTGCTCAACGGGCTGCAGCAGGTTGAAGCCGACAAAGATGTAGCGGTCGTAATCGAACGTCAGACGGTCGTCTTCGGCCACCTGGCGGTAGAGGGCACCTTCGTATGCCAGTCCCTGTCGGGAAAGCAGCTGGTTGAAGGCCTGATAGATGTCGCCCATGCGCGACCACAGTCTGAGGAACCTTTCCTTGAGCAACGTGTTGTGGTCGTCGCTGAAGTTGGCAAAGAACTTGCGGATGATGGCCCGCTGCTCGTCGCTGAGATAGCTGACATCGTCGAACTCGCGGATGTCGCGGAGGTTGGCAAACAGCTTGTTGGCGTGAACCAGGTGCTTGTCGATGTCGTCGAAGTCGGTGACGAGCAATTGTCCCCAGCCATAGAAATGGTCGAGGCTCTCGTCAAAGCCGGTGACCGACGTATAGACACGGAACAGGTCGCAGACAAGTTTGACGGGGTCGGCTACCTGCAGTGTGGAGTGACGGCGGAAGAGGTCGCTGATGGTGATGTAGGCCGGTGACCACAGGGGACGTCCGGCCTTACGGGCCAGCACTTCATTGAGAAACAGCGACGCACGCTTGTTGGGGAAGACGACGGCCGTGCGGGTGAGGTCGGTGCCGTACTTGCTGAGTATGTCTTCAGCAACATATTCGAGGAATGACTTCATACTACTTCTTCAATCTTGTTGGAATAGACGAACCACAGGTAGCCGTGGATGTTCCGATGACCCATCGACTGCAGCAGCTGCATGTACTCGCGGACCTGGGCCATATACTCTTCACGGGGACGGCCGAACTTGAAATCGACGACAATCCACTCTTGGCCGTCGGTCATCACGCGGTCGGGGCGGCGCTCTATGACACGGCCGTCGCCATCGGTGCTGAGGATGGTACACTCGTTGTAGAGCGTCCACCGGCCCGAGAACCAATCGGCCACCTTGGGGTGCTCCAACCGCTTGCGGAGCATGGTGGTAATGCGGTCGAGCGTCAGTTGGTCGTCGTAGAGGATGCCTTCCTGCTCCAACTGCTGCAGGGCGCGGGCGATGTCGGATGACGTGCGGATGGTGGAGAAGACGCGGTGCAGGATGCTGCCCAGCTGAATGTAGGTTATATCACCCTCCTCGTCGTCGCCGCTGATGAAGTCACGGCTCTGGTTGCTCTGTCGGAACTCGGCGTTCACATCGTGGGTTGTAACGTCAACACGTACAGGTGTCGATGGCAGGAGGAAGGGATTCTTGGAGGGGCTGTCGTGGTGGACGGAAGCTGGTGTTGAGGGCGTGCCGTATTCATAGACGAGAGGCTGCTCCTTGTCTTCCGCCCCGCTGAGCGTACCCTGGAGGGCCGGGAGTGCGCTCTCGATGATGTCCGACCGTGAACTTCTGGCATTGCGGCGTCCGAAAGCGTAGAGGCTGCTACGGGCACGAGTAAAGGCCACGTAGAGCAGGTTCAGGTTGTCAACTACGTTCTGCAGGTGTTCATGGTGGTAGTCAGCTTCGTAGATGGTGCCCATCATGCCTTTCTGGCTGTAGTCAATGGGAGCAAGGGGCAGGTCGTTGAAGGGCACTTCGCCAGGCTGGCACCATAGAACGTTGCCCGTCTTCTCCAGTTGCCAGTCGCAGAAAGGCAGGATAACGTGGTCGAACTCCAGTCCCTTCGATTTGTGTATGCTGATGATGCGTATGCCATCGGTCACGTCGCTCTGGATGGTCTTCGCGGCAAACTCGTCATCCCATCTCCTGAGGAAGTCACCAAGGGTGGCCACATTCTCGGTTGTGTACTGTCGCAGCAGGTCGAAGAAGGCGCAGACGTATGCACTCTGGTCGTCGAAACGGTCGAGGTGCAGGTTGGCAAACAGCCGTTCCACCAGTTCGTAGAGGGAGAATCCATTATCCTCTGTCTTGACGTCAGAATAGCCGACGGTCTTTTCAAGGAAGGCACGGGCAATGTGGTCATCAGGCCGTGCCAACAGCCGCAGGGCGTTGACGATGATGTTCACGGGCTGTGAGGCATCCAAGCGGAAAGCCTCATCGCTGACGATGCTCACTTCAGGGTAGTTGGCAGCGAAGTGGTTGGCAATCAGCGGGATGTAACTGTTGACACGCACCAGTATGGCCATCTTCCCCTGCGAGATGCCGCGCTTACGGAGTTGTCTGACCGTATTAACGATACAGTCCAACGTCTGTTGCTGATAGTCGTCGGCCGGCAGCAGCTCAACATGAACGAGACCTGTGGTCGGCTTGTCAGCAGGAATTTCCTGAGCCACCTCGGCGTAGGCCCGTTTCAGCTGGTCGGCACCGTTCTGGTCTTTCAGCCGTTCGTATTCCAAGCGGGCAGCCTCGGTGAAGAAGGCGTTGTTGAACTCGATGATGTTACGGTCGGAACGGCGGTTGACTTTCAGCGGCTGTGTATTAATCTGGTCAGCATGGAACTGACGTTCGATGTCGTTCAGCAGCCGCCAGTCGCCGCTGCGCCAGCGGTAGATGCTCTGCTTGACATCGCCCACAATGAGGTTCTCGCTGTCGTGATGGCTCATGGTCTCTAAGAGCAGCACGCGGAAGTTCTGCCACTGGACGGTCGAGGTGTCCTGGAACTCGTCTATCATGATGTGGTCGAGCTGGGTGCCTATCTTCTCGAAGATGAACGGTGAGTCATTTTCACCGATAAGTGTTCCCAACAGCTTCTGTGTGTCGCTTAACAGAAAGCGGTTGGCCTCGTCGTTCAACGCACGTACCTTATTTTCAATACTACTCAGCAGGCGTACCTGGTTCAGGTGGCGCAGGGTGAGCGTGGCACTCTGGTAAAGCCGCCACTGACGGGGACGCTCCTTGACGGCGGTGCGCAGGATGTCGCCCAGCGGACCTTCGGCCAGTGCATGGATAAGCTCGCGGCGCTCATGGTTCTTGGCATACCACTTCGCAGGGTCTTCCAGGCAGTTGGCTACCGTCGCAGTCTCGATGCTCTCGTCGAACGTTCCTTCCTTCAGCTTGAAGAAGAAGCTGGCAATGCCCCGGCGCTTGTTGGCCAGGTCTTCGCAGGTCAGCCCCTCGCCCTCTAAGATGTCGAAGAACGATTCGGCGATGATAAGCATGCGTTCCTTGGCAGCGTTGCGCAGTTCGCGCAATGTACGGGTATATTGTTCGAAGAAATCCTCTTGCATCACCCGCTCGTTCAGTTGCTTGCTGATGTCCTTGTAGTAGTCACGGAAAATGGTCTTGCCGAACTGCTTGATCTGGCCTATGATGTTCCAGGAGCGGTCGTCCTGGATATTCTCCATGATGTACTTCATAATCCACTGCAGCATCAGGTCGGTGGTCTTCAGGTCGTCTATCATCTGGTCAACGGCCAGCTCCTCTACCTGTGAGTCGTTCAGGCCGATACGCAGGTTGGCCGTCAGGTCAAGCTCACGGGCCATGTTGCGCATGACGCTCTGGAAGAACGTGTCAATGGTCATCACCCGGAAGTGGTTGTAGTTGTGGAGCAGCAGGCTCAGTGCCATGCCTGCCCGCTGGCTGACAAACTGCGGCGAGGCGTCGAGGAGGCGGCACACCTCGGCCATATAAGGCTTGGACTCAGGGAAGTCATTAGGGTGGTCTTGCATCTTCCAGATGCCGTAGAGCTGGCTGAGGATGCGTGTCTTCATCTCTTCCGTCGCCTTGTTGGTGAAGGTGACGGCGAGGATGTTGCGGTACGACTGCGGGTTGCGCACCACGAGCTTGATGTATTGCACAGCCAGGGCAAACGTCTTACCGCTGCCTGCAGATGCCTTATATACGGTGAGTGGTTTTACCATCGTCTGAACAGTTCAAAGGTGAATTTACATCCGAAGTCTTGGAACTCGGTGTTGAGGAAACTGGCGAAGAAGCCGAGTGACACCAACCGTGTGGTGAGTCCGTAGCCGATCTCATAGTATGGACGGGTGTGGGCGATGCTGAGGGCACTCAGATAGAAACGCTCCTTCTCCATATAGTGGCCCAGCAGCGGCAGCCAGGACATGAAGAGGAACTGCGACTCGTAGCTGAAATTGGCACGGGCATAGTAGTCGGACTCGTTGTACAGCCGACTTTGAAGCAGCTGGAAGTTGCCCGTCCAGTCGTCGTCCCATCCCTCGGGCAACTTGTTGTCACGGAAATGATTATAGTCAACGAAGTAGCTATTCTTTTTACGGCTGTAGAAGCCGACTCCCACCTTGGCATTGATCTTGCGCAGCGGCTTCATGTCGTACTTGATGGAGCTGTCGAACTCCCAGCGCTCGTAGTCGATGTCGGAGTCCAGCACGCCCTTGATGCCCCGCTCGTAATCGACCGACAGCACGGGACCACGGCGCCAGGGGCGTAGCTTCAGCGAAAGCATCGGCGCAAAGCTGTTGAACACCTGTGGCTTGCCGAAACGCGCCATCTCCTCCGGGTTGTAGGCCACACGGTGATGGTAGGTGAGACCCGAGGTTATCTCAAGCCAGTCGTAGGCTACCACGTTGTTGCTGATCGTGAGGTAGTCGTCGTCGAAGAAGTCGAGTTGCTTGTCATCGATGTGGAGCGTGTCACCGTGTTCATGCTTGATGTCGTCCAGGATATAGCTGTTACCGATACGGTTGCCGTTGCCATAGATGACCTGGACCTGACCGTTGCGCTTGGGGTTGTAGTTGAAGTAGAGGGGCAGGGTGAAGTACGGTTTCCTGTACTTGAAGTTATAACCGACCCACGGGTAAAACTCGAAGAAGCGGTGGGCGTTGAAATGGTAGCGGGCACCGAACTTCAACTTGTAGGCCAGACCGTGACGGCTGCTGTAGCTGACGTACTGGGGGTTGAGTATTGGCCAGAGCTTCATGTAGGCGTGTTCAGACTCGTAACGGATGCTGGTGACAAGGTTGTCGCCGATGGCATCCTGCAACACGTCCTTCACGAAGTTGAACTTCCGGGGCATGGTGTCCACGACCTCGGTTGTGTCAGGCTTGTGGCGCTCGGCATATTCGTTGAGCACATGCCTCTCCTGGGCTGTCAGCGGGATAGGGCGTACAGAGTCCATCAGCGCCAGGTCGAAGACGTCTTTCAACGAGTCGGGCAAGTCGACGGGACAGTCATAAATGGCATCATACGTGGAATATATCTGGTTGCCCATGAACTTGAACACCACGTTCGTCCTGCACTCCTTGGGCAGCAGGGAGCGTGCCCCCTCGTCGCCCTGCACCGTCTCCGTGCGGAAACGTATCATGTCGAATTCTCCCCTGAAGATGGCCTTGATGATGCGGCCGGTAGGGACATAGACATGGGCCTCGCCCGACACTAACTGGGTGTTGGAGGGCAGGCGGGGCTTGAACTCAATGATGACGTTGTTGTTGATGCTGGGCAGCACGTGGTACTGGTAGTAACGGCGGTTGTGGCGGTTAAAAGGTGACAGCACATGGTCCTTGTACAAACTCACGTCGTAGATGTCAGGGGTCATAAATTCCACCACCGTAGGCATGGCACGGCGGTTATGGCGTATCGTACTGTAGCATACCTGTCTTTGTGCTTCGTAGTTGTCAACGTCGTTGAAATAGATCTTGTTGTACGACTCGGAGACGAGGTAGCGGTTGCCGTCGGCAATGGAGTACATCGTAGGTATGAGCCACAGCGTAGGGTTACGTCGCCAGACGTTGATGTTGCTCTTGATATAAACATTGCTGGTGAAGCCATAGACGTCGTTCGGGGTGAAGTTACGCCGGTAGCTGAACATACGTTCCAAGATGAGCGAGTCTGCACGACTCGCAGAAAACACAGTGCTGGGCATACCCGTGAGTATGCCCAGCACGATGGCGGTTATCAGTTGATGGCATTTCACGACGGCAAAATTACAAAGAAACTTTGACGCCGCAAAATTTTCAGCCCAAATACTTCATCAGAATTTTTGCATTACCCGAATCGCGCAGCTTGGCAATGCTTTTCTCACGAATTTGGCGGACACGCTCACGGGTCAGCCCAAGCTGGTCGCCGATCTCCTCAAGACCTTTCTCATGGCAGCCGATGCCGAAGCACTCGCGGATAATAGTAATCTCACGCTCTTTCAGTACTTTATTCAGCACGGAGTTCAGTTCCTGAGCCATTGACTCATGGTCAACCTGACGGTCGGTGCGTGAGTCATCGCCTGAAGCCATCACGTCAAGCATGCAGTTGTCTTCACCATCCTGGAAAGGAGCATCGATGGATACATGGTGACCGTCGGCCATCATGGACTGGCCAATCTTCTCCTCGTCAATAGACGTGGCTTCGGCCAGTTCCTGAACAGAGGGGTGACGCTGGTTCTCCTGCTCAAACTTATTGATCTCGTGATTAATCTTATTCAGAGAACCAACCTGATTCAGCGGCAGGCGCACAATACGGCTCTGCTCGGCAATGGCTTGAAGAATAGACTGACGAATCCACCAAACAGCATAAGAGATGAATTTGAAGCCGCGTGTCTCATCAAACTTCTGGGCAGCCTTAATCAGGCCGATATTTCCCTCGTCGATGAGGTCGGTAAGCGTCAGACCCTGGTGCTGGTACTGTTTGGCCACACTGACAACGAAACGCAGATTGGCTGTTACAAGCTTGTCCTTGGCACGTTCGCCCTCAGGACCGCCCTTGCGGATTTTCTGTGCCAGCTCAATCTCCTCATCAATACTGATCAGCGGTGCACGACCAATTTCTACCAGATACTTGTCCAGAGCCTCACTCGAACGGTTGGTGATACTCTTCTGAATCTTTAGTTGTCTCATCTTAATTACCCTTAAATCTTTTCGTTCAACTACTTGAAAATCAAGTCTGTATGTAAAATATACCCTTAAAGCGCTGCAAAGGTACAAAAAAAATCTCAAAGTTGTTCTGTTTTTAACAATTATTTATTATTTTTCTTTTCGTTGCGCCATTCGTTAAAAATGTCGTATTATGAGGCTCTTTCGTTTTTTTGTATTATCTTTGCCCCCTCGAAAGTAGAAACACATTGGAGATATGAGACAGGCAATGATTTTTGCGGCAGGTCTGGGTACCCGCCTGAAACCGCTGACCGACACCATGCCCAAGGCACTAGTAAGGGTAGGGGGACAGCCATTGTTGTGGCACGTTGTGACGAAGCTGAAGGCATCGGGCTTTGAACGCATCGTCGTAAACGTCCATCATTTTGCAGACCAAATCACGCGCTATATAGAAGAGCAGGGCAGTTTCGACATAGACATCCGCATATCGGACGAAACAGCTTGCCTGCTTGAAACTGGCGGAGGTATCAGGAAGGCACTGCCGCTGTTCGACCCGTCGTCACCGATACTGATTCACAATGTGGACATCCTGAGTAACACTGACTTGAAGGAGCTTTACGACGATGCCTTGCTGTCGGCCACAGATGCGCTGCTGCTGGTCAGTCGTCGTACGACGAAGCGCTACCTGCTGTTTGACGAAGAGTATATACTGGACGGTTGGACGAACGTGGAGACGGGCGAGGTGAGAAGTCCCTACAAAGGTCTTGACATAACCGGTCTCAGGCAGCTGGCCTTTTCGGGCATACATGTGCTGTGCCCCCATGTGTTCCCGTTGTTTGCCGAGATGCCAGAGCGGTTCGGCATCATCGACTTCTACCTGAAATACTGTCATCAATATGCATTCATAGGAAAGGAGTCCAAAGACTTGCGACTGATAGACGTCGGCAAGCTGGACTCCTTGGATAAGGCGGAAGAGTTCGTGAAATCCGTCAACCGTTCATAGACAGAAGAAACTCTTCGTTGGAACGGCTTTGGATGAGCCGGTCGCGGATGGTGTTCATAGCTTCGACAGGATTCATCTCGGCGATGAACTTGCGTGCTATCCACATGCGGTTGAGTGTGGTGGTGTCCTGCAGCAAATCGTCGCGGCGTGTCGATGACTGTACGAGGTCGATGGCCGGGAAGATGCGCTTGTTGCTGAGCGAGCGGTTCAGCTGTATCTCAGAGTTACCTGTACCCTTGAATTCCTCGAAGATGACTTCGTCCATCTTGGAACCGGTATCGACGAGTGCTGTGGCAATAATGGTGAGTGAACCGCCTCCCTCAATGTTACGTGCAGCACCGAAGAAACGTTTAGGCTTCTGCAGGGCGTTGGCATCGACACCACCGGTGAGCACCTTGCCGGAGGCCGGAGCCACCGTGTTGTAGGCACGTGCCAGACGGGTGATGGAGTCGAGGAAGATGACGACATCGTGGCCGCACTCCACCATGCGCTTGGCCTTCTCGAGGACGATGCCGGCAATCTTGACGTGACGGTCGGCAGGCTCGTCGAAGGTAGAGGCGATGACCTCGGCATCGACTGTGCGGGCCATGTCGGTGACCTCTTCAGGACGCTCGTCGATGAGCAGCATCATAATGTAAGCCTCGGGATGGTTGGCGGCGATGGCGTTGGCGATGTCCTTCATGAGAATCGTCTTACCTGTCTTTGGCTGAGCCACGATGAGCGCACGCTGTCCCTTGCCGATGGGCGAGAAGAGATCGACGATGCGTACTGAGGGGTTGGTGGTCTGCGGGTCGCCGCAGAGCTTGAATTTTTCATCGGGGAACAGCGGTGTCAGGTGCTCGAACGACACGCGGTCGCGTACCTCGTTCGGGTTGCGGCCGTTGATGGAGGTGATGTCCGACAGGGCGAAATATTTCTCGTTGTCATGGGGCGGACGGACAGTACACTCCACGACGTCGCCCGTCTTCAGACTCCATTTCTTGATCTGCTGCGGCGAGACATAGATGTCATCGGGCGAGGACAGATAGTTGTAGTCTGATGAACGGAGGAATCCGTAGCCGCCGTCCTGCAGGATTTCGAGCACACCGTTGCCGGAGATGAAGTCGCTGAAGTCGTACTTGTCCTGGGAACCGCCAGACTGTTGGCGCTGGATGGGCTGCACCTCAGGTATGGGTTGTACCACGGGACGGTCAAACATGTCAAGCGTGGGGATGGCTCCTTGGTCCTCGATGGGCAGGTCCTCGACGATAATGAAATCGGTACCGTCGTTGGGGTCTCCCTCCCAAACGCCTTCCGGATTGTCTTTTGACTGAGCCTCTTCCATGTTATGCTTGGCCATATGCTCCTGCAGCTGTTCCAGCATTTCAGCGGATGTGGAGTCATCAGTCTCGGGTTCAGTGAAATCAACGGCTTCGGGTATGGCATCCTCTGTAGTAGGCTGTTGTTCTTGCTCCTGCTCTGCTTCTCCTCCTTCTTTAACGGCCTCAGCCTGGGCTTTTGCAGCTTCGGCAGCCGCAATGGCAGCTAGCTCGGCCTTTGACTTACGGCCGCGTTTTTTGGGTGCGGGCTTTACTGGTTGCTCCTCAGCCGCCGGTGCCTCTTCAGCGGCGGGGGCAGACTCCGTGGGAGTGACAGGCGCATCATTGAAAAGCGACGGAGTCTCGGCGGTCTTCTTGCCACGGCTCTTCACATCGTAGTTCTCGCCATCCTTGCCATTGACGGTATAGACGCGGTCGCTATCCTTTTTGGCTATGCGGGTACGCTTGCGTTTGGTAGTATTTTCATCCGACGCACTCTGCTCGGCTGCTTTGTCAAGTATGGCGTAAATCACGTTTTCAAGCTGTTCGTCCTGGCTCACCTTGATGCCAAGATCTCCGGCGATTCCCATCAGCTGGGGTATCTCCATCTGTTCAAGTTGTTCTTTGGTAAACATAACAATATGCGTATAAATGTCGTTGTTGGATATAAGAAAATAGGTGAAAACGCTTCTCGATTGGAAACGCTGATTTGGAAAATCGTGTGCAAAGGTAGTGATTATTTCTGAAACAGCCAAACTATTTCGAATCTTTTTCGTACCTTTGCACCGAAAATACAGGAACAAATGGAAATCAAGACTGCAGAATTCACTCTGAGTGCTCCTTCCGTGGGCATGTGTCCTCAAGACACGAAGCCTGAGTACGCTTTTATCGGACGCTCCAACGTGGGCAAGTCGAGCCTTATCAACATGCTGACCAACCACAAACGGCTGGCTAAGACCTCGCAGACACCGGGCAAGACGTTGCTGATCAACCACTTCATCATCAATAAGGAGTGGTATCTGGTCGATCTGCCCGGCTACGGTTTTGCCAAGCGGTCTAAGAAGGAGGTGGCGAGACTCGACCAGATGATTCGTGGCTACATCCTGCAGCGCGAGCAGTTAGTCAACGTGTTCGTACTGGTCGATGTGCGTCTGGAACCGCAAAAGATTGACCTGGAGTTCATTGAATGGCTCGGGCAGTCATCGGTGCCTTTTGCCATCGTCTTCACCAAGGCCGACAAGCTGACGGCAAACAAGGTGGCTCAGAACGTCGAGGCATACAAGAAAAAACTGTTGGAGACGTGGGAAGAATTGCCACCTTATTATATTACAAGCGCAGAGAAGCGTCAGGGTAGGGAAGAGGTACTTGACTATATTGACAGCATCAACAAATCGCTGAAAGAGAATGGCTAAGGACACTCCGTATTTAGACGTACAACACCTGTCGAAGTCGTTTGGTTCGCTGGTTTTGTTCGAAGATATCGTCTTTTCGGTGGCTGAAGGTCAGAAGGTGGGATTGATAGCCAAAAACGGCACAGGCAAATCGACGTTGCTCTCCATCCTGACAGGCAAGGAGGGCTGTGACTCGGGCGACATCATTTACCGCCGCGACATCCGTGTGGGTATGCTGGAGCAATCGCCAGTGTTCGACCCTCAGGAAAGTGTGCTCGATGCCTGCTTCAATCACGAGGGCGACCCGGAGAAAGTGTTGAAGGCCAAACAGATACTGACGAAACTGAAGATTCGAGACCTGCAACAGCCGATGGGACAGCTCTCAGGTGGCCAGCAGAAGCGTGTGGCACTGGCCAACGTGTTGATTACCGAACCTGACTTCCTGATACTCGACGAGCCTACCAACCACCTTGACCTTGAAATGATAGAGTGGCTCGAAGGGTTCCTGGCACGGGGCAACAAGACGCTTCTGATGGTGACCCACGACCGTTTCTTCCTCGACCGCGTCTGCTCCGTCATCCTCGAACTCGACGACCGCACCATCTACACCTACCGCGGCAACTACAGCTACTATCTGGAGAAGCGTCAGGAGCGCATCGACAACAAGCGGGCTGAGATTATGCGTGCCAACAACCTCTATCGCACGGAACTGGAGTGGATGCGTCGCATGCCACAGGCACGCGGCCACAAGGCCAAATCACGCGAGGATGCCTTCTACGAACTGGAACGTGTGGCCAAGCAGCGCATCGAAGAGCGGCAGGTGCGTCTGAAGTCGCGCAACGTCTATATTGGCTCGAAAATTTTTGAGTGCCAGTACGTGTCGAAGTCATTTGACATCTCTCCCTCGCAGGGAGAGGTTGGTGGAGGGTCTCTTGTCATCCTTCGTGACTTCTACTACAACTTCTCGCGGTTCGAGAAGATGGGCATCGTGGGTAACAACGGTACGGGCAAGTCAACATTTATCAAGATGCTGCTCGGCATGGTGCCTGCCGACTCAGGCAAGTTCGATATCGGCGATACCGTCACCTTCGGGTATTTCTCGCAGGAGGGTCTGCAATTCGATGAGAACCAAAAAGTTATTGATGTTGTAAAAGATATTGCCGAATACATTGACATGGGGGGCGGCAAGCACTTTACGGCCTCGCAACTGCTACAGTACTTCCTCTTTACGCCCGAACAGCAGCACAACTACGTCTATAAACTCTCGGGCGGTGAGCGCCGCAAGCTGTACCTCTGCACGGTACTGATGAAGAACCCCAACTTCCTCGTACTCGACGAGCCAACCAACGACCTCGACATCGTGACACTGCAAATCCTCGAGGAGTATCTGCAGGACTTCCCCGGCTGCGTTATCGTCGTCAGTCACGACCGCTATTTCATGGACAAGATTGTAGATCACCTCCTGGTGTTCCAGGGTGATGGCGTCATCAAGGACTTTCCTGGAAACTACACGCAGTATCGGGAATGGCAGACGCTACAACCCAAAGCTGCCGTACCTTCCAAAAACAGTACTGACACCGAGTCTAAGAAAGACTATCACAATGATACCCGCCGACGTATGTCTTACAAGGAAAAACGGGAGTTTGAGCAGCTAACCGCTGAGATTGAGGCTCTTGAAACAGAGCAGCGGCAGATAGAGGATGCTCTCTGCAGCGGCACGCTCTCCATCGATGAGCTGACGGAAAAATCGAAGCGACTCCCCGTACTAAAGGATGAACTGGACGAAATGTCGCTAAGATGGCTTGAACTGTCAGAATTATGTCCGTGAGCTGAGGCTGACTATTAATTCCTGTTAATCTATGTCGTAATAGAAAAATAATTCGTACCTTTGCATCGTTCAAAACAACTAAAAACAGAAAAGAATATGAAAAGAACCCTTATGACAATGGCACTGGCCGTCACCATGATGATGGGAGTGCAAAGTGTATATGCACAGGATGTGATGACACCTGAGCAGCAGGCAGAGATGAAAGCCCAGCAAAAGTCAGCAGATGCCGTGAAGAAGTCTGAGGCCGATGCACAAAAGGCTCAGGCTGAGGCTGAGAAAGCACAGAAGAAAGCTGAAAAGGCCCAGAAAAAGAAGGAAGCCGAAATAAAGAAGAAAGAGAAGGAAGCCAAGAAGAAAGAGAAAGAAGCCAAGAAAAAGGAGAAGCTGCAGCAGAATGCTGTCAAGGCCAATAAAGCTGCTGAGAAGGCTCAGAAGAAATATGCTGATGCTGCCGAGGAATCAGCCAAGAATCCCGGCGACACCAAGTTGGAGGTAAAGGCTGCTAAAGCCAAGCTGGCTGCCGAGAAAGCCTCGGAGAAGGCTGCCAAAGCAACCAAGAAAGTCAAGTAAAAGCAGTAAACTAATACTATAAATTATTATGAATGCACAGCAATTATTAAAGCCGTATGTCATCGGCTTGGATTTAGGAGGGACAAACTCTGTGTTTGGAATCGTTGATGCCCGTGGCGATATCAAGGCTACGACCGCCATCAAGACTGGCGGCTACGACACCGCTGAAGAGTATGTGAATGCATGTATCGAGGCCCTGCAGGTAATCATCGAGCAGGTTGGCGGCATAGAAAAGATCAAGGCCATGGGTATTGGTGCGCCTAACGGCAACTATTATAACGGCACCATCGAGTTTGCACCTAACCTGCAGTGGGCCCACGACTGCGTGGTGCCGCTGGCCAAGATGTTCAGCGACCGCTTGGGAGGCATCCCCGTGGCACTGACCAACGATGCCAATGCCGCCGCCTTGGGTGAGATGGTCTATGGCGTGGCACGCGGCATGAAGAACTTCATTGTCATAACACTGGGAACAGGCGTTGGTTCGGGCATCGTGGTCAACGGCCAGCTGCTGTATGGCCATGACGGCTTTGCCGGTGAATTGGGCCACGTGACGATGGTTCGCGGGGCTGAAGGACGCAGTTGCGGTTGCGGTCGCACTGGTTGTCTTGAAGCCTATTGCTCTGCTACAGGTGTGGCCAGGACGGCCCGTGAACTGTTGGAGAAGACCGACCGCCCTTCCATCCTGCGCGAGATAAAACCTGAGGACATCACTTCGCTTGACGTGTCGATAGCCGCTGGGAAAGGTGATGAACTGGCTAACGAGATCTATCAGTTCACAGGAAAGATGCTGGGTGAGGCCTGCGCCGACTTCGCAGCCTTCTCGTCACCTGAGGCTTTCATATTCTTTGGCGGCTTGGTCAAGGCAGGCGAGCTAATCATGAAGCCTATCCGTGAGGCTTACGACGCTCATGTCATGAACATTTTCAAAGGCAAGGCACAGTTCATGATCAGCGGACTTGACGGAGCAGCAGCTGCCGTACTTGGTGCCTCGGCCATCGGATGGGAAATACAATAACGATTAAAGTACTGAAGAACTGAAATAATGGAAAAGAAATTATTGTTAGGCGACGAGGCCATCGCATTAGGTGCTCTCCATGCTGGACTCTCCGGCGTCTATGCCTATCCTGGCACGCCGTCCACAGAGATTACGGAATTTATTCAGGGTAATGCCTTGGCCAAGGAACGCGGCGTTCACAGCCGCTGGTCAACCAATGAGAAGACCGCTATGGAGGCCGCTCTTGGTATGTCTTTCATGGGCAAGCGTGCCATGGTTTGTATGAAACATGTTGGACTCAATGTCTGTGCCGACCCGTTTGTCAATAGTGGCATGACGGGAGTCAATGGTGGTGTCGTTGTGCTTGTTGCCGACGATCCATCGATGCATTCGTCACAGGATGAGCAGGACTCGCGGTTCTATGGCAAGTTTGCCATGATTCCCACGTTTGAGCCTGCCAGCCAACAGGAGGCATACGACATGATGTCCGTAGCTTTTGAATATAGTGAGCGCGTTTGCCTGCCCGTGCTGATGCGTGTCACCACCCGTATGGCCCATAGCCGTGCGGTGGTTGAAGTAAAGAGCGAACCGCGTCAGGAGAACCCACTGAACTACAACGCAGTAGCAGCCAACTGGGTGTTGCTTCCCGCCAATGCCCGCAAACGCAATGACCATGTGACGGCCCAACAAGCACAGTTAGAAGAAGATGCTGCCAACTCTACATACAATATCTACGAGGAAGGACAGAATCTCCAGCTCGGCATTATCGCCAGCGGCATCGGCTACAACTACGTCAACGAGTGCTTCCCTCAGGGAAGTCCATATCCCATACTGAAGATCTCCCAGTACCCGCTGCCAAAGAAGTTGGTGCGTCGCATGCTCAGCGAGTGCGAGCAGGTGCTTATCGTCGAGGAGGGACAGCCTTTCATCGAAGACATCGTGCGTGGCGTAGGAGAAAGTCAGAATATCAAGGGCAAGCTCGACGGAACACTGCCACGTACGGGTGAGCTGAATCCCGACATTGTAAAGAAGGCCCTCGGCATGGAGACTGGCCAGTGCTATGACCCGTGTGCCGACGTTGCTCCACGTCCTCCCGCACTCTGCCAGGGTTGTGGTCACCGCGATGTCTATGCAGCTCTGAACGAAGTGCTGAAAGAATATGACAACGCACGTGTGTTCGGCGATATTGGCTGCTACACGTTAGGCTTCCTGCCTCCATTCCGAGCTATTCACTCCTGCGTTGACATGGGTGCCTCCATCACAATGGCAAAGGGTGCTGCCGATGCAGGTCAGTGGCCTGCTGTGGCCATTATTGGCGACTCCACCTTCACGCATAGCGGCATGACAGGATTGCTTGACGCCATCAATGAGAATGCCAACATCACGGTCATTATCTCCGACAATCTGACTACAGGTATGACTGGTGGCCAGGACTCGGCCGGTACCAATAAGTTTGAGGCTATCTGCCGCGGCTTGGGACTTTCTGACGAGCACCTGAAAGTGGTTGTCCCCCTGCCGAAAAACATGCCGGAGATTACGCAGATGATTCGCGACGAGATAAACTATAAAGGAACGTCTGTCATCATCCCGCGTCGTGAGTGTATGCAGACCTTACAGCGTCACCTCAAGCAAAAGAAGGCGCAAGCCAAATCGTAAAACGTCAAATCGTCAAATTGTAAATCATGAAGACAGACATCATACTTTGCGGCGTGGGAGGACAGGGAATCCTCTCAATAGCCACCATTATCGGTGAAGCCGCCATGAACGAGAACCTTTATATCAAACAGGCCGAGGTACACGGCATGAGCCAACGAGGCGGCGATGTGCAGTCAAACCTGCGTATTTCCAGCGACCCTATCGCCAGCGACCTCATCCCCAGAGGCGGTGCCGATGTCATCATCTCGATGGAGCCGATGGAAGCCCTGCGCTATCTGCCTTTCCTTAAGAAGGAGGGTTGGATCATCACGTCGGCCACACCCTTTGTCAACATCCCTAACTATCCCGATATAGAGGTTATCCGTGGCGACCTGGCCAAACTGCCCAACGTCATAAGTATCGACATTGAGCAGATGGCAAAGGACAACGGCGTTCCCCGTTCGGCTAATGTCATTCTTTTAGGTGCAGCCCAGAAGGCACTCGGAATTGAATACAGTAAGTTGGAGGATGCCATCCGCCGCGTTTTCGGACGCAAGGGCGAGGCTATCGTAGAGGCCAACATCAAGGCGCTGGCCTTGGGACAGGCAGCACAGTAATCACGAAAAACCGGTTGGCTAAGTACTTACGTCTTGCCAACCGGTTTGTATAAGCCTTGCAAATAGAATTCTACTTCATTTTGCTCATAACCTTCTTATAATACCTGTTTGTAGCACGTACACTGTAGTTTACGCCCCCGTTCCAGGTACGAATAGCCTTCTCAATGCTATTCATTGGGTTATAATGCGACTGAATCAGCAGGAACATCTCTTTCGATTTCTCCACGCTGTAACGGTCTGCCAGTGTGTAACGCTTCTTGCTTTTCTTCCGTTGCAGGATGTCGTTGCAATCCTTCACAAGTATCGGAGTAATCTGCATGGCGCCTACTGAATTACCGCTGATGGCGTTGGGATTTCCTTCGCTTTCTACTTGAATAATCGCATCCATCACTGGATTCCAGTTGAAACCTGTTGGCTTTTTGGCATACAACACTACGGCCACCAGGCTCATACTTACAATCATAATTATTTTTTTCATAACTCTATACTTTAGTGCAGCCTTCTCGTCACGAGAAACTGCGTTATCCTTTAGAATTTCGGTGCAAAGGTACGAAGATTCAAGCAGTTAGCCAAAAATTTTTGTCTTTTTTAAGTTTTCTGTGTGCGCACACTTAACATAAGTCAATTGTGGTGTGAGCCGAAATCTACGGTTTTGTCGAGAGTTTTTTGATACTTTTTGACACCTCAAGCTAACATTTTCATCAGGTATAAAAAGCCGCCAGAAGAAAAAAGCAGGGAAAACGAGAGGAAAGGAAAAAATAATTGAAGATTTATTTTGCCAATTCGCTGATTTTATGTACCTTTGCATCCGATTTTCAAAAAAGTGTTGATGAAGAATGACAAAATGAAGAATCAGTACCGCGTAAATGAGCAAATACGCGTACGTGAAGTTCGTATCGTTGGTGATAACGGCTCTCTAGTCGTACCCACCCGCGAAGCATTGAGCATGGCCCGTGAGCAGGAGGTCGATCTCGTGGAGATTTCTCCAAATGCCAACCCGCCCGTCTGTCGTCTCATCGACTACTCCAAGTTCCTCTATCAGCAGAAGAAGCGTGCAAAGGAAATGAAAGCCAAGCAGGTGAAGGTAGAGGTGAAGGAAATCAGATTCGGCCCTCAGACTGATGAACACGACTATCAGTTCAAGTTAAAGCATGCCAAGGAGTTCCTGGAAGAAGGTAATAAGGTACGCGCATACGTGTTCTTCCGTGGTCGCTCCATCCTGTTCAAGGAGCAGGGCGAGGTTCTGCTGTTGCGTTTTGCCAACGACCTTGAGGAGTTTGGTAAGGTAGAGTCGATGCCATCGCTTGAAGGTAAGAAAATGTTCCTCTATCTGGCTCCCAAGAAAGCCGGTTCGCAGAAAAAGAGCCAGCAGGCACGGGACCGCGAGGCAGCCGTGGTGGATGAGAAGAAGAGCGAAACTCCAAAGGAAAGCACCCTGCAGATTGATGAAGACATTCCTGTCAACGGAGGGATGCTTGCCAATGCCAAAATCAGTGCCGATGCGCTGAAGAAGCTGACGGAAACAGAATAAGAGAAAAAGGTGGCGCGCCCGGTATATGCGTAGCTGCCGACTATTAATAACAATTTAAACAACAAAACAATGCCAAAAGTAAAGACAAATTCCGGCGCGAAGAAGAGATTCTCGTTCACCGGTACAGGTAAGGTCAAGAGACACCATGCCTATCACAGTCACATCCTGACTAAGAAGACCAAGAAACAGAAGCGTAATCTTTGTGGTTCAACACTTGTTGACCAGACAAACATGAAGCAGGTTCGTGACCTGTTGTGTCTCCGTTAATTCACCTATTGTCGAACATTAAAGAAGTAAGAAACTATGCCAAGATCAGTAAATCACGTTGCATCAAGAGCAAAGCGTAAGAGAATTTTGAAGCTCACCCGTGGCTACTTCGGAGCCCGCAAGAATGTTTGGACAGTAGCCAAGAACACTTGGGAGAAGGGTCTGACATACGCCTATCGTGACCGCCGTAACAAGAAACGTGCTTTCCGCAGCCTGTGGATTCAGCGTATCAACGCTGCTGCACGCCTGAACGGTATGAGCTATTCCCAGCTGATGGGTGCTCTGGCCAAGGCAGGTATTGAGATCAACCGCAAGGTGCTCGCCGACCTCGCCATGAACAACCCCGAGGCTTTCAAGGCCATCGTGGACAAGGTGAAGAACTAAACATCTATTCGTAGATAAACAAAACGGGAGAGAAACGCACAGTTTCCCTCCCGTTTGTTTTGTATGCGCGCACAATGTTAAATTTGTAAATTTCTAACAAAAAAATTTGCAACTTTCAGAATTATAAGCTAAATTTGCCTCCGATAAGCTATTTTTATCAGCAATTGCTGATTCCTCCTTATCAATATAGTTAGTGGATGGCAGCGTCCTGCGCCATCCACATTTTTTTTTCTATCCTTTTTATTTTTGGAAATACTGCTCACTTATTTCAAAATATTTTAGTAATTTTGCAGCCCCAAAACTAATCCAATATGCCCGAAACAAGTAATTATACCCGCCGAAAGAAAACCCAACAGCCTGTAGATAACACCTATGGACACCTGCAACCACAGGCCCTCGATGTTGAGAAGACCGTTCTTGGTGCCCTGATGATTGACAAGGATGCCTACTCCGTAGTGTGCGAGATACTCCACCCAGAGAGTTTCTATGAACCCCGTAACCAGAAAGTCTATGCAGCCATCCGTGACCTTGCGATGGCAGAGAAGCCTGTAGATATCGTCACCGTCACTGACCAGCTGTCGAAGTCGGGAACGCTGGAAGATGTTGGCGGTCCTGTCTATATTGCTGAACTCTCAGGACGTGTGGCGTCTTCGGCCAACATCGAGTACCATGCCAACATCATTGCCCAGAAGTTCCTTGCCCGTCAGCTCATCTCCTTCGCCAGCGATGTTGAGACAAAAGCTTTCGATGAGACCATAGATGTTGACGAATTGATGCAACACGCTGAAGGTGCGCTCTTCGAGCTGTCGCAGAAGAACATGAAGAAGGACTACACCCAGATAGACCCTGTCATCAAGAACGCCCTTGACGTCATCAACAAGGCGGCACAGAACAAGGACGGCCTGACGGGTGTGCCTACGGGCTACCACAAACTGGATGACATCACCAGTGGCTGGCAGGCTTCCGACCTGGTCATTATTGCTGGACGTCCGGCAATGGGTAAGACGTCGTTCGCCCTGTCTATGGCCAAGAACATTGCCGCAGACTACAAGGTGCCTCTTGCCTTCTTCTCGCTTGAGATGTCTAACGTACAGTTGGTGAACCGCCTGATATCAAACGCCTGCGAGATACAGGGCTCGAAAATCCTGAACGGTCAGCTGCATCCTGACGAGTGGGACCGTTTGGACAAGCGGGTGAACACGCTGCTTGGTGCTCCGCTTTATGTTGATGACACCCCAGGACTTTCTGTCTTTGAACTGCGCACCAAGGCCCGTCGTCTGGTACGTGAACACGGCGTGAAGATCATTATGATTGACTACCTGCAGCTGATGAACGCCAATGGCATGCGTTTTTCTTCTCGTCAGGAAGAGGTATCGACTATCAGCCGTTCACTGAAGGGACTGGCCAAGGAACTGGATATTCCCATCCTGGCCTTGTCGCAGCTGAACCGTGGTGTAGAATCACGTGAAGGTCTTGAGGGTAAACGGCCTCAGCTAAGCGACTTACGAGAGTCTGGTGCCATCGAGCAGGATGCCGATATGGTGCTCTTTGTCCACCGCCCTGAATACTATCACATCTATCAGGATGACAATGGGCGCGACCTGCACGGCATGGCTCAGATTATCATTGCCAAACACCGTAAGGGTGCCACAGGTGACGTGCTCTTGACCTTCCGCGGCGAGTACACCCGTTTCGAGAATCCTGAAGACTCGCGTCTTGGCACTCGCAAGCAGACGGAGGTCAGCGGCGAGATTGTCGGTTCAAAGATCAACGGTGCCGACAGTGCCGTTCCCTTCGTTCCAGGTCAGAGCGACCCCTTTGACGGCGCTCCGATGATGACCGCTGGAGACGGTCCGCTACCTTTCTGAAAGCATAGTCTTTACAGTCCCCGCATGGACAGTGAGATGCGTCCCCTGCGGCGGTCAATTTCCAGCACTCTGACGCGAACGTGCTGGTGCAGTTTGACAACCATGTTGGGGTCTTTCACATATTTGTCGGCTAACTGTGAGATGTGGACAAGGCCGTCCTGATGAACACCGATATCGACGAAGGCGCCGAAATTAGTGATATTGGTCACGATGCCGGGCAGTTCCATGCCTTCGACGAGGTCATCAACGGTCTCTATGCCTTTGGCAAATTCAAACTCCTCTATCTGTTCACGCGGGTCGCGGCCGGGTTTCTCCAGTTCCTTCAAGATGTCTGAAAGGGTAGGGAGCCCCACCTCTGCAGTGACATAGCGTTTGGGGTCGATGGCATCGCGCTTCTCCTTATTATTTATCAGGTCGGCAACGGTGCAGCCCTGGTCCTTGGCCATCATCTCCACCACCTTGTAGCTCTCAGGGTGAACGGCGGAGTCGTCCAACGGATTTCTGGCACCTGGTATGCGGAGGAATCCGGCGCACTGCTCGAAGGCCGACGGTCCGAGCCTCGGTACCTTCTTCAGTTGGGCACGACTCCCGAAGGCCCCGTTCTCGCGGCGGTAATCGACAATGTTCTTGGCCAGTGCGGGACCAAGTCCGCTGACGTATTGCAGCAGGTGCTGCGAGGCAGTGTTCAGGTTGACACCCACCGAATTGACGCAACTCATCACTGTCTGGTCGAGCTGCTGCTTCAACTTCGTCTGGTCCACGTCATGCTGGTACTGTCCAACACCTATGCTCTTCGGATCGATTTTCACCAGTTCGGCCAGCGGGTCCATCAGTCGCCGTCCTATCGAGACGGCACCACGCACAGTGACATCCTCGTCTGGAAACTCCTCACGAGCAGTCTTCGAGGCAGAATAGACCGAGGCACCGTCCTCAGAGACCGTGAATACTTGGGGTTTCTTGGACTTCTGGGACTCATGGGTTTGGAGGCTGTCTTCCACAAATGCCCGCGTCTCCCGGCTGGCGGTGCCATTGCCGATGGCGATGGCCTCGATGTGGTACTGCTCTATCATCTGTTGGACGTGGACGGTGGCCTGCATGCGGTGATTGACGGGTGGGTGGGGGAAGATGGCTTCGTGGTGAAGCAGGTTGCCCTGGGCATCGAGGCATACCACCTTACAGCCCGTGCGGAACCCCGGGTCGATGCCCATGACGCGCTTCTGTCCTAACGGTGCTGACAATAGCAGCTGGCGCAGGTTCTCGGCAAAAACACGGATAGCCTCATCGTCAGCCTGTTCCTTGCTCAAGTTGCTGAACTCCGTCTCAATCGATGGTTTCAGCAACCGTTTGTAACCATCCTCCACAGCCTCGGCCACCAGTCGTCCGCAGGGCGTGTGTCCATAGACATAGTGGTGTTGCAACCGCTCTATACACTCGTCGTCATCGGGTGATATCGAAATGCGCAGGATGCCCTCGGCCTCGCCCCGACGCATGGCTAACAGGCGGTGGCTGGAGCAGCGTTTCAGCGGTTCTTTCCAGTCAAAATAGTCCGAGAACTTGGCGGCCTCGTCGGTGTCGGCCTTCGCCTTCACCACCTTCGAACTGATAATAGCCTGACGGCGGAAGGCACCGCGCACCTGCTGTCGGCTGCGCTCATCCTCGCTCACCTGTTCGGCAATGATGTCCTGTGCGCCTTTCAGGGCGGCTTCCACGTCGGCGACGTCGCCTGTCACAAATCGTTCGGCAGCCCTTTCTGGGTCGCGCTCGCGTTGCAGCAATAGGAGTTGCGCCAGCGGTTCCAGTCCTTGCTCGCGGGCCACCTGGGCACGTGTGCGCCGCTTTGGGCGGTAGGGCAGGTAAATGTCCTCCAGCACGGCAGCCTCCCAGGTGTCATTGATACGGCGTTCCAGTTCGGGTGTCATCTTATCAAGGTCGGTGATGGTCTTGACGATGGTTTCCTTACGTTTCTGTATCTCCTTCAGACGGTCGTACTGGTCACTGATGGCACCAATCTGCACCTCGTCGAGACCGCCAGTCCGTTCTTTGCGGTAGCGGGCAATAAAGGGTATGGTGCAGCCCTCGTCCAAAAGGGTCAGCGTACCATCGACATTCCTTTCCGATATGTTCAGCCTTTCGGCTATCAGTCGTGCAAATATGTTCATATGGTTTGGTGTGTATTGATAATTGTCGGCAAAGTTACAAATATTTTTTCTGAATTAGATAAAAAAAGCGTGAATTGTGCCCGTTTCTGAAGTTTTTGCCGTACCTTTGCACGAAATTATAAAAAAACAAGGAAATGGATAAAGGTACGCAAACCAAACTGCGGGACAGGGTCACCGGTTCGAAGGCGCTGATGAGGGCGTTGCAGGCCGAAGGGGTGAAGACCATCTTCGGCTATCCCGGGGGAAGCATCATGCCAGTCTATGATGCACTGTTCGACTACACACGAGGAGAGAAGAAATGCTTTGACCACATACTGGTGCGTCATGAGCAGGGTGCCACCCATGCTGCCGAGGGCTATGCCCGCGTCTCAGGCGAGGTGGGCGTGGCCCTGGTGACCAGCGGTCCTGGTGTGACGAACACGCTGACGGGCATCGCCGATGCCATGCTTGACTCCACGCCGATAGTGGTGATTGCAGGTCAGGTGCCTATTACGGCCCTGGGTACTGATGCTTTCCAGGAGGTCGATCTCGTAGGCGTGTCGCAACCGATATCCAAGTGGAGCTACCAGATACGCCATGCCGAGGATGTGGCATGGGCCGTGAGCCGTGCATTCTACATTGCACGGACGGGGCGTCCCGGTCCTGTGGTGCTCGACTTCGCCAAGAACGCGCAGGTGGAGGAGATAGACTGGGAGCCTAAGAAAGTAGATTTCATCCGCAGCTACGTGCCTTATCCGAAGCTCGACATGGAGGCCGTGAGCCGTGCTGCCGAGTTGATCAACAACGCCAAGAAGCCCTTGGCACTGGTAGGGCAGGGCGTTGAGTTGGGTAATGCCCAGGAAGAACTGAAGGCGTTTCTTGAGAAAGCCGACATTCCCGCTGGCCGTACCATGTTAGGACTGAGCGCACTGCCCTCCAACCACCCGCTGAACGTTGGTATGCTGGGCATGCACGGTAACTACGCCGTGAACCTGAAGGAACAGGAGTGCGACGTGCTCATTGCCATCGGCATGAGATTCTCTGACCGTGTGACGGGTAACCTGAAGACCTACGCCAAGCAGGCGAAGGTGATTCACCTCGACATTGACCGCAGTGAGATAGACAAGAACGTGAAGACCGACGTGGCGGTGGTGGCCGACTGCAAGGAGTCGCTGCCTGCCCTGACGGCCCTGCTGAACGAGAACAACCACCAGGCGTGGCGCGACTCATTCAAGGAGCTGGATGAGAAAGAACGGGTGAAGGTCATCGAACCAGCCACCCATCCGAAGGAAGGTCCGCTGCTGATGGGCGAGGTGGTTAACGCCGTGGCCGAGCAGGCTCAGGACGATGCTGTACTGGTGACGGATGTCGGTCAGAATCAGCTGTTTGCAACACGTTACTTCAAGTATCACCACAAGCGCAGCATCTGCACCAGCGGCGGACTGGGAACGATGGGTTATGGCATGCCTGCCGCAATCGGTGCCACCTTTGGTGCCCCCGGCCGTCAGGTGTGCTGCTTCATGGGCGACGGCGGTTTCCAGATGTGCATCGAGGAGCTGGGTACCATCATGGAGCAGAAAGCCCCGGTGAAGATGATCCTGATGAACAACCACTACTTAGGCAACGTGCGCCAGTGGCAGGATATGTTTTGGATGCGCCGCAAGTCGTTCACCAAGATGATGAACCCCTGCTACGAGCTGATAGCCCAGGGCTACGGCATCCCTTACCAGGCCGTCACCGACCGCAAGGATTTGGCTGCCGCTGTGGAGAAGATGCTCAGCTCCGATGGCTCCTTCATTCTGGAGTGTGCCATCAAGGAAGAGGACAACGTGCTGCCGATGACGCCACCGGGCATGAATGTGAATGACATGATGCTGGAGATTTAACGCTTGCCAGAGCAAGAGGCCTCCCCAAGGGAGGGGTGTTTAGATACATATAGAGCATAAATAGAGTATGATTATGGAAGATAAGAATAGCAATATACCGAATAAGGTAACCAAACATCCCTCCCATCGGGAGGGCTTGGGTGGGCCTTCTCTTTATACCCTGTTGGTCTATTCCGAGAACGTGGCCGGTATCCTGAACCAGATTACAGCTGTGTTCACCCGCCGTCAGGTGAATATCGAGAGCCTGAACGTGTCGGCATCGAGTATTCCCGGCGTACACAAGTACACCATCACTGCATGGAGCGACGAAGACCAGATCATCAAGATAACGCGCCAGATAGAGAAGAAGATAGACGTGGTGAAGGCCAACTACTTCACCGACGACCAGTTGTTTATCCGAGAGACGGGACTCTACAAGCTGTCAACCGAGAAGGTGATGGAGAATCCGGAGATATCGCGTACCATACGACGCTACGGTGCCAGCATCATCGAGGTGAACCCCACGTACGTCATTGTGATGATGTACGGCGTGACGGAGCAGATCGTTGAGCTGTACAGGGCACTGGATGCCTTTGACTGCGTGTTCCAATATACGCGCTCGGGCCGTATTGCCGTTACCCGGGGCAAGCAGGAGCAGGTGAGTGAGTTCTTGGAAGAAAGGGAGCGCCATCATGGATAAAGTGGGACGCTACGAGTTCATGGCCGAACCGTTCCACTGCGACTTCAGCGGTCGCCTGTTCATGGGACACTTAGGCAACCACATGCTCAATGCCGCCGACTTCCACTCCACCGACCGTGGTTTCGGAATGAAACGGCTGTTAGGCATACAGCGGTCGTGGGTGCTGTCACGTTTGGCCATCGAGATGACGGAGATGCCACCGATGTACAGCCGCTTTCAGGTGGAGACTTGGGTGGAGTCGGCTATGCGTTATTTCACCAGCCGTAATTTCTGCGTAGTGGGCGATGACGGCCATATCTATGGCTACGGGCGCTCCATATGGGCGATGATTGACACAGAGAGCCGTCAGCCGACAGACATTTTCTCCGTCGATGGAGGAGCCATCCGTAACTGGATTGTCAACGATAAGGCATGTCCCATCGACAAGGGTGGCCGTGTGAAAATGGGTGATGAAGCCGAACTGGTACGAACTATCGATACCTATTATAATGATGTCGATATTAATGGTCACATCAACTCCGTGAAATACATTGAGCATGTTCTTGACCTGTGGGACATGGCATGGTACCGTGAGCACAGCCTGAAACGCTTTGAGGTGGCCTATGTGGCCGAGGCCCATCAGGGCGACCGCCTGTCACTCTACAAGCAGCAGACGGCTGACGGTGAATACTGTGTGCGTATAGTGCGTAACTCCGCTGACACCCCTGCTCATAGCCTTTCTGACGGCACTGAGTGCTGCCGTTGCAAGGTGACTTTCTGATTTTTTGGGAAATATTTTCCAGAAATTTTTCTTTGTTAGCTTTTTTTTTGTATCTTTGTAGGCAGTTTACAGACTAAAACGAATAATAACTTTAAATATTTACGCTTATGGCACAAATTACTGGACACATTTCCCAGATTATCGGTCCTGTTATCGACGTTTATTTCGATACGAAAGGACTGGAAGCGGAAAAGGTGTTGCCAAAAATCCATGATGCCCTGAAGATTGACCGTGGCAACGGCAGCGAACTCATCGTCGAGGTGCAGCAGCACATCGGCGAGGACACGGTGCGCTGTGTGGCTATGGACAATACCGACGGTCTGCAGCGTGGACTGGAAGCGATCCCACTGGGCTCTCCCATCGTGATGCCCGCTGGCGATCAGATTAAAGGTCGAATGCTGAACGTTATCGGTCAGCCCATCGACGGTATGAAACAGCTCGACATGAAGGGTGCCTATCCCATCCACCGCGAGGCTCCCACGTTCGAAGAACTCTCGACGAAGAAGGAGATTCTGGCTACGGGTATCAAGGTCATCGACTTGCTGGAACCCTATATGAAGGGTGGTAAGATCGGACTGTTCGGCGGTGCCGGTGTAGGTAAGACCGTGCTGATCATGGAGCTTATCAACAACATCGCCAAGGGCCACAACGGTTTTTCTGTGTTCGCCGGCGTAGGAGAGCGCACCCGTGAGGGTAACGACCTCATCCGCGAGATGCTGGAGTCAGGCGTTATCCGCTACGGCGAGAAGTTCCTGAAGGCCATGGAAGAGGGCAAGTGGGACCTGAGTCTCGTTGACCCCGAGGAGATGAAGAAGTCTCAGGCCACTTTGGTCTATGGACAGATGAACGAGCCGCCGGGGGCACGTGCCTCTGTGGCGCTCAGCGGTCTGACCGTTGCCGAGAGCTTCCGTGATGGTGGTGGTAAGGACGGCGGTGCTGCCGATATCCTGTTCTTCATCGACAACATCTTCCGTTTCACTCAGGCAGGTTCCGAGGTGTCGGCTCTGTTAGGCCGTATGCCGTCGGCCGTGGGTTACCAGCCGACGCTGGCTTCGGAGATGGGTGCCATGCAGGAGCGTATCACCTCGACAAAGACGGGTTCTATCACCTCTGTACAGGCCGTGTATGTGCCGGCCGACGACTTGACCGACCCTGCACCTGCTACCACGTTCACGCACCTCGATGCTACGACGGTGCTTGACCGTAAGATTGCCGAGCTTGGTATCTATCCGGCCGTTGACCCGCTTGGTTCTACCTCGCGTATCCTCGACCCGCTGATTGTGGGTAAGGCTCACTACGACTGTGCCCAGCGTGTGAAGGAGATTCTGCAGCGTTACAAGGAGTTACAGGACATCATCGCCATCCTCGGTATGGACGAACTGTCGGACGAGGACAAGCTGACCGTGAACCGCGCCCGTCGTGTCCAGCGCTTCCTCAGTCAGCCGTTCACCGTGGCTTCTCAGTTCACGGGTCTGCCCGGCGTGATGGTTCCCATCGAGGACACTATCAAGGGCTTCAACGCCATCCTCGACGGCGAGGTCGATGACCTGCCCGAGCAGGCATTCCTCAATGTGGGTACGATTGAAGACGCGAAGGAGAAGGCAAAGAAACTGTTGGAAGCTGCAAAGGGATAATATGAGAAGTCAACGGAAGTTAACAGGAGTTGACAGGCATTCTGCCTGTGGAGTTTATGGACATATGTCAGCTAACTCTCTCTAACTCCCAATAACTCCCTCTAACTCCAGATAACTCCAAATAATAATATTATGTTGACGCTGAAGATAGTTTCGCCCGAGAAGGTAGAATTCACCGGTGAAGTGGAGAGCGTGAAGGTGCCTGGTACACAAGGCAACTTCGAAATCCTCACGAACCACGCACCCATCATCTCTACACTCCAGAAAGGTGTGGTGGAGTATGACGGCAAGCAGCTTGAAATCCTCGGAGGATTCGTGGCAGTACAGCAGAACGAAGTGTCGCTCTGTGTTGAGAAAGATGAGGAGATTGAAAATTGAAGATTGAGAATTGAAGATTTTCCTCGCTTTACTCTTTTTCTTGCTGCTCGGTGTGGCCTATGTGAAAGGCTATGATGTGGTCAAGCGCCGCTCGCCCGAACATCTGCCTCACTTCTATCTGATAATGGCAACGATACGTATGCTGTTGGTCATGACGGTAGTCGGACTCTACGTATTCTTCGCCCCAAGTAGGGAAGACGCCATTCACTTCGCTGTTATAATATTAATAATGTACGCGATAACGATGGTTGTGACACTCTCAATGAGACACTAATTATGAATTGTGAATTATGAATTGTATATTAAGAAAACTGCTATGCATGGCCCTGTTGCTCTTGGCACTGGTGCCGGCGGCGAAGGCAGAGGACTTCTCGGCCAAGGAGGTGGTGCTTGAGCATATCAAGGACTCACACGAATGGCACGTCTGGGGTGAAGGTGAAAACAGCATCGTCATCCCCCTGCCCGTCATCGTCAACAGCTCCACGGGCTGGCACGTGTTCTGCTCGTCGCAGTTCGAGCATCATGCCGATGCCAACGGACTGCGCCAGGGACCTTACGGACTGGCCATCGCCACTGAGGGCGACCATGCAGGCAAGATAGTGGAGAACGGTTCTCCCGTTCTCGACCTCTCCATTACGAAGACGGTTGCCGTGATGTTCATCAATGTGGCATTGCTGCTCTGCTGCATCCTGTTCAGCGCCCGCTGGTACAAGAAGCACCAGGCTTCTGACAATGCCCCTGGTGGCTTCGTCGGCTTCGTCGAGATGTTGGTGATGTACGTGGTAGAAGATATCATCAAGCCGGGCATCGGCAAGGGCTACGAGAAGTACGTGCCCTACCTGCTCACCTGCTTCTTCTTCATCTTTACCTGTAACGTGATGGGACTGATACCGTTCCCACCGGGTTCAGGTAACGTGACGGGTAACATCGCCGTGACGTTCTTCCTGGCACTCTGCACCTTTGTGGTCGTACAGTTCTCAGGAAGCAAGCACTATTGGAAAGACATCTTCTGGCCAGACGTACCTTTCCTGCTGAAATGTCCTGTGCCCTTGATGCCCGTCATCGAGTTCGTGGGTATCTTTACCAAGCCCTTTGCGTTGATGATCCGACTTTTTGCCAACATGATGGCAGGCCATGCCATTGCTGTGGCCATGCCGTGTATTATCTTCCTGGTGGCTTCGATGTCGGTAGGTGTATTCTTCAGCATGAGTGCTGTCAGCGTCATCATGGCCATCTTCATGATGTGCCTTGAGTGCCTGGTATGCTTCATTCAGGCCATGGTGTTCACCCTGCTCTCCTCTGTGTTCATCGGTATGGCGAGAGCCGTGCCCGAAGGACATGAATAAAAAAGAAACAAAGAAGGATTAATAATTAAATAATAAACAATTAAAAACTTAAAGATTATGGTTACAACATTATTAGCAATCGAAGGTGTTGCAAAGTTAGGTGCCGCTGTAGGCGCAGGTCTCGCTGCTATTGGTGCAGGTATTGGTATTGGTAAGATTGGCGGTTCCGCCATGGACGCTATGGCTCGTCAGCCTGAGGTAATCAGCAAGCTGATGACCAACATGATTATCGCTGCCGCCCTGATTGAGGGTGTGGCTCTGTTCGCTGCCGTGATTGCCTTCATGTGCCTCTAAGAAGTGAAGAGTGAAAAGTGAAGAGTGAAAAGTGATAAATCACACAGCGTATGGATTTATTGATTCCGAGTACTGGCTTACTGTTCTGGATGTCGCTGACATTCCTTGTGGTGCTGGGCATCTTGTGGAAGTTTGGCTTCCCTGTCATCACCAACATGGTGGCAGAGCGCAAGGCTTTCATCGACGACTCACTGCGCAAGGCTCATGAGGCAAACGAGCGGCTGGCCAATATACAGAAAGAAGGTGAATCCATCCTCCAGGAGGCTCGCGAGAAGCAGGCTCAGATACTGAAAGAGGCTGCCGAGACCCGCGATGCCATCGTAGAGAAAGCCCAGGACAAGGCCCGTCAGGAGGGTGCCCGTCTCTTGGAAGATGCCCGCGTGGCCATCGAACAGGAGAAGAAGGCTGCCATTGCCGACATCCGCAAGCAAGTAGCTACGCTCAGTGTCGAGATTGCCGAGAAGGTTCTGCGTCAGAACCTGAAGGACGACAAGGCACAGATGGATCTCATCGACCGTATGCTGGATGAAGTCTCTGCTAAGTAATAATCAATTGTCAATTATCAATTCTCAATTGGAAGAAGTATGGATATAGGAGTCATATCGGTTCGCTACGCCCGCGCACTCTTGAAGAGTGCCACCGACCAGAAGTTGGAGGACGCTGTGTACCAGGAGATGCAGCTCTTGGCAAAGAGTTACGTCGAGGTGCCGCAGCTCAGGCATACGATTGACAATCCGATGCTCTCGAAGGACAAGAAGGAGGCGCTGCTGCTGACGGCTGTCGGCGGCGAGCCTACCGCCTTGACTCGTGCCTTCATCAGCCTTGTGCTGAAAGAAGACCGTGAGCCGGTGATGCAGTTCATCGCCAATTCGTACGTCACGCTTTACCGCAAGCAGAAGAACGTCATCCGTGGGCGTCTCATCACCGCTGCCCGCGTCAGCCCTGCCACAGAGCAGAAGATGCGCCAGATGGTGGAGAGTAAGACTAATGGAACTGTGGAGTTTGAGACCGAGGTAAACCCCGACCTCATCGGCGGCTTCATCCTCGAATATGACACGTATCGTATGGATGCCTCTGTGAAGGCCAAGCTCAACTCTATTCTAACACAGCTAAAGAAATAATGACTACGAATTACACGAATTTAACGAATTATTGTCACGCGCAGCAATTAGTGTAATTCGTGAAATTCGTAGTAGAAAAGAAAAAGAAGTAGTAATATATGTCAGATAAAATTAAACCAAGCGAAGTCAGTCAGGTGCTGCTCGACCAGTTGAAGGGCATCTCCAATGCCGAGAAGTTCGACGAGGTGGGTACCGTGCTTACCGTCAGCGACGGTGTGGCCCGTATCTACGGTCTGCGCAACGCCGAGGCCAACGAGCTTTTAGAGTTCGAGAACGGCACGATGGCTATCGTGATGAACCTGGAGGAAGACAACGTCGGTTGTGTGCTCTTGGGCACTACGTCGGGCATCAAGGAGGGTATGGTGGTGAAGCGCACCAAGCGCATTGCCTCTATCCGCGTCAACGACAACATGCTCGGCCGCGTCATCAACCCTCTGGGACAGGCCATCGACGGCAAGGGTGACATCGACCTCACTGGCGCTTTCGAAATGCCGTTGGACCGCAAGGCTCCTGGCGTTATCTACCGTCAGCCCGTGAAGGAGCCGCTGCAGACCGGTCTGAAGGCCATCGACTCGATGATTCCCATCGGTCGCGGACAGCGCGAGCTCATCATCGGCGACCGTCAGACGGGTAAGACCGCCATCGCCGTTGATACCATCATCAACCAGAAGAGTTTCTATGAGGCAGGCAAGCCTGTCTATTGTATCTATGTGGCCATCGGCCAGAAGGCCTCGACCGTTGCTGCCCTCGTCTCTACGTTGCAGGAGCACGGCGCCATGCCTTACACCATCGTGGTAGCTGCTACGGCTGCAGATCCTGCCGCCATGCAGTACTATGCACCATTTGCGGGAGCTGCCATCGGCGAGTACTTCCGCGACCGTGGTCTGCCCGCACTGGTGGTCTATGACGACCTGTCGAAGCAGGCTGTGGCCTATCGTGAGGTGTCGCTGATTCTGCGCCGTCCGTCAGGACGTGAGGCTTATCCCGGCGACGTCTTCTACCTGCACTCTCGTCTCCTTGAGCGTGCTGCAAAGATGAACGAACAGCAGGAGGTGGCCGAAAAGATGAACGACCTGCCTGCCTGCATGAAGGGTCACGTCAAGGGTGGTGGTTCGCTCACCGCTCTGCCTATCATCGAGACGCAGGCTGGCGACGTGTCGGCTTACATCCCCACGAACGTGATTTCCATCACCGACGGTCAGATCTTCCTCGAGAGCGACCTCTTCAACCAGGGCTTCCGTCCCGCCATCAACGTCGGTATCTCCGTATCCCGTGTGGGTGGCTCGGCACAGATCAAGTCCATGAAGAAGGTGGCTGGTACGCTGAAGATTGACCAGGCACAGTATCGTGAGCTCGAGGCCTTCTCGAAGTTCTCCTCCGATATGGATGCTGTGACAGCGATGACGCTTGACCGCGGACGTAAGAACAACCAGCTGTTGATTCAGCCGCAGTACAGCCCGATGCCCGTCGGCGAGCAGATTGCCATCCTCTACTGCGGTGTGCATGGCCTCATGCGTCAGGTGCCCATCGACAAGGTGCGCCAGTGCCAGGACCAGTTCCTCGACAAGCTGCGCACGTCGGCTCCTGAGGTCATCGAGACACTTGCCGCCGGTAAGATTGACGACGCTACGACAGGAAAGATTGAACAGGTGATGGCCGACATCGCCGGCACCTATAAAGCCTGATAGCCTATGCCAAGCCTGAAAGAAATTAAAGGCCGCATTGCCTCCGTCAACTCCACGCGCAAGATTACGTCTGCCATGAAGATGGTGGCCTCGTCTAAGCTGCATCACGCCCAGGTGGCGATACAAAACATGCTGCCCTACGAGACCTTGCTGGAGCATATTCTGAAGTCGTTCCTGGCTGCCGAGGCCGACTCGCAGACAATCTACGACCAGGAGCGTCCCGTCCATCGTGTGGCCTTGGTGGTGTTCTCCAGCAACTCGTCGCTCTGTGGCGGCTTCAATGCCAACATCATCAAGCGCATGCAGCAGGTGGTGGCTGAGTACCGTGAGCAGGGTGTTGAGGGTGTCGAGGTCTATCCGATAGGCCGCAAGGTCTATGAGAAGGCCAACAAGCTGGGCTACAGCGTGCAGGGCGAGTTCTCGGCACTGGCCGACAAACCCAACGTGCGCCAGTGCATAGACCTCGCGATGGAGTTGGGCGAGAAGTTCCGCAACGGTCAGGTTGACAAGGTGGAGCTTATCTACCACCACTTCAAGTCCGCCGGCTCGCAGGTGCTCACCCGCAAGACCTTCCTGCCCATCGACATCGAGGAGGAACTGGAGCGCGACCATGAGCGCGACCTCACCTCAATTGCCGCCACGAAGGAGAGTCAGGAGTACCTGAAGAAGAACCGCAAGAAGAAAGCGAAGTTGGATGCTGAAGGAAAGGAAGTGCCGCCGCTGAACGACAACTTCATCGTCGAGCCCGACATGGACACCGTCCTCTCACAGCTCATCCCGAAGCTGGCCCACCTGATGCTCTACACGGCCCTGTTGGACAGCGTCGCCTCCGAGCATGCCGCCCGCATGGTGGCCATGCAGACGGCTACCGACAATGCCGATGAGCTACTGCGTCAGCTGAACCTGCAGTACAACAAGTCGCGCCAGCAGGCTATCACCAACGAACTGCTTGACATCGTCGGCGGTTCCGTCAACAACTAACCAAGGAAAGTGGTTGCAGATGCTCATGAGCGTCTGCAACCACTTTTTTTATGAATAGGAAATGAAATACCTGTGTAACTTGGCTGTTCGTCGGATGGCCAAATTTTTATGCTGTCTATCCGCTTTGGGCTGGCTGCCTGTCCATGCCCAGGTGGACGATCTGCCCCGTACATCGCCAGAGGCTGTGGGGATGAGGTCTGCACAGGTCAGCGCCTTCTTCGACTCGTTGCTGGCTTATCCTAAAACAGAGATTCACAGTGTGATCGTCATGCGTCATGGTAAGGTGGTGGGCGAGATGTATCCGGCTCCTTTCCGGCCAGAATACAAGCACACCCAGTTCTCCTGTTCCAAGACGTTTGTGGCTGCCGCCGTCGGCATTGCCATCAATGAGAAACTGCTGAGACTCACCGACCGGCTGGTCACTTTCTTCCCCAAGCAACTGCCCCCGGTCGTCAGCTGGCGTCTGAACGGCATCACCGTTAAGGATCTGTTGACCATGCGCTCGGGGTTTGTTGTCAACACTCAGATTCGCAATGACAGCCTCGCATGGATCCGGGCCTATCTGGCTCATCCTATGAAGGCCGACCCAGGCAAACTGTTCCAGTATGACTCTATGGATACCTATCTGCTGTCGGCTATCATTCAGAAGGTGACAGGCAAAACGGTGCTCGACTATCTGAAGCAGAAGGTGTTCAGGCACATGAATATCCAAGACGTAAAATGGGAGCAGAGTCCTGAAGGAATCAATACTGGCGGCTGGGGACTGTATATCCAGCCTGAATCGCTGGCGAAGTTCGGTCAGCTCCTGTTGCAGCACGGACAGTGGCAGAGCCGGCAGCTGATTCCCGCCCGATGGGTCGAGGCCATGATGAGCAAGCAGGTCGTGTCGCCTAACAAGGGCGACAGCTACGGTTACCAGATGTGGATTCCTTCATATCCCACGGCGGCCTATGCTGCTGGAGCTTACGGCCAGTATATCATGGTGGTGCCCAAGGCCGATGTCGTGGTGGTTATCAACCAGTGTCTGACAAACAGCAGCAGTGGTGTGTTCAAGCAGATATGGAACACACTCTTCGCAGGTATGCAGTCCCAGCCCCTGGCTCCATCGGCTGATTACCAGCTGTTGCAGCAGAGGGTCTATACGTTACCGTTGATAGAAGGTGACTTGACCAGCAAGGTCTATGCTGACTATCAGGGAAGGACTGTCAAGTTGAACCGGAATCCGTTAGGCTGGTCGGCCATCTCGTTTGTTGCCGACGATGTGATAGAGATTACCGATACAGCCGGTGTCAAGGGCGTGGTGCGCATGGGCCATCAGTTCTGGGCAACCTCCGCCGTTGATTTCTATCCGCTCAATGCCCGCTATGCTGTCAAAAACCAGTTCAGCACCATCCGTCCGCCTTTCCATGTCGGAGCCTGTTATGCCTGGCAGGATGACGAACTGCTGGCCAAACTGCACTTCGTCGATTGGATGGGTTCCGTCAGTCTCCGCCTGCACTTCGATGCCGACACTGTTACCATCACCGCCCAGGAGAACTACCAGAAACGTCCTGTCACGATAACAGGAGTCTTCGATCCGACACTACATAAAATGTTGTGACGTCAACATCTGTACCAGAGGAAAATGTGTTTCTTTCTGCCAATAAAATCTATTACTCAGTTGGAAAGTCGCCTATCTAGGAGTCAAGGGGTTCCTCTGTTTATTTTTATGACCCCTACTGAGCTGTTACCCATTACTCCAGATACAACTTTTCGTATTGCCGGGCCACCTTGATATACTCATGATGGCGGCGGACATACTCCACGCTCTGGCGTTTCAGTTCACTGATACGCTCAGGATGGAGCACCAGCTGTTCAAGTTCGTGATAGACGCTTTCGTAGGTCGGCTGCACGTTGATGATAGGACGCAGTTCCCGCTCATCAATGATCTCGTAGTTCTCAGGCTCTCCGCCGCCGATGCAGATGATGCCCTTCGACATGGCCAACAGCGGGTTCATCGACGGGGTATAGCTGTACAGCTGGTCGAGAATGGCATCCGAGCCTTCCATCAGCTGCTGGTATTCGGCAAAGGGCACCCCCTCGGCAATGTTGAGTTTCATGCGGTGGGCGTACTTGCTGCGTATGTCCAATGCAGCCTTCAGCATGATGTCGGTGCCCTTGTACTGACTGCGGCCTTTGCTGATGCCGATGAACACCGAAACCTTCGACCGCTTGCACTGCTCCGTACTGCATGTCTCCGGCATCTTGATGGGGAAGGGTATGAAACGGGTCTTCTCAGGGAAGTGCGGACGGTAGCAGACATCGTACTCATAGAGTCCCGTGACAATAGCGTCGCAGTCGTCGGCAATCATACGGTTCAGCCGTTCCTTCGCCGTGCCGAGCCAGTCGCGCTGCTCTTTCAGTGCAGGCTCGTCGGTACGCACCCGGTCGCCTATGTTGAAGTCGCTGTATCTCAGCGGCTTGTCGTAAGTACATGTGTGAACCCAGTACCAGTCCATGCCGAAGGCACCGAGTATCATCTTCTTGTTGTGGCGTCTCAGGTAACGGTAGATGGGGAACAGTCGTTCGGCACGCAACTCAAAGAACATGGGGTTGATGATCTGTACCACGTCGTAGTTCCGGAACTTCGGCAGGTGGGCGTATATCTTAGCCATCAGGCAGATGCCGCCGATCTTTCCCGTTTTGCGGGCGAAATCGATGTCGCGTGGATAGTCTTTCCAGAAATCGCCGTTCGAAGCCACGGTAACCTCATGACCTAACTGCCGCAGACCTTCGGCCAGCGTCCAGTGTACGTTGCTGTATTCGCCTAAGAGCAATATCTTCATCGTTCCTTCTTCATCAGTGGCAGGACTTTCATCAGCAGGGACAGTCCCGCAGACGTGCTGGTCATTTTGCGGAACCATCTGTACTTTGTGGTGTAGTCGCGGTCGGGTAGGGGGAACAGTCCCTCGTTGTGCAGTGTTTCTATGCGTTCATGCAGCTGGTTGCTGTCACGTGTCAGTACGATGGTGTTATAGATGTAGTCCATCGTCAGCTGGGCCACGCGCCGCTCCAAGGCCAGACGTTCGTCGGTGGGCAGCGTGTCAACTGTGGTGTTCAGGCTGCGTATGACCTTCAGGTTGTCGTCCAACCGTCTCTGTATGCCTTCAGCACTCTTGTTGCCGGTGGCCGATGTTGCACGCAGTCGGTAGAAATAGGCTTTGGCCGTTGTCCTCACGACCCTGTCGGCCCTGAGCAGCAGCTGGGGCGTGAACTCCTCGTCCTCGCCGTAGCTGATGCCGGGGGTGAAGCAGAGTTTCCCCAAGATGCCGTGCCGGAACAGACAGAGACAGGCCGCTCCCTGGATGTTGTGCTGCCTCATCAGCTGGCAGCCGCTCATGGCCTCCCAGTCTTCGTATGTCACCGAGTCTTTCTGCAAGTGTGTGAAGTCATACATCACGACATCGGCCTGCCCGTTTCTCACTATGTCTAAGCAATGGCCGTAGGTGGCAGGTATCAGCCGGTCGTCGCCATCGACAAACTGGATGTATCTTCCCCTGGCAGTCCGCAGTCCCATGTTGCGGGCCGTGCTCACCCCTCCGTTCGGTTTGCGCAAGTAGATCATGTCGTCGCCGTAGTTCGTCAGGCCGTCCATCGGACTGTCTTCCGAGCCGTCATCCACGACGATGATTTCGCGTTCGGAAGGTCCAAGCGGCAAAGCCAGAATGCTGTCGATGCACTCGCAAAGCATATTGACAGGCAGGTTGTAGCAGGTGACGATAAAGGTCACGAGCGGCTGGGGTTCTTGATGCGATGTATAAGCTTGTTTATCTTGCATATTAATTTGATACCCAATAAATTCAGTGTTAAAGCTTTTAGTCTTTGTTTTATGTTGCCTATAGGCTTCACATACCGTCTTGTCAGCCGAGGTTCGTCACCTGTCAGTTCGCAGACATCCATCTGTATGTTCAGTATTTTAAGGTAGTACTGGTCATCCATCGGCATGCCCGATGACAGATGGGCGTCGAGTAGCATCCTTAGCTCGTCACCTTTGGCTGTGGCCGTTATGCCCTGCTTGTTGTCGCAGTAGAAATAGGTACCCCGGTCGGTGGTCATGATGCGTGGCTGCAGGTGTAATATCCGTGGCAGGGTATAGACATCCTCGAAGAGCTTGCCTTCGGGAAACCTGATGCCATCGAACAGCTGCCGTCGGTAGATCTTGTTCCAGGCGTAGGTATGGCAGTAAGCCTGTGTCTCGGTCCAATAGACGTTGCTGTCGGCGTATGTCTTGTGCTTGAAGTTCAAGTATTTCTGGCGTGGCGAACCGTAGTACTGCCAGACGGGATATTCCAGCAGGTCACACTGCTCCATCAGCGGCATCAGCTCCTTCAGCGTGTCCGGAGCAATATAGTCGTCGCTATCGATAAAGGTTATATACTCACCCTGTGCAGCAGCGATGCCCGCGTTGCGGGCGGCACTGAGTCCGCCGTTGGCCTGGTGAATGACGCTGATACGCCGGTCTTTTACGGCCCATTCGTCACATTTCCCTGGACAGCGGTCTGGCGAGCCGTCATCGACGAGCACCACCTCGAAGTCGGCGAACGACTGTCCCACCACACTCTCGATGCAGCGGTCGAGCGTGGCTTCTACACGATAAACGGGGATGACAATGCTCAGTTTCACGCCACAAAAGTACGAAATTATTTGCAATTACGTAATAAAATGCGTAATTTTGCGTTCGATTTATAGAAAAAACATGAAGCAGGAGACTACCGACAGCTATAGCCACGTATTGAAATACACAGGTGTTTTCGGTGGCGTACAGGGTCTGAACATCGTGGTCAGCCTTGTGCGCAACAAGCTGGTAGCCGTGCTGTTAGGGCCTAACGGCATGGGCCTGGCCTCGCTCTTCAATACCACTGTCAACTTCATTTCGCAGGCCACCAACTTCGGCATCTCGTTCTCCGCCGTGAAGCACGTCTCCGAGTTGTTCGAGGGCGGTGACGAAGCCGCCATCAGCCATTTCATCAAGGTGGTGCGTGCCTGGTCGTTGCTGACAGCCCTGCTCGGTATGCTGGTGTGCATAGTGGCAGGCCCGCTGTTGAGCAACTACACCTTTGCCTGGGGTGACCACACGCTGCATTTCATCCTGCTCTCGCCTGCCGTCGGTCTGCTGGCCATCACTGGCGGCGAGACGGCCATCCTGAAAGGTGCCCGCCAGCTGCGGTCGTTGGCCGTCATTCAGATATTCACCGTGCTGGCCGCACTGGTCATCTCCGTACCTGTCTATTATTTCTTCAACCAGACAGGCATCGTGCCCGTCATCGTGCTGATGGCACTCACGTCGATGCTGCTCACCATTCGCCACTCCTACCGGCTCTATCCGCTCTGTCTGGGCGGCTCAGGCCGCATCCTGGGCGAGGGCATGGAGATGGTCAAGTTGGGTGTGGCCTTCGTCGTGGCGGGTGTGATGGGCAGTGGTGCCGAGATGCTCATCCGCTCCTATCTCAATGTCAGCAGCGGCGACCTCGATGTGGTGGGACTCTATAATGCGGGGTTCATGCTCACCGTCACCTACGCCGGCATGGTGTTCTCGGCCATGGAGACCGACTTCTTCCCCCGCCTGTCGTCTGTCAACAGCGACGTGACGGCCACCAACATCACCGTCAACCGCCAGATAGAGGTGTCGCTGCTCATCGTCTCACCCATGCTGGCCATGCTCATCGTCTCGCTGCCCTTGCTGATACCCATATTGTTCAGTCCGGCGTTCCTGCCAATGGTTGGCATGGCCCAGGTGGCTGTGTTCTCTATGTATATCAAGGCTGTCTCGCTGCCCGTGTCATATATCACGCTGGCCAAGGGTGACTCCGTGGGCTTCATGGTGCTGGAGGGTGTCTATGATGTGGTGCTGGTGCTGCTCATCATCTTCGGCTACAGTCGCTGGGGACTCTTCGGCACGGGCGTGGCGCTGTCTCTCAGTTATCTGTTCGACATCCTGCTGGTGGGTGCCTACGCTTATCTCCGCTTCCACTACCGCGTCTCGATACAGGTGCTCCACTATGCTGCCATCCAGTTTGCTCTGGGCCTGGCCGTCTATATCGTCACGCTCATCGACAACGTGTTCATCTACTGGACGCTGGGCACACTGCTCTGTCTTGTCAGCCTGCTTATCTCCGTCTATATCCTTCACCAGAAGACCTCTCTCTGGGCATCGCTCACCAACAAGCTGAAAAACCGTTTCCGCCGCCATGCCTAAGGTCACCGTCCTCGTTGCCGTCTATAATGCCGAGGCATTCCTGCCCCGCTGTCTTGACTCGCTGCTGGCACAGACACTGCGCGACATACAGGTTGTCTGTATTGACGACGCCTCGACAGACGGTTCGCTGCGTATCCTCAACAGCTACGCCTTGCGCGACCTGCGCATCGAAGTCGTCCGCCTGCAGCAGAACAGCGGACAGGCCCATGCCCGCAATGTCGGCCTGCGCCAGGCCAAGGGTGAGGTCGTCTGTATGCTCGATGCCGATGACTGGCTGTCGGAAGACGCGTTGCAGCAGCTCTACGACGCCTTCGATGCCGACACTGATGCCGTACTGTTTGATGTGGTGATGAACTACCCTGACCGTGACGAACCGTACCCCATGCCATCTTTCGAGACACTGACAGGACAGGAGGCCTTCCGTCTGAGTCTCACTTGGCAGATTCATGGTCTATACGGCGTGCGTGCCGCCATACACCAGGCCCATCCCTACGATGACAGCTGCCGTTCATACAGCGATGACAACACCACGCGCATTCATTATCTCTGCTCGCGCCAGGTACGCCGTTGCAGCGGCATCTACTACTACCGTCAGCACAGTGCATCGGTCACCCACCAGGTCAGCGTGCGCCGCTTCGACTACCTGAAAGCCAATGAGAGCATGCGCCGTCAGATGCAGCAGCTTGGGGTGGGAGAGAAGCTGCTGGCTCTCTATGAGAACCATCGCTGGCTGAACCTCGTCGATGTCTATATGTTCTACCATGTCCACGGCCGTGAACTGTCACCCGCTGACCGTCATTACGGTCTGCAGGAGCTGCACAGGGTGTGGCTTACCATCGACCGTCCGCTGTTGGATGTGGCGACGACAGCGAAGTTCGGTTATCGCCCCTGTCGCTGTTGGACATTGTTCCGCCTGCAGGAGTGGCTCTACTTCACCCTCCGCGGTCTGCTTGGCAGGAACCGTTGAGGCAAAAAACAAATAGTAATATTTGGATAGTTCGCATTTTTGTTGTATTTTTGCAGCAAACATTTCGAAACCACGAAAGTTGGGGTGGGGTCTGTAACTCCCTTCGCTCGGCCCTCCGGGACGCTTTGCTTGCAAAGAAGGGGAGGGGTTAGGGGTGGGGTCTGTAACTTATTTATATAGAAGAACAAATGGAACGAGTATGGAGGAAAGACTAAAACTGATATTTGACGACCAGCCTTGCGTGACGATGACGAAGCAGCTCATCTGGGAACGGAAACTGCTGGACTTCACGTTGCGCAACAACTTGCTGAACACCCGACTTGGCAAGCGGGTGGTGCCATTTATCTCGTTCGGTATAGAACATCTGGAAGACCACCTGCAGAACAGTGAGGACTACCGGATAACACCCAGTCCCGGCACGAAGATTGAACCTATGCAGCACGGTCTGTACGACTCCGCCCAGCAGGCTGTCTGTCACCAGCAGCTGGTGTCGGAACTGATTCAGGAGAACAAGATCGTGTCATACCTCACCGAGCATGAACTGCAGGACGCCTTGAAGTACATCTACCGCACGGCCCGCACGTCAATGGAAGAGAACGGTGCCAACAGTCTGTTCCTGACGTTAGGCATGCTGAAGTGGTATGAGACGCAGAAAAGCGAACAGCCCCGCTTCGCTCCCATCCTGTTGCTGCCCGTCGATATCATCCGCCGTGCAGGCAACAGCTACGTCATCCGCAAGCGCGACGAGGACATCATCCTCAATATCACGCTGGTAGAGTTGCTCAAGCAGAACTTCAACATCAGGTTAGACAGTCTGAAGGAGTTGCCCAAGGATGCCAGCGGCGTTGACGTGAAGCTGATTTTCAGCATCGTCCGCCGTGCCGTGATCGAACAGAAGGGATGGGATGTCCTGGAGGAGTCGATGCTCGGCCTCTTCTCGTTCAACAAGTTCGTCATGTGGAATGACATCCACTCCAATGCCGGCCGGTTGGAAGAGAACCCCGTGATAGCTGCCCTGACAGGGAAACAGGCAGAGCTGGCTGCCGGCGAGGAAACCGTCGATGCACGCGAGATTGACAAGCAGAACCAGCCCAAGGACTTCGCCATCCCTCTCGATGTCGATTCATCGCAGATGGAGGCTGTCGTGGAGTCGGGCCGTGGCAAGTCGTTCATCCTGCACGGTCCCCCGGGAACGGGAAAGTCACAGACCATCACCAACATGATAGCTAATGCCCTGTTCCAGGGGAAGCGGGTGCTGTTCGTGGCTGAGAAGATGGCGGCTCTGTCGGTGGTGCAGAATCGTTTAGAGAAGATCGGCCTGGCACCTTTCTGCCTTGAGCTGCACTCCAACAAGGTGACCAAGAAACACTTCCTGGAACAGATGGACCTGGTGCTCAATGCCAAGAAGCTGAAGTCGCCGGACGGCTATGGCGGCACGTCTGACGAGCTGTATGCCGAACGGCAGGAACTCATCAACTATATGGAAGCCCTCCACAGCCGTGGTGCCAACGGGCTGAGTCTCTACGACTGCATTTCGGAGTATCTGCAGAGTGACAGTGACGAACTGGAGGGTCACACCTATCCGGCAGGACAGCTGAACGTGGCCTTCATAGAGAAGTGCAAGGGGCTGGTCGAATCCACCGAAGCCGTTGTCAACTTAGTGGGATCCCCTGGCCGTCATCCGCTGACAGGTCTGGAACCTACCGACAATAAGACGGCCACGCTGGATGAAATCAGACAGCTGCTTGCCGACTTCATCACGCTGTGGCCGAAATATGATGAGCAGAGGGAACGTTTTGCTACAGTCATGTCTTTCAGTCTGACGACTGAGGAAGACATGAAGTGGCTGGCACAGCTATCGGCCTGTATAGACCGCTGCACGGCGCTTGAGTGCCCGCTGAACGGCATCGTCAATATGGATGTTGACAGCGAGCGCCGCCATTGGAAAGACATACAGGCGAAGTGGTTCCTGCCCCGTTTCTTTGCCAAGCGCAGCTTCCAGAAAGAGCTGAGGCAATATGGCAACATCGCCGTCGATAACGTGGAAGAGCTGTTCTCATTAGTGGAGGACGTTGACGGTCTGTTGTCGGGCTATGCCCGTAAGAAGGACGAGCGGTACAGTGACTGCCGGCAACGCTTCATAGGCAGCATGGCCGGTGGGTGGAAAGCGTTCAGACAGGACTTCAAGGACTGTTCCGACGGTCTGCTGGCAACGTTCAGCCGACTGGAGAGCCTCGCCGACCGCCTTGGACAGCTGACAGCCTCACGCCATGCCATCGACGCCGACAGCACCCAGCGGTTCTCCGGCTGGATTGCCAACTACGCCCTCGTCAGGGACTGGTGCCACTGGGTAGATAAGAAGCGCGAACTGAACGCTGCCGGACTGACACCGGTGGTGACCATGATCGAGACGGAGGGCAGGTCGCCTGCTGCAGCCATCGGTGCCTACCTGAAGGGTATGTACCACCAGATGGTCACAACGGCCATCGACGATAGTCAGCAGCTGCGTAAGTTCAACGGCCAGCTCTTCCGCCAGCAGATAGAGCAATACAAGGAGAACACGCGGCGGTTCCAGGAGTTGAGCAAGGCCGAACTGTACAGCCGTCTGGTGAGCCGCATACCCTCTGCCGCCACAGCCTCGGCTGACGGTTCGGAGGTGAGCATCTTGAAGCGCAACATCGCCAATGGCGGCAGGGGCAACTCCATCCGTACCATCATCGACAATATTCCCACGCTGCTGCCCCGTCTCTGTCCCTGTATGCTGATGAGTCCGCTGTCAGTGGCACAGTTCCTGGATCTCAGCAATGACAAGTTCGACCTCGTCATCTTCGACGAGGCATCGCAGATGCCCACCAGCGAGGCTGTCGGTGCCATCGCCCGTGGCAAGGCGCTCATTGTCGTCGGTGACAGCAAGCAAATGCCGCCGACCAGCTTCTTCACTTCGTCGCAGGTAGATGAGGACGAGGCCGACATCGACGATATGGAGAGCATTCTCGACGACTGCCGCACGCTGTCGATGCGCGAGTACTACCTGAGCTGGCACTACCGCAGCAAGCACGAGAGTCTGATAGCGTTCAGCAACTCGCAGTACTACGACAACCGCCTGCTGACGTTCCCGTCGGTCGATGACCAGAACGTGAAGGTGCGCATGGTGAAGGTCGATGGCGAGTACGACAAGGGCCGCACCCGCAGCAATCCTGAGGAGGCGCGTGCTATCACCGACGAGGTGATGAGACGGCTGGCCGACAAGGAACTGCAGCGGTTGAGCATCGGCATCGTGTCGTTCAGTAAGGTGCAGCAGAACCTCATCGAGGACATCCTGAGCGAGGAGCTCGACCGTCACCCCGACCTGAAGGACGTGGCCTTGGGCGGCAAGGAGCCGCTGTTCGTCAAGAACTTGGAGAACGTTCAGGGCGACGAGCGCGATGTCATCCTGTTCTCCGTCGGCTATGGTCCCGACAAGTCCGGCAAGGTGAGCATGAACTTCGGACCACTGAACAATGCCGGCGGCGAAAGGCGCCTGAATGTGGCGGTGTCGCATGCCCGCTACGAGATGATAGTCTATTCCACACTGACCTCCAACCAGATAGACCTGAAACGCTCTAACGCGAAAGGTGTGGAGGGTCTGAAAGGATTCCTGGAGTTTGCCGAGCATGGCCAGTTGCCTGTCCCCGGCGCTTCAGGCGATGGCAGCAACAGTCAGGGTCATATCATGGTCAGGCAGATATGCGAGGCCATCAGCGAGCATGGCTACATCGTCACCCCCTACGTCGGACGGTCGAACTTCAAAATTGACATTGCCGTGTCGTCCAAGGACAATCCTGACCGCTACATCCTGGGCATTCTCTGCGACGGCCGCAGTTACTTCGAGACGAAGACCACCCGCGACCGCGAGATTGTGCAGCCCAGCGTGCTGCAGATGCTCCACTGGCGCACGATGCGCGTCTATTCCATCGACTGGTACGAGAACCGCGAACGGGTCATCAGCCAGATTCTCGACGAGCTGAAGCAGGCCGGGAGCGCCCAGCCTGCACCTGTGAAGACAGACACGCCGCAACCTGCCTACGCCTTCTCCGTGGAGAGTGCCAAGCCCTCGGAGACCGTCGAGGACACTGTGCGCAACGAGCACCAGCGCCCCTACGTGGAAGCCCAGCTGCCACCGCCAGGCATCGACAAGCAGGACTATAACCCCGAACGTGCCTACAACCGCGACACCATCCGCCGCATCCTGAAGGTCGAACAGCCCGTCAACGACAACTACCTCTGCAAGCTCCTGGCCCGTCACTTCGGCTTCGGCCACGCCGGTACGAACATCCAGAAGGCCGTTGAGCTGGCCGCCGCCAACTTCTACAAGGAACCTCTGCTCAATGGCAACGGCTACACCCTGTGGCTCGACCAGCAGAGTGCCGACGCCTACGATGCCTACCGCTCACCCTCGACGCGCACCATCGCTGAGATTCCCGACCGCGAGATGATCAGCGTCATCCGCGAGATCATCAACGAGGAGTTCTCACTGCCCCGCGAGCGCATTGCCAGCCTCGCTGCCCGCAAACTCGGCTTCGCCAGTGCCGGCACTAAGATCAGCGAGACCGTCAACGCCCTCCTCGCCGTCCTCGAACGGCAAGGTGTCATCAGGGTCAATGGCACTCTGGTCACGATGAATAGTTAACTCAGGCTTTAGCACACAATAACTTTCCACATCCAGGCATGCCGACAATAAACACTCCTTTGGGGATTTGTACGTCATATTTAGAAGCAACAGCAACTCGAGACATCACTTTTGCTTCATCTTGGTTCTTGGAGGCATGGGCAATGATAGTGCTTGGGTATGCGGAAATGCTGCACACCTAAAAATTCCATCAGATAATTTGGAAGTACGGGAAAAATAACGTAACTTTGCAGCCAAACATCATAACGACACAACCATGGGAAAGTACTTGGACCCGAAAGCCGACCTGACTTTCAAGAAAGTATTCGGTGAAAGGCAACGGGTAGGCGACCAAGGGTCGGGAATGCATAAGCATCTCGTCATCAGCCTGCTTAACGCCATGCTCCCGCTGAAGGACGACGAGTGCATTGAGAGCATCGAATATTGGCCTGCTGAGAAGATTCCAGACCGTACGGAGGTCGAGAAATACAGCATCGTCGATGTGTGCTGTAAAGACAACAAGAAACGGGAGTTCATCGTCGAGATGCAGATGTCCTGGACGGAGTCGTTCAAGAAGCGTGTCCTGCTGAATGCTTCGAAGGCCTACGTGGCCCAGACGAACAAGGGTATGTTCTATGCCAACCTGCAGCCTGTCTATGCGCTGAACTTTGTGAACGACACCTTCATGAGTGACGTGGACGACTATTACCACTACTACCATCTGGTTCACGACAAATACACCGACAAGGTGATTGAGGGCCTCCACCTCATTTTCGTGGAACTGCCGAAATTTAAGCCACAGACGATATCGGAGAAGAAGATGCAGGTTCTCTGGCTTCGCTTCCTGACGGAGATAGACGAAAACACGCGTGAAGTCCCCACCGAACTGCTGGAGAATGCTGAGGTGAGTGAGGCGCTTGAAATCGTAGAGCGTGCCGCCTTCACCGATGATGAAATGTTCTTCTACGACAAGTTCTGGGACCGGGTGTCAACGCAGAGAACCTGGGAGTACGATTGGAAAATCAAAATGGAACAGGTAGAGGCGGAAATGGAGCAGGTTAAGGTGAAGGCCGAGCAGGCTGAGGCGAAAATGGAGCAGGCTGAGGCAAAGGCTGAGCAGGCTGAGGCAAAACTGAAGCAAAAGGATATTGACACTGCCCGTAAGATGAAGTCACTCGGTTCCGACACAGCATTCATCTCGCAAGTAACCGGCCTCACTGCCAAGCAGATTGAAGCACTGTAAACACTATTTTTCCACCATTATTTCGAACAACAGGGATAATGAAAAAACTTGTGATAGGACTTCTGGGCATGCTGGCACTGCCGGCTGCGGCCAGGAGTGTGGTGTTCAGTCCGCAGGTGAAGACGCTGCAGGTGGTGGTCAACCAGGACTGGCTCTCGCTGCCTGTGATGAGGCTTGGCACTGACGACGTGCTGAACATCGGGTTCGACGAGCTTTCGCACGGGTACCATAGATATATTTACCGGCTGGAGCACTGCGAGGCCGACTGGTCAACGTCTGAGGACATCTTCGAGAGCGACTGGATGGAAGGGTTCAACGGCAGTCCCATCGAGGACTACGAGAACTCGCTCAACACGACCGTTCTCTATACCCATTACCGGCTGCAGATTCCCAACGACCGTTGCCGTCTGAAGATGAGCGGAAACTACCGCCTGCACGTCTATGACGAGGACGACGAGGAAACGGAGGTGCTCTGTGCTGAGTTCTATGTCGTGGAGCCGCTGATGAGCGTGGGTGTGAGCGTGACGACGAACACCGATGTCGATTTCAATGTTGCCCACCAGCAGGTGAGCATGACCGTCGATTACAGAAACCTGAGCGTCACCGACGAGGAGAACCAGATATGGACGGTGGTCATGCAGAACGGACGCGAGGACAACAGCAAGGTCAACGTCCGTCCCAGCTATGCCACCGCCACGGGACTGAAATGGGAGCACCAGCGTCAGCTGATCTTCGATGCGGGCAACGAGTACCACAAGTTCGAGGTGCTCGACGTGAGTCACCCGACGATGGGCATCGACCGCATCGAGTGGGACGGCCGTCACTACCAGGCCTATCCCTTTGCCAATGCGCCGCGCCGCAACTATATCTACGACCAGGATGCCAACGGTGCCTTCTACATCCGCAACAGCGACAACATCGAGAACGACCGCACGTGCGACTATGTCTATGTGAACTACAAGCTGTTGCCTGCCGAACAGTATGACGCTGATGTCATCGTTGATGGCAACTGGACGACAGGACATAGCGACACCTACACCATGTACTACGACGAGGGTGACAGGAGCTATAATGCCTCCATCCTGCAGAAACAGGGTTACTACTCTTATCAGCTCCTGTTGCGTGATGCCGACGGACAGACACACGTCATGCCCGAAGAGGGGTCGTTCTTTGAGACGGAGAACAGATACCAGGCTCTGGTCTATTACAAGGGTGTCACCGGGCGTACGTGGCGGTTGGTGGCTTACCAGCAGATAGTCTTGCGCTAAGCCTGTCACCGCTGCCTTTGCGACTGCCGGTATTCTGTCGGGGTCATGCGGTACTGGTGGTAGAACTTCGAGATGAGATAGTTCGGCGAGATGAAACCGTTCTTGTCGGCTATCTCTTCTATCGAGTCTTCTGTCGTCTTGAGCAGTGTGGCCACCTTGTCTATCCGCTGGGTGAGAATCAGCACACGCGGACTCTTGTGGATATTTTCCAATACCATGTCGTAGATGTCCAGCAGGTCACAGTCAGTGGCCTGTGACAGCATGTGCATGGTGAAGGGACGGCCGTTGCGCTCCCGGACGTAGGGGATGACCTTCAGCATGAGCTTCACGAAGTCGTCGTCCAACTCTATCTGCATACCCTTGTCCGTACCGTAGATTTCCTCCTGTGTGGGCGACAGCTGTTCGCTGTTGCAGTTTTCACAGCGGTCAACGAAGACCTTGATGCGGCGTATGACGTCGTCCTCCTCGTTGTTGCGCTTCATCTTCAACCGTGTGTTTCGGTTATATACCACGAAGTTCAGGATGACCATCGTCAGCATGATGAGTCCCAGCAGGAACAGTATGCCCGTCATCCGCCACCAAGGCTCGTTCACATTGACTATCCAGAGGTAAGGCTCACCGACGAATTTTCCCGGTACGACCGATGCCAGCAGCTCTATGTGGTAGCTGCCCGGCTGCAGACCTGTCAGGGGCAGGTGCAGCAGTCCCTTTCGGTCAACCAGTCCGTTGCCGCTGAAGAAGGAGTAATCGACCCAGTCCTTGCTGATTTCCTTGATGCGCACCCGATAGTAGGTCTGTAGCGGACGGGCGAAGTTCAGGGCTGAGAACGTCATCGAGATGGAGTTCTGGTCGTAGTTCAGGTTGATCTCCTTGGTGCGTGTGATGGCCTTATCAAGCACGATGTCACCATTCACCTTGTCGCCGGCGGACACATCGATGCCGTTGACCAGCAGCTTGGTCAGCTTGGGTCTCATCTCGTAAGGTTCCTGGTTGAGCAGCGACATGAAGTTCTTGGGGTTGAAGGTCACGATATGGTCGATGCCCTGCATGGCTATCAGCCCGTCGGCCATCTTCATGGCCTTGGCATTGATGAAGGTCTCGTTGGGCACGTTGTCGTAGTCGCTGAAGCAGAACACCTGTTTCACCATGTCGGCAACGATGCGTATGCAACAGATGCCATAGCTGGTGCTCACCCAGATATTGTGCATGTCGTCCTCGATGATGGCATGGATGACGCCGTTCAGCAGTCCGTTCCTTCTTGTAAAAACCATCGGCTCCCGCTGGGGTGCCATGTACAGGTACAGCCCGTTAGGCGTGCCTACCCATGTCCAGTGGCGACTGTCAACCATCATGACGTTGGCTTTCTTTCCCCTGAACTCGGTGATGCCTTTCAGATGGTCCATCATGGTTGCATACTCTTCCGCGATGGGCATGTCCCAGCCATACAGCTGGAAGGGGGCGTGGAGTGGGGGACCGTAGAGCAGTCCACGCTGCTCTGTTCCCAACCAGATGCCGCCCTGCAGGTCGAACTCTATGGCATTGATGTCGGTGGCCAGCTTATGGCCGTTCCTCAGTGTCAGTTCCTTGTGATGTTTGATTTCACTGGTGAGGAGGTCGTATGTGAGATAGCCCCACTCAGAGGCGATATAGAGCTTGCCGTCGTGAACCACCATGTTGTTCAGGTGATAGTCCGAGCGCATCACCACCTTCCACTGGTGGCTGTCGGTGTCCAAGCAGAGCAGGGCCGCCCCTGTCTCGCCGTTGCGTATCATATAGATAAACCTGCCGTTAATCAGCTGCACACCGGTGCGGTAGTACTTCTTCGAGTCCTCGGCACTGTAAACGCTGTTCTGGTAGAGCTTGTGACCGGTCTTCACGTCGTAGCACACGAACTGGCCGTTGCCGTAGAACAGCATGAGCTGCTTCTGGTCGAACACCTCTAAGTCCTGCAGGTTCTCGCCCTCCAGGAGCTTCTTCTTCCACCTGTACTTGGAGGTGATGACGTAACCGTTCTGGCACAGCCAGATGTCGCCGTTGATATCGATGAACATGTCGTCAACCCGGCCTTTGACACCATACAGGCCAAAGATACTGTCAATATTGCTGATGTAGCGTTCGGTAATCAGATCGACGCACGACACGCCATTGCTGCTCTTCAGCCACAGGTGGTGGTTGTTGTCGTAATACAGGTGATAGTGTCCGTGGTAGTCCTCCAGCTTGTAAATCTTCTCCCGGGCGGTGCTGATGTGCGAGAAATTGGCACCGTCGTAGAAGTTGATGTTGCCAATCGTCGTTATCGTCATTCGCCCCGTCTTCGTACACTTGATGGTCTGTGCCGAGTTGTCGGCAATACCGTCAGCAGCTGTTATTGTACGGAAGATGTACTCTTCGTCAACAGCAGCCTGCGCCAGCGTACAAGTCGTCAGGAGCAGAAAACTTAGTAGCAGATTTATAGTTGGCTTCATTAGTTCGCCATTTATTGGCCACAAAGATACGGAAAAAGAATTTCTCCTCCAAATATTTTACGCAAAAAATGTCTTTCACGTCAAGAACCTGCCAGTGGAGCGGTGCCAAAGCCCCCAGATATAGCGTAAAAACGCCGCCGCCCCGCTCCACTCTTGACATGAGTGGAGCGGGGCGGCGGCGTTTGTGAGAGTCAAAAGGTTCTTCGCAAGCGAAGCGACCAAGGTCGAGCGCTCGTTTAGGTTATCGTTAACGTTAACGTTCACCCAAGCTGTTCTCGTGCTGTTTGATCTCCTCCTCAGTAAACCGCATTCTGATGAGTTTCGCCGGAACACCCCCGATGATCGAGTACGGCGGGAACGACTTCGTCACCACCGCACCGGCAGCGATGACACTCCCGCGGCCTATCGTCACCCCTTTCAGGATGGTCACGTTCGCACCTACCCACACCCCGTCCTCGATGGTCACCGGCAGGTCATTCTCCGGCAGTTTCTCCTCCACCGTCACGTCGATGATATGCTTGCCGATGATATCTATCCGGTGGTCACCGGTTATTATAGTAGGATGCGGACCGAAGATCACCTTCCTCCCGATGGTCAGCGGCGCCTCCGTACAATAGAACGTGCTCCCTTTCGGTATCGACGTCCCGTCACCCACAGAGAGATTCCTCAGTCCCTTGATATCCGACGACATCGGTCTCAGGTACACCCCCTTCCCGCAGCTTTTCATCTCCCTTTTCCAAGCCCAGCACCACATTTGATCCCACACATAAGCAGGAATCAAACTCATTTTAACAAAAAAGCTACAGATTGTCATAACACCTAAATTATAGATTTACTGAGTTCACTTAAAAACGTCCGCTTCCGCCATCGAACAAGCCGCATGGCCCTCCCCTCCCTTTGAGGGGAGGGGTGTCCGCAGGACGGGGTCACACAGATCTCACAGATGATTATATTGTCATGCGGATGATTATATTGTCACACAGATCTCACAGATCTCACAGATGATTATATTGCCACGCGGATTATTATATTGTCACACAGATCCCACTGATCTCACAGATTTATTTGGGTCGCTTCGCTCAAAATTAAAAGAAAATCTGATTCAAAATTTAAAGAAAATCTAATTCAAAATCAAATGAATGATTTCAGTTACTTAAATTTTTAAATATATTTTTTCTATAATTTTGAGGCCCCTAGGCCGACCACAAAAGAAAGAGGGGATGCTGAGGTGTCACACGGATCTCACTGATTCTTCATGGTCGCTTCGCTCAAAATTAAGAGAAAATTTGATTCAAAATTAAAAGAAAATCTGATTCAAAGTTTTAAGAATGAAATCAGTTACTTAAATTTTAAATATAATTATTCTAAGATTTTGAGGCCGAAAGGCCGACCACAAGAGGAATCTGTGAGATCCGTGCGATCTGTGTGACCTGGTTATATGATTTCAGTTATGTAAATTTTTTAATATAATTTTTCTAAGATTTTGAGGCCGTAGGCCGACCACAAAAGGAAGAGGGGATGCTGAGGCATCCCATGGATCTCACTGATTTTTCATGGTCGCTCCGCTCCGCTCGAGCTCTGCTCGCTTTGCTTGCAAAGAATATTAAAAGAAAATCTGATTCAAAATTCAAAGAAAATCTGATTCAAAATTAAATGAATGATTTCGTTTACTTAAATTTTAATTCAAGTTTCGTAAGCTTTGCTTATGTATAGGAATCAAGACTTTAACCGCCTATTGCTTCCATAATTCTTCTTTCCTGAACACGAATCACTCAAATATCACGAATTACAGAACTTTCCGTTCGTACTCCAGTTTGTCAGCACAACCGAAGTTAAGCAAAAGCCCCAACTTGTAGTATATCTTAAGTTCTTTCTCACGTTCATAAGGAACACCTTGCTTCTGGAATTCAATTTCCAAAGCCTCTTGATAGACAGCCTCAAGGAAACCATGACCAAGGCCATTATAAACCTTGAATGCAGCTCCCATTATCTTGTACGCCTCATCCTTATAAACTATCATATTCGTTTGATTCGTCGTTTATTATTTGAACACGAATTGCACTTATCAACCGAATGGCATTATTCGTTTAATTCGAGAGATTCGTGTTCGTTTTTATTCAACCGAATGGCA
>CAMHNI010000015.1 GCA_946186505.1 uncultured Prevotellaceae bacterium | reverse complement strand
CACGACAAATCCGTGTGCAGTCAATGGGCTATCGTAGTATCGTGGTAGATGTTACAGAAAGTCCGATGCACATCAAGATGAAGCCGGAGGCCACACAACTGAAAGACGTTATCATCAAGGCTCCCGACATTATCCAGAAAAGTGACACACTGGTCTATTCCATGAGCAAGTGGGCGCAAAAACAAGACCGCAACATGGCCGACGTTCTACGTCGCTTGCCAGGTGTGGAGGTGGCAGAGAACGGAAGCATCAAATACAACGGCGAGCCAATCAACAAGTTCTATATCGACGGCTCAGACTTTGTGAACGACCGCTACGGCGTGGCCACCAATAACATTTCCCCTGACGACGTGTCCAGCGTGGAGATTATGGAGAACCACCAGCCCGTGAAGGTGCTTGAAGGACTGGAGTTCTCACAGCAAGCCGGACTGAACATCAAACTGAAAGAAGCCGCCCGCGCCCGCTGGATTGGCATCCTGAATGGCGGCATGGGTGCCGAGCCTCTGCTCTATGACGCATCCCTGTTTGCCATGCGCATTGCCAAGAAATGGCAGAACATGGAAACGTTGCGACTGAACGACACGGGATGGAACCCCAGCAGCCAGAGCCAGAGGCATACTGACAACACACTCCTCATCAGTGGCTATAATGACAACCCGTGGCCTGAGTATATTGCTATCGGCACCACCACGGCACCGCTTGACGAACTGCGCACCCGTGACAATCTTTCGTTCCTGGCACAGTCGAGCAATGCCCGCCATGTAGCCGACGGTCTTGATGTCAAACTGAATGCCACCTATCAAGCTGACCGCTTGGACTTCACCAATTCCTGCACCACTCGCTATTTCGACAAGAACATACCCTCGTTCTTAGAGCAGAACACTATGCGCAGCCACGAACACCAACTAAACGGCGAATGGTCACTGCAACTGAATCGACGTAATAACTATCTGAAGGATAATCTCAGCGTGGATGCCCTGTGGAATCGTGCTACGTCTGCCGTCAGCGGTACGCAAACACTACAGCAACAGTCCGACCTCCCATCCTTTGACATCACCAACGATTTGCAACTGGTTCGCCGAATCGACAGCCACCTACTGACCATCTCGTCGCACAACCGCTATGCCCATCGACCCCATTCGCTTACTGCCGATAACATTCTGCAAGACCTCACTACTGACGACTTCCGCTCTGTTACTGAAGCCCGTTATGGCTGGCTACTCCGTCGTTGGTCGTTCTACGCCCGTGGCGGCATCGACCTCAATCTGCACCGTTTCCAAAGCAGTCTCAGTGGTCTCATGCTGCCCGACTATCCTTTAGATGGCCATCGAAACTTCACCGTCCTCAAAACTTACGCCTCGCCCGAAGCCCGTTATCAGCATCGTCGCTGGTGGCTGACGTTTTCACTGCCCATTGGCTACTATTATTATCATATAGCAGACCGACTGGCCGATACCTCTACGGAAAAACACTTTATGTCCATCTCGCCAATGGTCTATGTTCGCCACCAACTCACGGCCAAGACCGAGCTCTCTGCTTATCTCAATTACAGTCTCCAGCCAGTCGCGCCAAGCAGTTATACGCAAACCGTCATTATGTCTGACTTCCGAAACCTAACCTTTCAGACACCATCCGCAGAAAGCATGCAGCAACGTTTGGCTTCCGTCAGACTGCGTTATCGAAACCCCATCACCTCGCTCTTTGGCAATCTTTCTATCAAATATGAACTGGACTATCAGCCCCTGACGCGAAACCAGCTGTTCACCGGCGATCATGTTCTTACTGCTTTTGTCACTTGTGGGAACAATTTCTCCATCACCCAACTCAATGGCGGCATCAGCAAAGGTCTTTGGTCAGCCAAAATCACCGTAGGCATTGATGCGTCTTTTGGGCACTCCAGCGCCAGGATGATGCGGCAGAACGTGGAACAGCCTTACACCTCCACCTTCATCACCCTTGCGCCCAAATTCTCTGGCAAATTCACGCGCTGGCTCTCCTCTGACTATCGACTGACTTACACTAACAACCAATACAAGGTCGATGCAGTAAAGGCCATCCACAGTGCACTGCGCCAAAACCTCTCCGTTACACTCCTGCCTACTGACCAGTGGCATATTGCTTTCGGCGCAGAGCATTACTACACGCGCTTCTCCAACGACCAGACCGCCAGCATCATTTTCCTCGATGCTTCTGTCCGCTGGCTCCTTTCCAAACGCATTGACCTCGCTCTTGCCGCCACCAATCTCCTTGACGAAACAGACTATCGCTACACCTCCTTCGGCTCCCTCTCAGAATCTTTGTATTCTTTCAACATACGACCAAGAAATATTATCATCAAAATGCAAATCAAGATATAGTAACGAAACGTATTCACAAAGCTCTATATGGAAATTTTTCACTAACTTTGCACCAAAAATTATTTCATAAACAGGAAAAGATGAAGGAAATTTGAAAAAAAATATCGTTTTGCTTAGTTTTTCGGTTCGCTGAATCGTCCTTGTTGTGTATGAATGATAATTATGACGAAAAAAGAATTTGAAGACATATACCGTCAGCATTATGCCAGGATGTACCGTCTGGCAAGGACGATGCTCTATGATGCAGACGAAAGCAAGGACGTGGTGAGCGATATCTTCGCCCGACTGTTACGGGATGGTGACAGGCCACAGAAGGATAGGATGGAAGGCTACCTGATGACTGCCGTGCGCAACCGCTGTCGCGACGTGCTCAACCGCAAGTCGATGCAGGAACGGGTGGAAAAGCACTTCTTGCAGGAGTCGATGCAAAGCCAGATCGTTTCGATGAATGACGATGACCGTCTGGAACGGCTGATGCAATTCATCGAGGCGGAACTGCCACCGCTCAGCCAGCAGATCTTCCGACTGCGGTTTCTCAGCGAGATGAGTTACGAGGAAGTGGCACAGGCCGCGGGTGTGAGCAAAGTGACGGTCTACAACCATCTGTCACAGTCAGTACAGCGAATCAAGGAGTATTTTCAGAAAGAAACAGCAAAACGATAAACGTTATGGAAAAGCAAGACAAAATTGACCAGTTGGTAGCAGAGAACCAGGAACTGCTCGCGCTGACGAAGCAAGCCTTTGTGAAGCGCGAAGTCGAAAAGGAATCCGTCCCCGTGGACGAGGAATGGGAGAAGTTCGCAGCAGAACACGCTGAAGAATTAGAAGCCCTTGAAAAAGACGAACCACGCACTGCCACCATCAAGAAACTGATGGGAATTGTCCCTTACAAGGTGGCAGCAAGCATCATCGGCATCCTCTTTACGGCCGGAGTGGCCTTCGCCGCCATCCATATTGTGCGTCATTTCGTTGGAGAAGATGTAAAGTCCCCGACTCAGGAGGTGCGAATATCAAATCCGTCCCAACCATCCCCGGCATTGCCAGCAGATACCGTCAAGACGGACACGACCGCCAACGCGAAGCCCATTGTTTTCGACAATGTCGCATTGGATAAGATGCTGCCGCAGATTGCATCATATTATAATAAGGAGGTGGATTTCCAGAATGTCGATGCCCGCCAGTTCCGTTTCTATTTCGTATGGAAACAGGACGAGACGCTCGACGTCGTGCTGCATCGTCTCAACCTCTTCGAGAGCATCACCGTGGAACTGAAGTCGGACAAGATAGTAGTAGAATAAGCCATGAAGAGAATCGTATCAATGCTTGTCTGCTGTCTTATCTTTGCCGGAGTGCAGGCCCAGAAGATTACACGCGATTATAATAATGTGTCGCTGAGCGAGGCCCTGCGCCAACTGAACGAGCAGACCGAGGAATACACCATCAGTTTCCTCTACAACGAACTGGAGGACTTCCGCATCACCACTTCGGTACACCGCAAGACCGTGCCCGATGCCATCCGCCAGATGATAGGCTTCTATCCCATCCGCATGACCGTTGAGCCGGGGATAGCAAATCCCAGCCAACAGGAAATCATCGTCGAGTGTCCGCAGAAGACAGCCCTCCGCTACAAGGGCACCGTCATCGACGAGCAAGGCCAGCCCGTAGCCTACGCCAACATCGCCCTGCTCTCGCCCCAGGACACCACGCTGATTACCGGCGGCGTGTCGAACGAAAGCGGTTTCTTCGTCATTCCCTGCGAACAGCATCCAGTCCTTGCCAGAATCTCCTTCGTGGGTTACAAAACCATATATAAAAGGTGTGAGACCTCAGACATCGGAACCATTCGGATGCAGCCCGACACATATACCTTGGGGAATGTGACAGTAAAGGGAGAGATTCCTCAATACAAGATGACCACGGGCGGCATGACCGTGGATATTCAAAACTCGATGCTGAAAGATGTCGGAACAGCAGACGATGTTCTCTCCATGCTGCCCGGCGTGCAGGGTAGCGAAGGCAATTTCACCGTCTTTGCCAAAGGCACGCCCGAAATCTACATCAACAACAAAAAAGTGCAGAGTGCTAAGGAACTGAAACAGCTGAAGTCTGACAACATCAAGAGTGTGGACATCATCACCTCGCCTGGTGCCAAGTACAATGCCGAGGTGAATGCCGTTATCCGCATCAAGACCATTCTTCCACAGGGTGACGGCTTTAGCATAGAGGCATTCAGCCAAGTGGCCAACAACAGGAAGTGGACGACTTACGACGATTTGGAAATGAAATACCGTCAAGGTGGCCTGGAGCTGTTCGGCACCATGACATTCTACAATAACCACCATTCAGAGGACAACAGAGTCGGCTGGGAATCAAATATCAATGGTGACCGCATTGCTCTCGACCAGACTTGCCCAAACACTTTCTGGTTTACAGACCTCAGTGGCGAGATTGGTATGAGCTACGACATCAATGCCAACAACTCGATAGGTTTCAAATATAGTCTCGACGGCTCACTCTATATGGGAGGCGAGGCAAACTGCGTACAGACTATTACCAGAAATGACCAACTGGAGGGAATCGTCGACCAGTGGATGGGAACGACGGAGACTGACGGTCCCATTCATGAGGCCAATGCCTATTACGTCGGCAAGATAGGTAAACTGGGTATCGACTTCAACGGCTCCTGGCTTTGGAACAAGAAAGTCAGAAGTGACGTTGAGACGGAGCGCAGCCTGCAAATCGAAGACCGTGACATCCATCTGCGAAATGAAGACCACCGTAACATGTTGGCAGGCAAGCTGGTGCTGTCCTATCCCGTATGGAAGGGCGAGCTGAGTATCGGCTCCGAGGTGACCCGCACCCACAGCTATGGCACCAACGAGAACGAGGAGCATTACGTCAAGTCATCAGACGATGACATCAGGGAGAGCAACATTGCTGGCTTTGCCGAATACGCCCTGCATTTGGGCGACTGGAGCTTTGACGGAGGCTTGCGTTATGAGCGGGTGTCTACCGACTATCGCTCTTTCGGTGTATATCAGGAAGAACCCAGCCGTAAGTATGGCGACCTGTTCCCGAATCTCTCCGTCGGATGGAAGAAAGGCAAGTGGGGAGCAGAGTTTAGTTACAACAAGCGTATCAAGCGCCCCTCCTACTATATGCTCAGCTCCTACGTCCAATACGACAACCGCTACGAGGTGGAGGGCGGAAATCCGTTGCTCAGACCCACCAATCGGCAGGATATAGACCTGCGACTTAACTATTCATGGCTGAGTCTGTCAGCGGGTTACACGCTGAACAAAGACATCTTCTTCTCGTATGGCAGTCCATACGAGCAAGGCAGTGACATGACGATATGGACACGACGGAACTTCGACCGTCAGGAGGCATGGCATGCGTCGCTTGTCGCCTCCCCGAAACTCGGATTCTATCAGCCTACGCTGACGTTGAGTTACTGGCAGCAGCATTTCCCGACGAAGTACTCCGGCGTAACAATCGGTCTCGACAAGCCTGAATGGACCTTCAGCCTGCGCAACTGGTTCATCATTGACGAGACCGCAAAGGCCATGCTCTATCTCCGCTATGTCACCAGCAACGACTACGGTTTTACACGCGACAGCCACAAGTTCAACATCGACCTTCGCCTGCAGAAGTCGTTCTTCAGCGAAAGGCTTACAGCCATCTTCTTTGCCAACGATGTATTCAAGACGCTGCGTGAAAAGTGGCAGGCCACCTATCCCGTGGCATTAATGACTAAGGATGCATACGTCTATACGCAGAAGTTCGGCATTTCCCTGACATATAAATTCAATTCGACCCGAAGCAAATATAAGGGTACAGGTGCCGGTAACGATGAAAAGAACAGATTATAAACTCTCTCTCGTTGATAGCGGGCAGCCGTCGGCCTCAGTGCCGACACTGCCCACTTCAAAGAATAGAATATCGATTAAGAACATTTAACGCCCTACGATGCAGGATTTCCCGCTTCACGGCGTTTATATAGAAACATTATCAACAAACAATATCGAAATGAAAACAATGAAACTCTGGAGAATCGCATTTGTGATGCTTGCTGCTTTCTCCCTCACCTTTTGCAGCAACGATGATGAAGATTTCGATGCCAACAACCTTGTCGGGACTTGGCAGAAGGTCTATGATAAAGGTGTTGTCAGTGAGGGCAATGTAGAATACACCTTTTCTGCCAATGGCGATTGCGACATCTATGTTTATGATGTGTTTGCTGGTGATACGATTATACATCGGGGGTATATGCTTAAGGATAATCGACAACTTATCATCTACGAACCCATGTACGGCGGCACGCCAGAGTCTCAGACATGGAACATCAGGAAATTGGGCAATAGCACCATGTCATGGGAAATGGCAGACCGTCCTGACATCATCTACAATTTCGAGCGTACTGCACATCAGAGGTAAAGAAGATGAGAGTAGAGATTATTTGGAGATGTTCCCTGGTAATGACAGTTGCCATGTTCTTCCTCGCCTCTTGTTGCAGCGATGACAATGTGGAGAGGCGGCTAACGAACACACAAAAGGAAACATACGGGCAGAATATATCCGGCGAATATCCTGGTGAGTATATCATTATATATAAGGACAAAGATTGTACGGATATGACGGACGAGAAGGGGCGACACATAATAACAAAAGCCCATGAAGCAACATTCGGTGACGTGCAACTTGAAGTGTCCGACTATAAGATGCAGCATGTATTCTTTCAAGACTTCCCCATATCGCTGATTTCAAAGGTCGTAGATGCAGACAAGGAGTTGAGCGATGCGCTTGCAGAAGCAGCTCCACAAGCCATCACTGCCCGTTACGACCTCGGCTACGACACGGACTATGAGCAAATCAAATGGGCTTTTACGCCAAATGTCATGTCGCTATATCTGGTCTATGGCGGAGCCGACCATCATATCCGCATAGAGTTCAATAGCAACTATAATTATATCTGCGCAGCGGATGAACTGACACAGCCAAACTCTTTCCTATCACTGGCAAAGAGTGGCGTTGCCCTGCAACTGAAAGCCATCTACGACGGCTCTAATCTTATCCAGCGTTTCGGAGCAGAAGAGGGAAACTATATGCATATTATCTTCAAGGCATCCCCATCATGAAAAAGGTAATATTCATCCTGTTTGCTCTTGCTTTGGTTTCGTGCCGCCCCTCATCAAACCAGTCGGCCTCGGAATCATCTGCAAGTGATTCTGTAGAATTAAAGAAGCAGGATGCATGGGAATCGGCACACAGGCTTGACAGTGCTGAAGCCCTACTGGCGGAGGAAGGGAATGAGCATGATGCTGAGGCATCCGCTTCCAACAAACCTGCGAGGCAATACAGTGAGCATGAGCTGAATGCCATCATGGACACGATTGGACAGCGACTTGGCAAATGCAAAGAGCTGGCGGGTTGTATCAGCAGTTATTGTGCGGTGACTAACGGCATAGAGGTGAACTTCATCTATAACACCGCAGAACGCCGTCGCCTGTTCCGCCAGAAAGTCTATGATGCACCCATTCTGAAATTTGTAGGGCCCGAATCTCCAATACGAATGTCAAAGACTGGTGTAAGTGATACGCTGGGCATCAGTATTCGTCCCACCAAAGATGTTTTCCCTCTTACAGCCGAAGACGTAACCTTCATCTTGAGGAACAACAGCAACAATGAACTGACTTGTGGCGAACATTGCGAGATAGCATTTCTTGATTCGGAAGGAGTCTGGCGCAAACTGCCCCGAAACGAGATGTTCAATGACATTGGCTATGAGGTGCGGCCTTACGGGAGCAGAACAGTCATCGGCAAACTTAGTCCCAAGGCATTCCCCACGCCAGCCACCCGCTACCGATTCTTCCATCCCATCATACATAACGGGAAGAACATTATGCTCATAGCAGAATATGAAATGAGATGACATGGGAGGTCAGGGGTGCTACTACTATCCTTGCAGTACAATAAAAGCAGCAGGGTTTCCGTTTATATTTATGGATATAACTTAAAATATAATGAAGAGAAACGTTATCATATTAGCAATGCTTGCAATGCCGTTGATTGGCAATGCACAACGAGAAGTAGGTAGTTGGACACTGACGCCAAAAGTTGGTATCAACATCGCCAAGTTGACAGATCCGGACATCTATGTCGGCATTGACGGGGAGAAAATGGAATACACCAGCAAGGCTGGGCTTGTGGCTGGTGCAGAATTAGAGTATCAGCTGCGCGAAAGGTTCAGCCTGTCGGGTGGACTCCTTTATTCCAACCAGGGAACGAAGATGAAAGACAATTCACAATTCCATAACTCTTCATCCACGCTGCATTACCTTAATATCCCCTTGACGGCAAACTTCTACATCACTCCCGACTTTGCCTTTCACTTGGGCTTACAGCCAGGCTTTGCACTGAAGAAGCACATCCATGAGGAAATGCTTGATGAACATGGCAACTGGACTGTGACATCGAGCGATGACACCTGGTTCAAGACCTTTGACCTCAGCATCCCTATTGGCCTGTCGTACACGATAGGTGCCATACGGATAGATGCCCGCTATAACCTCGGTCTGACGAACGCTACAAAAATTGATGCAGTCAAGATTCACAACAGGGTCGTTCAGTTGACCGTTGGGTACAGATTTGAGCTATAACAATAAAACGAAACGAATATGAAGAAAACCATCATCACCATCTTGCTCGCCCTTGTCGCAACGACGGGATGGGCACAGGTTCCACTCGAAAGCGTGAAGGAACTTACGATGAAGTCGGAGTATTTCAACCACGAGCGGCAGGTGCTGATCTACACGCCCGACAACTACCCGAACTTTGACCAGACCTACTACGATGTCATCTATGTGTTCGATGCACAGGACAGAACGATGTTCGACCTCGTACATTGCCTGCTCAACATAGCCTGCAAACCAGACCCTGATGGTGGAAGAAGCCAGAGTTTCATCATCGTAGGCATCTGTTCGCCAAACCTATGGGACATCAACTATTTCCGTAACCACGACTACCTGCCTATGCCCATACACGGTAATAACGGGTTATTCAGGGAGGGTTATTACTATGGCAAATCGCCCGACCTGAAAAAGTTTGTAAAGAACGAGCTGATGCCATACGTGACAACACACTATCGTACATCTGGACGAACGCTTGGCATCGGCCACTCCCTGAGTGCATCGTTTGTGCTTGATGCTTTGGTCACAGACGACTTGTTTGATGACTACATCGCCGTCTCGCCCAACTGTGCCTATGATGAATATCGTCTGGCCACAGACATTGAGAACCATCAATTCAAAGACCGCAAGGCACCCCGTTTTATCTATGCCTCAATGTCAGGTGAGATAGAAGATGGACACAACTACTGGGGCGATGATTGGAAAGCAGGCTGGGAGCGTGTCAGCTCGTTTCTTAAAGACAAGTCACACTTCAACGAGAATACCGTCACTTCCGTACATACCTTCCCCGGCTACGGCCATTACAACGGCTTTATGCCCAGTTTGACTGCTGCGCTGAACGACTACATCGTTTTCGGTGCAAAGAACCTTGTGGGCTATGTTGGCGAAGAGACCTATCCCGTCCACATTGAACTGCGCGGAAAGAATCTGCCGGACACCATTTATATCACAGGCAACCAAGAGGCACTGGCCAATTGGGAGGCAAAAGGTGTCAGAATGCCTCTCGTCAATGACAGTATTGCTGCAATCGATCTCCGTCTGCACCTGCCTGCCCAATTCAAGTTTACCCGTGGCAGTTGGGAGCGCGAGGCCATCATCTCAAATGCCGACACGGGCAACCTCATCATTCACGATGCAGAGCACGCCACCCGCATCTATCGCCTGTGGGAGAGAGGCCCTTGGATGGGAGAGTAATATTAGAAATGACATTGATGAAACATTGGGGAACTATATTAAATTTTGTGCTCTTTGCATTTATCTGTTTGATTATATGTATTGCAGTATGGATTTTGAGTGGCGACATTCAGAATTGGATGAAACTTGTCATTTATGCCATAACATTTGCAATACTTTTCCCTCTTATCCGTTACATAAAAAAGAATAAGAGTGAAAAGACGTGAGGTGTTATTCTTAGTGCTCATGGTCTGTGCATTACAAGCCAATGCGCAGACGGAGCAGGACGACAAGGGAATCTTGTCGGGGAATGATGCTGCCCTACAGACTATGGGATTTGTCAACTACCTGATGATAGACTCGGCGAAGTATGTCATTGATGCAATGAAGCCGAACTTACTGCCGGCACCTACGGAAAATTCCGGACTGTCTTACCTGAATACCTATAAAGACAAAGCAACGCATGGCATAGTGCTTACTCGACAACATACACCAATGGGCGTAAACTCATTTAACCTATGGCGTAGAGGACATCTTAGTATCAGCGGCGCAACAAATCAGATGCCTGGGCTGATGGATTTTCAGACTAGTTCACTCTCGCTGCATCAGGATTTCGGACAGTTGCAACTGTCAGCCTCGGCTACTGCTAACAAATACTGGATGCCGATGCAAAGCACGCTCTACACCCAATATGGTTTTGGAGGCACCATTGGCTATGACCTGTCCGATGCCGTTTCGCTTCACGCTTTCGGCTATTACTATGCCCACAATCCCCTCGTAGGTCCAGCCTTCAGTCCGTATGTCAGCACTACATCTTACGGAGGCTATGCCGACATTCGCTTCAGCGACCGCTTTGGCTCGAATATTGGTGTACGTCGCTACATCAATCCCATGTCGGGCCGCTGGACCACAGAGCCCATCGTTACACCTTATATAAAAGTAAAGAAATCAAGGATAGAGTTTCCCGTCGGCAGTCTGCTTAAGACACTCATCTGGGGCGACCGCGATAATCCCCTCCGTTTCCAACCAAGACCAATGCCTGTGTCTACGTCAAAACAAAAATAATTCGAGTGACCAAGATGATGAATATTTCACTTTACCAATTCTACACCGACAAAGTGGCGGCACTGACTGCTGAGATTGTTAAGTTAAAACGGCACAACACGACATTCGTGTTGGCAGAGCTTGCGGCTTTCGTGGCTATGCTTGCCAGCCTCGTGGCTTATACTTTGACTAGTATCGGTGTCCTGTTTATCATTCTCGCCGTGATTTCCTTTGCCGTTTATTACTTCATCCGACAGGTGGATGCAGGGAAAAACTACAAGGCTGATGAATGTGAGCGATTGCTGAAGGTGTATGAAAATGAACGGTCTTACCTCAATGGTGACTTCTCCTGCTTCGATGCAGGAGAGAAGTATATCGACCCGCGACACCCGTTTACGTTCGACATGGATATATTCGGTGCTGAATCTCTCTTTAACCGCATGAACAGGACTGTTACTACAGGCGGCAGCGATTATTTGGCTACCGTTCTTTCCCAGACAGAAGCGCCATCGGCAGAGAGCATAGTCCGCCGTCGCGAAGCCATAGCAGAACTGGCAGAACGGGAAAGCCTGCGCTCCACCTTTTTGATGCAAGGCAGAGGGCGGCATATCAACACTGATGCCATCCTGGAGGCACTACGTGAAGTGCGGGAGGCTGACATTTCCCCTTTGGCACTCAGTCGTACTTCTCTTGTTATGGCCATTCTGAGCATCATCGTGTTCTATGGTCTGCTCATTGGTGCCGTGTTTGGTTCCCTGCCAGGGTCTTGGCCTATGCTGTGGTTGCTCGTTCAGGTATCTGCGGCCTATCTGTTCTTCGGTCGGACGCTGAAAAAGGTCAATGGCTCCATCAATGTCATCCTGCCACGATTAGGCACATATGTCAGCATGATTATGCTCATTGTTGAGTCTAATTTGAAAAGCCAGGAGGCACGTGAAATCATCGGTCGACTTTCAGACAACCAGCAAAGCGCAACCAAGTCTTTCCGACAGTTGAAGAGCATCCTGAACGACCTCGACCAGCGCAACGAAGTGTGGGTACCCATATCGAATGCGCTCTATCTGGCCGACTATTTCATTGTGCGTCGCTTCCTAAAATGGCAACAGCAGTATATGCCCTGCATTGAAGACTGGATTCAGGCGGTGAGCCATTTCGATGCGCTCATTTCGATGGCCACGTTCCGTTACAACGAACCAGCGGGGACAGATGCAGAGATTATCGAGACCGATGCGATAGTCTATTCTGCCAAAGGTCTCTACCATCCGTTCCTCGGGGAGCAAGCTGTGCGTAATGACTTCCAAATCAGCGACGGTCACTACTACATCATCACCGGAGCCAACATGGCAGGAAAGAGCACTTTCCTCCGTTCTGTTGGCATCAACTACATTCTTGCCCTATGCGGCTTGCCTGTCTTTGCCAGTCATCTGAAGGTGTCACGATTCTCGTTGTTCAGCAGTATGCGCACCACCGATGATCTTGCTCACGGCATCAGCTACTTCAATGCCGAACTCCTCCGACTAAAGCAACTCATCGGCTATTGCAAGCAAAACCGCCATACGCTCATCATCCTTGACGAAATTCTCAAAGGCACCAACTCGCTCGATAAGCTCAACGGCTCGCGTCTGTTCCTGCAAAGCATATCCGATCTCCCTGTAACTGGCATTGTCGCCACCCACGACCTCGAACTCTCCAAGATGCAGCAGAAATCTCCCGACCGTTTCCACAACTATTGCTTCGAGATACAACTTTCTGATGAGATTACCTACAATTATCGCATTACCGAAGGCGTGGCCCGCAATCAGAATGCCACGTATCTATTAAAGAACATACTAAAAGAAGAAATATGAGACAAACAAGACGATTCCTGCTCCTGTTGGTCCTGCTGGAGGCAGTGACATTCGCATCGGCACAGATACCAAATGATTCCATTGTGGCAGACTTCCGCTATTTCATCCATCAACTGGAAGCGACGCATCCAGACCCATATACGAACTATGGAGGTAAAGCGTTCTTTCATAGGGCTGCAAGTGAAACTTACTGGGGTCTCAAGGATGACAGCGTGACGACACGCGAGGAATTGTGCTGGAGAATCCGGGCATTCCTCGCACCATTGAGCGACGGACATACGCAAATTCACTTTCCTGAGACACAAGGCTCATTCTCACTCGTTCCCATCCGTTTCAAGGCTGTTGGTGACGGTTTGTTCATCCGTCGATTGCCGGATGAACATCAGCAACTGATAGGTAGCAGGCTTGTCGGCATCGAAAATGTCCAAACGAAAGACCTTTGTGAAGAAATGATGAAGATATACCCAGCAGAGAATGAAATTGGAAAGATGGCTAATATCTGTGGGCACGGACACCAGCCTGTCGTTCTCGGCAGAATAATTCCCTGTCTTCGACAAGACACCATCAGCTATCATCTGATGACTCCAGAAGGGAATTTTGTCAGATTGCCGTTGGCACTAATCCCTGTGAAGCAATGGAAGGAATGGAATAGAGAGGTAACCTCTCCTATGGACAACAGGTTTCCGACAGAAAACCTGACTTACACATTCGCCGACAAGCAGAAGAACACCATGTACTTCCGCTCGACCAGCATCATGGCCCGTGACAACATAGAATATATGTATCAGGCTGGGATGAACTACTACGATGACCTGAAATATTGCTATGACAAAGTATATCACCGACCCATGCCCTCCGACACACTCAAAGCCATCGCTAGCCTGCCGTCTTTCTCTGAAGAATTTGAGAAGATGCTACAACTGATGAAACGCAACAAGAGTGAGAACCTGATTATCGACCTCAGAGGCAACGGCGGAGGTTGGACTCCCATCACTTACCCAACACTCTATCAGTTGTGGGGCGACGGCTATCTGCAAAAGAACTTCCAGAACCATCTCTATCGTCTGCTGTCACCGCTCTATATGCAGAAACTCAATATGACACTCGAACAGTTCAACGCCCGTTATCACACGAACTATGAGTTTGGCGACTACACTTTCTTTGAAAGCGACGAGAAGACGCAGGCTGTCACAGACGAAACCCGCACACGTTTCGTTAGCAACAGCATGAGTTGCATTCAAGACAAACTCGCCAAGCAGAATGGTCAACCCGTCTATACACCCAAGCATATTTATGTGCTGGCCGATGCCGACACGTATAGCGCAGCCTTTCATTATATGTTCTATCTTTGGAAGATGGGGGCGAAGATTGTCGGTGTTCCCAGCAGTCAGGCCCCTAATACTTTTATGGAAGTGACGCCGTTCACACTTCCACGGACGAATCTCGAAGGCTCCATCTCCAACTCCTTGCAGTTGTTCCTTCCTGCCGATGACCCTTGTGCCAAGCAGTTGACTCCAGACATCCTGCTGACGTATGATGACTATAAACGTTACAATTTCGACAACCAAGCTGAAGTTCTCTTCCTCCTTGATTACATCAAGGCACAAGCAAAATAAAAACAAAATGAATATGAAGAAAACCATCATCACCATCCTCCTTGCCCTCGTCTCCCTCGCCTCTTGCAGCAGCGACCCGCAATGGGCTGACGAGGAGGCGCACGAGAAGACGGAACAGTTGCGGAAGCAGTACACGCCAATTATCGCCGGGACGTGGCATGTCGAGTACATCAAGGTCAAGGGACGCTTCTTCGAGCGGCTGACGTTCAGCGCAGACGGGACTTTCACGGGAATGCGCAAATGGCAGACGCGTAAACTCGTCACCATCGACGATAAGGAACAATACACCGCCTGACCAAACAGATAGACGGCCGCACTCTCTCCGACGACTTCTACATCCCCAGCACCATCACCTTCCCCACACCTGTCTATAGGTAAGAAGTTGCTGTATAACGTAAACCTGTCAGCCCCATTCGTCACAATGACGTATGGGGCTGACTGCATTTGTGGAAGGTGATAGTCACCAGCAAGAAAAACAGGTGCCACAAGATGGCTGTTTTTCATCGTTTGCTCTTCCTGCTCTTCACTTTGTCACATTCCTCTTTTATCTCTTTGATATAGTCTTCAAGGAAACCAATGTGCCCATGCAGGAAGTCAATCAGGTCTTTATCCCGCTCTATGATTTCCTGTTGGCTTGCTATGGTGTTATCCTCTATGATTCCACGATTGTAAAGCCCAGCATGATAAATAGCTAATAGAGTTAATCCAACAAGAAAGGTGAAGAAAGCACTATCATAGAAATCAAAGAGGTAGAAACCTGCACCAACTATCAGCACAAACACGGACATATATGCGACATTCTTAAAATCTTGTTTCATCATATCAAGCTACGTTAATGTTACCCTTATGTTTGCTGGCCAGTTCAAGAGCCTTGTCAGCGTTGACTACAATCTTTCGGCCTACCTGAGTGATAGCGTCATTGATGATGCCACTCTTCTTGATACGGCTGGCCGTTGGTATGCTGCAGCCGAATATCTGGGCGATACCTGCTATGCCATAGACGTTATGCTCCTCCTGTTTGGGCTGAGTCAGCAGCATCTGTGCCTGTTGGTTTGATGTAATACTTGTAATGAGGAATGCAAGTTCCTCGCCGTCCATCTTGCAGATGGGAGTCTTCAGCAGCTCTGCGAGCTTCAATGAATCATTTGTTGTTGTCATGTCTTTGATATTTTAATTGTTATTATCCTGATTCTTGCGATTGGCTGTTTTCCGAATCGCGGTGCAAAGATAGACAATGTTCATCAAACAAATGGTCGGTTGAAATACTCCTTAATTCAACCGACCATTATTTAAGCTCTGTTAGCCGTCGAGCCTTATGCCTCCATCGCTGCAGCCTGGAATACCTCTATGCCAAGACCCTCTTCAATCTCAGAGATTGTCTTGAATGAGAAGTTCACCTTGCCAGAAAGAATCTTGCTCACATACTGAGGACTGACCCCCAGCTTCTCAGCAACATCGTTACGGGAAAGCCCATTATCCTGCATGTAGTCCATGATGGCATAGGCTACGCGACGGGATCTTCTCAGCCACGAGGCATTCTCCTGCCTCCACTTGGCATCGTCAACGAACGTGGAACGCTCACCTGACTGGTTCGCCTCCAAAAACTGTACTGCTTTTGACTTCATATATTATCCTCCTCTATCATTGAAATGAAACTGTCTGAATCAAATACGCCATTGCTGGCAAGAAACTGTCGGCACTGATTGAGCTTGTCGAGTTCCGCTTGGGTATGGCTACGCTCCTGCATCGTCCTTGTGAGCTTGATGGCTCCACCTGTTATGACGAACACATTCTTTTCAAGTCGGATGGCATAGACACGAAGCCAGCTTGCGTGTCCTGTGCGGTTCCAGTTCCTGGCCTTTTCCCTCGCCAACTCCCGGATGGTCATGTCGGCTGAACTGAGCGGAATGAAGAGTTCATCAAGATTTTCCGTGTAGGGTATCTCCAGAATCAGCCTTTCCAACTGCTCTGCATCATCAATCGTGTCCTCAACGGCCTCGCTGATTCTCTCTATATGGAAGAACTCTTGAAGGTCGTTCTGGTTTTCAAGAAAGAAATCCCACAAGTATTCGGCATCGTTCCACTTCTGGAATAGTGCTGCCAACTCGTTATTAGGCTTGTTCATGTCTCTAACTGCCCAAAGATGGTCTTTGCCTTCTATGATACGTTCAAATTTCATATGCGCTGCAAATTTAATGTTTATTTTTGAAATGTGCAACTTTTAAGTTGCGTTTTTTGTGTTCTTATATGTCTTTTTTGCCGAATAGGACAGTCCATCGGTCAATTATTGCCTTTGCCTGTTGCCATTTCTTTCCCTTTGAGCCTAAGAGTTTGGGATCTGCCTGCAACTCATGATAGCGTCTTTGGGGAACATCCGGGCCACCAAGCGGTTTGTTAGCAATTGCTTGTAACGCTCGATGGAAGGTGATATAACTGCAGGGCTGTATCTTTCCTGTCTGTCGCAGGGTATATAGCAGATATGCGAGGCGAGACGTTTGAGGGTTCTCGCGAAGATAGTCCTGGATCTTTGACTTCAGGACTTCCGTATCACATATCAGCAGTTCGTCGAGTGTCCGGCTGTCCTTTTGCTGGCCACCATGCGTATGACTGTCACGCAAGGCCAAACGAACCTCTTTCCAAAGGTCATCATTGGAAGTGTTGTTGGCAAGTGCTTCCCAGCTTTCCTTCGTCTCGCTTCTATTAGTGAGGCTATGATTAACGAAACTTCGGATGCACAAACGGAACATTTCAGAGGTGAAGCTGGAACTATGATTCCCTACCATCTGGTGACTGAACAAATCGGCCATCTGGCTCAGTCCGTGGTCGAATGTTACGAAGAAATAGATGCAGTAAGCAAGGGCATCGCTATCTATAATAGTTCTTTTGTAGAGCCTGTCAAGGTACTCTGGCACGAAAAGCAGTGAATACACATACACTGTCTTAGCCACCAGTAGCCCTATGCCTTGTAGTGCTTCCTGCTCCTCTACCGTTAGCTGGCCATTAAGCCTGTCGGCTATCAGATTGGTGCAAAGATCATTGAGGATGCATTTCATTGACAGGGGCATAGCCAAGACGCTCTGCTCGAAGTCATCCGTTCTAATGATAGTACAATCCTGTTTCATTGAATCAGTCTGTTCTATCCGGCCTGTGGCGAAGTTCATGCTGATGAGGGCATGATTGAAGATACACTCTGCCGCCAATTGATCATATCTGGAGAATGCAGCCTGGTCATTCTTCACGGAGTCAGGATCACCTATATATTTAAATATGTACGCGTAAAAGGAACGGGCATCCTGTGGCATACAATCATTAAGCAACGTCATCATCCGCTCCATTAACGACAGGTCACCTTTGTCAATGGCTGCAATTTGCCGTTTGAAGTCATCGTATTCTTCCTTATGTTTTACTTTCCATTCCCTAACGGCCTTGTTTGCCGCTATTCTGTTATCCTTTTCTGTCATCTTATAAGTGTTAAATCTAAATAAGGGTAATCATTCTAAAAATACCCTCAAAACGTCATTATTACAATTTTATCACCATTTTGACTATGTGAGGAACAACCCAAAAATTGATGTTTTTTACTATTCTTACATAGCTACCAGTTCTTGTTCCAGTTGCTGCAGTTCTTTCTTTTTGAGCATAATCAAAGCCTCTTTCAAGTCTGCCTCTGAGAAACTGTGCATCTTCTCAAAGATAGCTTGCTTACCTGACTCGAATATTGTAATATTCTCTTGGGGCTGGTCACTCTTCTTGTTATCAAGATTAAGCAACAGGTTATTATAGGTCATCCTATCCTCGATAGTCCAAGGCGAAATGTAACGCATGGTTATCTGTCCTCTGTTGCCAAGACTATGCCCCATCGCATCTGAGATATAGTCTCTTGGAACCTTAGCCGCATGAAGATTCGTTGCAAACGAATGCCTGGCGTAAGTACCCGTTGGAGATACTGTCCACCCGATTGCAGCGGACACTTTCTTCATTCTGTCTGATATATAACCGTTCACGTCGCTAACTCTACGACGAACCCTTTCTTCGCCTACACTAATAGCATCCTCAGCAATAAAAGGAAGCACCAACTGATCTAACTTTGGCTCAGCAGCATAGTTATCAAGAAGTTCCTTCAATGGCTCAATGATTGGAACAATCACCTCCATTCCCTCACCATCAACCGTCTCGTCCTCAGTCTTATGCCTGATAAACCGAAAGGCGCGCCCATTGCTTTCAAAATAGAAGCTATTGTATCGAAGTAACGCTAAATCATACAGATTACAGCCACAACACAGGTATTGCATCAGGAACATTGCCAATGCCTGATACCTCTGGGTACGCGATTTCTCATCTTTGATAGCATACAATGGATTATCCTTTCTACGGGTATTGTGAATCGGGAAGTCAATATCATGGTTCTTCCAATGCAAGTAAAGCTCCGTCATCTGTTCCACAGAGAGAAACCAGCCCTTACGTGATGAACCTGCTGGAATCTTTATCTTATCGCGAGTCTTTCCAAACATATAAGCCTTTGGCATCATGTAACCCTCGCCAATACAGCGGTTTACTACGACTCGGCAAGCTCGAAGCTGAATGCCTTGTGTCGAGGATTTGATATTACGTTCTGTCATACCGTCAATCCATTTGTTGATTACCGCAGAATCCAGAGCAAAACCATCAGCATAGGTGAAGCCGGTAATACGCTTGAAACTTCTATAGGCATCCCCATAGTTTTCAGCGGTACCTGCTTTACCCAAGGCTCGTTTCTCATTGATAATCTCTTCCCACACGGAGAGGAAGGACGCTGTTTCGCATCGGCCTGTCAAAGCAACCTTGATTCGATCTAGAGTAAGTATGCCGCGCTCACTAACAGTCGTTACAACGTGTACCATACTTGCAAAGACTTCCTGAAGTCTCACCTTTCGCTCAAAAGTTGTTTCAAGTCCTATCCGTTTTTCGCGGTTGCCCTGAGACCTCGAAAGCTTATCCAAATCTTCGTAAGAACATTTCTCGCCAAGTCTGTAGTAATACCGAGAATCATATATTGTGAACCTGATGCACAGAGGAAACAATTTGCTGTTTTCACTATCGGGATGTCTCTTGTCAAGACACATGGCAATGGTGCATGATCCTACCCTATCTTCAAAAAGGGTTCCTTTTCCTATTTTTCTATTTTTCGATGTCATATTTGCTCACTAAATACTATTTTTCAACATCAAAGTTACTTATAATCTCAAAAGCAATCTTTAAATGCACGTTAAAAAATGTAAACCAGAAAAGGGTGTCAATTTTAATTATTATCTTTGCAAGCGCAATATGGTATAGCATAAAGCGTTCTTTCGCAAAATGTGACAAAAATGGGAACAAAGGGGGAACAATGACCCCTAAAAAAGCCCATAAAAACCATAGATTGTGTAAAAATGTGGGTGTGGGAACAAACAGGGAACAAAGAACTTTCAAAAATTAGAAATCTCTGCCTATCATCTTGATTATTAAGAATTTAAAGAATAAAGAAAGTGCCAGTCATAGGGCGTCACAAAGCCTCACAGAATGCGGATTCTTCTGCAACTCATAATCTGGAGGTCCCTGGTTCAAGCCCAGGCTGGTCCACTAGTGAAAATCAAGCACTTGCAAATATTTTATAGGTGCTTTTTCTTTTAAAGGTGACCTTCAGGTGACCTTTTTAAGTGAAAAGTGTTTCATTTCTGCCCGATGAAATAAGCTGTAATTTCGTGTATATTCCTGAAGTCTTTTCACACCTCTTAATATTATCATTTCATTTAAAATCCTATCCTTCGACTGCGTTCGTAAGGAATGGAACAGATGTCTTCTGCTGTTATTTCTCGGTCAAGTTCGCCGTCTTTGCTGTAGCGCATTGCGCGTCTAATGTATATCTGTTCTATCATGCTCTTAACAGAACGTGCGTTTGCCCATGAGGTCTTGCTGCTACCCGACATAGCGGATGCAAGTTCCTCACGGAAACTTGCCAGGCCATCAAGTGTGAACGTATGTCCGAAAGTCTTCAAGTAGCGAATTCCTATCTCTGCTAACTCGTCGAGTGTATAATCTTTGAACTTGAAGCGGTTCACGAATCGCGAGTAGAGACCAGGATTCTGCTCGAGCATCCTGTCGAGCTTATCCTTATATCCACATAGGACTACGGCGAAATCCTTCTTCTTTGTATCAGCAAGTTCAGACAACAGCATCGGCAGCACCATCTTGTTTGGGTCATTTGGATGGGTACCCTCCAGAAGGTATGCTTCATCAAACAGTAAGATGCCTCCCTCACTGTACTTAATCAGTTCTCTCAATATGTCTTCCGTATCACCAAAGCAATCACCGGTAAATATCTTCCTGTCAGCTACAACGACGTGGCCTTTGCTTAACAGTCCCGTCTCTTTGAGAAGTGAGCCATAGAGTCGACAGACGGTAGATTTGCCTGTGCCAGGATTTCCATAGAAGATAGAGTGAAGGAATATCTGCATCACTGGATACTCTGGTGACTGACGCATACATGCCTTGTTATACTCGGCAAGTGATTTGAACTCTATCAGTCTTTTTTTGATATCCTCACATCCCACCAGCTTGTTTAGTTCCTCCATAGGATGCTTAAATGGATAGAGTATATCCACATGCTGAGAAATTCTTCTTGTCTTTATCCATTCAGGAGGAAAGCCTTCCTCTTCGGAAATGACCCTTTCAAAAGATGGCTTAACCTCTACAAAATCGTATTCAGAGTCAGGAAATGTAGTACTTGTCCTGTTCAAATGTATCATGCCGATACACCTGTCAAGACACCAATTGCTTCCTCCCATCACAGGTTTTGCCTTGGGGTCACTAATATCAAATCGTTTGGGGAAGGACGGATTGTCTTCCTTGGAGTTCTCCTGAATGAGGACTTGATATCTGTTGCCATCCTTCACTTGGAACAGTCTCATCTCGGTATCTGCAAGTTGAAAAAAGCATTCTTTCCTACCTAACAGGATACCGCTATCACAATTGTCTGTCATTATTCAACCCTCCTCTAACCGTTAATTGTGTATTCGTGGAAAATATCTGTAAACTGAAGTTCTGATTCGTCAACGAGATATTCTTCCTCGTCAGCCGCATAGAGATAATCCTCAATACACTCAACAAACCTCTGACCACCTTTTCTCTCTTTGATATCAGAAAACTTAATGAGTTCGTAATACAGTTTGTAAAGGAACGTGGTTTTACATATTGTTGCCTCGTTCTTGATTCTAATCATAGCATACCCGTTTTCTGTAAACTCCTTGTCTTTCTTTCTGTCATGCTTTTGTGCTTTGGGGGATGAATGAGAACTTCCGTCTATCTCAATGACAATCTTTGCTTCTGGCAAAAGAAGGTCAGGATAGTACACGTGGCATCTTGCAAACCTCACTTTTCGATTCCTCAAGAATTTTTCTTTTATAGGATCAGGTAAATAACTATAGGCACGTACCTCAGACTCCGTACGCATTTTGATGCGACTTGGCACTTTCTTCAATTTCTGTGCCGTTTTCTCTTGTGTAATGTTGATGTTCATATACCCTATATTTAATTGTTAGTATCTACATGCAAAGATAATTGATTTTAATCATACCGCCAAATAAACTCAAAGAAAAATGTATGATTTTAGTATTACTTAACTAAAATCAAAATGTATGACTTAAATATTAAAAGAATTTAATAATGTATGTGTTTATTCTTGCATTTGAGATACATTTATTATATTTGCAAACGCTTAATATAATCATACGTTTATGGATGTCAAATCAGTTATTAAAGAAAAAGGGTGGACAATTGAACGTGTTGCGAGTGAGATGGGGATCACACGTGTCACTCTTTCTCAAAATCTGAGCCGGAATCCCACAATCAACACCTTACAGCGAATTGCGTCTGTTGTTGGCTGTAATGTGGGAGACTTCTTCCGTGATGAAGTAGAAGTCCATCCTTCAGCAGATGTTTGCCCTCACTGTGGTAAGCCTATCATAATAAAGACAGAACTGTTGAAAGGATAAGAACAAGTGAATCTAACAAATATAAAAGGCGGTACAACCAAATTAGATTGTACCGCTATTGAAACATTAATGATTATTACTTAATAGTGAAGAAAAACAGTCCTAACAATTTGTATATTTGCTTAGCAACTTTAAAAGTTCTCTTTTCTAAAAAACGACCTTTTTGCCATTGATAATATTGATTCCTTTCTTTGGCTGTGATAGTCGCTGTCCGTCGATGCTATAGATTGTAGCAGATTTTGACGAACTATTATTCACATCAATAGAATTGATTGCAGATGGATATGTTTCTTCGTCCGCAATAGGCAAAATCTTAGCAAACAATTTCCATTGTGGCGCACTGCGGTAATTATCCACTGATGCAGCAGGTACATGCAGTGTACCCTTATGACTTATTATGTCAACATAGAAACCATTCTTGTCAACTACAGGTACTTCTGTGGCATAACAGTAAACATCGCCACCATAGATGATGCCCATGGAGTAAAATGCCATCTCGCCAATTGATGTAATAGTTGCAGGTAGCATGATTTTCTTCAGGCCGAAGCCGCCATAAAAGGCCATCTTTTCTATTTTTGTAAGACCATTTGGAATTATAAGCTCGGTCAGGGATTCGCAGAGAGCAAAAGCGCCCTCGCCAATGGAAGCAATACACGGTGGCAGATTAAGTGACAGCAGACTACTGCATCCGTAAAATGCAGCGCCACCGATACGTTGCAAACTGGATGGGAAATTGACAGATTTCATCCCCGAGCAACCGTAAAAGGTTTGTTCATTAATCTCAATGATACCTTCAGGAATGTTAATGCTCTCTAATGCCACACAACAGTAAAACGCCATATTGCCAATCTGTGCCAGACTTCCAGGCAGGGCGATTGATGCCATTTTTGTGCAGCCTAAGAATGCCGAATCTCCTATTGTTCCAACTCCATCAGGGAGGACAATTTTTATAAGTGATGTACAGCTTGCAAATGCCATTTTGCCAATACTTTCTACCTTTTTCCCAAATTGCACATTTGACAATTTATCGCAATCAGAAAAAGCTGTCGTGCCAATCTCCCTCACATTATCACCAATTATTACACTCAATAGCTCTGGACAAAAATAGAAAGCATTATCAGAAATTCCCGTCACAGCATATTCCACGGACTCGTAGAATATAGTCTCTGGTATAATTATATCGCCCGAATACTTTGAATCCATTGGTGAACTGGCAACCGAAGCAGTCCCGTTTTCTTTATCTATATTGTAATAGATACCATTAATTTCAATGGTGCCTGCATTTGTCATAACAGGCATGATGAACATTAAAACTATTAAAATGTATTTCATATGCTTTTCCAATTGAACCCTTTCCGTTTTACCATTCTGATGCTTCAGACCTTAAATCTTGTATTTCCTTCCATGACAATTCTGTCTTTAGAACCCTCTTGGAAGTTCCTCCTTTGATAAACACCCTAAAAGTCAAACCGACTTCATCGGCCATTGTTTCTGTGATGTTATCTAATTCTTCTAAAACAACTTTATTAGCCAGACACATTCCAACCATCTCCCGTTTAAAGTCCAAACTATTTTCCGCTTTCTCTATCTGCTCAGAAGTTAAAGAACTAAAGTCCGTGTCTCTTTCTTCGTTCTCTGTTACATAGAAACAAATGGCGTTATTCCTATATTCCACTTTTTTAAGGACATCAACCTTCCCCAGTTTTATAGGGCATCTTTCATTTAAATCTTCAACGCTGCTTTCGATGCTTGATTGTGCAATTTGCCTGCATGAGCACATCAGAACAACAGCAATGAGTGCAAGCAACCAATTAGTTTTCTTCATAATAATCATTTTTGTTTCGTTGTTATAGTAGTTTCTCCACTTTAGCTCTCCAGCGTTCAATGGCAGCAGGATTCCCGATGTCGGTAAATATGCGTTGCATCGTTCTCTCATAATCTTTGATTGTCGATTGAAACAACACCCGTTTGACCAATACACTAAATATTCCACACAAAATGAACCATACAATCATATAGCATACAAAACCTAACCACTCAGGCTTCAGGTTGATTCTTAGCCCCATATACTCAACGGAAAAATATAGAAGAGCAAAAACTATTGCCATACCACTCCATGTCGCTATTGTTTCTAACCTTTTAATTCTCTTGAAATATAATGGGTCTTTATCTCCACAATTTGGACAACCCTCTGCATCAATACTTAGTGGAGTTTTACAATTCTTGCAATAAACACTTTGATTATCATCACCTACCCTTAGATTCTCGTGGCTTTGCGAAAACACTATGGGCTCTTGATGTAAATCGTTAAAATGGATTGGTTCTTTGCAGTACGTACAGACTTCGAGGTCTGCGTCTACTAACTCGCCACAAATCGGACAAGCTTTCTTCTCCTTTTCTGACTCTTTAGTTTCCAACCACTCGCCGCAGTGCTTACATTTCTTTGCTACGGCAAGAATCTCTTCCCCACAATAAGGGCATCGTTTCGTCTCTTCCATAATCAGTCAACTCCCATTGTTTTTAATGCTTTCTTTGCTTTCTCATATCCTTGTGCAGCAGATTGACGCATCCACATCACTGCCTTTTCTCGATCCTTTTCAACACCAACACCGTCCCAATAGCAGAATGCTATATTATGCTGTGCGTATTTGTTCCCCTTTTCTGCAGCAGCAAGATAATAAGTAGCTGCTTTGTATGCATCTTTAGTACAACCCTTACCTTGTGCATACATATTGCCTAACTTGTTGAGTGCAGCGGGGTCACCTGTATTAGCGGCCTTCTCGTAATAATAAAAGGCCGTCTCATGGTCTTCCTCCACGCCAATCCCCTTTTCATAGCTCTCACCAAGACTTAGAAGTTCCTCAGTATCATAGTTTTCAGTTGCTGCTTCTTCCGTTTTAGGTGCCACGATGACCTTTGGAGCAGATTGGGCACGGACTTCGTCTTTGTTTTGGTATGCTGCATCGTCCTCTTCATCAGGCTCTGCAAAGTTTATCACGGGATCTGCCTTTTCTGCCAGCGGCTCTTTACCTGGCTCATTCTGATGGTTGGATATCACAACAAACAGTCCTACCACAATGGCAAGAATTATGAGAATTGCAATCCACCACTTCTTGAATGTCACTTTTTTCTCAGGAATGTATTGCGGTTCTATTCGTGTCTCGACACTCTCCTTTTTGTCCAGCCACTCACCACAATGCTTACATTTCTTGGCAACAGCCAGAATCTCTTCTCCACAATAGGGACACAATTTCTTTTCCTCCATAACATTATTCATTTAAAAAGTTCTTAATCAGATTCATTGGGATGCCAAAGTTGAAATCATCATTGAGTGTGGCCTTGGCAAAGTTGACTCCTCTCAGACATCCGTCCTCATCAATGACAGGACTTCCAGAAGACCCTTGCATGGTAGGGATACTATAGAGTAGTCTTTCACCGTCTGGCAACTGAGTTATCTTTCCACTGGTCATCTGAGCTTTGATGCCTTCCCTTGTCTGGGCAATTGCTATGCCATGATTGTAGCCTATCATGTATAGTTGTTGGTCCATTTTCAGTTCATCCGCTTCCACTTCCTCCATCGGAGTTTCACCGGAGACAATCTGATTGAAGTAATCACCGATAGATTTGGACTCTTTTTCCTTCATAACCTTACCTGACACATCAAATACGTGGGCATGTTCTGGCGTCTGTTTCTTCTTCAGCTGAATAATTGCCAAGTCTGCATTCTCACGTCTCGAAATCTTGCGGACGATACAGGGATTCCCTTTCAAAAAATCGTTAAAGTCTTCGATATGAGTATCATTATAAGCAATGCCCAGTTTGGAAAATGTCTTCACCTTAATAGACCTCGGATTCGCATTAGCAGAGATATAATCACACAAATAACGCCATCCATTAAATCGCTCTTCCACGTTGGCCATGACAATATTAATCTTTTGTAGCATTTCCTGGTTCGACACATATACATTACCAAAGACATCTTGACTATAACATTCCCTCTTTTTCTCTTCCAGCTCTGCATAAGCCTGTCTTGCCATTTCCATGGAGTCAATGTATGTTTGGCGTTCTCTTTTCAGGGAAGTTACTATCTTCTCTTGGGCTTCAAACTCATCCATCGCTACATCCACGACATGCCTGTTTGTCATAATGTCGCCCTTGCTGTCGATGAAGAACCCTGTACCGAACATACGATTGCAGTTCCTCTTGATTAGTTCCTCGTCTGTGGTCACGTTTACTGCATCACCATTTTCGTCAAGCCCTGTTATGTACAGTGTCTGACCTGTTGGCAGGGTAATAGAGTAATATGACTCACAATAAATCAGCACAACACCCGATGCACATTCCTTAAACAACTCTTCTGGAGTTTTTTTTGTGGGTTCACTTTTGCAACCAACAAGCATTGACAAACTTGCCAACACAAGAATTCCTGCAATAAGTAGTTTTCTCATACACTATTTGTTTTTAGTTTTTACTCTTGTCTTACGGGTACAAAAGAAGCGTGAACCGATTCTATATCTTTCACTGTAGGCCCTGAGAAAACCCGAAATCCAAGATACAGTAATAGCAGTCCACGCTAAACGTGGAAGCTAATTACGCTGTCATCTGGATTTACTTGTAGAGTTTCTCAGGCTTTACAGTGATCAGACAAGCATAACGCTCCTATTTTTCCCTCAATGTTATAGAACGCGCCCTTACGAGCTAATTCCTCGACAAAATTAGTAAAAAAATACCCATCCAGCCAAGGAAGTGGAGCTTTTTCAGTTATTTATACACCAAATCTGCTCAAAATCGTGGTTCTCACCATCAATTTTGCTGCAAAATTAGTCATAATGTTACATTTACACAACGGATTTTTCCTATAACTTGATAGGAAAAACCCTATTATGTTTGTTGAGAGGGGCAAGAACAAACGGTGGTATAGCTGGTCTATGACTCGAAGATAGCTCGTAGTTGGAACGAGGTTACAAAAGCAAGAAGGGGGGTGCTGGTCGCAAGGCTGGTTTCACAGATAAAACACGTGAAGCCCCTTTCCTGCACTATCTACGTATGGAGTCATTTCGAGGAAGATTTTGCACGCTACCGTCAGTTGATTCTCCAAGGGTATGCGCTTGAAGCCAAGTCCATGCCAATATCAGGAATATAATATATATAGCCTCTGACAGTGGATAATAATACGGCTAAGTGGAGAGGTCTATCTTGATAATCTGTAACCTCTTTTCTCTTTAACACATATTGCTTTTGCAGCATGATGGCAGCGTCTGGCAAAGGCAAGGTCGTTTTCATCATCCTTCTGATGTGGCAGTTCATTATTGCTTCCTCCACCACCGCAAGATTCGGAAATAGTAGTGGCAGCATCTACATAACCAAAGAATAAGCAGGCAGTACAGGCGGCAACTTCTGCAACATTCTCTGCCACCCCTTCTGTCATATCCAGGCCAATTTTCTCCAGATAAGCAACAGCAGACTCAGCCCCTATCATACAAACCTCGGCCTTTGTGCCATTAACAATGTCGCGGATAGTACTGACAGCTTTCAATATCCATCCGACATCGGCCAGTCTTTCCTTTGGTTTCTCTCTGAACACCTTTCTGACTATTCCTTTTTCCCTATCGTTCATTACATATTCGTCAAGCCTGGGATTGATGATGACTTGAACGGCATTCCAAAGACCGGGCCAGACAGCATCCAACACGTTAGAAACCCTATCGTAGTCTTTGGCCTTCATTTTGGCTTTCTCGTAGGAATCTATGGTAATACCTCGTTTGGTCATCTCGTCGTACTGTTGGATTTTCTTCAGAGCAATGGCGTTCTGTTGCAAATTCTGTTTGACGATGGCACGGCTTCTGCGGGTTAACTCTTCCTTGTGTATAGTGGCAAAACTGCGGAGGATTGTCTGCATGTCAGTCATCACAGACCTGATTTCTACGTCACGTTGTTTCTTGAATTCTTTAGGATCTTCAAAAAAGCCTATTTTCTTTGCATTGATTTTGTCTTTTTCTTCGAAAGCAGCTGTAATGACATCCATCATGGTGACACGGGACTTGCCCTTAGCCTTCAGATTAGCAACGATGGAACCTTTGCTCTCAGGATTATAAGCAAACACCATCTTGTCGAAGCTCTCTACGTCAGCCTCTTCCTTCGGGTCACCGATGGCATTGGCCAGTTCCTCTACTCTATGTTCCAGTATAGCCTTCTCTTTCTGAACTTTGTCCTTTTCTTGTTTGAGTTCATTTAGGTCTTTGCGAGCAGTTTCCACTAACGTTGCCATCTTGACCACCTGCTCACGTCCTTCCCGGATATCATTTTCAACCAAGGATTGGGTCTGTCCTGCCTGTTGTAGTTTTTCCTGAACCACTGCATACTTTTCAGCGGCTGCTTTAGCCTTTTGTTCTGCGTCTTCTGCTTTTTTCAAAGCATCCAGCCTCTCTTGTTCCAGTTGACGCTTATTCTTCTTTCTATGCTTCTTCCTCTCCTCTGGCGTCATCAACGATGTGTCTTCGCCTCGTTCCAATCCCCATCTATTGTTGACCTCCTCGTAGAGCATAGTATGCCACTGTTTGTAGGACTTGTATGCCTGATACTTGGTTTCTCCAAAATAATAAGAATAACTGACCGTCGGAGATGTTTTTTTCTTGGCGGGCTTGTAGAAGCGTTGTTCTTCTTTGCTTAGTCTTTGAAATTCTCTGGAAATGATATGCTCTGGACGTTCCTTTCCGTCAGACTCTGCAGCAGGGTCAAGGTCGTATCCGCCAGATCTTCCTTTGCTTTTCCGCTCAGCTACAGGAATTACCAAAGCATGGAAATGTGGGGTAGTTTCATCTAAATGACATTCAAGACCAATGACATTCTCCTCACCAAACTTCCGACATAGGAACTCATAATATTCCAGCGCCAAGGTCTCAATCTGTTTAAAGCCCGGATGGTCTGGGTCGTCAGTCAAAGTGACGGAACTGTTATCCTCGCTCCAGTCAAAATCCATTGGTTTACCGAAGGCGATCTCCGTCATGCGGTCGTGGTCACCATTGAATACAAAGTCAACACAGGTGTTCGGCTGATTAGGAGCATCAGGTGACCACGGCTTGAATTTCAGTTCTTTCAGCCGATTGTCGTATCTCTCCTTCAACGACTTCTCCTGTGTTCCGAGAGGAATGATGGTGGGGCGGTCAAAGATGGGCTTTCCGTTAATCTTTCCAATCTCCTTACCTCTTTTAATCTCAAAGTTAAGATGCCGTCGCGACCAATCGTAGCGATTTCCTGGCTCTTTGTTCTTGGCATCGTATGTCTCCTTGGTCCATCCACGTCGCTCATTTTCCCTACCTTGTGCAGTAACAAAGGTGGGAGAAGCGGAGATATTTAGCGACTGGTATTGTTTTTCACATATTTGCATAGCTTTATTCTTTTATTAATATTGTGGGGTTCTTAGGGGCGATAGTTCCTAAGCGGAGGTCCAGGAGATGGTCACTCCTGGTCAGGTTCCAAGGGCAGACGGCCTTTGGCATATTGGGGTAATATGGCAGAACTGTCATTATTACCCCTAATATGTTGTGGACTATTGTGGTAGTCCTCCCTGCGGCACGCCCAACTTGTTCCATTCCTTGTCGCGAAGATATACGAACAGGTAGGAGCGAGATATAAGGTCACCTTGCAATCGCTGAGCATGTGCGAACGCTGCCGTTCGCTCGTCAGCCGTTAATAGCTTCCAAGCTTCGAATGCTTGCGACTCGTTATTACCAGTCTTGATATAGACTTGCTTCATTCGCTCGAATGAAGAGGTGGGGTTACTGACGTTGAAGTCGCTATCAGATTCCACCTCTCTATCATTCGCTGTAGCAGGAGGAGTTTCTTCGCTTATCTTCTTCGATACAGCAGCTGTTCGAACAGTACTCTTAGCTGCCCTGCACTTTGCGCTCTCACTGCACTTGCGGCTCTTTGCCTCGGCAGCTGTTCGCTGAGAATCCAGATCCTGAGCAATCAGGTCGAAATACGTCTCCAAACGAAGGTCATCCATCGCAGGACGTGTGCCATCAGTAGCATACGTAACGACGGCCTTCACCAACTTGCCCACATCACTGTTGTTCATACGTGTACATGCTACGATGAGCACGTTCGATAAAAACTGAATACGATCAATTGTCTTCATAACTTAATAAATTAAAGGGTTATAAAATTATTCACATCATACATTACACTTCATCTTCTTGCTATCAGAACACTCCCAAGGCGATCTCTTTTTCAATCTCAGCATTCATCTCATCGGTGATGCTGTGAAAGACCTTGTATAAATCATGCTGCCGAAGGTCTTCACCATTCTCTATCCACCCACGTACAGTGAGTTTGAGAGCATCAAGGCCGCAGGGTTGTTTGTCATCAGTTTGAGGTTTCATCGTGGTATAGCCATACTTTGCCACCTGATTGCCCCACCATTCCTTGAACTTCTTGTTATACTGAATAATGATGTCTTCTGGGTCGAATTCTCGGAAAGTGTCCTTGAACTCAGGATAGTTGGCGAAGTAGCAGAGTAGCTTGACAGGCGTACACTCAGCACCATTGCGACCGAGAAATATTGCTGATACATTCGTACAAACATCCTGGCCAAGTTCTCTACCGCTCCTTTCCACCATCAAGTAATACCCCAAGAAATGCTTTACGAAGAGAGCCACATCCGCATCCTTGGTGTTGTAGATCAGATTGAGACGGTTTAATGAAGGAGCTATAGTATTCACAGCCTTGTCGATATGCTCCAATGCATACCGCCAGGAATCAGGACCGAAGGCCTTATAGACCTTATCCAAGGTCGGGAACCTCTGTAAGAACATCTGCTCACTCTCCGTTAGCTGTCCTGAGGGTACGCTGTTCAAGTTCTTCGACAAAGTTTCTTGCTTCAGCCCTGTGATCAGTACGTTCACATTCTTTGTTACATCTATCTGTTCCATCGTTCTTCTTTATTAGATTCTGAGAATCCTGTGTCCATTTACGGGCTGTGGCCTGCCAGTCAGTCATTCGACTGTTACCCACCATCCAATCCTTCGATGAGTAGTAGTCATGGAATCGCTGAGGAAGTCCATTCTTCAGCTCGTATCCATCGGGTATCACACATGCTGCCATGTAAGACTCGACATCAGCAACCGTCGGAACGACCTTCTCTCTCTCGGGTTGTCTGCTGTCTTTATCTTTAGTATTATATAGCGTTAGGTCATCCGTCCGCTTAACCGTCAAACCTTCCGTCCATTCTAAAAGGGTATATTTGGACGGTATATAACGTGAGCGGCCATCTGTGAAATCTATGAGGCCTGCTTTAGCCAACTGTTTCCTTGCTGCCGTCAACGTTGTCTTAGAGATGTGCAGTATCTCACAGGCTACAATAGTGGAACAGGCGAACGGCATCTTCCAGTTCCGCCTGTTACACTCATTGAGTAGATAAGCATAGAAGGCTATAGCTGTTGAGGAAAACATATATTCCTCGTGAGCCGTCCAGAACCGATTTAGATATCCTATATATGTCATTTCTTACTCGGTTTATACTCTGCCAGCTTACCAGACTTAATCAGGTCATTGACCTCCTGCTTAGAATAGAGATTCTTACGTCCCACTTTCTGGCTACGGAGAAGACCAGACTTCTCTATTCGCCAAAGAGTAGGATAAGAAATGTGTAACTCACCGCAGACTTCGCTGCGATCATAGTAGCCCTCCTCAACAGAGTTCTCCATAAGGTTGCCGATGTTCTTCTCAGCGAAGCACCGGCTCACAGTCCGATAGATAATGTCTTCGAACTGCTGTTCGTTTAGTACAACGATGTTCTCCATAATCCAATTATTTTTATTTATCTCTTGAAATTTTTTGCAAATTTCGGTGTTTTTCTTGATATTGGGATTATGGAGAATGTGGATTTGAGATTAGGCCAAAACGCGCTGAATATCAGTATAATACAAAAAATCCACACCCTTTTAAGGTGTGGAAAAGTGTGGGTGTGGAGTGTGGATTTTTACTTTTTGAAGATTAGTGAAGGGAAATTTTTCCTGAAATCTTCACTTGGCGATCGCTGAGTTATATATTTCTCAGAAACATTGATGTTCTCACATACAGCTTTCAACCATTCCTTATCGTAATAAGCCTTTAGTTGAGCAATACTATATCTAATGTTAACCTTATTCCCATCTTGATAAAGAGGAGAAAAGTAAGCATGGGTGACATATTGTATAAACAGATTCTCGTCGGCATTGATAACGACTTTTCTGTCACGGAGATAACTATATAAGCGTTTTAAGTCTGGCCCATCAGTACTCTTTGATTGATAACTGGGTATTGTTGAGAAATCAATGCTTGGGGCTGGTGCTGAAACCGGTTCTTCTGGTGAATTATTATCCTCGACTGCAGGAGCATTATCCTCTTCTTTCGGGCTATCACCTCCAGAAATGGAAACATCTCTTTCTGCGACATAGAAGAGAATGCCTTCATACCGACCGATGTTAATAGTGTATCTCCGGAATTTGTCCTTGTTCCAGTTACCGCTATTCAAATCCTCCGCAGGCTTAAACTTGTTTGCCTGGGTTAAATAATCATGATTTTCAAGAGGTTGTTTCAAGTCATTTCTTCGACAGCCATTGTACATGTCAGTAAATCCGTTGACATACCAACGGCTTATCTGTGACCTGTACAAATTGGCTTCCCCTTTTGTCACCTCGCTGTATTTGACTTCTATGTTTTGCAGTAGTTCCAGAATATCTGCCCTGACCATAGCTTGTACATGCGGTTTCTTATACTCAGAGACAAAGAAAGAATAACCCTCGACTTTCTTTGAACTGAAGTCTTGATAGTCGCCCTTAATGATAGGTTTTAGCCTCTCATTGATATAATCATATGCTTCCATAACACTTACATCCTCTTCTGTTATAAGGTTACATACTTCTGAGTGGGACTGTTGGGTGATTCAGGCTCTGTCATACGAAGCGACTTGTTAAGAAGTGGGTCAATATACCTTTTCTTAACTTTATACCTGTCCTTCAGTCCCAGATGCTTGCAGATTTCAGACAGCGACTTTGGTTCAGCACAGAACGCAAGAAGCATCTGTTCTTTACTTACTGCCACTCCCTGCTTACTTACTGCCTTTTCATCGTTACTTACTGCTGAATCGGTATTACTCCCTGCTTCTGTGGCAGTAAGTGGACGGCTTATACGTACTGTAAACTGGTTCCCCTCCTTGCTGTCTATAAATTCCACGTGGCTGTCTTCTGCCAAAACGCGTGGGATACCTGAACCTAAGCCACGATAAGGCATGGTCTTAGCACAGAAGTTAGCCATCAATGGGTTACGGGCAAATGAGTTGCCCAGTTTTACCTCGTCTATCGTATGACCACCCATCACGCAACCAGGATTCACAATCTCTACTCTGTCATCGAAGACCATCAGACGGATAGCTGCCGTTTTCAGCAGGTCAATATGTACCAGGGCGTTCTGAAGCAGTTCTTCCAGCACAGTTTCGGGAATCTCCAGCTGTCCGATGGAGTTAAACGACTGTCCGTTTTGTGTTCGGCGAAGGCATGATTTCAACCACATCATGGCTTGCTCAAACATTTCTGGAATGGTACCGTCTATATCGCGACTGTCACGGTATTCTGTTCCTGCAATACTGTTTCCGTAAAACCAGACTGCCTTGATAACGAACATCGGCTTGAACTGTTGTGGACGCTGGCCAAAGAACAACAGTCCCGCTGTGGTAAGCCTTCCTTCCGAGTCCGTAATATGCAGGTTGTGCAACAACTGATCTTGCGGCACATCAAACTCTGTCATAGGTTTGCCGTAGACATTTTGAAAGAAGCGGTCAAGCGCCAACGTGTCAATATCTCTCACCGACGTATCTTTCACACTGGCTTCGTCAGCGTGATATTCGCCAGAATCTTGAAAGAGGCTTAATAGTTCGCTGTTCTCCGTCACCCGGCGTTTGTCGGCTCCTTGCTTCACCCAGATGTGGCCAGCCAAGTCTTTGTAGGGTTTATTACGCCCTCTTTGCACGGTAGCCACCAGAATCATCTTTCCATCTAAGTCCACAACGTCTGTCTGGATGTAGATGGTTGGGCGTACCTGCTCGTTGGCGGTATTGCCCAGTTCGCGGCTTGTCTGTTGGATGACATCGTAGTCAAGACCAAGAATCTCGCCAGTCTTGTCTTTCACTCCAAACAACAGTTCTCCACCTTCACAGTTGGCAAAAGCCACCATTTCTGCAGCTATCTCCTTCTGTGTAGTGAACTGTTGCTTAAACTGTACTCGGCTCGTCTCGCCACAGCGTATCTTATTCTTCAGCTCGTCTGTCTTCATACCTTATTATATTAGAGGCACCATTTGCCTTTTCTGTTGCAAAATTACACAATTATTGTCGTATTATGAACGCTATACTCAAAAAATAGGCGAAATTAACACTTATTTCTCTGCTTCCTTCATGAGTGCCTTACGTTCCTTTGCACTCATGCTTCTTAATAATTCGAGGAGTTCTGCCTTATTATTAGCAGGTTTACTCTCTTTGAGAAGATAGGCATTGTATTCCAACATCTTTTCCAATGGGTATGTTCCTATATAGTTTGAAGTGATGTCTCCACTGCTGCTGTGTCCCATACTATCACTTATATATTTATAAGGTACGCGACCAGAGTTGTTGAGATTCGTTGCAAAACTATGTCGTGCCCAGGTAGGTGTAGGCAGTTGTTCCAAGCCAAGAAGTTTGGCAACAATTTCCATATGTTTGCGGATGTATTTGTTGTAACGCTGAATGACCCAAATCTCTTTATCGGGAGTGATGCCCTTGCTCATGATGGAGAAAACACGTTGTCCTTGTCTTGGCTTATTAGCATATTTATCGAGTATTTTCTTGATTTCAAGTGTAACGGGAAAGATGACCTCGCTGGCATCTTCATTGCGATCCATCGTCTTGTGACGCAGAAAACGCAGTTGCTTTCCATGAGTAGCAAAGTACCACTCGTCATATTCCAGTCGCAACGTGTCTGCCAGATTCTGACCGTCACCAAGATACATAAAGAGGAACAACCCAAGATCACGAAACAGAGCATGTTTCGCCTTGGGGGGAAGCAATTCTTTGCCGTTATCATCCTTTGCCTCTTCTTTCTCCCAGAAGTCGTACAGTTGCTTCATGGTCGCCACATCAAGGAATTCGTGTTTTCGGCTCGCCTTCTTGTTGTAGCCGGAATCCTTGAACATCTCCTTAGTGCTGCCATTTATCAGATTTCTATTGATGGCGATGTTGACGATGGTACGGAAGGTGCGCAACACGATGCCAATATAGGTAACGCTCAGTTCGTCTTTCTTCATCGTTGCAGTCCATTTCTGTATAAACAAACTGTCAATGTCACTAAATTCAACGTGCTCACCATTGTCTTTGATGAATCTGTTCTTGACGTCTTTGCCTACTCTTGCGGTACCAGCTTTACCACTATCTACTTTCTCATGAAGATATTCGTCCCAAATCCGGTAAATACTCGTTGTGTCATCCTTCTTTCCTTGATAACGGTCCTGAAGTCGCTTGATAGAGAAAGTTCCTTCGCTAATAAGCTGATTAGTCAAGTCTTTTATTTTTTCCATCAACGCTTTCAGATTGTTCCGTTCTGCCATCTGAGCTCTTCTTCCTGTCTTCTCATAATCGCAGAGTTGAATCCATTCTTCCATCGTGTATTTCTCGCCAAGCCTAAGAAAAGCCTTCTTGCCCTCATAGGCAATCCTAACCGCAACGGGTAAGGGCTGACTATAATCGCCAGCCTTACGTATATCAAGAATCAATGAACCAAAAACACTTCCGTTGGAGGATGTGAATTTTGCCAAGCATTTCTCGCCTCGACTGCCTTTAGACGTGGGGTTAGAAGTCAAATTTTTGTCTTCTACTGCCCTATTTTTCTCTAATTTCATGACGTTACTTTTTAAAAAGTCCTTATTTTATCGGGCTTACAGACTATAGTTGGTTGTCGTTTTGGGTGACCTTCAGGTGACCTTTTCGCCCGAAAACTGCTGCAAATTTACGAAATTCTTGGAAATAGTCAAACACGTTAAAGCGTTTATTTTCAACGCTTTAACATTATTTGTAATTTCATGAAATAGGTATGGAAACGACTCATAATCTGGAGGTCGTAGGTTCAAGCCCTACCTGGTCCACACTAATAATCAGTGACTTAGATTTCTTCAAAGTCGCTGATTTTTCTTTTTGCGAACAATTTGCACAAATATCAATTGAAAGAATAGATACTGAGCTTTGACAGTGGAATTCGGAAAGAAATATCCGACCAAACTGAAGCAGCCCTGTCTGATGAGTAGTTGCCTGTCGCCCTGATTCTATAGAAGTAAACCAAAATTAACGGAAAAAGACAGGGAAAGATTCGTTTAAGTCTGAGTTTTTTTGTAACTTTGCACCCTATTTCGAAGAAATCGAAGAAACCAAAGAAATGTCAGAAGAACTCATACAAGAACAGGAGAACTACTCCGCGAGTAACATTCAGGTGCTCGAGGGACTGGAGGCCGTGCGCAAGCGCCCGGCCATGTACATTGGCGACATCAGCGAGAAGGGTCTGCACCATCTGGTCAACGAGACTGTTGACAACTCTATTGATGAGGCGATGGCGGGCTACTGCACGCATATTGAAGTGACCATCAACGAAGACAACTCAGTCACCGTTCAGGACAATGGCCGCGGCATCCCCGTCGATGAGCACGAGAAGATGCACAAGTCGGCCTTGGAGGTCGTTATGACCGTGCTCCATGCCGGTGGAAAGTTCGACAAAGGCTCGTACAAGGTCTCCGGCGGTCTGCATGGTGTCGGCGTGAGCTGTGTCAACGCCCTCTCGACGCACATGATGTCACAGGTGTTCCGTAACGGCCACATCTACCAGCAGGAGTATGAAAAAGGAAAGCCGTTGTACGACGTGAAGATTGTCGGTGATACCGACCTGACGGGTACGCGCCAGCAGTTCTGGCCCGACGGCAGCATTTTTACGACGACTGAATACAAATACGACATTATCGCCCGCCGCATGCGCGAGTTAGCTTATCTGAATGCAGGCATCACTATTACGCTGACCGACCTACGCCCCAACGAGGAGGGTAACCTGCGTGAGCCAGAAGTGTTTCACGCCAAGGACGGTCTGAAGGAGTTCGTACGCTATGTCGATCGTCACCGCACCCACCTCGTCGATGATGTCATCTACCTGAAGACCGAGAAGCAGGGCATACCCATTGAGGTGGCTGTAATGTACAACACCGACTACTCGGAAAACATCCATTCCTACGTCAACAACATCAATACGATAGAGGGAGGTACCCACCTTGCCGGTTTCCGTGCCGCCCTTACCCGTACTCTGAAGAAGTATGCCGACAACGATCCGCAGATCTCCAAGCAGATAGAGAAGGCCAAGATAGAGATTGCCCCCGAGGACTTCCGCGAGGGACTCACCGCCGTCATCTCAATCAAGGTGGCCGAGCCGCAGTTTGAGGGACAGACGAAGACGAAGCTCGGCAACTCGGAGGTCGCCGGTGCTGTCCAGCAGGCCGTGGGTGAGGCTCTGGCCAACTATCTGGAGGAGCACCCAAAGGAGGCCAAGATGATCTGCGACAAGGTGGTGCTCGCCGCCACCGCCCGCATTGCCGCCCGCAAGGCCCGCGAGAGCGTGCAGCGCAAGAACCCGATGACCGGCGGCGGACTGCCGGGCAAGCTTGCCGACTGCTCCGAGAAGGACCCGAAGGTGTGCGAGATCTTCCTCGTCGAGGGTGATTCCGCAGGCGGCTCCGCCAAGCAGGGTCGCGACCGCCACTTCCAGGCCATCCTGCCCCTGCGCGGAAAAATCCTGAACGTCGAGAAGGTGCAGTGGCATCGCGTCTTCGAGGCCGAGTCGGTAATGAACATCATCCAGTCTATCGGCGTCCGCTTCGGCGTTGAAGGCGAAGGTGACCGCGAGGCCAACGTCGATAAACTGCGTTACGACAAGATCATCATCATGACCGATGCCGATGTCGATGGCTCACACATCGACACGCTCATCATGACATTGTTCTACCGCTTCATGCCGAAGGTCATTCAGGAGGGACACCTCTACATCGCCACGCCACCTCTTTATAAATGTACGTACAAGAAGAACTCCGAGTACTGCTATACCGAACAGCAGCGACAGGCCTTTATCGACAAGTACGTGGCCGGTGACAGCGACGACAAGGGCCTGCATACCCAGCGCTATAAAGGCCTGGGAGAGATGAACCCCGAGCAGCTCTGGGAGACCACGATGAACCCTGAGAACCGTCTGCTGAAACAGGTGACCATTGAGAACGCCGCTGAGGCTGATGAGATCTTCTCCATGCTCATGGGTGACGACGTAGAGCCCCGCCGCCAGTTCATCGAGAAGAACGCTACCTACGCCAACATCGACGCGTAATAAATATACCTATTTATATTTATATCAAGATTAGCGGGGAACGCCTGATGGCGTCCCCCGCTGTTTTTGATTGCTGTTTGAAACAGCTCATTACTCAGATGACAGCTGCAATGTCTGCCTATTCGTCGAACATGTCGATAGGCATCATAAGGTCTCTTGAGAGGGCATCCTCGTTAGACTGTTCGCCGTCAATAATTGCAGATTCTGTCAGCAGGTTCTGCTCTTCGGTCATATTGATGACTTCTACCTCGGGCTTCATATATTTATTCATAGCTTTCATGTCTTTTCGTTAATATGTTACTACTTACTTATCTGCGTCTTATCTGACGAACTTCTTGCCATTCTTAATATACAGTCCCTTTGTGGGCTGGCTTACACGGATACCGTTCAGGTTGTAAACAGTGTTGTCCTCAGTTGTTGTCTTCTGCTCGCTGATGCCTGTAGCCTCGCCGTCGAACACAATGTCTATACGGGCCGAAGCAGAGGGCAGCACCAGATAAGCCTTGCCGGCTGCCAGGATGCCGCCAGTTGACTTCTTGAATGTCGGACCGGCAGCCAGGGTGTAGTACTCGGTTTCGATTGGTGTGCGGTCGGCGATGTTGGCCTTCAGCAGGTTCGTACCATCGAGCGTAGCGCCAGTGTTGCTGACAGCCATCGTGTAGCTGCCTTCCGCGCCCTTCAGCACAACACCCGTACCTGCGGGAATCACGCCACCGTCGATAGAGGTCATTGTCACCGTTGAGCCTTCGCTGGCGCTGGCGTAGTAAGCCTCCACACCATCGGGAATCTCAACCTCGAACAGGCTGCTGAACGTAGCATAGCCAGCAGCGGTAATGGTGGCGGTGATGGTAGGAGCTTCGGCGGGTGTGAACTCAACGCTGTAGATGCACAGAGCCTGCGAACCGGTGATGCTCACTTCGCCGGCGGGAACAAAAATCTCGCCGCTCTTCTTGCGGTCGCTGCTCTTTGTTTCGCCTTCCGTGGGACGGCAGGTCCAGTAGCCCGTGTTCTGGCCATTGACGATGAGGTAGCGCGGTGTTGCCGTGGCTGACACGCTTGAGCCGGTGTCGCTGAAGTCAACGACAACCTTGCCAGGAACGGTAGTCTTGAATGCGATGGTGCCGTTCTGGAACTTCTTGCTGTTGGAGGGGTATTGGGCCTTTACCTTGATCGACTGTGCGTCGAACGTGCCAAAGTTAATCCGGCCTTCCAGCTCCTTCAGCACGAACTCGGTATCTAAGGTTGGAGTGCTTTCTTTGGTAAGTTCAACTTTCTCCGTCAGCGTCTCCCAGTCCCATTTCTTGGCCTCGCTCACCTCGGTCAGCTCATAGAGCGTGCCGCGGCTCTGGTAGCTGACGGTCGTTGTTGCCTCAGCACTGCTGGCAGCGAACGTGATGCTGGCCGTCTGGCTCTCCACGTCGGCCTCTGAGGTGTAGGTTACGGTGAAGGTCTGCTCAACGGCACCATCAGTGACGGTGAATGAAGTTGGGGCAATGCTCAGGCCGTCAACACTGGGCAATGTCACATCGTAGGTGCCATCGGTCAGGTTATTACCGGTCAGAGTTATGGTAGCAGTCGATGTCTTGTTGTAGGGCACTGCCTTCAGAGCAATCTCAGAAGTGGCCTTGAGCGTCGGGTCTTGACTCTCGATGACGTCGAGGGCTGCTACGAAGCAGAGTTGGACTCCTGCATTATTGAATGTCAAAGTTGTTCCTGAGAGATTTTCGAGCTTATATACGCGGACATCAGGAGTCGCAGTATCTTCACCGTAAGCCCCCATAGGTATAGATGTGTACTCTGTGTCTTGGCCACCAACTTCCTTCCAACCAGAAACGCTACCAGTAGCATTTTGATAACTGTAAAGAGTTAATCTCGTAGCAGTAACAGAACTGGGAATGTCAACCTTTATCTGACGGCCATTAGATCCTTTAATAGTCGTAAAATCACCTCCCTTTGTGGTAATTTTGTTTCCGGAACCAAAGGTCTTCGCCTGACCTGTCTGATCCATAGTGATGACAAAACCCTCTGCAGCGTTTCCAGTAGCACCTGTCAGTGTTTGATTATCTTCTGAGAGCGTAAATGCTCCAAAACTTAAATAGATAGTCTTGTTGGCCTCGCCCTTGGAAATGGTCGTAACATTTGAGTTGACAGACTCAGAGGTTTTATCGCCGCGCTTGGCACGGGCATAGACAGTGCCATTTTCTGTCAGGGTAAAGGCACGGCTATAAGTAGTGTAGTTCTCGCCATCGAGGCTATACTCAATGGTTGTGCCTGCCGTCTCACAAGTGATGGCCACTGTTCCATTGAACTGCTTGATAACGGGAGCTGCAATAGTGGCAGCAGCAAGAAATACTGTATCAGAGGCAACAGAAGAGTTGGAATAGCTTTCGTTGTCGCCAATAGCAATTGCCTTGACAATAACGCCATCTCCCACTGTGAAAGCCTCCTTGTATTCTTCGCTTTCAGCCGTAGGGTCATTACCATCAGTGGTATAGGTTATCTTAGTGGCATTTTCGACAGGGCTTATTTCCACTTCACCCGTTTCGGCATCGAAGGTAATGCTTGGAGCAGTAAGCTGGGTCAATATAGAGCCTGTGTATTCTACACTGACAAATAAACATCCCCATTCACCACCTGTATGATCTAATTTGTAGGTGCCAGCTTCCTGGTTGGATAACGTATAGACAATTGCATCAGTCGAAGATGAAGTAATATCAGTATCAGTGAGGGCATTCCCATTTACACCAGGGCGTTTGGCACTATTTGCCGCGGCAGATTGCACAATAATAATAGTGGACGAGGCTGCCGTTGTAAATGTGATATTACTTGAACTGTTAATCTTTAGACCTTTTGTGTAAGTAGTACCATTGTAGGTTCCTGTGTATTTGGTATTGTAACCTCCGCCAGAAACCACAGTAAAGAAGTCACCAGTTTTTCCGTCTGATCGTGTTTGTGTAGCACCATTGTTCAAAGAGACCGTAAACACGTCTCCAGCCCACGCCGTCCCTATGGCACAGACCATGAGCATCAATAAAGTAAATAGTTTCTTCATGTTGTTATTAGTTTGATTAGTGAATATTTTCGCCACGAAAGCTGATTTGGGCACAAAGATACAAATATTGCAGGAGAATAGCAAAAATTATCTGCGGAAACCGTCAGAAAACGTTTACGGAGAAAGGCTGGGTCCATCCGTGCCAACAAAAACAGATGTTTGATTTGGGTTTAACGCAGATTAACGCTTGTTATTTGCCAGTCCGCTAACTATTGTCTAATTTTGCATTTTTAGAGTACATCATGAACATGAACAGGGCGCTGTTGCTGCTGATAGCTGTACTGGCAATGACGGGATGCCGCCAGAGTGGGGGACGACGGTATGAGATGACCGCCGACCAGAATGCCGTGTACTATTGGCGCACAGAGCTGAGGCTCGACTCAACGGAACGTGACTTCCTGAAGAAGCAACATATTAATAAGGTGTACTGTCGCTACTTTGACGTGGTGATGCAAGACTCCGTGCCCATGCCCAACGCTACGCTGACGTTCACTGACACACTACCCGAGGGTGTGGAGTTGGTGCCTACGGTGTTCATCACCGAGGACTGCATGCACCGGCGGCACGAAGGGCTGGCCGAAAAACTCGTCAGGCGCATCTGCCAGATGAACGAGACGAACGACATCAATGGTGTGCGCGAGATTCAGATAGACTGCGACTATACGGCCCGCAGCCGGCAGACGTACTACGACTTCCTGAAGGAAGTCTCCCACTCTTCACTATTCATTTCTCACTATTCACTTCTCTCTACCACCATCCGCCTGCACCAGCTGTCGATGGCTCCGCCACCCGCAGACTATGGTGTGCTGATGCTCTACAACACCGGCGACCCGAGGCGGTTCATGGAGCGTCGCTCTGCCGATGGCCGCTTGCTCGAAGAAGGCAGGAACCCGATACTCGACATGCGTGACGTGAAGCCCTACCTGCGGCGACTCGACGGCTATCCGCTGCCTTTGGCAGCCGCCTATCCCGTCTATCTGTGGCAGCGTACCATCCACGGCGTAAGGGTGGAGCATACGGTGGAGTCCGAAGAGATACTGCGGGTGAAGCAGGCTGTGGAGCATGAACGTCCCGAACTGCGGCGCACGGTCATCACCTACCACCTTGACAAAGAGAATATTAACAGATATAAACCTGAAACCTATGAAGAAATTTATCATCATTAGTCTGCTGACGGTACTGGCTGCCGTTCCGGCGGCAGCGTGTATATGGGTTGAGACAAACAACTATTACTTGTTCCGTGCTTATAACCCAAAGGAGTTCCGCATGCACGCGGACGAGGTGACCACCAACAACTGGAAGGCTTATTTAGGCAGCAATGAGGACTACTTCCATTTCCGGGCCGACGAGGTGAAGGAGTTTGCCCGCAAGAAGGGTGACCTGCTGATGGTAAGCTACGTGGAGAACCTGGAGAAGTATCTGGAGTGTGCCGAGGAGAAACGCTACGAAAGTTGGAGATACCCCACGAAGGAGGATCTGGCACAACGACAGCAGACACTGCAGAACGTGCGCACATACGCCCAGGGCAAGCTGAAGTCACGCCTGCGCTCTCAGCACGCCCTGCTCTTTATGCGCTGCAACATGATGCTGGGCCGCCATGCCGAAAACGTCACCTTCTGGGTGACAACGGGGAGCACGATGATTGAGAGCATCTATCGCGACATGATGCGCAATATTTACGCCGGCGCACTCTACAAGACGGGCAGCGAGGAGACCGCAGCTGCCATCTTCGCTGAACAGGGCGACTGGGAGAGCCTGATGACGATGTACTACGAGCGCCGCTCGTGCAAGGCTATCCGTCAGGAGTACCTCAGCAACCCGAACTCGCCCGTGCTGCCCTTCTTGCTGACCGATTTCGTGAACAACTGCCAGGAGGCCATCGACACGCAGAACGACTATAACCTGGAGGGTAAGCTTTTCATCCGCGACATCACCAAGGCCGAGGCTCAGCAGATGTGCCAGTTGGCCACGTCGGTGGTGAGCGAGGGCAAGACCACGAACCCCGTTCTCTGGCAGAGCGCCAAGGCATGGATAGAGTTTATGTTCGGCGACCACCGTCAGGGCATCGCCGACATCGAGAAGGCCGTGAAGATGGAGGGCGAAGAGCGTATGAAGGACAATGCCCGTGTGCTGAAGCTCTATATGACAGCCGTCGAGGCCACGCCAGGTAGCAGCTTCGACGACTACTTGGCGCAGGAGTTGAACTGGATTGACAAGCGGTCGAAAGAGGATAACTCGTTCCTCGACCCCACCCGCCGACTCGTCCACCAGGTGTTGGTCAGTAAGTACAGCAACCGTCCGCTGACCGCTGTCTCGCTGCTGAAGGCCATCGACAGCTATGAATATACCACCTATCTCGACACCGTGCGCGTGGAGAGTCTGTTGGAATATATCGACTATGTCTCTACACCGGCCCAGACCGCATTGGACCGCTACCTGAAGCCCCATCAGAAGCTCAGTGCCGATGAGATGAACGACCTTGTAGGAACGAAGTACATGCGCCTGTGCCGCTGGCAGGAGGCTGCCGAGTGGCTCGCGCGCGTACCAATATCATATTATAATGAGAAAGGCTACGCCTGCTACGCCGCCAACCGCAAGTGGAGCGTTGAGCCGTGGATAACGCGCCAGTTCCTTGGCGAAGGTGTTGAGTATAGTGATGAGAAATGGCAGCTGAAGGAGAATCCGAAACTGGCATTCGCCCGCGAGATGGCAAAGATGGAAGGTGAGTTGAACGTGCTCAAGAGCAAGGAGCGGCCACAACGCTGTTACGATCTGGCCGTGCGTTACGCCCAGGCACATTTCACTGGCGACTGCTGGTTCCTGATGCGTGATGGCAAGAGCATCTGCGACACCCTGCGCTGCAACGAGGTGGACTTGACCGCCAAGGCCGTCGGACTGTTACAGGAAGCCAGCAAGACAAAAGACGCAGCACTGAAGGAACGCTCGCTCTTCGCCCTTTGTTACGGCTATCTCTACTTCTCGGAGTGGCAGCTGCAGCCGTGGAACAGCGACGAGCCCGAATCACCAGCCTACCAGCGGCTGAAGAACCCGAAGTCGCGGCAGCACCAGGCTTTTGCGGCACTGGCAGAGTTTGAGCGCAGCAACAAGGCGGGTGTCAGCAAGTATGTGTCCAATTGCGATGACTACATACAATACGGGAAGAATTAGAAACTAGTCTGCTGGATTTTTCCGGTCTCCTCGATGAGTTCCCTTGTTATCTTCTCCGGCCTCCAGTCGGGGAAGATGTTTTCAATGGTGAAGCGCCGTGCAGCGTCGGGGGTCAGGACGGTCTCAGCAGCGTGTTGCTGTCCTTTTGCCGAGAAGGTGACGACATTTGTTGTTGGCGTGAGGATGTTGCCCTGCGCGTCAGTAGTGTTGTATTCATAGAATATGCAATCTACCGACCGTATGCTGTAAGGGTCGAACCGTTCCACAGCCATTTTTTCGGGTGTCTCTAATCGAGTGTAGAGCCAGGCGCAGCGGGGCACGGTGTGCCAGCCGCGGGCAAAGTGGAATGCCGACTCGTCGTTGCGTACGGTACAGTGGTCGAACACGTATCCCCAGTTCGTTGTCGATGTACGGGGTGCTGCAATGACGTTGGTACCGCTGCCGTCAGCATTGCGCTTCTCAGTGACGATGGTGCAGCGGTTGAAATAGACATCACCGGCACCACAGATGAAGTCCACCGTGCCGTGTATCTCGCAGTCCTCGAAATAGTGCTGGCACTCCTCACTGTGGCTGTAGTAGGTGTCTTGGTAAGACAGCATCCTCACCCGCTTGAAGATGGTGCGGTTCCCCTTGTCCTGCCAGCAGACGGCTCGTCCAGCGGCCCCTGAGTGGTAGTAGTCCAGCGCGTTCTTCAGTGTCAAGTCCTGTACGTAGGTGTTCCATCCGCGGTTCAGCAGAGTGGCTGTCTTGCCGATACCTTCGTCCTCCGTTTTCGGTGCGTTCACGATGACGGTGCCCTCCATGCTCTCGCCTATGAGCGCGATGTTGTGCCCCTCGATGGTGGTCAGCGCCTTCTCCCCCAGGTCGTAAGTTCCGTTGGGTATGAGAATGAACACTCGCTCAGAGAGCGTGTCGGCGTTCAGCCTGTTAGCTTTTTCGATGCATTCCAGCAGGCTCTTGGCATCGCCCGCCTTCACTTTGATGACCTCAGGCTCTGTCCTGGCGGTCATGCTTATGGAGAGTAGTAGTAGATAGGTCAGTAAATAAGTCCGGTTCATAATTATGGGCAATAATGTTGGCAAAGTTACGCCTTTTTTGTCGGTTTTACAAATTTTTCCCCCAAAAAATGCGCTTAATTCAAAAAAATGATGTAACTTTGCACCCGCTTACGGGCAATCGGGATGTAGCGCAGTTGGTAGCGCACTACGTTCGGGACGTAGGGGTCGGGCGTTCGAGTCGCCTCATCCCGACCAGATTCTAAAAGAATTTCAGATAGAAGTGGCTAAATATCAGTCACTTCTATTTATTTTCCACAACTTTCGCACTTTCTTTTTTAGCGTGATGTTATTCTGAGACATCAAAGTTGCCCACTATGACTTTGTCTTACGCCACTATTTGTTTTTCCTTGTGTAAAGCCGGGCGACAATCGCACCGCTGATGTTGTGCCACACGCTGAAGATTGCGCCGGGGATAGTGGCCAGAGGATAGGCGGCAAAATGGAGCGTGGCTAATGACGAGGCGAGGCCGGAGTTCTGCATGCCCACTTCGATGGAGATAGCCCGCTTTTTAGGTTCAGCAAGCCCTAACAACCGCCCGATCAGATAGCCAAGACTCAGTCCGCAGATATTGTGGAGTATGACCATGATAACGATGACCAGACCGCCAGCCAACAACTTGGAGGCATTGGCAGCAATGATAATGGCAACGATGAAGGCAATGGCAACCGACGAGAAAGCAGGGAGATAGTCCGTTGCGCGCTCTGTGAAATTTGGCCAAAGGGCTTTCACTATTAATCCCACAACGATGGGTAGGATTACCACCCAGAGGATGCTCAGCAGCATGCCCACCACATTGACATCGACGCTCTTCCCCGCCAAAGCCCATGTGAGCAACGGCGTCAACAGCGGAGCCAGCAAGGTGGAAACGCCTGTCATGCCTACCGACAATGCCAGATCTCCTTTAGCCAGATAAGTAATCACATTCGAGGCCGTGCCGCCAGGACAACAGCCGACCAGCACCATGCCAAGTGCCAGTGCCTCGTCGAGCTTGAAGGCTCTTGCCAATCCCCAAGCCAGCAATGGCATGACGGTGAACTGCGCCAGACAGCCGACGATGACATCCTTCGGGCGGCTAAAAACGATCTTGAAGTCCTTGAGGTTCAGTGTCAGTCCCATGCCGAACATCACCACGCCCAGCAGGTAGTTGATGACCGTCGTAGGTATTTGTTGAAGCACACCAGGGAATGCCAGTGCCAGAACGGCAGCCGCCAGCACCAGCACGCCCATGTATTCCGATATGTAATGGCAGAGTTTCTTCATAATCATTCGTAAAGCTTGACACAGGATGTTTTTCCAATCGTTGCTTCTGAGATGGTATTGTTGCCATAACCTTCCTCTTTTTGGTTTGGCGGTGCAAAGATAAGTTTTTTTCTCCACATTCATACAAATTTTTGGTGTGATGTTATCATTATTTGCTTATTTCGTTTTTTATTCGTACCTTTGCAGCAAATGTGCAAGTGTGAGACTATAGAATATACATTCAATAATTAAAAACAAAAAACAGACTGACCATATGGAAAACTATTTTGCTGACCCCCTGCGCTATGACGGTGGCATGCAGTACGAGCGGTGCGGACGCTCGGGGGTACTGCTGCCCAAGGTGTCGTTAGGTTTCTGGCACAATTTCGGTGGCATCGACTCCTATGAACGGAGCCGTGAGATTACTCATTACGCCTTTGACCACGGTATCACCCATTTCGACCTGGCCAACAACTACGGGCCTCCCTACGGTTCGGCGGAGGAAACGGTGGGAAGGCTGATGGACGATGACTTCCGGCCATACCGTGACGAACTGTTCATATCGACCAAGGCCGGCTATGACATGTGGCCCGGCCCCTACGGTAATTGGGGGTCGCGGAAGTATCTGATGGCTTCGCTTGACCAGTCGCTCAGGCGCATGAAAATAGACTACGTTGATTTGTTTTACAGCCACCGCTACGACCCCGAGACACCGCTTGAAGAGACGCTGCAGGCACTGGTTGACGTGGTAAGGGCAGGTAAGGCGCTCTATGTGGGCATCTCACGTTGGCCGCTTGAAGCCACCCGCTATGCCTTCAGCTACTTAAAGGAGCGCGACGTACCCTGTCTCATTTATCAGGGTCGGCTGAACCTGCTTGACCGGGAGCCGCAACAGGATGGCATCCTCGACCTCTGCCGTGAGGAGGGTGTTGGTTTCATCTCGTTCTCACCGTTAGCACAGGGACTGCTCACCGACCGTTACCTAAACGGCATTCCCGAGGATTCGCGGATGTCAAAGGGAAAGTTCCTGCGTCCCGACATGCTGACTGACGAGGTATTGGGAAAAATACGCCTCTGGAACGCCATCGCTCAGGAACGTGGCGAAACTTTGGCCGAAATGGCCTTAGCCTGGATTCTGCAGCAGCCTGGTGTTACCAGTGTGCTGGTGGGTGCCAGTTCTGCCGCCCAGCTACAGAAGAACCTGAAATGCATCGCCGCCAGTCCCATCAGCCTGCCGGAATAAGCGGGCTGTCTACTTGATTTTCGACGTCATTTCCGAGCGCACGCCCTTGTAATTCTTGAGGAACGCCTTGGCCGAACCGAAATTCAGGTTCAGGTCGAGGCGGACGGGGATGTGGTTCTGGTCATCGGTGACGTAGAAGCGTATGAGTTCACGGTTCTTGCCGTCCTCACGCTCAATGAAGGAGAAGACGAGGCAGCGGAACTTCTCCTTGGTATCATCAACCTTGAACGTCTCACGGCCACGGAACTGTAGCCATGAGTTACTTAGCCGTTTGGCATCACTGATAGGCAAGGGTATCTTGTCACCCTCTTTCATGGAAGCGGCATTGAAGTTGCGGGCACGGAGGAAGATGCTCATCATGTCGTAGATACAGTCTTTGTAACGGGCATCCTTCCAATGCTCCTCTCCGTCGGCATCAATGCGGTGCATGCGCAGTTTGCAGGTACTCTGCGGATAGCTGTACCACAGTTCATCGACATAGTAGCGCTTTCCCTCACGTGCTCCCTTGCGGAAGTAGAGCGGCGACAGGTCGGGGTTGCAATAGGAGAGCAGCGTGTCGCGCATGGTAAAGAACTTGTCCAATTTCTTGTTGCCACCAGTTACCAGGCTCGAGCGCCAGGCTTTCTTTCCGTCAAAGGTGGTCAGGTCGGTATTCATGGTGGCCTGTCCGACCTTGAACCATACGAATTTCCAGTTGAAGTACAGGTCGTAGGTCAGCCGCTCGCCGCTCTTGAAAGCCGTGTTTTCAATGCCACACTGTTGTGCCCTTGCCGGGCTAAGAGATAAATGGCAAAAGATTAACGTTAACATTACCAATACCATCCATCGCTTGTTGTTACTGTTATTCTGAATCTTTTTCATCTTTCATTCTTCTTTTTTATTGTTTATCAATGCGGAGCACGTTAAAGGTTGAGGCCTGTTGATTTACGTATATACTCCTTGCCTAACTGTTTGGCACGCTCCAGGTTGCGGTTTTTTATGGTTCTCTGCTTGTCTGGCTTTTGTTTTGTAATGGCAGCGGGCTTCTGCTTGAACCGCGGACGCTCGGTCAGGTTCCAGTTGCGGGTGACATCCCATTTGGCCTTACACTCCGTTTCCTCCGGATAATAATAGACAGCCTCAGCCTGCAGGTCGGCGTCATAGTCGCCAGTGTCCCACTGGTTGTTGCCGTTGGCATCGACAAAGGCACGGAGATAGTATCTCCCCGGATTGACATAGGTAAAGAGGGCTGTTCCCCGGCTGGCTCTCATCTGTCGTACCACGCCATCGGCGCTGTTGAGCAGCTGTACAACGATACCCGTGTCGCGCACGCCGCTGATGTTCACTGTCAGCGAACTGAACTCTTCGTCGGTCTTGACCTTGAATCCCTGTTTGGCAGCTTTTGCCTCGCACCCATAGACATCAACGATGGCAAAGGAGTCAATCTCCAGACTGTATTCCGAGTTAGGGTGCCATTTGACACCCGTCAGTTCGTATTGGCGTATGTTCTGCAGTTGTCTGTAATTGTAAGAAACATTGTACCAGGTACTGTCAACCTTGGTATAGAGATGGATACCGGTCGTGTCGAAACGTTCCAAGGGCGTTGGCGACTCGATGATAAGCCGGCTGTTAGGAGTCAGCGAACCCGAGGGGTTGAACTTCAGCTTCAAATATTCTACGGGCATGATGGAATCATAGCGCTCGCCTTTCTTCTTTTTCTTCTCCTGTTTCTTTTCCCATTCCTCAAAGGTCTTCTGTTGTTCTTTCAGGCGCTTCTCGTACGGTGTCTTAGCCAGGAACTCTATGGTGTCGGTCTTGCTGATAAGCAGGTTGGTGGTATCGGTCATCATGTACTGCACCTCGGCACGCAAAGTGTCCTGATTGACGAGGGCAGTATCGCGCAACCAGTAGAAGACGGTATCGTTCTTCTCGTTCGATTCTACGACGAAGGCACTGTCGGAAGGGAAGTTCAGTCCCCGGACAATCGGAGGCAGCGAATCGCCGTAAGTGAAGTAGAAGTCCAGCCTGTAAGGCTCCTTGCGCTCGGTCTTCAGCAGGTAGCGGTTGTCCTGGATGGCGGTAAAGGCCAGCAGGGTGATGTCGTCGGGCAGGAAATGGGTATAAGGCACGCGCTTGATGTCGTCAATATGCAGGGAGTCGCGCCAGATGGTGTCCTGGCGGTGGTCCAGCATCCACGAGGGTTCGAAGGTGTCGTGGTTGAAGGCCAGCATCTCGCTTTTCTGGTTATAGACAAAGTCACCGTCGGCATCCTGCAGTGCATATGCCCGGTAAGTGCCGGGGGCGACACCCTTGATAGAGAAATGCCCTCTGCTGTCAGTGCGTGACACACGCATCATAGGTTCCTTGCGGAAGATGGTGTCCGAGAGATCCTGATAGAGGCCTACAAGGATGCCTTTGACAGGTTCCAGATCCTCGGCATTCAGCACATACCCGGCTGCTTCGAGGGTGTCTATCTGCGTGCCGGTAGAAAAAGTAAAGGTGTAGTTGCCCATGGGGTTGCCCTCGTTATTGTCGCTGATGGCATCGCTGAAGTCGATGGTATAAGTGGAGTTCTCCTTGAGTGTGTCTATCAGTTCGACAACAATTTTTTTGCCCGCAGCTTTGATCTCGGGCATCTCTATCTGTGGGGGAGAGACGATGACCTTGTTCTGCGCATCCTCCAATTTGATGAATTCGTCAAAGTCGATGGTTATCTTCCGGGTTTTCACGTTAGTGGCGTATTGCTCAGGGGTGGAGCTGACCACGGAAGGCGGTGTATCGTCGTACCAGCCGCCATCGGGCGAACCCATGCGGGCACAACCGGCTACTGCCAGTACCAACAGACAGATATGGACGAGTTTCTTCATGTGTTCAGTAATAAAAGTTGCTCAATGTGCGTACGCTCGTTACTCAGTCGGGGCACCTTGTGCTGTCCGCCGAGTTTTCCGTTTTTCTTCAGCCAGTCGTTGAACAGTCCCTGACGGGCAGTGATGATTTCCAGAGGCTGTAGCGTGATGTCCTTATAGCGTTTAGCTTCGTAGTCGCTGTTCAGCGTCTGCAGGCGTTGGTCAAGGAGAGTGGCGAACTGTTCCAGGTCCTTCGGCGGGACGTTGAATTCTATGAGCCATTGGTGGCGGCACTTCCCGTGCTCGTCCATAAATACAGGAGCGGCAGTGTACTCGCTCACCTCGGCACCCGTCTGCTGACAGGCATACTGCAGTCCCTGTTCGGCGTTATCGACAATCAGTTCTTCGCCAAAAGCATTGATGAACGACTTCGTGCGGCCGGAAATCACAAACTTAAAGGGATTCAAGGATGTGAACCGCACCGTGTCGCCAATCATGTAACGCCACAGTCCGCACGACGTAGAGATGAGCATGGCGTAATTCTTACCCTTCTCAACACCCCACAGCGGAACAATAGTGCGCTCGCCGGTTCCCCCAGAGAGCTCCTCGAACTCGTAGAACACATCGTAGTCGAGCATGAGCAGCATCGACTTATCGGCGGGATCGTCCTGAAGCCCGAAGAAGCCCTCGCTGGCATTGTAGGTCTCCATGTAGTGCATGTTGGGCGAGGTGATAAGCCGTTCATACTGCGACCGATAAGGCGTGAAGGCCACACCCCCGTGGAAGAAGACCTCCAGATGAGGCCACACTTCCTCCAAGTGCTGTTTCCCGCTCAGCTCCATGACGCGGTCTAACACAGAGAGCATCCACGAAGGTACGCCCGACAGGTTGGTCACGTTCTTATGCAGGGCCTCGCGGGCTATGCGGTCGCGTTTCACCTCGAAATCCGGCAGCAGTGCCGTCTGCTTCTTCGGCACGCGCACCAGATTGGCCAGCGGGTTCATGTTCTCAATGAGAATGGCACTGAGGTCGCCCACCAGCGAGTCAGGCAGATTGTAGTTCGGCGCATGGCTGCCACCAAGTATCAGGGCGCGCCCGTCGAAAAGACGGCTCGCGGGATTGTTCCTCAGGTAGAGGGCTACGGTATCGAAAGCCCCGGCATAGTGTATATGGTGCAACCCCTCGCTGCTCACAGGAATAAACTTGGACTTGTCGTTGGTCGTGCCGCTTGATTTGGCAAACCATTTTACGCGACCGGGCCAGAGCACGTCCCGTTCGCCGTGGCGCATACGGTCAATATCCCCTTTCAGTTCCTCATAGGTATTGACGGGCACGCTCTTGCAGAACTGCTCGTAGTCGTGAATGTCGCAGAACACATGGCTACGCCCGAACTGGGTATCCCTGGCCCGGGCAAGGAGGCGTGCCATCACTTCACGCTGCATGGTTACACCCTCGCTGTTATGCCGCTCAAGTTCTTTCTGCCGTGGCAGGAAAAACCTGCTCGCTATTGCTGTTAAACTCATTTTGGACAATAATTTGGCTGCAAAATTACCCTAAACTTTTGTAATAGCGGCATAATTAAGCATTTTTTAATTTATCTTTAGGTTAATGTTGCAGTAGCAGCTGCTCGGCAAACTTGTAGATGACGATACCGGCGGTGACGGAGACGTTCATGGAGTGCTTGGTTCCTAACTGCGGGATTTCCAGATAACCGTCGGAGGCGTTGACAACATCCTGACAGACACCCTTCACTTCGTTGCCCAGCACGATGGCGTAGTGCCGGTCTGGTTCTGCCTGAAAGCGCTGCAACTTGGTAGAGTGCTCCACCTGCTCAACGCTGAAAACGGTGTAGCCGTCAGCATGAAGCTGGCGGACAGCCTCGACAGCCGTGGGAAAATAGCGCCAGGCCACGCTCTCCTCGGCTCCGAGAGCTGTCTTGTGAATCTCCGTGGAGGGTGGGGTGGAGGTGATGCCGCACAGCCAGACGGCTTCCACACGGAATGCGTCGGCGGTACGAAACACGCTGCCGACATTGTACATTGAGCGCACATCGTCGAGTACGACCACCAGCGGCAGCTTTTCGGCCTCATGAAATTCGTCCACCGTCAGCCGTTGCATCTCTATCGTCCGAACTTTTCTTGCCATATTCATTGTCTTTTGGGGGTGCAAAATTACTAAATTATTTCAGATAAACAGCCTTTGAAATAAAAAAATGGTAAAAGATTTGGCAGTTCCGAGAATAAACGCTACCTTTGCACGCAATTTCAGGCCGCAATGGTGGAATTGGTAGACACGAGGGACTTAAAATCCCTTGACCAGTAATGGTTGTGCGGGTTCGAGTCCCGCTCGCGGCACACTAATACTTAATTCAAACGTTTTTATTAAGATGCAGAAAAATCATTTTGTTCTTTTGTCAGCCGCCGCTCTTCTGACGCTGACGTCATGTTCGGGTAAGCTGGGCGCATTGTCAGCCGACAATTTCACCGTGACCCCCAACCCGTTGGAGACTCAGGCCGGCAAGGTACCTGCCACTGTGAACGGTACATTTCCTGAGAAGTATATGAAGAAAAAGGCTGTGGTGACGGTGACACCGGAACTGCGCTATGCCGACGGTCAGGTGGCCAAAGGCCAGAGTGCTACCTTCCAGGGTGAGAAAGTACAGGGCAACGCCCAGACCATCCTCTATCAGGTAGGCGGTCGTTACAACATCAAGAGCTCGTTCGACTATTTAGACTGCAACAAGGCCGATATGTATCTGTCGTTTGTCGCCCGTGTAGGATCAAAGCCCGTCTATATCCCTGCAGTAAAGGTGGCTGACGGCATCATTGCCACATCGGAACTCTATAAGAACGCCCTGAAGTCGGCTCAGGCTGCTGTCAGCCCCGATGCCTTCCAGCGTATCAACGCCAAGAAGCAGGAGGCTGCCGTCAAGTTCCTCATCCAGCAGGCTCAGCTGCGCCAGAGCGAGCTGAAGAACAACTCGGTACAGGAGTTTGTCAAGCTGTTGGAACAGATTAACAACGACCGTGAGGGACTGAGACTGAACGATGTCGAGGTTTCGGCATACGCATCACCTGATGGCGGTTTCGAACTGAACGACCGTCTGGCTGCCCAGCGTCAGCAGACGACCCAGCAGTATGTTGCCCAGCAGCTGAAGAAAGCCAACCTCAGCGGTACGGCTGTTGATGCCAAATATACGGCCGAGGACTGGGACGGCTTCCAGGAGCTGGTCAAGGCTTCGAACATTCAGGACAAGGACGTTATCCTGCGCGTTCTTTCTATGTATAAGGATCCTCAGGAGCGTGAGCAGCAGATTAAGAACATTTCAAGTGCTTTCCGTGAGCTGGCCGACGGCATCCTGCCCCAGCTGCGCCGTTCGCGCATGATCATCAACTACGAGACCGTTGGTCGTAGCGACGAGCAGATTCAGCAGCAGCTGAAGGCCGATCCCACCAAGCTGAGCGTGGAAGAGATGCTGTATGCTGCCACGCTGACTGACAACGCCAACACCAAGGAGGACATCTACAAGCTGACCACCGAAGTATATCCCAACGATGCCCGTGCCTACAACAACATCGCCACTATGGAGTATGCCGCTGGCAATCTGGATGCTGCACAGAAGTATATTGAGCAGGCACAGAAGGTGAGTGCCAATCTCCCGGAGGCTGCTGCCAACTTAGGACTCATCGCCCTTTCAAAGGGTGACATCCAGACGGCTGAGAACTACATCAGCCGTGCTACCGATGCCAATGGACTGGCAGAGGTTCTGGGTAACCTGAACCTGGCCAAGGGCAACTATGCCCAGGCTGAGCAGGACTTCAAGGATGTCTATTCCAACAGTGCCGCGCTGACACAGATTCTGAATAAGAACTATGCCTCGGCTGCCGTCACGCTGAAATACATCAAGAATCCTGACGCAACGACAGATTACCTGAAGGCCATTCTTAGTGCCCGCATGGGTAATACCACTGATGCCGCTGAGGCTCTGCGTGCCGCTATAGCTAAGGATGCCAGCTACGCCAAGTATGCTGCTACAGACCTTGAGCTGAAGAACGTTGCCAAGTAAGAACCGACTCCCTCTGAAGAAGTGAAAACTGAAAAGTGTGACTTTCGGAAAGTATGGCAGCTCGTTATGTTGCCCATGCTGATGTCTTTTCAGTTTTCACTTCTCTTTTTTTCCTGCTCCACCCCCGATGATATTTTCCGCCTAAAGGGAAAGTTCAAGAACATCAACCAGGGCGAATTAAGTGTCTATAGTCTGTACGGAGGTGGGAGTATAGATACCATCCGCCTGAATAACGGTAAGTTTACCTACGAAATCCTGCAGGAAGACACGGCATTGCTTTCCGTTGTCTTTCCCAATTATTCCGAAATTCCCGTTATTGCCGTTCCCGGATCCTCTGTCGATATGCAGGGTGATGCCTCGCATCTGCGTGAAGTGAAGGTGAATGGAACGGACGATAATGACGAGCTGACAAAATTCCGTTTGCAGGTAGCAGAGCAAACACCTCCGGAGGCCGTGAAAACAGCTGCGAAATTCATTGAGGAACATCCCGCATCGCTTGGCAGTATCTATGTGCTGAACCGCTTTTTCCTCATCAAATCTGACCCCGATTACGCCAAGGCTGACGAGTTGCTGTCACTCATGGTCAAGGCATCGCCAGGCAATGTGACGCTACAGCGCTTGCAGAAGCAGGTGGAGGGGTTGCGGAATGTCAGGAACGAGGGTGGCATGCTGCCCGACTTCTCGGCGCTGACCACCAAGGGGAAACGGGTGACGAAGAGCGACCTGAAGGGTGAGCTGAACATTGTCAGCACCTGGGCATCATGGGATGTCAATTCGCAGGCCGTCCAGCGGGAACTGCAAAAACTGAGCAAGAAATACGGGCAGCGGCTCCAGCTTCTCAGCGTCAGTCTCGATGCAAACCTTGAAGAATGCAAGAAAACTGCTGAACGCGACTCACTGACGTGGTTTGTCGTCTGTGACGGAAAGATGTGGTCTTCTCCCGTCTTGGGCCAGCTGGGACTTACTGCCATCCCGGAGAACATTGTGACGGACCGCAGCGGCAAAATCATAGCACGCGGGCTGCCATTAGCCGAAATCCGGAAAACCGTAGAGAAAAGACTGAAATAACAGTCTGCCAAAAAAACCAAGCCTATGCAACCTATCAAAACTTTGAACGACATGATTGTCTTTCTGCAGCAGCGGAAAGACCGTAAACGCGTAGCCGTCATCTGCGCTAACGATGCCAGTACACGTTATGCTGTAGAGAAAGGCCAGGAAATGGGGTTTATCGAGCCTGTCTATGTTGACGGAGACGACAAGGACGAATGTGCCCGCCGTGCCGTCGCAATGGTCAGGAACGGCGAGGCCGACATCCTGATGAAGGGCCTGATCAACACCGACAACGTGTTGCGGGCCATCTTGAACAAGGAGACGGGCATCCTGCGTCCCGGCCATGTGCTGACCCATATTGCCATGGCCGAGATTCCCAAGTACGACAAACTGCTGTTCTTCACCGATGCTGCCGTTATCCCCATTCCCACGAAGGAGCAGCGCCGCCAGCAGGTTCACTATGTCAATTATGTCTGTCATGCCCTCGGTATAGAAGAGCCGCGCATCTCACTTATCCACTGTGCCGAGAAAGTCAGCGAGAAGACGTTCCCTTACACCGTTGACTATCTGGAGATCATTGCGCTGGCTCAGAGTGGCTACTTCGGTCGCTGTATCATCGACGGCCCGTTAGACCTGAAGACATCGCTCGACTCTGTCAGTCTGCGCGAGAAGGGCATCCACTCTGCCATCGGTGGCGAGGCCGATGCACTCATCTTCCCCGACATCGTTGCCGGTAATGTGTTCTACAAGACGCTGACGCTTTTTGCCTACACCAAGACTGCCGGCGTACTGCAAGGCACCAGGTGCCCCGTAGTGCTGCCGTCGCGTAGTGACAGTCCTGAGTCGAAGTATTACTCGTTAGCCCTTGCAGCGATATAAAAAATGGCAGATGACCGGCCGGTCAGCTGCCATTTTGGTTATTGTATTCCCATGGATTCTGCTTATCAGAGTTTCTCGCCATAGCAGAGGTCGCCGCAGTCGCCGAAACCGGGAACGATGTATTTCTGGGCATTCATGCCCGGATCAATGGCGGCACACCAGATGGTCGAGCCCTCGGGCAGTGCTTCTTTGACAACATCGATACCCTCGGGTGTGGCAATGACGCAACAGATGTGTATCTTCTTCGGCTTGCCCGTCTTCTGCAGCGCCTCGATGCTGGCGGCCATAGAGCCGCCTGTGGCCAGCATGGGGTCAACGATGACCAGTGTTTTGTTCTTCACACTCGGTGCTGCCATATACTCGGTATGTACGCCCACCTCAGTATGCTCACGGTTGGTGTACATGCGGTAAGCAGAGACAAATCCGTTCTCAGCGTGGTCGAAGACAGAGAGAAATCCCTCATGGAACGGCAGACCGGCCCTCAGCACAGTGGCTATCACCAGTTCATCGTGGGGAAGCGGTATGTCTATCGTTCCTAACGGCGTGGTGATCGTCTTGGGCTTATAGTCCAGTGTCTTTGACAGCTCGAAAGCCATCATCTGCCCGATACGCTCAATATTGTTACGGAACAGCAGACGGTTCTGCTGGTACTTCTTGTCACGGATTTCTGACAGATACTGGTTGATGACCGAATTCTGGTCAGCGAAATTGATTATTTCCATGGCTATTGCTGGGGGCCCTGGTTTATTTCTTGCCTTTCTTGGCAGTCTTCTTGGCTGCAGGCTTGGCTTCCTGAGCCGGCTCTTCTGTCTTAGGCTTGTCAATACCAACCAGTTCGACATCGAAGATCAGTGCCGAATAGGGCTTGATGTTACCCATGTTGCGCTCGCCGTAGGCCAGCTCCTGAGGGATGAACAGCCGCCATTTCGAACCGACGGGCATCATGGTCAGAGCCTCCGTCCAGCCCTTGATGACCTGGTCGGCACGGAACGAGGCAGGCTTGTCGCCATGCTTTTTCGAGGCATCGAAGACGGTACCGTCAACAAGACGGCCCTCATAGTTCACAAGCACCTTGTCGGTAGTCTGGGGAACTTCGCCCTCACCCTTTACCAGCACCTTGTACTGCAGGCCTGAAGCGGTGGTGATGACGCTGTCCTTCAGGGCGTTCTCACGCAGGAACTTGATACCGGCATCACGGTTGGGACCGTAGAGCTTCTCCTCCTTGGCAATCTTGTCTGCCTCCTGCTTCTGTTTGAAGTACTCTTCAGCAACACTCTGCTTAAAATAAGTAGAATCCTGCTTCATGGCATCAATAAAGCCACGGTAGAAGAGGTCGGCCTCGATGGAGTCGGGTGAGTCCTTGAACTCACCGGAAATACCTGTAAACATGCGGCTGCGCACCTGGTTGGCTATCTCCACACCGGCGATTCGGGCCTTGGCTTCTGTTGACTCGCCCGCATTGATAACCTCCTCAAACGACTTGAGGAACAGGCCGATGCTGGCTGAGTCAATGCCGTGCTGCTGCTTCAAGAAAGGCAACAGACCGTTGGTGATAGCCATGCCGGCAGCATAACTTACAGAGTCTGAACTGGTTTTCAACTCAACAGGAACAACGACGGGCTGTTCCACTACTTCCTTCTTCTTCTTCTTTGCATCAACTGTGCAAAAAGAAGCACTCGCCACGACAGCGAGTGCTAATACGATCATCTTCTTCATGATTTACTTTTTGGGATTAACCTCAATGAGTTCAATCTTGAATTTCAGAACAGAGAAAGGCTTGATCATGCCCTGCTCACGCTCACCGTAAGCGAGATCCTGGGGAATATAGACTTCCCAGATAGAACCAGCAGGCATGTGAACCATAGCGTCGGTCCAACCCTTGATGGTCTGGTTGCAGCGCAGGGTGATAGGCTCGCCGCGCTTGTAAGAGCTGTCAAAGACAGAGTCGTTCAGCAGACGGCCCTCATAGTGAACCTTCACCAGTGAGGTGTCAGCGGGAATGGCACCGGTGCCCTCCTTCAGAACCTTGTACTGAACACCGCTCTCCAGCGTCTTCACACCGTCCTTCTTGGCATTGGCAGCCAGGAACTTCTCACCTTCTTCCTTGTTGGGACCGTAGGTCTTCTCCATCTCGCGGGTCTTGATCTCCTGCATCTTGGTCTGGGCAACAGTCTGAGCCTGCTCAACAGTCATCAGACCCTCTTTGCCGGTGGTACCGCTGACGAAACCGGCCATGAAGTTCTTCATGGAAATGGTCTTCGTAGAGTCCTCACCGAAAATCTCGTGATTGATGCCCTTCACCATCTGGTTGGCAATCTGCTGACCAATCTGGATACCGGCATAGTAGGCGGCCTTCTTCTTGTTGTCGCCAGCGTTGGCACCTTCGTTCAGACCCTTGATGAACTCACCCATGTAGGCGGTATCTACACCGAGGCGGTCAACGAGATACTCTTTCAAACCCTGAGTCTGAGCCATACCAATAGCATAGCTCATCGAATCGACATCACTCTTCAGGCTGGCCTTCGGAGTGCCATTGCCGCAAGCGGTGAAGCCAGCGGCCACAATAGCCATTGCGGCTACGATAGTTAACTTTTTCATTTTGCTTTTGTTTTGTTATTTGTCGTTATTACGTTATATCGTTATGACGTTATACCACCTGAATCAGCTCTACGTCGAAAATCAGTGCGGCAAACGGGGGAATCGAAGCACCGGCACCGCCCTCGCCGTAAGCTAAACGGTAAGGGATGAAGAAACGGTACTTGGCACCTTCCTGCATGAGCTGCAAACCCTCGGTCCAGCCTGCGATAACCTGCTGCAGGGGGAAGGTGGCTGGCTCGCCGCGCTGCACACTGCTGTCAAATACTGTGCCGTCGATGAGGAAACCCTCATAGTGGCACATCACCGTGTCCTTGGCGCTGGGCTTCTTGCCGTTGCCCTCTTTCAATACCTGATACTGCAAGCCGCTGGGCAGTGTGATGACACCGTCCTTCTTGGCATTCTCTGCCAGATATTTCTCGCCCGCCTCTTTGTGTGCCTTGCCTTGCTCAGCACGCTGGGCGTTCAACTTCTCTTCCTGTTTTGCGAAGTATTCCTGCACAATCTTTTGTGCGTCGCGGTGCTGAACCTTCAGTTCGCTGCCGCTGATAACGTCCTTGATGGCCTGTGCAAAATCGTCGATGTTCAACTCTGAAGCACCCATTTGTGCCAACTGCTGACCGATGCCCAAGCCCAGGGCATAACTCACTTTATCCATGCTTTCTCTATAATAATAATGTGTAGATTTTCGAAAATCGGCGCAAAGGTAATACTTTTTAGGGAGTTAAAGGAGTTAATGGAGTTAAAAGGAGTTAAAGGGCAATACCTTTTGACGTAAAATGCTTATATTTGCACAGTTTTAATCGTTTTGACTATGAAAAAGATTGTTGTATTGACAGGTGCAGGCATGTCTGTGGAGAGTGGACTGAAGACTTTCCGCGACGCCGACGGACTGTGGGAGGAGTATCCTGTAGCCAAAGTGGCCACACATGAGGGATGGGAGGCCGACCCGACGCTGGTAACCAATTTCTATAACATGCTGCGCAAAAAGTGCTGGGGTGTGAAGCCCAACGAGGGACATAAGCTTGTGGCCGCCTTGGAGAAGCAATATGATGTGACGGTAGTGACGCAAAATGTTGACAACCTGCATGAAATGGCAGGCTCTACGAAGGTCATTCACCTGCATGGCGAACTGATGAAGGTTTGTTCCAGCCGCAATGTTGATGACCCCCGCTACATCCAGCAGCTGACGCCTGAGAACTGTGAAATAGAACCTGGCACAAAGGCTGGCGACGGTTCGCTGCTGCGTCCCTATATCGTGTTCTTCGGCGAGGCCGTTCCAAACATCAGCGTGGCTGCCGAGGCGGTACAAGAGGCTGACATCCTGATTATTATCGGCACATCGTTGGCTGTCTATCCTGCTGCCGGACTGATTCACTATGCCGGGCCTTCTACACCCATTTACCTCATAGACCCCAACCCCATTGCGGCCGGCTCCCGTGTCCACCAGATCCAGAAAGGAGCGTCGGAGGGCATGAAGGAACTCATGCAAATCCTGAACACTTGATACAGAACTTGCGGGTTGTCCTGCGATGTCAATCCGAACCGCATCTCTATATATGAAGTGTACTGATTTAGGTTGACAGTTTATACTCTTAATATCAATACAGGTTT